>NZ_JBSFCW010000029.1:0-85472 GCF_053593595.1 Streptomyces sp. NPDC002206
TTTCCCTTTCCGGCGAGTCCGACTCTATCAGATCCTTTCGGGCCTGATTCCCAGTCAGTGGGATTTGTCTTCCCGGCTGTTGGGCCGTTCCGACGAGTGAGACTTTAGCGAATCCTGCGCCCCGACGCTAATCGGGGTCACGCTCCTTCGAACGCGGATTCTTCATTTCGCAAATACGCACGCAAAGCCGGGCGACAGGCGTCGCTCGCTCGTTGTGGTTACTGCGGAATGGCTGTCCGGGGACCGACCGGGGTCGGCACTCACGTCGGACAACTCGGAGCACATTACGGATGCAGGCGGGCCATGTCAACCTCCGGTTGGTCCAGGGTGTGCTGGAAAGCCAGGCGGTAGTCACGGGGGCTGGTGGCCAGGTGGGTGGCGAAGTGCTGGCGCATCGTGATCTCGCTGCCGAAGCCGGTACGGCGGGCCACCTCGGGGAGAGGGAGGTCGGTGCGCTCCAGAAGCTTTTGAGCTGCGGCGATGCGCTGAGTGATCAGCCAGCGCAGGGGGGTGGTGCCCGTAGTCGCCTGGAAGTGGCGGGCGAAGGAGCGGGGGGACATGCCGGCGCGGGCGGCGAGGCCCGCCACCGTGTGCGGTTCGGCCAGATGGGTAAGAGCGTAGGCCCGTACGGCGGCCAGGGTGTCGGCATCCCGGTCGGTGTGCGGGGTGGGGTGCTCGATGAATTGGGCCTGGGTTCCGGTGCGGAACGGGGCCGTGACCATCGAACGGGCGATCGCTGCTGCGGCTTCGGCGCCATGGGTCGTACGGACGAGATGGAGGCAGAGGTCGATGCCGGCCGCAGTGCCCGCTGACGTCCAGATGTTGTCGTCGTGGAGGAACAGCGCATCCGGGACGACCGTCACGCGGGGGTGGTGGGTGCGGAGGAGGTCGGTGAGGTTCCAGTGGGTGACGGCCCGGCGGCCGTCGAGGAGGCCTGCCTGGGCGAGGGTGAATGCGCCGCCGCAGAGCGCGGCGATCGGGGTGGAGCGGGCGTGGGCGCGGCGGAGGGCTTCGAGGACCGGGGCGGGGGCGGGTGTCAGGTGGTCGTCGAGGCCGGGGACGACGATCAGGTCGGCGCGGGTCAGCCAGGCGAGGGTGCGGTCCGGGGTGAGGGAGAGGCCACCGCGCAGGGGGATGGGGGCCGGGTCGGCGGCGATGCGGCGCAGGTCGAACGGCGGGACGCCGCGGTCGGTGCGGTCCACCCCCCAGACCTCGGTGATGACCGAGACGTCGAACGCCCGGACGCCAGGGAACGAGAGAAGGGCGATGCGGGCGGGGGTGGGTGTGTGTCCGGTCGCCATGGTGGCAGTAAAGCATCGATCGATGACTTTTCGACCTCTGGGCGATACGGGCGCGAGGCGGCAGCATCGTTCCCATGGAGATTGCAGAGAACGCAACATTGGTCGTGGTGGACGTGCAGGAAGGCTTTGAGGAGGAGGGGTACTGGGGGCCACGGAACAATCCCGAGGCGGATCGGAACATCGCCGAGCTGATCGATGCGTGGCAGGAGAGCGGGCGCCCCGTCGTATTCGTACGGCATGACTCGACGAAGCCGGATTCGCCACTGCGGCCCGGGTACTCGGGGAACGCGTTCAAGGGATACGTGGAGGAGCGGCGGGGGAAGGGTAGTGGGCCCGAGCTGTTCCTGACGAAGACGGTCAATTCCGCCTTCTACGGGACGCCCGATCTGGGGGTGTGGCTGAACGAGGCCGGAGTGCGGCAGATCGTGGTGGCTGGGATCCAGACCAATATGTGCGCAGAGACGACGGCGCGAATGGGCGGGAATCTCGGGTACGAGGTGTTCTTCGCGTTCGATGCGACGTACACGTTCGACGCGATCGGGCCGTGGGGGTGGGAACTGAGCGCGGAGCGGCTGGCGCGGGCCACCGCTGTGACGCTGCACAGCGGTGGGTTCGCGAAGGTTGTGGCGAGTGCGGAGCTGGTGGCGGCCGCGGGGAAGTGAGGGTCAGCCGTTGCCCGAGGCCAGCTCGCGGCTGCGGTCGCGGGCTGCTTCGAGGGCGGCGATCAGGGCGGCCCGTACGCCGTGGTTCTCCAGCTCACGGATGGCGCTGATGGTGGTGCCTGCCGGGCTGGTGACGGCTTCGCGGAGCTTGACCGGGTGTTCGCCGCTGTCGCGGAGCATCACCGCAGCGCCGATGGCGGCCTGCACGATCAGGTCGTGGGCCTGGGCGCGGGGCAGGCCGAGCAGAATGCCCGCGTCGGTCATCGCCTCGACAAGGAAGTAGAAGTACGCGGGTCCCGAGCCGGAGAGCGCGGTCGCCGCGTCCTGCTGGGACTCGGGGACGCGAAGGGTCTTGCCGACGCCGCCGAAGATCGCCTCGGCGGCGGCGAGGTGTTCGGTGGTGGCGTGACTGCCCGCGGAGATGACGGACATGCCCTCGTCCACGAGGACCGGGGTGTTCGGCATGACACGTACGACCGGAGTCCTCGCAGCGAGGCGGTCCTCGATGAAGCCGGTCGTGATGCCGGCGGCGGCGCTGATGACCAGGCGGTCGGCGGTGATGTGAGGGGTGAGCTCCTCGAGTAGCCGGCCCATGTCCTGGGGCTTGACCGCGAGGATGAGGATGTCGGCGCGCTTGGCGGCCTCGGCGTTGGTGACGGACTCGACGCCGTAGCGGGTGCGGAGTTCCTCGGCACGCTCGGAGCGGCGGGCGGTGACCAGCAGGTGGACGGGGCGCCAGCCCGCCCGGATCATGCCGCTGAGCAGGGCCTCGCCGATCTTGCCGGTGCCGAGGACTGCGACTGTCTGGGTCATGCGGTTCACCCTCCGGACGGTGCGGTGGTACGCGGTTCTGGTGGTACGTCGTCGCCGCCATCCTCGCACCGGGACATCAGGCGGTGCGGCGGCGGAGGGTGGCTGCGCCGAGGGTGAGGACGAGGAGGGCGCAGCCCGCCACGATCAGGACGTCACGGACGAAGTTGCCGGTGACGTCGGTGTGGTGGAGGACTTCATTCATGCCGTCGACCGCGTAGGACATGGGCAGGACGTTCGAGATGGCTTCGAGGACGGGCGCCATCCGGTCGCGTGCGATGAACAGGCCGCAGAGCAGGAGCTGCGGGAAGATCACGGCCGGCATGAACTGGACGGCCTGGAACTCGGATGCGGCGAAAGCGGAGACGAACAGGCCGAGCGCCGTGCCGAGCAGGGCGTCGAGCAGGGCGACGAGGAGCAGCAGCCAGGGGGAGCCGACCACGTCGAGGCCGAGCACCCATACCGAGAGCGCGGTGGCCAGGAGGGACTGGAGGATCGCGACGGCGCCGAACGCGAGGGCGTAACCGGCGATCAGATCACCCTTGCCCAGCGGCATGGCGAGGAGGCGTTCCAGGGTGCCCGAGGTGCGTTCGCGGAGGGTGGCGATCGACGTCACCAGGAACATCGTGATCAGCGGAAAGATGCCGAGCAGCGAGGCGCCGATCGCGTCGAACGTGCGCGGGCTGCCGTCGAAGACGTACCGCAGCAGGGTGATCATCACGACCGGGATGAGGAGCAGCAGCGCGACCGTGCGCGGGTCGTGGGTCAGCTGGCGCAGGACGCGGGCGGCGGTGGCGAGGGTGCGGGCGGGGCTGAGGGCCTGGGTCCCGCGCTGCGCGTGGGGGTGAGGGTCGGCGGTTTCCTGCGGAGTGGCGGGGGCTTGCTGCGGTGTGTGCGTCGAGCTCATCGGGCGTTCTCCTGACGGGTGGCGGCCTCGTCGACCAGGTGGAGGAAGGCTTCTTCGACGGTGGCGGTGCGGGCGTCGGTGCGCAGCGCCTCGGGGGTGCCGTCGGCGAGGATCTCGCCCTCGCGCATAAGGAGCAGTCGGTGGCAGCGCTCGGCCTCATCCATGACGTGGGACGAGACGAGGAGTGTGGTGCCGTGGTCGGCGGCGAGGCTGTGGAAGAGGTTCCACAGATCGCGGCGGAGTACCGGGTCGAGCCCGACCGTGGGTTCGTCGAGGATCAGCAGTTCGGGGGTGCCGAGCAGGGCGGCGGCGAGGGAGACGCGGGTGAGCTGGCCGCCGGAGAGAGTGCCGGCAAGGGCGTCCGCGTGGCTGGTCAGGTCCACATCGGCGATGGCCCGGGCGACGGTGGCCCGGCGGGCGTCCCGGTGGCTGCGGCCCGGCTGGAGGATGGCCGCGAAGTAGTCGAGGTTCTGCCGGACGCTGAGGTCGGTGTAGACCGACGGTGCCTGGGTGACGTACCCGATGCGCGGGCGGAGGGTGGGGTGGCCCGCAGGAGTGCCGAGGACGTCGAGGGTGCCGGTGACCTTGGCCTGGGTGCCGACGACAGCTCGCATCAGGGTGGTCTTGCCGCAGCCCGAGGGGCCGAGGAGGCCGGTGATCCTGCCTGGTTCGACGGTGAAGTCGAGGCCGCGCAGGACGGTTCGATCGCCTCGTACGACGGTGAGGCCGCGGGCCTCGATGGCGACGCCCGAATAATTCATCATGCGATGAATTTTGATCCCGTGGCGTCCCCGCGTCAAGGGACCTGGCTATGGCGATACGGGCGCGGGGCCGTCGGGGACAGGCGGAGCCTCCGCTTCGGCATGACGGTCAGCACGTTGCCACGCTGAGGTCGACCACGTAGCTCTCCTCGACCGTGCCGTCAGGGAAGAGCTCCGCGAGGCGGACGCGCTCCTCGGCGAGGAACCGGCGGGTGGGTTCCTCACCGAGGACGAGGAACGCGGAGTGACTGCCGAGGTTGGCGAGGTGGGTGTCCAGCGGCACCCGGCGGGTCCAGGGCACCGTGCGATGTACGAAGCCGAGCCCGGCCGGCAGGTCGCGGGAGCGGACGGGCGAACCATGGGCGCTGTCGCCGGCGCCGAAGAAGCGGCGGAGGCGGGCGTCCTGCTCGGCGATCCAGGGGACGGAATGGTCGGAGACGTTCCACCAGAGCGCAAGGGCGCCGCCCGGGCGCAGGACACGGAGGGCCTCGGGGGTGGCGAGGGCCTGGTCGGTCCAGTGCCAGGACTGGGCATAGGTGATCAGATCGGCCGAGGCCGTGGCGAAGGGGAGGCGGTTGCCGTCACCGCGCACGATCGGGATCTGCGGGAGCTCCCGGTGGAGTTCCGCCGCCATGCCGGGGCCCGGCTCGACGGTCGTGACGTGGGCGCCCCGGTCGTGGAGGAGGCGGGTGGAGATGCCGGTACCGGCCCCGATGTCGAGGGTGCGGGCACCGCGCAGGGGGCGACCGCTGAGCCCTTCGACCGTGGTGAAGAGAGCGGGCGGGTAGCCGGGCCGGGCCGCGGCGTACTGGGCGGCGGCGCGATCGAAGGACAGGGCGCGGGGATGGGGGGTGGGCGGGTCCGTGTGAGGCACGGGGCCATCGTCGCCCGGGTGGAGCTACTTGCGCCGGGGTTTCCTGGCCTTGGCCGTCTTGCGGCCCGCCGGGTTTCCGGTCCTCGTCGAGCGGCGCTTCGCGTACCGGGCGAGGGCCGTCTCGTACTCCGTACGCCGCAGCTTCTCGCCCGGCGCCTCCAGGAACGAGCGGACGAAGTACGCAAGCAGCGAGCCGATGAAGCCGATCGTCTTGAGACCGCGCAGGTTGTCCTCACCGGCCTGGTCGGCGGGGCGGTGGCTGAATCCTTCCCAGGTCTTGCGGAAGGCGACGGCGCTGCAGACGGCGAACATCAGGACGACCAGGATGCCGACGAGGCTGCCGACATCGGCGATCTCCAGGCCCTGGTAGGCGAAGCGGAGCACGAAGCAGGAGGCGACGGCCGCGGCGAGGGAGCCGAGGGCGACGCCGACGCGGCGGAGCCCGTACTGACCGTCGTGCTCCACCCAGGTCGTACCGAAGAAGCGGATGGGCTCGGGCCGCGGGCCCGGGGCGGTGGATCCGGGCTCCGGGCCGCTGGGTGCTTCGCTGTTCTCGCTCACGAGGTCGATTATCCCCGGGCGGCGACGGTGGCTGCCGCGGCACTGTCCCAGTGCGGGGCAAGGGCAGCCTGATCCTCAGCGGGTGTGCGTCGGCCCCCGGCGATCACTGGGTCGCCGGGGGCCGGGAGAGGTCGGGGTGTGTGCGCGTCAGCCGAGCCTGGAGACGTCGCGCACGGCGCCGCGGTCCGCGCTCGTCGCCATCGCCGCGTACGCCCGCAGCGCCGCCGAGACCTTGCGCTCGCGGCTCTTCGGCGCGTACACGCCGTTCAGCGCGTCACGGCGGGCGGTCAGCTCTGCCTCGGGGACGAGGAGGTCGATCGAGCGGTTCGGGATGTCGATCCTGATCCGGTCGCCGTCCTCGACGAGCGCGATCGTGCCGCCCGAAGCCGCCTCCGGCGAGGCGTGGCCGATCGACAGACCCGACGTACCGCCGGAGAAGCGGCCGTCGGTCACCAGGGCGCAGCTCTTGCCGAGGCCGCGGCCCTTGAGGAAGGAGGTGGGGTAGAGCATCTCCTGCATGCCGGGGCCGCCGCGCGGACCTTCGTAACGGATGACGACCACGTCGCCCTCCTTGATCTCCTTGCGGAGGATCTTGTCGACGGCCTCTTCCTGGGACTCGCAGACGACCGCCGGGCCCTCGAAGGTCCAGATCGACTCGTCGACGCCCGCCGTCTTCACGACGCAGCCGTCCTCGGCGAGATTCCCCTTGAGGACCGCGAGACCGCCGTCCTTGGAGTACGCGTGCTCCAGGTCGCGGATGCAGCCGCCCGCCGCGTCCAGGTCGAGGGTCTCCCAGCGCTCGGACTGCGAGAAGGCGGTCGCGGAACGGACGCAGCCGGGGGCCGCGTGCCACAGCTCGACGGCTTCGGGGGACGGAGAGCCGCCGCGGACGTCCCAGTTCTTCAGCCACTCGGCGAGGGTGGCGGAGTGCACCGAGTGCACGTCCTCGTTGAGCAGGCCGCCGCGGTGGAGCTCACCGAGGATGGCGGGGATGCCGCCGGCCCGGTGGACGTCCTCCATGTAGTACGTGCCGCCGGGGGCCACGTTGGGCGCGACCTTCGACAGGCAGGGGACGCGGCGGGAGACCTCGTTGATGTCGTCGAGGTCGTAGGCCAGCTCGGCCTCCTGAGCGGCGGCGAGCAGGTGCAGGATCGTGTTGGTGGAGCCGCCCATGGCGATGTCCAGCGCCATGGCGTTGTCGAAGGCGGCGCGGGTGCCGATGGAGCGCGGCAGGACCGTCGCGTCGTCCTGCTCGTAGTAGCGCTTGGTGATCTCGACGACCGTACGGCCGGCCTCCTCGTACAGCGCCTTGCGAGCGGTGTGCGTGGCGAGGACGGAGCCGTTGCCGGGGAGCGAGAGGCCGAGGACCTCGGTCAGGCAGTTCATCGAGTTGGCGGTGAACATGCCGGAACAGCTGCCGCAGGTGGGACAGGCGTTCTCCTCGATACGGAGGATGTCCTCGTCCGAGACGTTCTCGTTGACCGCGTCGCTGATCGCGTTGATCAGGTCGAGCTTGCGGACCGTACCGTCGACGAGGGTGGCCCGGCCGGCCTCCATCGGGCCGCCGGAGACGAAGACCGTCGGGATGTTCAGACGCATCGCGGCCATCAGCATGCCGGGCGTGATCTTGTCGCAGTTGGAGATGCAGATCAGCGCGTCCGCGCAGTGTGCCTCGACCATGTACTCGACGGAGTCGGCGATCAGGTCGCGGGAGGGGAGCGAGTAGAGCATCCCCGCGTGGCCCATCGCGATGCCGTCGTCGACGGCGATGGTGTTGAACTCGCGCGGCACCGCGCCCGCGGCCTTGATGGCATCGGAGACGATCCTGCCCACCGGTGCGAGATGGGTGTGGCCGGGGACGAACTCGGTGAAGGAGTTGGCGACCGCAACGATCGGCTTGCCGATGTCCTCGCTCGCTACGCCCGAGGCCCGCATAAGGGCGCGGGCGCCCGCCATGTTGCGGCCGTGGGTGACAGTGCGGGACCTCAGCTGGGGCATCGTCGCTCGCTCCTTCGACAGATATGACTCCCTCCGAGGGTACGCCTCGGCTCCAGGATCTGGACACTCTGTCCGGAATGCGGGACGGCGTGCTCGCTGTGCGAGCGGGGCGCCCCGCTCCCGTGCCTGAACGGCGGACGGGCCGGTCGATGACGCCCGGAAGATCGGTCAGGCCTGCGTCAGATAGCGCTGCAGCGTCGGTGCGACCATCGCGACGATCTTCTCCGGCTCCGCCGAGGCCAGCGGCTCCGCCTTGATCACGTACCGCAGCATCGCGATCCCGATCATGTGCGAGGCGGCCAGCTCCGCGCGGAAGGTCGCGTCCGGTACGTCCAGTGCCTCCGCGATCCGTTCCAGCAGTCGCCGCAGCACAAAGCCGCGCAGCACCTTGGCTGCCGCCTCGTGTGTCAGCGCGGACCGCATGATCGCCAGCAAGGGGGCTCTGGACGCCGGGTTCTCCCATACGCCGATGAAGTAGCGGGCCAGCCGCTCCCCCAGGCCGTTCGTGCCGCCGCTGAGGATGGCCGGGATCACCAGCGCGGGTTCGAAGGAGACCTCGATCGCCGCTGCGAAGACCTCGTCCTTCGTACCGAAGTAGTGGTGCACGAGCGCGGCGTCGACTCCGGCCTTCTTGGCGATTCCCCTGATCGACGTCTTGTCGTAGCCGCGCTCGGCGAACTCGGTACGGGCCGCCTCCAGGATGCGTTCGCGGGCGCCGGGGCCGGTGGTCTCGGCCGTACGGGCGGGGCGGCCGCGGCGTTTGGGGCGTTCGGCGGGGCCGTGCGGGCCACTGCCCCCGTCGGTGGTCACGGGCGCGGCACCTGCGCCGTCGCCGACGCCAGGTGGAGCCGGGTGAAGGCCAGCGCCTCCGCCAGGTCGGCCTCACGTTCGGCGGCGGACATGGCGCGGCGGGTATTGACCTCGATGACCACATGGCCGTCGAAGCCGGTACGGGCCAGCCGTTCCAGCAGTTCGGCACAGGGCTGGTCACCGCGGCCGGGCACCAGGTGCTCGTCCTTGTTGGAGCCCTTGCCGTCGGCCAGGTGGATGTGGGCGAGCCGGTCGCCCATCCGCTCGACCATGGCCATGCCGTCGGTACGGGCGGTCGCGGTGTGCGAGAGGTCGACGGTGAAGTGACGGTAGTCGTCGTTGGTGACGTCCCAGTCGGGGGCGTACGCAAGCATCTCGCGATCCCGGTACCGCCACGGGTACATGTTCTCGACGGCGAACCGCACGTCCGTCTCGTCCGCCATGCGCCAGATACCGGTGACGAAATCGCGGGCGTACTGCCGCTGCCAGCGGAACGGCGGATGGACGACGACCGTCGACGCTCCGAGCTTCTCCGCGGCCGCCCGGGCCCGCTGGAGCTTCACCCATGGATCGGTGGACCAGACCCGCTGCGTGATCAGCAGACAGGGCGCGTGAACGGCGAGGATCGGCACCTGGTGATAGTCCGAGAGCCGTCGTAGCGCCTCGATGTCCTGGCTGACGGGGTCGGTCCAGACCATGATCTCGACACCGTCGTAGCCCAGACGCGCGGCGATCTCGAAGGCCGTCGCCGTCGACTCCGGATAGACGGAAGCCGTCGACAGGGCGACCTTCGCATCCGGGATGCGCACCACTGGTTCTGCCACGGAGACAGGGTACGGGGCGGCTGTGCGCGCCACCGAGGGGCCGAGGCGGAAAGTGAGCAGGGCCATGGTCGGCTCCACGTGCTTCCGATCGACCCTCGGCCGGGCTTCGGTCGGTTGCGGGCGGCTTTCGGTCGGCGCCGGACGGTTTCGGTCGGCGCCGACCTGTTTCCGGTTGGCTGCGGACGGCTTCCGCGGCTCCGGACCGCTTCCGGCTCGGCTTCCGGACGGCTTCCTGTCGGGTCCTCCGCGTCGTCCGGTCCGCGGGGTGGGAGCTGGGTGAGGCGTGGGTCAGTTCAGGGCGGCGGACGCCGTCGGGAGGTGGTCCAGGCGGCGCAGGATCACTCCCTCGCGCAGCGCCCACGGGCAGATCTCCAACTCCTCCACCCCGAAGAGGTCCATCGCCCCCTCGGCGACCAGCGCCCCGGCCAGCAGCTGCGCGGCCCGCCCCTCGGAGACCCCGGGCAGGCGCCCGCGCTGGTCGGCGGTCATCGCCGCCAGCTTCGGCACCCACTCCTCCAGCGCCTTGCGGGTCAGGGTGCGCTGCACGTACAGGCCCTCCGCGGAGCGCGCGGCGCCCGCGATCCTGGCGAGCTGCTTGAACGTCTTGGAGGTCGCCACGACATGGTCGGGACGGCCGAAGCGGCTGAATTCGCCGACCGTACGGGCGATCTGGGCCCGCACATGGCGGCGCAACGCCTTCACCTCCGCCGGGTCCGGCGGATCGCCAGGCAGCCAGCCGGAGGTGAGGCGTCCGGCCCCGAGCGGCAGCGACACCGCGGTGTCGGGCTCCTCGTCGATGCCGAAACCGATCTCCAGCGAGCCGCCACCGATGTCCAGGACCAGCAGCCTCCCGGCCGACCAGCCGAACCAGCGGCGGGCGGCGAGGAAGGTGAGCCGTGCCTCCTCCGCGCCGGTGAGGACAGCGAGGTCGACGCCGGTCTCTTCCCGCACCCGGGCCAGTACCTCGTCGGCGTTGCTCGCTTCCCGTACCGCGGACGTGGCGAACGGCAGCACGTCCTCGCAACCCTTGTCCTCGGCGGCCTGCAGCGCATCGGTGATCGTCATGACAAGCCGGTCCACGCCGGCGGGTCCGATCGCCCCGTCCGTGTCCAGCAGCTCGGCCAGGCGCAGCTCCGCCTTGTGCGAATGCGCGGGCAGCGGGCGGGCACCGGGGTGCGCGTCCACCACCAGCAGATGAACCGTGTTCGACCCCACGTCGAGGACTCCGAGTCTCATACCCGGCACGCTACTGCTCCCGCGGACTTACTCTTGGCCTGTGCCAAAGACGAAAAAGGCGAAGCCGGGCAAAGTCACCAAGAAGCAGAAAACGAAGCAGGAGATGCAGCAGCCGGAAGTGAGCGGGCCGGACCGGTCCGAAGACGAGAAGGGGATCGACTTCGCACGTGCCTGGGTCGAGTTCCCCGACCCCGCGGACGACGAACAGGTCTTCCGCTGCGACCTGACCTGGCTGACCTCCAGGTGGACCTGCATCTTCGGCAGTGGTTGTCAGGGCATCCAGGCGGGCCGTGCGGACGACGGGTGCTGCACGCTGGGCGCGCACTTCTCGGACGAGGACGACGAGAAGCGGGTGGCGGACCATGTCTCCCGGCTGACCCCGGAGCTGTGGCAGTTCCATGACGTCGGTACGGAGACGGGCTGGGTCGAGGTCGACGACGACGGGGAACGCCAGACGCGCCGCTGGGAGGGGTCCTGCATCTTCCAGAACCGGCCCGGGTTCGCGGCCGGAGCCGGCTGTTCGCTGCACATCCTGGCGCTCCGGGAGGGCAAGGAGCCCCTGGAGACCAAGCCGGACGTGTGCTGGCAGCTGCCGATCCGGCGTACATACGACTGGATCGACCGACCCGACGACACGCGCGTGCTCCAGGTCTCGATCGGTGAGTACGACCGACGGGGCTGGGGTCCGGGCGGTCACGATCTGCACTGGTGGTGCACGTCGGCGACGTCGGCGCACGGGGCCGGGGAGCCGGTCTATGTGTCGTACCGGCCCGAGCTCACCGAGCTCATGGGCAAGGAGGCGTACGAGCGGCTGGTCGAGCTGTGCGAGGAGCGGCTGTCCTCGCTGCTGCCCATGGCGCCGCATCCTGCGGATCCTCCGGTGCAGCCGTCGGGACCTGCGGGCTCCTGACGAGGCCGGGGCGGCGGGCTGAAGCCGTCTTTCAGCCCGTCGGCGCCGGGTCGCTCGGGCTTGTCCCCGGGTCGGAGGGGTCAGGGGACGGGTCGGAGGGGGTGGACGGGTGCGACGGGTCCGGGGACGGTGCCGGGTTCGTCGGTGACGGCGTGGGATGTGTCGGGTGGGTCGGATCCGTCGGCTCGGGCGAGGTCGATGGTGGGACGGACGGATGGCTCGGGCGGGACGGCGCAGTGGGGCCGGTCGGGCCGCCGGGCGGTGCCGGCGTCGCCCGGTGCCCGCGGACCAGCACTGTCGAGCTCGACGGGGCGAGACGGATGCTCGCACTCCAGGCCCCGGCCGGTTCCCGCGGATGGTCCACGTAGACGCGGATCGTGACGCTCTGCCCCGCGGCGAGGGTTCCGGAGTGCCTGCTGAGGCGGAGCCAGGGCGCATCCACCCGTGCCGACCAGGCCACGGGTGCACCGCCTGAGGCGGTCAGAGTGATCAGCGTGGTGTCGCCGGACGAGCGTGCCGTGACGGCGAACCGGCCGGGGCCGTGTTGCCCCGTCCCGGAGCTGATGACTTCGGCGGAGACATCCGGCATACGACTGCCGTCCTTGAAACGGGAGCCGGGCTCGGGGCTGGCATTGCCGGCGTTCTGGTAGCGGTCGTACGGGTCGCCGTCGAACTCGCTCCGGCCGTCCGTCTCGGTCGCGGTGACCGAGGAGCCGTCGTGTCCCTCGCCGGTCAGCGGCGCGCCCCGGTAAGCGGACCACAGCGCGATCACGGGGGCGGCGACGACCGTCGCCACCAACGTCGTCGTCACGACTCTCGCCCGCAGCCGGTCCCGGCGCGCGGCGTGGTCCTTCGGGTCCATCGGGAAGCCTGTCCGGTCGAAGCGCGGAGTGGCGGACCGATTCCTCTGTGCGTGGACCATCGCCACGTACGCGGAGGGCCGCGGGGCCTCGACGACCGGAAGCGCGGCACCCGGGCTGACGGACGCGCCCGGCCAGGGGCCTTCGGCGCCCGCCCGCTCGGCAGCGCGGCGACAGCGGGGGCAGTCGTCGACGTGGCGGACGAGCTCGCTGCGCAGGGCGGCGGAGAACAGGACGCGACGGTCGCCGAAGAGCCGGGCGACGGTGGAGCAGTTGCCGGTCTCGATGACGGCGAGGGCGGCCCGGGTGCGTTCCACTTCGCAGGCCGCGGCGGCCAGGAGCTCACGGGCGGTCGCGGGGTCGAGGCCGAGGACGGAGGCGACGGCGCGCGGGGCGAGGCGGTGGCGTACAGCCAGTTCGAGCGCTTCGCGCTGTTCGGGCGTGGTGCCGGCGGCCTCGGGCCAGGCGAGCTGCGCGAGTTCGCGGCGGTGCGCTTCGGCTGCCGCGGCGGTCTCGGAGGCGTCCGTAGCGTCTGCGGCGAGGGCGGTGGCGTTGGGGGGCAGACAGGTTTGTGACCGCGCCCCCTGGGCGGCCGCGGTCGTACCGCCCGGCCGCCCGGCCGCATGCTGGCGGTGCGCCTGCCGGCCCCGATTCTGCCTGTGGTTCTTCTGCTCCGCGAGCTTGCGCAGACACGTCCACCTGGCCAGCGCGTACAGCCAGGTTTTACGTTCCTCCTCCCCCCTGGGGCACCGCCCGTCCTGCCGTTCCGCAATGGCGAGTACGGCGCCCAGCGCCTCGATGGCTCCGTCGTGATCGCAGAGCACGGAGAGGCAGTAGGTGAACAGGCCGTCGAGATAGGCGTCGCAACGGGCAGGCGTTCGCTCCGGCGACGCCTGGGGCGCACGGCGCTGCGCCCGGTGTGCGCCGGTGGTGTGCCTGGGGGTCTCCAGCCTGCTGCTCGTCACCTTGCGACCGTAAGCAAGGCAGAGCATGGCCTTGGCACCCCTTTCGCACATTTAACCCTTACGGGTGAACGTATCCCTTGAAAGGGGACAGGAATCGTCAATTCCGTCGGACTTCCTGACCGGTCGCCCCTCTCCCGGCACTCCCCCGCGCTTCGCCTCCCCACACACCACAGACACCACCGCGAGCCCCCGCGTACCCTCGCCGGGCGGCGCTGTCAGTCCTCACCTATACGGTGGCGCCATGGCTGCCCGTACAAAATCCGCGAAGGACCGGCCGTCCTACCGCTGCACCGAGTGCGGCTGGACGACCGCCAAGTGGCTCGGCCGATGCCCCGAATGCCAGGCGTGGGGGACGGTGGAAGAGTTCGGCGGCGCCCCCGCCGTGCGGACGACGGCGGCCGGCCGCGTCAGCTCGGCCGCACTCCCCATCGGCCAGGTCGACAGCCGGCAGGCCACCGCCCGGCCGACCGGGGTCGACGAGCTGGACCGGGTGCTCGGTGGTGGGCTGGTCCCCGGCGCCGTGGTGCTGGTCGCGGGCGAGCCGGGCGTCGGCAAGTCGACGCTGCTGCTGGATGTGGCCGCCAAGGCCGCCAGCGACGAACACCGCACCCTCTATGTCACCGCGGAGGAGTCCGCGAGCCAGGTGCGGCTGCGCGCCGACCGGATCCGGGCGATCAACGACCACCTCTACCTCGCCGCCGAGACCGACCTCTCCGCGGTCCTCGGCCATCTGGACGCGGTCAAGCCGTCCCTGCTCATCCTCGACTCCGTGCAGACCGTCGCCTCGCCCGAGATCGAGGGCGCGCCCGGCGGGATGGCGCAGGTCCGGGAGGTAGCCGGTGCGCTCATCCGCGCCTCCAAGGAGCGCGGCATGTCCACGCTGCTGGTCGGCCATGTCACCAAGGACGGCGCCATCGCCGGGCCGCGGCTGCTGGAGCACCTCGTCGATGTGGTGCTGTCCTTCGAGGGCGACCGGCATGCGCGCCTCCGGCTGGTCCGGGGCGTGAAGAACCGGTACGGGGCAACCGACGAGGTCGGCTGTTTCGAACTGCACGACGAGGGCATCACGGGCCTCGCCGACCCGTCCGGCCTCTTCCTCACCCGGCGCGACGAGCCCGTGCCGGGCACCTGTCTGACGGTCACACTGGAGGGGCGGCGCCCGCTCGTCGCCGAAGTGCAGGCGCTGACGGTCGATTCGCAGATCCCCTCACCGCGGCGCACCACCTCCGGCCTGGAGACGTCCCGGGTCTCGATGATGCTGGCGGTTCTGGAGCAGCGCGGCCGGATCAGCGCACTCGGCAAGCGGGACATCTACAGCGCCACGGTCGGCGGCGTGAAGCTTTCCGAACCTGCCGCGGACCTTGCGATCGCGCTTGCGCTGGCCAGCGCGGCGAGCGACACACCGCTGCCCAAGAACCTGGTGGCGATCGGCGAGGTGGGCCTCGCGGGCGAGGTCAGACGGGTTACGGGCGTGCAGCGCAGACTGGCCGAAGCACACCGTCTGGGCTTCACCCACGCGCTGGTCCCGACCGACCCGGGAAGGGTTCCATCCGGTATGAAGGTCACGGAAGTCGCCAACATGGGCGACGCGCTCGGAGTGCTCCCGCGCCGGTCTCGTACAGAGGCCCCACGGGAGGCCGACGCACGCCGGTAGACTTTGCCCTGGTCTCGCCCGTCCGTACGAACGGTATGAGGGACATAAGGGCACCGCAAACCTGTGACCGGAGGAGTGCAGTGGCAGCCAGCGACCGGGCAGCATCGCCCGGAAAGTCCGGCCAAGGCACCGGTAATGAGGCGCTGATGCGCGCCTCATTGAGCGCCGTCGCGCCCGGAATGGCCCTGCGGGACGGCCTGGAGCGCATCCTCCGTGGCAACACCGGCGGCCTGATCGTGCTTGGCATGGACAAGACCGTCGAGTCGATGTGCACCGGCGGCTTCGTGCTGGACGTGGAGTTCACCGCGACGCGGCTGCGCGAGCTGGCCAAGCTCGACGGGGCACTGATCCTCGACAAGGACATGACGAAGATCCTGCGGGCCGGCGTGCAGCTGGTCCCGGACGCCTCCATCCCCACCGAGGAGACCGGAACCCGCCACCGCACGGCGGACCGGGTCTCCAGGCAGTGCAACTTCCCGGTCGTCTCGGTCTCGCAGTCGATGCGTCTGATCGCGCTGTACGTGGACGGGGAGCGCCGGGTCCTGGAGGAGTCCGCCGCGATCCTCTCCCGCGCCAACCAGGCCCTCGCCACCCTGGAGCGATACAAGCTCCGCCTCGACGAGGTCGCGGGCACGCTCTCCGCGCTGGAGATCGAGGACCTGGTGACGGTGCGGGACGTGACGGCTGTCGCACAGCGTCTGGAGATGGTCCGCCGGATCGCGACCGAAATCGCCGAGTACGTGGTGGAGCTGGGCACCGACGGCCGGCTTCTCTCCCTCCAGCTCGACGAGTTGATCGCGGGAGTCGAGCCGGAGCGAGAGCTGGTCGTGCGTGACTACGTGCCGGAGCCGACCGCCAAGCGGTCGCGTACGGTCGCGGAGGCGCTGACCGAGCTGGACGGGCTCTCCCACACCGAGCTGCTCGAACTCCCGGTCGTGGCACGGGCCCTGGGGTACAGCGGCTCACCCGAGACCCTCGACTCGGCGGTCTCGCCCCGCGGTTTCCGGCTGCTGGCGAAGGTGCCGCGGCTGCCCGGGGCGATCATCGAGCGGCTGGTGGAGTACTTCGGCGGACTGCAGAAACTGCTCGCAGCGAGCGTCGACGACCTTCAGACGGTGGACGGAGTCGGCGAGGCGCGGGCGCGGAGCGTGCGCGAGGGGCTGTCGCGACTGGCCGAGTCGTCGATTCTTGAGCGGTACGTGTAGCGGTACGCAGCTTGCGCGGAGCAGTACATGTCTCGGGGCCCGGTCGGTGAACCGGGCCCCGAACGTTTCGGACCGCGCCCGTGATCGACAGTGCCCGTGGTCGCGACAGTGATCGCGCACCGGTCCGGGACTGCTCGGACGGGCCCCGCTCAGTCCTTCGCGAGGACGAACGAGGCGCGCTGCACCGGCTCGCCGAGAGCGTTCGCCTCGACGAGATACGTACCGGCCCCCGCAGCCCCCGCGGGCGGCGTCGCGCACTGCGGGGCGCTCTTCCTCCGGTCCCACTCCACGGTGTGGACGATGGTCGCGCCCGCCGGAACCTCCAGCAGCACACTGCCCGCATTGCGTGGGCAGTCCTTGGAGGACCACACCTCGTCGTCGCCGCCACCGGCTTCGGTGATGGTCACCACCGCGCTCTTCGGCCCGAAGTCGGCCTTGCAGGCGGTGGACGAGGTGTTCTTGGCGACCAGTTCGAACTTCGGGTTCTCGCCGGGGCTGTAGTTGAGCTTGGTGCGCAGAGTCAACTGCAGTGCGGAGGACGTGCAGTCGGGGATCGAGGAGCCGGCCGGAACCTGCTGCCCCTCACTTCCGCCACCGGACGCGCTGCCGGAACCCGATCCGGATCCGGCGTCGGTGCCGGAGCCACCGTCGGCGGTGCCGTCGGAACCCGCGTCCGCGCCGCTGCCCCCACCGGAGTCGTCCGAATCGTCGCGCCCGCCCGGTTGTTGACTGATGGCCGGGCCGGAACTGGCGGGTCCCGGAGTGATCGAGTGTGCGGGGCCGGACCCGTTGGGCCGGGAGTCGTCCATGTTCCCCTTGCCGCCACCGGAAGTGACGACCCAGGCGATCAGGAACGCGAGCAGCGCAATCAGCATCACCGCTACGGCCCTCCGTCGCCAATAGATGCTGGAGGGAAGCGGCCCGATCGGATTGCGCAGAGATCCCACGGCCCAAACTGTACGAGAGATCCGCGCCAACTCCCGCCCCACCCGCCGCTCTGATCCTCAAGTTTTGCGGATCATCATCATGCAGTGGCCTGTTCCGACCCCGACTTTCCTCAGGCGTGCCCCCTGGTGATCGCCCACTGTGACAACCCAGCCCTGTTGGCTACGGTCCGTCACGTGGAGAGTTCAACTCCCTTCTCCTTCCTGCACAGCGACATCACCGATTTCGCACACGGCACGTGCGCGCGGCGCGGATGCGGGAGCCCTGCCCCTGTCTCTGCTCGCGCCACTCGCAGCAGCCGTCACCCACGTCGCCGGTGAGCTCCTCAAGTCGGTCGCGGACGACGAGCGTCCATACCGGTCGGTCGTTGCTGCGGCGGCCTCACCGGGCGCCGTGTCCGCCGACGGACCACTGGACGTTTCCCGGTAACCACACGGGGACAGCCGGCGCGACCGCCGCCGCTCTCGCGTTCCCCCCGGCCGCGCACGGCCCGGTGCACGGTGCCGCCGGCGCTGCTGATGGCGTTCTCGCGGGTCTTTGCCGGGGTGCGCCTTCCGCACGACGTGGCGGTTGGCCTGCTCGCGGGGGGATCGGTCGCGGCGCCGGTGATCGTCCTGCTGTCCCGGCCGGCACGGTCGCTCACCCTGACGGCAAGGAACCAGCCGGGTGCCCGTCGCGGTCCGGATACCGGGCCCTGGAACGGACGGCCGAGCCCGCGCCGAGCCCGGATGAAGACGCCGACCGAGGCTCACCGTGGGGACAGACGGGTGGCATTATCACTCCATGGGCCCCCATGACGGGCGACACCCCCGCTGCCATGACCGTTGTCCGCCCTTCCGTGCCAGGATCGGCTTGCGATGACTGCCATGACTGCGACACAGACGCCCCCCGCATCCCTCCACGCGCCCGTCATCGGGTGGTTCGACCAGCACGCCCGCGATCTGCCCTGGCGCCGCCCCGAAGCGGGCGCCTGGGGCGTGATGGTGAGCGAGTTCATGCTGCAGCAGACCCCCGTCAGCCGGGTTCTCCCGGTGTACGAACAGTGGCTGGCCCGCTGGCCGCGCCCCGCCGATCTGGCTGCCGAGCCGCCCGGTGAAGCGGTCCGCGCCTGGGGCCGGCTCGGCTACCCGCGGCGAGCGCTGCGCCTGCACGGAGCCGCGCAGGCAATAACTGAACGACACGGCGGCGACGTACCGAGGGAGCACAGTCAGCTGCTCGCGCTGCCCGGGATCGGTGAGTACACGGCGGCGGCCGTGGCCTCGTTCGCGTACGGACAGCGGCATGCCGTACTCGACACGAACGTCCGCCGGGTGT
Source organism: Streptomyces sp. NPDC002206 (assembly GCF_053593595.1). Lineage (NCBI taxonomy): Bacteria > Bacillati > Actinomycetota > Actinomycetes > Kitasatosporales > Streptomycetaceae > Streptomyces > Streptomyces sp. NPDC002206. Next base: position 18,598 of record NZ_JBSFCW010000029.1, read on the forward strand.
TCGCCCGGGCCGCGACCGGCATTCAGTACCCGCCGAATGCGACCACCGCCGCCGAGCGGAAGCTCGCCCGCGCGCTCCTGCCCGACGAGGACGAACGGGCGGCCCGCTGGGCGGCCGCGACGATGGAGCTCGGAGCGCTGGTCTGCACCGCCAAGAACGAGGACTGCACGCGATGCCCGATCGCCACGCAGTGCGCCTGGCGGCTGGCCGGGAAGCCGGAACATCAGGGGCCCCCGCGCCGCGGTCAGACCTATGCCGGTACCGACCGGCAGGTGCGCGGCCGGCTGCTCGCCGTGCTGCGCGAGGCGGTGGCCCCGGTTCCGCAGTCGGCGCTCGACGCCGTATGGGAGGAGCCGGCGCAACGGGCCCGGGCGCTGGACGGCCTGGTCGCCGACGGCCTGGTCGAACCACTTCCGGGCGGCCACTACCAGCTGCCGCTGGGCTAGGAGGCAAGAGGGCTCCTGCCCGCTGTTACACAACCGATGGACAGCCGTGCGTCTGTGTATGGCTGCTCCGCACAGCGCCGTGACAACCGCTCCGTAACGTCTCCGACCGTCAGCTCACGCGACCAGTGGCTGGCAGTGGTCGGACGGGGATCTACGGGGACGGAGGCGGTTGGAATGGCGCATGGCGAGGTGCTCGAATTCGAAGAGTACGTACGCACCCGGCAGGAGGCCCTGCTGCGCAGTGCGCGCCGCCTGGTCCCCGACCCGGTGGACGCGCAGGACCTGCTGCAGACCGCCCTGGCCCGTACGTACGGCCGCTGGGACGGCATCGCCGACAAGTCCCTCGCCGACGCCTACCTGCGCCGCGTCATGATCAACACGCGTACGGAGTGGTGGCGGGCCCGCAAGCTGGAGGAGGTTCCCACCGAGCAGCTGCCCGACGCCAGCGTCGAGGACGGCACCGAGCAGCGTGCCGACCGTGCTCTGCTCATGGACGTCCTGAGCGTGCTGGCTCCCAAGCAGCGCAGCGTTGTGGTGCTGCGACACTGGGAGCAGATGAGCACCGAGGAGACGGCCGCAGCGCTCGGAATGTCGGCCGGTACGGTGAAGAGCACGCTGCACCGGGCGCTGGCGCGACTGCGCCAGGAGCTGGAGAGCCGCGAGGCGATGAGCAGGGAAGTCACGATCCGTGAGGCCCAGGGCAGCACGGCGGGCAACCGGGCTCCGGACGCCGGTGCTCCGGGGCGTGCACGGGTACCGGCGCAGCTTCGCGGACAGGCGGACCGGCGGCATGACGAACGGGGGCGGGAGCGGTGCGCGGCCTGACAGGCAGAAGCAGGGCGACCGGCAGAGGCGGAGGCGGTCTCACCGGGTGGGCGGCGGGCAGCACGGCAATGGCCGGGCTCGCCGCCTTCGGGCTGCTCACCGTCAGCTGCTCCACCGGTGGCACGGGCACCCGCGATGAGGGACCGGCCGGCACGCAGCCGGTCGCCCAGGTCGCACCGTCGGCCACCACGCCGTCCACGGGGAAGTCCGTCCAGAAGGTCGATGCCGTCCAGCTGGTCAAACAGGACCCCAAGGTGAGCGAGCGGGTCAGGACGGACCTGAAGCCCTGCACGGGGGACGAGTACCCGGTCGACGCCTCGTACGGCACGCTGACCGGCGGCTCGTCGGCGGACGTCGTGGTGAACGTGATGACCTGCGGCGACTCGGTAGGGGTCGGCACCTACGTGTACCGCGCGCGGAGCAACGGCACGTACCAGAACGTCTTCACCACTGAGCAGCCCGCGGTCTACGGCACCATCGACCGGGGTGACCTGGTGGTGACGACGCAGGTGTACGAGAAGAAGGACGCGGTCGCATACCCGTCCGGCGACGAAGTGGTCACGTACCGCTGGGCCGGCAACCGGTTCAACGAGCACGACCGGGTGCACAACGACTTCAACAGAGCTGTCGGGAACGGAGAAGCGGAGTTCCCGGAGCCCGCCGAGCCGACGACGAACTGAGACCGCCGAAGGACCGAGACCGGCGCGAACGAGCCGGCGAAGAGCCGCCAACCCGAGATGCGAGAGCTGAGAGCAGTCGATGGCCGAGACCCACGTCCTGTTCGTCGAGGACGACGACGTCATCCGCGAGGCCACCCAGCTGGCGCTGGAGCGGGACGGATTCGTGGTCACCGCGATGCCCGACGGCCTCTCCGGCCTGGAGGCCTTCCGGGCCGACCGGCCGGACATCGCCCTTCTCGACGTGATGGTGCCGGGCCTGGACGGGGTCAGTCTGTGCCGGCGCATCCGGGACGAGTCGACGGTCCCGGTGATCATGCTGTCGGCCCGCGCCGACTCGATCGACGTGGTGCTCGGCCTGGAGGCCGGCGCCGACGACTACGTCACCAAACCTTTCGACGGCGCCGTGCTGGTCGCCAGGATCCGCGCCGTGCTGCGCCGCTTCGGTCATGCGTCGGGCGGGCAGTCAGGCGGTACGGAGACGGAGTCGCAGCCGGTCGGCGGGGTGCTGGTCTTCGGTGATCTGGAGGTCGACACCGAGGGCATGGAGGTACGCAAGGGCGGCGAGCAGGTGGCGCTCACCCCGACCGAGATGCGACTGCTGCTGGAGTTCTCGTCCGCGCCCGGCACAGTGCTCTCCCGCGACAAGCTGCTCGAACGGGTCTGGGACTACGGCTGGGGCGGCGACACCCGGGTCGTGGACGTCCATGTGCAGCGGCTGCGCACCAAGATCGGACAGGACAGGATCGAGACGGTCCGCGGCTTCGGCTACAAGCTCAAGGCATGACGCGGCCGGCTCTGCGGACAGGTGTCCGCTGGAAGATCAGCATCGCGATCGCGGCGGTCGGCGCGTTGATCGCGGTCGCGCTGAGCCTCGTCGTCCACAACGCCGCCCGCGTCTCGATGCTGGAGAACGCCCGTGAGGTCCAGCTGGAGCGGCTGACGTACGCGCAGCTGCTGTACGAGGCGACGAAGACGAAGAAGGCCGACCCCAAGTTCGGCGCCAAGCTCAACGACCCGACGATGCCGCAGAGCCTGCGCGCGGAGACCCGTAGGAACCGGCGCGCCACGCATGTCGACGAGTACGCGAACGGGGTGCCCGATGTGTGGGCGGCCGTGCCGCTGGCCAACGGTGACGTGCTGTCGCTGCACACCCGCTTCGCCAACCGCAGCGCCACGATCATGGGTGATCTCGACCGTGCGCTGATCATCGGCTCCGTCTCGGTGGTCTTCGGGGGCTGCGCGCTCGGCGTGCTGATCGGCGGCCAGCTGTCGCGCCGGCTGCGCAAGGCGGCAGCCGCGGCCGGAAAGGTCGCGCAGGGCAATACGGAGGTACGGGTCAGGGACGCCATCGGCGGCGTCATCCGGGACGAGACCGACGACCTGGCCCGTGCGGTGGACGCGCTCACGGACGCGCTGAACGAACGGATCGAGGCGGAGCGCCGGGTCACCGCGGACATCGCGCACGAGCTGCGCACCCCCGTGACCGGGTTGCTGACGGCGGCCGAGCTGCTGCCGCCGGGCCGCCCCACCGAGCTCGTACGGGACCGGGCGCAGGCGATGCGCACGCTTGTCGAGGACGTGCTGGAGGTGGCCAGGCTGGACAGTGCGTCGGAGCGGGCCGAGCTGCAGGAGATCGCGCTCGGCGAGTTCGTCAGCCGACGGGTCGCTCTGCTGGACCCGGACGTGCGGGTCCAGGTGGTGCACGAGTCGTGGGTCAACACCGATCCGCGCAGGCTGGAGCGCATTCTCGGCAATCTGTTGGGCAACGCGGCCAAGCACGGTTCCACTCCCGTGGAGGTCACGGTCGAGGGGCGGGTGGTACGCGTCCGCGATCACGGGCCCGGTTTCCCGGAGGCGCTGCTGCGTGAGGGCCCGAGCAGGTTCCGTACCGGAAGCAGCGATCGCTCCGGGCACGGGCACGGTCTGGGCCTGACCATCGCCGCCGGTCAGGCCCGGGTCCTCGGCGCCCGGCTGACCTTCCGGAACGCTGCACCGCAGGGCGCGGCGGAAGGGGCCGGCGGGGCGATCGCCGTGCTGTGGCTGCCTGAGCACGCCCCGACGAACACGGGCAGCTTCCCCGTCCTTCAGCTCGCCGAACAGCGCAGGGCAGCCAAGGCCGAACCGGGCGGCACGGACAGTCCGGGGGCGAACGCCGCGTCGGACGGCACACAGTTCGGCTGCTGAGGTGGGCTGAGCTGAGCGAGAAGACGGACAAGGCCCCTGGGGTGCGCGGACCGCGCACCCCAGGGGCCTTGCCGTTGTTGCCAGGTCGGCCGGATCAGACGGTCTGGCTCTGCTTGGCGTCGGCAACGGCGTCCGCGGGGATCTCCCCGTCGCCCTCCGCCTTGGCCTCCGGGCCGGCTCCGCGCAGCGGCACCTCCTTGACGAACACCGCCGCCAGCAGCGCGATCACGCCGACCGAAGCCCCGACCATGAAGGCGATGTGCGTCCCGGACGAGACTGCGAACTGGTACGCCTCACGCACCGGGTCCGGCAGCTTCGCCAGGCTCGCCGCGTCCAGCTGCGCGGATTTCGCGGTGGCCGCTCCGCCGCCGCGGGCCGCCATCTGGTCCTGCACCCGTCCGGTGAACAGGGCCCCCATGATCGCGACACCGAAGGAGCTGCCGAGCGTACGGAAGAGGGTGGTCGCGGAGGAGGCGACGCCCATGTCCTTCAGCTCGACACTGTTCTGCGCGACGAGCATCGTGATCTGCATCAGGAAGCCCATGCCCGCGCCGAGCACCGCCATGTAGACGCCGGAGGTGAAGCGGGTGGTGTCGGTGTCCATCTGCGAGAGCAGAAACAGACCGGCCACCATCAGGACGGAGCCGATGATGGGGAAGATCTTGTACTTTCCGGTGCTGGTGGTGACCCGTCCGGCGATCAGCGAGACGATCATCATCGACAGCAGCATCGGCAGGAGCAGGAGTCCGGAGTTGGTCGCGGACGCGCCCTGGACGGACTGCTGGAACAGCGGCAGGAAGAGCACCGCGCCGAACATCACGAAGCCGGACATGAAGCCGACGAGAGACATCAGCGTGAAGTTGCGGTTGCGGAAGATGTGGAGCGGAATGATCGGTTCTGCAGCCTTCGTCTCGACGAAGAGGAAGCCGACGAGGGAGACGACACCGATCGCGGCGAGCTCCATGATCACGGCGGAGTCCCAGGCGTACTCCGAACCGCCCCAGGTGGTGACCAGCACGATCGCTGTGATGCCGAGGGTCAGCAGCCCGGCACCGAGGTAGTCGACCTTCGCCTTGGTGCGCTCCTTGTTCGGCAGGTGCAGCACGGCGGTGACCATGGCGAGGGCGACCGCACCCAGCGGCAGGTTGATGTAGAAGCTCCAGCGCCAGCCGAGGTGGTCGGTGATGGTGCCGCCGACCAGCGGTCCGCCGATCATGGCGATCGCCATCACACCGGCCATCAGGCCCTGGTACTTGCCGCGCTCACGGGGCGGCACCAAGTCGCCGATGATCGCCATGACGCCGACCATCAGGCCGCCCGCACCGAGTCCCTGGATCGCCCGGAAGCCGATCAGCTGGCCCATGTCCTGGGCCATGCCGCTCAGCACGGAGCCGATCAGGAAGAGCACGATGGACGTGAGGAAGATGGCCTTGCGTCCGTACATGTCGCCGAGCTTGCCCCAGATGGGGGTGGAGGCAGCGGTGGCCAGGGTGTACGCGGTGACGACCCAGGACAGATGCTCCAGACCGCCGAGGTCACCGACGATGGTCGGCATGGCGGTGCCGACGATCAGGTTGTCGAGCATGGCCAGCAGCATCGTGATCATCAGGGCGAGCATCACCACCCGGACGCTGCGCTGCCGCGGCCCGGGCGCGGTGGCCGGCTCGTCGGCAGCCTTGTCGGCTGCTCTGCCGCCCGCCTTCCCGTCTGCCGCCTTCTTCAGGTCCGACATGATCCCCAACTCCCTGATCCCCTGTTCACCGGTCACTTACTTGCCGCCCGGCTAGTTGACTACACTGGGGACAGTAGAACCCGTAACTAGCCGGGCGTCAAGTAAGTTTTTGGGAGAGCACCATGGGCAGCACGCCGCAGCCACGCCGGGGCAACACGCGCCAGCGCATCCAGGACGTCGCCCTGGAGCTCTTCGCCGAGCAGGGTTACGAGAAGACCTCACTGCGCGAGATCTCCGAGAAGCTGGACGTCACCAAGGCGGCGCTGTACTACCACTTCAAGACCAAGGAAGACATCCTCGTCAGCATCTTCGACGACCTCAACCGGCCCGTCGAGAAGCTGATCGCCTGGGGCAAGGAGCAGCCGCGCACCCTGGAGACGAAGAAGGAGCTCCTGCTCCGTTACAGCGACGCCCTGATCGGCGCCGCCCCGCTGTTCCGTTTCATGCAGGAGAACCAGGCGGCCATGCGCGACCTCAGCATCGGGCAGACCTCGAAGAGCCGGTTCCTGGAGCTGCTCGATCTGCTCAAGGACCCCGACGCCCCACTCGCCGACCAGGTCCGGTGCGTCAGCGCGCTCTTCTCGATGCACGCCGGAATGTTCGTCCTCAAAGACGTCGACGGCGACATAGAGGACAAGCGCAAGGCCATCCTCGAAGTCGCCGTCGATCTGGTCACTCAAGCCCACAGCCCGGGCCCCGCGAAGTAGCGGGATCCCGGGCCGTGGCGGGTTCGTCCGGTCGGGTCAGACCGTGACACCCTCCTTGTGCAGGAACATGACCGGGTTGACCGCGGAACCGTAGTTCGCGGTGTGCCGGATCTCGAAGTGCAGGTGCGGACCGCTGGAGTTACCGGTGTTGCCCGAGAGGGCGATCTTCTCTCCGGTCTGCACGGCCTGACCTATGCGCACGTTGATCTGCGACAGGTGGGCGTACTGCGAGTACATGCCGTTGCTGTGCTTGATCACGATGGCGTTGCCGTACGCGGGACCGTCGCCGCCGCCGTTCGGACCGGCCTTCACGACAACGCCGCTGTGCGCGGCCTCGACCCTGGTGCCGATCGGCACGGCGAAGTCCTGGCCGGAGTGCTTGTGGGCCCAGCGCGAGCCGTCGTTGCCGAAGCTGGCGCTCAGCGTGTAGTGGCTGACCGGCGCCTCCCAGGAGGTCGCCAGCTGAGCGGCCTTCTTCGCGGCCTTCTTCGCCTCGGCAGCCTTCTTGGCCACCGCCTGCTTGGCGACCTGGGCCGCCTTGCCCTGCACGGTCGCCTGCTTGGCGACCGACTCGGCCGCAGCGGTATTGACCAGGCCCGCCGCGTCGGGGGCGCTCGCCGCCGCACCGGCCGCGAACGCAGCGCCCGCACCGAGAACCATCGTCGTCCCCAGCCCGGCTGCCACCACGGCGCCACGGACACGGGACACGGACGGGCGGCGGGAGTGCTGGAACGTAGCGCGCTTCGACATATGCGGAGATCCTCCGGAGGTGAGTCGTCCCGGCTTGTCCGCCGGGCTGGCTATCCCTTGGTAACCCGGACCCCCTCCAATGCCCAAACACCCCATCTACGAACAAAAGCCGTAGCCGACGCCATGGGAATCCACTTCCGCGGGCCCCGCGCCGCTCGCACCGCACCCCGCCGGATCTCTTCGGCCCGGCAGGTTTAACCCCAGTTCCAAACCGCCCTAAACGGACATTGCCTAGCGTTCCAGGCATCCCTCCCTGCCACCCCGGAGGTCCCGGTCGCCCCTGGGGCGGAGGTACCTCCCGCGATCGCGGTCGTGTCCCCTATGCCTCGTAGTAGGCCCTGAAAGGGCTGTGCGTCTTGTCACCCGCAGTGGGACCAAGGACCGTCCGATTCGGGACCTTCGGCCTGCAACCCGACGACGCCAACCGGGCAGGAGCCGGCCTCGCCGGCCGCGCCGCCCGGTCTCTCTGAGCCGGCCTGGACCTTCAGCACCTCCCTGAGACCGCTCCGTGCAGGTCTACGGGGGTGTGCCCCCGACGATGGCGAGGGCCTGACGTCGGGCAGGGCCGTTTCGGCGGCGAGGCCGTACAGCGCGGGCTCGGCCGGGCGGAGCGCGGTGACGGCGGGCGTCCGGCGCAGAACGGCGAAGAGGTCTACCGGCAGAGCGAGGGTGCGTACGCAGAGCGATGTGAGGCCCGTCCAGGCGCCGAGACCGTCCCATGAGACGTCCCTGTGAGGCCCGGGACCCAGCCGGCTCACCCCCGCGTTCATGGCGACGCTGTCCAGCCCGTACGCGGGCACGTGGGAAAGCTTCACCTGGCACAGGCCGGGATGGAGGCGATCGGTGTCGGGACAGGAAGTGGTCGGCGCCGGAGCTCACGCCGCTCCACGTCCTGCCCGGTCTCGATGCCGAGGTCGAGGACACCGATGTCCACGTGTTCGGCACCGACGGCCTCCGCATCACCCGCTGATCCCGAAGCGCACAGGAGAAGGAGCTGCCCCGGAACCGTACGGAACGGTCCGGGGCAGCCCCTTCACATGCTCAGACGCTCGACGCGCCCTTACGCGTCCTTCGTCAGGTTCGGGCCGGCGCCGCCTGCCGCCTGCTCGATCGGCGGGACGTCGGGCAGTGCCGACTTCTCCTCGCCACGGAAGGTGAACTTCTTGTCCTCACCCTCGCCCTCGGTGCCCACGACCACGATGTGACCGGGACGCAGCTCACCGAAGAGGATCTTCTCGGAGAGGATGTCCTCGATCTCGCGCTGGATCGTCCGGCGCAGCGGCCGGGCGCCCATCACGGGGTCGTAGCCCTTCTTCGCCAGGAGCGACTTGGCCTCCGCGCTGAGCTCGATGCCCATGTCGCGGTCCTTCAGGCGCTCGTCCACCTTGGCGATCATGAGGTCGACGATCTGGATGATGTCTTCCTCGGTCAGCTGGTGGAACACGACCGTGTCGTCGACACGGTTGAGGAACTCGGGCCGGAAGTGCTGCTTGAGCTCTTCGTTGACCTTGTTCTTCATCCGCTCGTAGCCGGTCTTGACGTCGCCCTGGGCGGCGAAGCCCAGGTTGAAGCCCTTGGAGATGTCCCGGGTCCCGAGGTTGGTCGTCATGATGATGACCGTGTTCTTGAAGTCCACGACCCGGCCCTGGGAGTCGGTCAGGCGACCGTCTTCCAGAATCTGGAGCAGGGAATTGAAGATATCGGGGTGGGCCTTCTCGACCTCGTCGAAGAGGACGACGGAGAACGGCTTGCGGCGCACCTTCTCGGTGAGCTGGCCGCCCTCTTCGTAACCCACGTAACCGGGGGGAGAACCGAAGAGGCGGGAAACCGTGTGCTTCTCGCTGAACTCCGACATGTCGAGGGAGATCAGCGCATCCTCGTCACCGAAGAGGAATTCGGCGAGCGTCTTGGAGAGCTCGGTCTTACCGACACCGGACGGGCCGGCGAAGATGAACGAGCCACCGGGGCGCTTCGGGTCCTTCAGACCGGCTCGCGTACGGCGGATCGCCTGCGAGAGGGCCTTGATGGCGTCCTTCTGGCCGATGACGCGCTTGTGGAGCTCGTCCTCCATGCGCAGCAGACGGGAGGACTCCTCCTCCGTCAGCTTGAAGACCGGGATACCGGTGGCCGTGGCCAGGACTTCGGCGATCAGCTCGCCGTCGACCTCGGCGACGACATCCATGTCGCCGGCCTTCCACTCCTTCTCCCGCTTGGTCTTCGCCGCCAGCAGCTGCTTCTCCTTGTCGCGGAGAGACGCTGCCTTCTCGAAGTCCTGGGAGTCGATGGCCGACTCCTTGTCGCGGCGGACGCCTGCGATCTTCTCGTCGAACTCGCGGAGGTCCGGCGGCGCGGTCATCCGGCGGATGCGCATCCGGGAACCGGCCTCGTCGATCAGGTCGATCGCCTTGTCCGGCAGGAAGCGGTCCGAGATGTAGCGGTCGGCCAGCGTCGCGGCCTGGACCAGCGCCTCGTCCGTGATGGAGACACGGTGGTGGGCCTCGTAGCGGTCGCGCAGACCCTTGAGGATCTCGATGGTGTGCGGCAGCGACGGCTCCGCGACCTGGATGGGCTGGAAGCGGCGCTCGAGGGCCGCGTCCTTCTCCAGGTGCTTGCGGTACTCGTCGAGCGTCGTCGCACCGATCGTCTGGAGCTCGCCTCGCGCCAGCATGGGCTTGAGGATGCTTGCCGCGTCGATCGCGCCCTCGGCGGCCCCCGCACCCACCAGGGTGTGGAGCTCGTCGATGAACAGGATGATGTCGCCGCGGGTGCGGATCTCCTTGAGGACCTTCTTCAGGCGCTCCTCGAAGTCACCGCGGTAGCGGGAGCCGGCGACCAGCGCGCCGAGGTCGAGGGTGTAGAGGTGCTTGTCCTTGAGGGTCTCGGGCACCTCGCCCTTGACGATGGCCTGCGCCAGGCCCTCGACGACCGCCGTCTTGCCGACGCCGGGCTCGCCGATGAGAACCGGGTTGTTCTTGGTACGGCGGGACAGCACCTGCATGACCCGCTCGATCTCCTTCTCGCGCCCGATGACCGGGTCGAGCTTGGATTCGCGAGCGGCCTGGGTGAGGTTCCGGCCGAACTGGTCGAGCACCAGGGACGTGGAGGGCGTGCCCTCCGCGGGGCCGCCTGCAGTGGCCGCCTCCTTGCCTCCCGAGTACCCGGAGAGCAGCTGGATGACCTGCTGCCGCACGCGGTTCAGGTCGGCGCCCAGCTTCACGAGGACCTGGGCGGCGACGCCCTCGCCCTCGCGGATCAGGCCGAGCAGGATGTGCTCGGTACCGATGTAGTTGTGGCCGAGCTGAAGAGCCTCGCGGAGCGACAGCTCCAGGACCTTCTTGGCTCGCGGAGTGAAGGGGATGTGCCCGGACGGGGCCTGCTGGCCCTGACCGATGATCTCCTCCACCTGCTGGCGGACCGCCTCGAGCGAAATCCCGAGGCTCTCCAGGGCCTTAGCGGCGACACCCTCACCCTCGTGGATCAGGCCCAGGAGGATGTGCTCGGTGCCGATGTAGTTGTGGTTGAGCATCCGGGCTTCTTCCTGAGCCAGGACGACAACCCGCCGCGCGCGGTCGGTGAACCTCTCGAACATCGTTAATCGCTCCTCAGAGCGGTCAGGCAGTAAGGGGTCGGTCCCCTCCCTGTCCTTCCGCAGCTTAGTCCCGCAAGCGGGGACCGCTCATTCCAACTGCCGACACCCGTCCTTGGCCTCCTGCCCCGAACGCCGACAACTGCTCCAACCCGATGGTGCGAGACGATGTTCCCGCAGGCCAGGCAGATACCCCTATCGCCAGTACGCCGACGGCGAACGTGAGACGTCTCAGCCTGCGTGTCGCCCCTCCCCACTAGGGATGTCTTACCCGCAATTACAGACAGTCCATGCGGCGCACGCCGGTTCCCTCCGCTACGGGCGAACATCCTTGCACTGCAAAATGCGCTCGTGCGCCTCCATTTCGGACACACTCCGCATGCAATTAAAGACTCTGCGTAACCCTAGGGGTCTTTCAGCAGTTCTTCCGGTATGGCCCTCACCGTCCCGCCTCCGCGCTCGCCGCTCGCGCACGACCGCGACGGGCATGCGCAGTGGTACGAGCGCGAGCTCGACTGGGCGACGACGGGCACCGCTCCGGTCCGGCTGCTGACCGGGCTGCGGTTCGACGTCCTGGAACTGCCCGCGGTCGCCGGTCACGCTGCGCTGCGGCGGGTGGGACGCACCGGGCCGGTGGCACTGACCGGGCAGACCATGGGGCTACTGGTGGCCCCGGGGAGCGCCGACGAGCTGCCGGGGCTGCTCGACTGGCTGGAGTGGGGCGGGGTGGCCCTCACGTTGACCGCCGTCGGTACGGGCGGGCGGATCATCGCGCCGGCACCGCCCGGCCGGGTGGCCGGCTCGCCGGGGGCCGCCGTATGGCTGCGGCCCCCCGAGCTGCGGCACGAGGGGGAGTCGGAGCTCCCGGCCCTCGCCGGCCTCGGGAGCAGGGGTGGGGATGCTCCCGATCTCGTACGGCTCGTGGACGCGGTGGCAACGGAATGCCACCGGGCCCGGTTGATGCGTGCCGGAACAGGATGGCCGGCAACGGGATGCACGGCCGATCAGTCGACAGCTCAGCCGTTGGCCTTCTCGTAAGCCTCGCGGATCTCTGCCGGAACACGACCGCGGTCATTCACATTGTGACCGTTCTCGCGCGCCCACTTACGGATCTCGGCGGTGTCCTTGTTGCCACCGGGAACGACGCGACCCTTGCCACGGCCGGCCGCGGCACGGCCACCGGTGCGTCGACCACCCTTGGTGTACGGCTCAAGAAGACCGCGGAGCTTGTCCGCGTTGGTCGTGGTGAGGTCAATCTCGTACGTCTTGCCATCCAGAGCGAACGTCACTGTCTCGTCCGCCTCGCCACCGTCGAGGTCATCGACAAGAAGGACCTGAACCTTCTGTGCCACCGGATTTCCTTTCATCGAAAATGCAGTACGCGGAAAGGAAACCGCTTTTCTCCGGAAAACACAAACCCCTGGGAGAGGTTCAGGAGTGCAAGAACGCGGGAAACATGCGCGATTCGGACATAGGGCTCCGGGTTCTTCCGGCGGTCACAGGTGCAGAAGCATCCGGCTGTTGCCCAAGGTGTTCGGCTTCACTCGTTCGAGACCGAGGAACTCTGCTACGCCCTCGTCATAGGAACGCAGCAGCTCGCTGTAGACATCTGTGTCGACCGGCGTCTCTCCGATCTCCACGAAGCCGTGCTTGGCGAAGAAGTCGACTTCGAAGGTGAGACAGAAAACCCGGCGCACACCCAGCCAGCGGGCGGTCTGCAACAGCTTGTCCAGTACTTGATGCCCCACTCCGGCACCCTTGATGCTGTGATCGACCGCGAGAGTACGGACTTCGGCGAGGTCTTCCCACATCACATGGAGTGCACCGCAGCCGATGACCCGGGCATCCGCGTCGCGTTCCGCGATCCAGAACTCCTGGATGTCCTCGTAAAGCGTCACTGTCGCTTTGTCGAGCAGGATGCCTTCGCGTACGTACCCGTCGAGGAGACGGCGGACCGAGGGTACATCGCTCGTCCTGGCACGGCGGACAGTGATGGCTGCGTTTATAACCGACGGTTCGGTACGGAAATCTGTATGCGGAAGCTCTGAGGACATGCCCCGACGCTATCGCTCGGTCTCCGGGCCCGCGTCATCAGCCGGGTGATCCCCGGCCTCCGAGGTGTCCGGGGATACGATCCGCATCGCATCGCGAAGAGCTTCGCGCTGCTCGGCGGACATCATGCCGAAGAAGGCGACAAGAGCGGCGGCCGGGTTGTCACTGTGCGACCAGGCTTCGTTCATCAGTGCGGCCGAGTAGGCGGCGCGGGTGGAGACCGCCGTATATCGATATGCGCGGCCCTCGACTTCCCTGCGCACCCAGCCCTTCTGATGGAGATTGTCCATTACCGTCATGACGGTCGTGTACGCGATGGACCGTTCCTGCTGAAGATCCTCAAGGACTTCCCGCACGGTGACCGGACGGTTCCATTGCCAGACCCGTGTCATCACGGCGTCTTCCAGCTCTCCCAATTGGCGGGGCACAGCGTCACCATAGTGCTAGATGTCTGGAATGGCAGGTTATTTACACAGCAAAAGGGCGTACGGCTCATGATGAGCCGTACGCCCTTCGCTCGGTGCAGTGCAGTGCGGTGCGACCCACTGCTGTGCAGTGGCAGCGGCGGTACGCGGGATACCGGTCAGACCCCGTCGGTCCGCGAGGTCTTCTGCACCGCCTCGGCGCGGCTGATCGCCGAGTCCACGGCCGCGTCCTCCTTGGCCTTGTTGGGGCCGCCCTGGCTCTTGACGATCGTCACGACGAGGCCGATGAAGAAGGCAGCCATCACCACGGGGGGCACGAGCGCGGATACGTAGTCCATGGCGTCCAGAGTAGCGAGCCCGGTACGGACTTCCGCGTACCCCCTCCGCCGTCCGGCGTGGCTATCCCGCGGCGCGCTGCTGCGCCGGCGGGGCCGGGCGGCGGCGGGGCGGGAAGACCTCCGAGGGCTTCGGTGCAGGGCGCTCGGGCTGCGGCACCGGACGGACCGGGGCCGGCGGGGTCTTCGGCCGTTCGGGTTCGGCGGCCGCTGCCCGGCCGCCGGGCAGCGCCAGCAGCCGGCTGCGCGGGGCGGGGGTCGTCGCGAGTACGGCCCGGCCGGCGAGCCGGGCCCGTACCGACCGTTCGGCGAGCACCTGGCAGCGCTCCAGGAGCGCTGCGGCGACCGGTCTGCCGCGCTGGAGGCGCAGTGCGGCCAGATCCTCCGGGTGGGGGTCGTACCCGGCGGCCAGGGCGTCCTGGAGCAGTTCCAGATAGCCGGTGGCGGAGCCGGGAAGGGAGTCTCGGTAGCGGACGAGGTCGGCAAGGAGGAACGCGCGCAGCCGTCCCGCCTCGCCCGCCACCTCGTCGACGGAGCCCGCAAGCCGCAGGCAGTCCTGGAGATCGTCGTCGGGCAGGGGCGCGGGGTGGAGGGCGTTGGCGAGGGCGCGTCGGAGCACTCGCAGCTCGTCCGCGCTGAACGCCATACCGCCGCGTGATCCGTAAGGCGTGGGCATAACGCGACAATACGTGCTAAATGGACAAAATCGGCTTAGCTGGCCGACGGCGGCGCGGCGGCGGCCGTCCCGCCGCCCCGCCGTTCCCGCAGGTGCCCGGCCTGCGCCTACATCCGGGCCACGTTGCGCTCGTACACCAGACGCAGGCCGATGAGCGTGAGCCAGGGCTCGTGCTCATCGATCACGGAGGACTCGCCCAACACCATCGGAGCAAGGCCGCCGGTCGCGATGACGGTGACGTCGTCCGGGTCGGCCGCCAGCTCCTTCTTCATGCGTTCGACGACGCCGTCGACCTGGCCCGCGAAGCCGTACACGATGCCCGCCTGCATGGCCTCGACCGTGTTCTTGCCGATCACGCTGCGCGGCCTGGCCAGCTCGATCTTGCGGAGCTGGGCGCCCTTGACGCCGAGCGCCTCGACCGAGATCTCGATGCCGGGGGCGATGACCCCGCCCGCGTACTCGCCGCGGGCGGAGACCGCATCGAAAGTGGTGGCGGTGCCGAAGTCGACGACGATCGCCGGACCGCCGTAGAGCTCGACGGCGGCGACCGAGTTGATGATGCGGTCCGCGCCGACCTCCTTCGGGTTGTCCACCAGGATCGGCACCCCCGTCTTGATGCCGGGCTCCACGAGCACGGCAGGGACGTCCCCGTAGTAACGGCGGGTGACCTCGCGCAGCTCGTGCAGCACCGCCGGGACGGTGGCGCAGATCGCTATGCCCTCGATGCCGTCGCCCAGCTCCTCGCCGAGCAGCGGGTGCATGCCCATCAGGCCGTTGAGCAGCACCGCGAACTCGTCCGCGGTGCGCCGGGCGTCGGTGGAGATCCGCCAGTGCTCGACGATCTCCTCACCGTCGAACAGGCCCAGGACGGTGTGGGTGTTGCCGACGTCGATGGTGAGCAGCATCAGGCGCCGGCCCCGTGGGTGTCGCGGAAGTCCAGGCCGATGTCGAGGATCGGTGAGGAGTGGGTGAGCGCACCGACGGCGAGGTAGTCGACGCCCGCGTCGGCGTAGGCGCGGGCGCTGTCGAGGGTGAGACGGCCGGACGACTCCAGGGCCGCGCGGCCGCCGACGACCGCTACGGCCTCCTCGGTCTCGGCCGGGGTGAAGTTGTCCAGCAGGATCAGGTCGGCGCCCGCCGCCAGGACCTCGTGGACCTGGTCCAGGGTATCGACCTCGACCTCGATCGGTACGTCCGGGAACTCGTCCCGCACCCGCTTGAACGCCTCGGCGACTCCGCCCGCCGCGATGACGTGGTTGTCCTTGACCAGCGCGGCGTCGGAGAGCGACATCCGGTGGTTGACGCCGCCGCCGCAGCGCACCGCGTACTTCTCCAGGGCGCGCAGTCCCGGAGTGGTCTTCCGGGTGTCGCGGACCTTGGCCTTCGTGCCTTCGAGTACGTCGGCCCAGGCGCGGGTCGCGGTCGCGATGCCGGAGAGCCTGCAGAGCAGGTTGAGCGCGCTGCGCTCGCCGGTGAGCAGGTCGCGGGTGCGGGTGGTGACCGTCAGCAGCTTCTGGCCGGGAACGACGCGGTCGCCGTCCTCGACGTGGCGCTCGACCTCGAACTCGGCCGTACAGACGATGGACAGGACGGCCTCGGCGACCCGCAGACCGGCGACGACACCGGCCTCGCGGGCGGTGAAGTCACCGGTGGCCATTGCCTCCTCGGAGACCGTCGCGACGGTCGTGACGTCCACGCCGTGGTCGAGGTCCTCCTCGATGGCGACGTGCGCGATGTCCTCGACCTGAACGGGGTCGAGGCCCGCGTCGGCGAGGAGCTGGGCGAGGTCGGGGTCGAGTCCGCACTCCAGCGGGTCCAGCTCGTAGCCGTCGTCCCCGCCGCAGCCGCAGGCGTCCCCGCAGCCTCCCGCGTACGGTGCGGGCGCGCCGATCTGGATCAGCGGTACGTCCACGGGTGTGGGGCGCGGATTCTCTTCGGGCGTGCTCACGGTTACGGCTCCTCGGGGGTGGGGTGGGTCGTGGTTGCTGCTGCGCAGTCTGGTGCCCCCGCCGGGTGTACGGGCGGGAATGCCTCGGATTCCGTACGGCTGAGGACGAGCCGGCGGTCCGGGGTGAGCTGCACGACGAGATGGCGGCGCCAGGTCTCGTCGTCCCGCTCGGGCCGGTCCTCGCGCCAGTGGCAGCCGCGGGTCTCCTCGCGCTGCCGGGCGGCGGCCACCAGGACGCGCGAGACGAGAAGCAGGTTGGTCGCCTCCCACGCCTCGACACCGGGCTCCGCGCGCTTCGGCCCGGTCGTCCAGGCGTCGGCGGCCGCACTGTTGTGCAGGGCCTCGAGATCGTCTGCGGCGGTGACGAGACTGGCGGCGGAACGCAGGACGCCGGCGCCCCGGGTCATGATCCGCTGGATCGTGGTCCGCGCCTCGGGGGCGAGCAGCGGCGAGGGGGCGGGGTCGGTGTCCCGTTCGGTGTCCCGGTCCGCCACCAGGGTCGCCGCCTTCGCCACAGGGGCTGCCGCCTCCGTCGCGCGCGGCCGGTCCTCGACGATGTCCGCCGCGATGCGTTCGGCGAAGACCAGGCCCTCCAGGAGCGAGTTGGACGCCAGCCGGTTGGCCCCGTGCACGCCCGTGCAGGCGACCTCGCCGCACGCGTACAGCCCCGGGACCGTCGTCCGGCCGCGCAGATCGGTACGGATGCCGCCGGAGGCGTAGTGCGCGGCGGGGGCGACCGGGATCGGTTCGTTGATCGGGTCGATGCCGTGGGCACGGCAGGCCGCCAGGATCGTGGGAAAGCGCTGTTCCCACATCTCGGCCCCGAAATGGCGGGCGTCGAGGTACATGTGCTCGGTGCCGTGCAGCTGCATCTGGCGGGTGATGGCCTTGGCGACGATGTCGCGCGGCGCCAGTTCCGCCAGTTCGTGCTGCCCGACCATGAACCGGGTTCCGGACGCGTCGACGAGGTGGGCGCCCTCGCCCCGTACCGCTTCCGATACGAGGGGCTGCTGGCCCTCGGAGTCGGCGCCGAGGAAGAGCACCGTCGGGTGGAACTGGACGAATTCGAGGTCGGAGACCTCCGCGCCGGCCCGCAGCGCGAGGGCGACGCCGTCGCCCGTGGAGACCGGCGGGTTGGTGGTGGCGGAGAAGACCTGGCCCATGCCGCCGGTGGCGAGGACCACCGCGGGCGCGTGGACCGCGCCGACGCCGTCGTGCTGGCCCTCGCCCATGACGTGCAGGGTGACGCCGGCGGTGCGTCCTTCGTCGTCCGTCAGCAGGTCCAGGACCAGGGCGTTCTCCACGGTGTGGAGGGCTGCGGAGCGGACCGCCTCGACCAGGGCGCGGGAGATCTCGGCGCCCGTCGCGTCCCCGCCCGCGTGCGCGATCCGGCGGCGGTGGTGGCCGCCCTCGCGGGTGAGCGCGATGTCGCCGGTGTCGGTGGTGTCGAAGTGTGCGCCGGTCTTGATCAGGCGGCGTACGGCGTCGGGGCCCTCGGTGACCAGGGCCCGTACCGCCGACTCGTCGCACAGGCCCGCGCCCGCGACCAGGGTGTCGGCCAGATGCTGTTCCGGGGTGTCGCCCTCGCCGAGGGCTGCCGCGATACCGCCCTGCGCCCAGCGGGTGGAGCCGTCGTCGAGCCGGGCCTTGGTGACGACGACGGTGGCGAGGCCCGCGGCCGCGCAGCGCAGCGCGGTGGTGAGGCCGGCGACGCCGGAGCCGACCACCACGACATCCGCGTCGATGGCCCAGCCGGGGGCGGGGGCGGTCAGCCGTATTCCGGTCACGTGTCGGCTCCGAAGGTCAGCGGGATGTTGTCAATGAGGCGGGTGGCGCCCACCCGCGCGGCAACGGCGAGGATCGCGTCACCGGTGGTCCGGTCGTCGGGGATCTCGGTGAAGTCCGCCGGGTCCACGAGCGCCAGGTAGTCCAGGGCGAGCGGGGGCTGTTCGGCGGCCGCGTCGTCGAGGATCATGCGCGCTGCGGCGCGCACCGCAGCGGGTCCGTCGTCCGGCCTGGCCCAGGCCACCGCCTGGGTGTCGGCGGCCGCGCGGGCCTCGCCGAGCCGGGTGAGCGCGGCGGCCCGGTCCGTCGTCGCCGGGGTGGTCTGCGCGCGGGCGTGCAGCGCCTGCTGGGCGGCGAGCCTGTCACGGGCCGCGAACAGGGCCCGGGACAGGGCCAGGGCGGTGTGGCGCTCCTCGGCGTCGAGGAAACGGTTGCGGCTGGAGAGCGCGAGGCCGTCCGGCTCGCGGGCCGTCTCCACGCCGACGATCTCCACCGGGAAGTTCAGGTCGCGCACCATACGGCGGATCAGCGCCAGCTGCTGGGCGTCCTTCTGCCCGAAGAACGCGACATCGGGGCGGGTGAGGTGCAGGAACTTGGCGACGACGGTCAGCATCCCGTCGAAATGGCCGGGACGAAACGCCCCTTCCAGCCGCTCGCCCATCGGGCCCGCGGCGATCCTGACCTGCGGCTCACCGTCGGGGTAGACCTCGTCGACGGACGGGGCGAAGACCACGTCGGCACCGGCCGCGCCCGCGACGGCGAGATCGGCATCGAGGGTACGGGGGTAGCGGTCGAGGTCCGCGGCCTCCCCGAACTGGAGCGGGTTGACGAAGACGGTGACGACGACCTCGCCGTCCGGGCCCGCGGCGGCGCGGGCGGCACGGATCAGGCCGGCGTGCCCCTCGTGCAGGGCGCCCATGGTCATGACGACGGCCCGCGGTCCCTTGCGTCCGCCGGACGCGTCCAGCTCGGCGGCCGTACGGAGCAGGGTGGTGGAGGTTTCGGTCATCGGGTCTCTCCCGGTCCGGTGCTGCCCGTGGTGCCCGCACCCGTGGCCCCGTCGGCCAGGACGCCGAGCAGGTCCTCCGCCAGCTCCGGCTTGAGCAGGCCGTGCGCCAGCGCCCGGTCGGCGGTGGCGCGGGCCATCGCGAGGTAACCGGCCACGGTCTGCGGGGCGTGCCTGCGCAGCTCGCCGATGTGAGCGGCGACCGTGCCCGCGTCGCCGCGGGCGACCGGGCCGGTCAGCGCGCCGTCACCGGAACGCAGGGCGTTGTCGAGAGCGGCGCCGAGGAGCGGGCCGAGCATCCGGTCGGGGGCCTCGACCCCTGCCGTGCGCAGCAGCTCCATCGACTGGGCGACCAGCGTGACCAGGTGGTTCGCGCCCAGGGCGAGCGCCGCGTGGTAGAGCGGACGGGACTCCTCCGCGATCCATTCGGGCTCGCCGCCCATCTCGATGACGAGTGCCTCTGCGGCGAGCCGCAGCTCCTCGGGCGCGGTGACGCCGAAGGAGCAGCCGGCCAGCCGCTGGACGTCGACGCTCGTGCCGGTGAACGTCATCGCCGGGTGCAGGGCGAGCGGCAGTGCACCGGCCCGCAGGGCGGGGTCCAGGACCCGTGTCCCGTAACGCCCCGACGTGTGGACGATCAGCTGCCCCGGGCGGACCGCACCGGTCTCGGCGAGGCCCTCGACGAGGCCGGGCAGGGCGTCGTCGGGCACGGTCAGCAGGACCAGCTCGGCACGCGCGAGCACCTCGGCGGGCGGCACGAGGGGCACGTCGGGCAGGAGCGCGGCGGCCCGGCGCACCGACGCGTCGGAGACGCCCGACACGGCGACCGGACGGTGACCGGCGAGCTGCAGGGACGCGGCGAGGGCAGGGCCGACCCTGCCCGCGCCCACGACACCCACGGTGAGGCGGGCGGGGCGGTCCCTCGCGTCGAGGGGCTCCTTGGGTGCTGTTGCGTTCACGCGGCGATGGCCTTCCGTTCCAGTCCGCGGGGGGTACCGGACGATTTCTCTGCATGCTACGCCAGCGTTTCGCGCAGACTCCTGGCCGTCCACAGGCTGTGGACGAATGCGTGGATGGCCGCGGGGGCGGGGACCGCGAAACCGTGTGGGCGGGGGCCGCCTTCTGCGTGATGATCGTCCCATGGCAGACAGGCATGAGCAGGCACGAGCGCAGGCGCAGGGCGAGATCCGGGACGAGGTCCGGGACCGGACAGGGGACCGGATACGGGACGGTGAGCCGGACCGCGAAACGGCTGAGCGGTTCCGGCGGATCGCCGCCTGGCGCCGGGCCGAGCGGATCCTCTGGCGGCCACCCGTCGACCGCACCCTCGGCGAGCAACTGGCCGACCTGGGCGCGTACGCCGGTTCCGTGGCCGATCTGGACCGGCCCGCCGACATCTACGGCGACGGGATCGTCGCCGTACTGGAGCAGCGCATCGCCGACCTGCTCGGCATGGAGGCCGCGGCCTTCTTCCCGACCGGAACGATGGCTCAGCAGGTCGCGCTGCGCTGCTGGGCGGGGCGCACCGGCAGCCCGACCGTGGCGCTGCACCCGCTCTCCCACCCGGAGGTGCACGAGCGCGGTGCTCTGGGGTCGGTGAGCGGGCTGCGCACCGTCCACCCGACGTCCGAGCCGCGGCTGCCCACCGCGCAGGAGATCCGCGACTTCGCCGAACCTTTCGGCACGCTGATGCTGGAGCTGCCGTTGCGCGACGCCGGCTTCGTACTGCCGGAGTGGGAGGAACTGGAGGCCGTGGTGGCGGCCGCCCGCGAACGCGATGCAGTGGTGCACTTCGACGGCGCCCGACTGTGGGAGTGCGCCCCCCGCTTCGGGCGCGGGCTGCCGGAGATCGCAGCGCTCGCGGACAGCGTGTATGTGTCGTTCTACAAGACGCTCGGAGGGCTGTCCGGGGCCGCGCTCGCCGGTCCGGAGTCACTGATCGAGGAGGCCCGCACCTGGCGCCACCGGTACGGCGGCCAGCTCTACCAGCAGTTCCCGGCGGCGCTCTCCGCGCTGGTCGGCCTGGACCGGGAGCTGCCGAAGCTGTCGTCCTACGTGGCACAGGCGAAGGTGGTGGCCGGCGCCCTGGCCGAGGGCTTTGCGGAGTCCGCTGTTCCGTGGTTCCGGGTGCATCCGGAACCACCGCACACGCACCAGTTCCAGGTATGGCTGCCGTACGGGGCGGAGGCCCTGACCGAGGCGGCGGTACGGCAGGCGGAGGAGACGGGCGTGGCGCTCTTCCGCAGGTGGCACCCGGCTTCGGCGGGACCGCCCGGGGTGTCGTACACGGAGGTCACGGTGTCGGAGGCGGGGCTGGAGTGGACCGCGCGGGATGTGCGGGTGGCGGTGGGGGAGTTCGTGGAGCGGCTGGGTTAGCGGGGGCACCGGGGCCGTCCGGCGGCCGCTCTGTCCTCAAGCGCCGGAGGCGGTGGAGTTGCCCGGTGGGGTGGAGTTGCCCGGTGGGACGGAGTTGCCCGGTGGGATGGTGTGGTGGCCGTGGGTGAACAGTTCGCGTAGCGCCGTGCGCCAGCGGCGGCGGGCCGGGAGGCCCGCTGTCACCGCGTCGAAGCGGCGCCGGTCGCGTACGTCCCGTACCACCGCCCAGTCGTGCCGGCCGGGCAGCGGCGGCGGCAGTTCCCCGTGCTGGGCTGCGCGATAGCTGTCGATCATGTGCTGCTGCATGGCGTCCATGAATTCAGCGTGGGCCGGTCCCGGCGGTCCCGCGCGACGATTGACGACCACCGTCAAATGGCGCCTGACGCCTTCGCCGCACCCCGCACTATGGAGGGGTGAGCGTGAACATCGACATCGCGGGACTGCCGCCCGAGCGCATCGTCTTCGAGACCTCGCCCCTCGCCGAGCTGGGGCTGGCTCTGCATGCGCTCTCCGAGCCGGGGCACCATCCCGGACTTCACGGCTGGGCGACGGCGACCGCCGCCTCGCTCGAACCCGACCTGGCCGACCGGCTGCACGAGGCCGAGTTCCTGTGGCGCAACACGTTCTCCGACGTCTTCATGCCGTTCGCCGGGGTGCGCGGCGGCGACGGCCGGACCGGGGCGACGCTCGTCGAGGATCTGGACATCCTCGACCGGCTGGACGACGAACGGTTCGTCGCCTCCGCCCTGGAGTTCACCTGCGCCAGCCTGTACGGGACCGGCGCACCCTCCCCGCTCAGCGACCCGCTGATGCGCGCCCGCGCACTGGACATGGCGGCGGCGCGCGGTCCACGGCAGGTGGAGTTCACCCGGCAGTTGCTGGCCGACCCGGTCCCCGTACGCCGCTGGGTCCGGCGTCTCTTCGAGGACTGCGACGAGGCGTTCTTCGCGGACACCTGGCGGCGGGTCCAGGTCCAGCTGGTCGCCGACGCCCGGCACAAGACGGATCTGCTGCGCCGCAAGGGGGCCGGTGAGGCGTTGGGCGCGGTGTCCGCCGCGCTCTCGCTCGACGAGGGCGCGTGCAGGATCAGCGCCGACAAGATGACGGAGGGCTCGACCACCGCGACCGACCCGGCTGTCGGCGCCGGGCTCACGCTCATCCCGACCAGCTTCGGCTGGCCGCATCTGATGGTGCTGCACGCGCCGGGCTGGCGCCCGGTGATCCACTATCCGGTGCGCCGCCCCGAGCTGCCCTCCCCCGCCTCGGTCGAAATGCTCCAGCTGAGGTTGGAGGCGTTGGCCCACCCCATGCGGATGCGGCTGTGCCGCAACCTCGCCCGTTCTCCGTACACGACCGGTGAGCTCGCCGACTCGCACAGCATCACGGCGCCCGAGGTCTCCCGGCATCTTTCGGTACTGAAGAAGGCCGGTCTGGTCACCACACGGCGGCGCGGCCGGTACGTACTGCACCAGCTGGACCTGACGGTGGTGGCCCGGCTCGGCAGCGACTTCCTGGAGGGCGTACTGCGGTGAGGTGACCGGCCCTCCCGCCCTTGTCAGCCCGCCCCGCCTCCGCCGGCCCGCACCAGCCCCGTCTCGTACGCGAGCACGACGACCTGCACCCGGTCGCGCAGGTTCAGCTTGGTGAGGATGCGGCCGACGTGCGTCTTGACCGTCGCCTCGGAGAGCACCAGCCGCGCCGCGATCTCGCCGTTCGACATGCCCTGCGCGACCAGCAGCATCACTTCGCGTTCGCGTTCGGTGAGCTTGCCGATGTCCTTGTGCTTGGGTTCGTCGGTGCTGCTCGGCAGCATGGACGAGAAGCGGTCGAGGAGCCGCCGGGTGGTGGACGGGGCGACGACCGCGTCGCCGCTGTGCACCGAACGGATCGCGCCGAGCAGTTCGGCCGGCGGCACGTCCTTGAGCATGAAACCGCTGGCCCCGGCCTTCAGACCGGAGAAGGCGTATTCGTCCAGGTCGAATGTGGTCAGGATGAGCACCTTGGGCGCATCGGGCCGGGCGCAGATGCGCCGGGTCGCCTCGACCCCGTCCAGCCTCGGCATGCGCACGTCCATCAGCACCACGTCCACAGCGGTGGAGCGAAGGTTCTCGATCGCCTCCGCGCCGTCGCCGGCCTCGGCGACGACCTCCATGTCCGGCTGCGCTGCGAGCACCATCCGGAAGCCGGTGCGCAGCAGCACCTGGTCGTCGACGAGCATCACGCGGATCGCCATGAGGGTCCTTGTCTCCTGTTCCTGTCCAGCAAGGGGCAGTGGGCTAGTGGGCGGGCTTGAGCGGCAGCAGTGCGCTGATCCGGAACCCGCCGCCGGGCCGCGGCCCGGCGTCCAGCGTGCCGCCGACCATGCCGACCCGCTCGCGCATACCGATCATCCCGTGACCTGCGCCGTCGGCGCCGCCGTCCTCGTACAGTTCGTGCGCCGCGCCCCGGCCGTCGTCCTCGACCAGCAGTCCGAGCCCGTCGTCGAAGTAGACCAGCCGCACGCTGGCCCCCGCGTCCGGGCCGCCGTGCTTGCGGGTGTTGGTCAGGGCTTCCTGCACGATGCGGTACGCCGTCAGCTCGACGCCGCTGGGCAGCGGGCGCGGCGTGCCCTCGATCTTGAAGTCCACCGCCAGACCGGTCTGACGGACCTGCTCGATCAGGTCCTCGATCTGCCCGACATCGGGCTGCGGGACGTATTCCCCGCTCTCCTGGCTGTCGCCGGTGCGCAGCACGCCGAGCAGCCGCCGCATCTCGGCGAGGGCCTGCCTGCCGGTGCTGGAGATGGTCTCCAGGGCCTGCCGGGCCTGGTCGGGCGCCGCGTCCATCACGTACGCCGCCCCGTCGGCCTGCACCACCATCACCGAGACGTTGTGCGCGACGACGTCGTGCAGTTCGCGGGCGATACGGGCCCGCTCGGCGGCCACGGCGACCTTCGACTGCGCCTCGCGCTCCCGCTCCAGCCGGGCGGCCCGCTCCTCCAGCTGACTGAAGTACGCCCGCCGGGTCCGCATCGAGTCGCCGAGCACCCAGGCGAGGACGAACGGCACGGTCATGACGACGACGACGAAGACCTCCTGGACCCAGCCGCCCCGGGTGTCGTTGGGCCAGCGCAGCTGCGAGAGACCGGCCGCGCACAGGCTGCACACCAGTGCGAGCCGTGAGGCCCATCGCTCTCCGACCGTGGCCACCGTGAAGGTGATCACCAGCATGGCGAAGTTCGCGACGCTCGGCCTGACGTCGAGCATCAGCTGCGCGACGCCCGCCGCGACGGCGAGCAGCAGCATCTTCTCCGGCGCTCTGCGGCGCAGCGCGACGACCAGGCAGAGGCCGATGACGACCGGCACGGCGGCCAGCCGCTGCGTGCCGCGGCCCTGGTCGCCCACGACGGACACGCCGGAGAGCCCGAGGAGGACGACAGCCCAGAAGATGTCGACGCCCGTCGGGTGTCTGCGGATGAAGTCGTAGAGGCGCTGCACGTAACCCAGCGTAGGGACAGGCGGCAGGTGGGTGGGTCAGCCGGAGGGCCGATCCGGTTCCAGGGACCGTACTCCCCAAGGTGGAGACTTGGCCCCGTGACGGATGAGTGGCGTGGGTGGCAGGAGGCGGCCGAGGCCGCTTTGTACGGGGACGGGGGGTTCTACCGGAGCCTCGAAGGGCCGGCCGGGCACTTCCGTACGTCCGTGCACGCGTCCCCGCTGTTCGCCGCCGCCGTGGCCCGGCTGCTGGTGAGGACGGCGCAGGAGCTGGGGACGGACACGGTCGATCTGGTGGATCTGGGGGCCGGGCGGGGAGAGCTGGTGACGGGGGTGCTTGCGGCGCTGCCCGGCCTCGCCCCGGCGGGGCTTGCGGTACGGGCGTACGCCGTGGAGATCGCCGGGCGGCCGGCCGGCCTGGACCCCCGGATCGAGTGGTGCGCCGAGCCGCCGCCGGGGGCGCGGGGGCTGCTCTTCGCCAACGAGTGGCTGGACAACGTCCCGACGCCGGTCGCGGAGACCGATGCGGACGGCATCGACCGGTATGTCCTCGTCAGAACGGCGGACGGCGCGGAGCGGCTGGGTGAACCGGTGACCGGGGCGGACGCCGCCTGGCTGCGGCGCTGGTGGCCGTCGGCCGGGCCGGGCAGCCGCGCGGAGATCGGCCGGCCGCGCGACGAGGCGTGGGCGCGGGCGGTCTCCACCCTGTCCGCGGGGCTCGCGGTGGCTGTCGACTACGCCCACGCACAACAGGCGCGGCCGCCGTTCGGCACGCTGACCGGCTTCCGGGCGGGGCGCGAGGTGCGGCCGGTGCCGGACGGCAGTTGCGACCTCACCTCGCATGTGGCGCTGGACGCGTGCGCGGCGGCCGGGACCGTGGGCGGCGAGGAGCCCGAGGTGGTGGATCAGCGGAAGGCGCTGCGGGGGCTGGGTATCAGCGGGGAGCGGCCGTCGCTCGCCCTGGCCTCGACCGATCCGGCGGGATACGTGCGCGCGCTCGCATCGGCGGGTGAGGCGGCCGAGCTGACCGCGCGGGGCGGGCTCGGCGACTTCGGCTGGCTGCTGCAACGGGTGACTCGGCGGCCGTATCCGGCGGCCTCGCCCGGCACGACCGGCCCGTCCGGCGATTGAGTGCATCTTTCGGCCCGCCCGGCGTTGCGGACCGGGGTCCGGGGCGGAGCCCGGGGACGGGAAGGGCGCGCAGCGGAACAGGCCCGCCGCAGGCGCCCCACCCCGCACCGCCCCCGGCACTCAGGGAATACTGGCCGTATGACGGAGACGACAGTCGGCATCGGCGGCGCTGCGGAGAGCACCGACATGGTGCTCAACATCGGGCCCCAGCACCCCTCGACCCACGGCGTGCTCCGTCTGCGGATCGTCCTCGACGGCGAGCGGATCCAGCACGCCGAGCCGGTCATCGGCTATATGCACCGCGGCGCGGAGAAGCTCTTCGAGGCCCGCGACTACCGGCAGATCGTGATGCTCGCCAACCGCCACGACTGGCTGTCGGCGTTCTCCAACGAGCTGGGCGTCGTGATGGCCGTCGAGCGGATGCTCGGCATGGAGGTCCCGGAGCGAGCGGTCTGGACGCGGACCCTGCTCGCCGAGCTGAACCGGGTGCTGAACCATCTGATGTTCCTCGGTTCGTACCCGCTCGAACTGGGCGGTATCACCCCGGTGTTCTACGCCTTCCGGGAGCGCGAGGAGCTCCAGGCCGTGATGGAGGAGGTCTCCGGCGGCCGGATGCACTACATGTTCAACCGGGTCGGCGGTCTCAAGGAGGACCTCCCGGCGGGCTGGCTGGGCCGCGCGCGGGACGCCATCGCGTCGGTCCGCTCGCGGATGGACGTGTACGACAGGCTGGTGCTCGGCAACGAGATCTTCCGGGGCCGAACCCGGGGTGTCGGTGTGTTGTCCGCCGAGACCGTGCACGCGTACGGGGTGTCCGGTCCGATCGCCCGCGCCTCCGGGGTCGACTTCGATCTGCGGCGCGACGAGCCGTATCTCGCGTACGGGGAGCTGCAGGACACCCTCGAGGTCGTCACCCGCACCGAGGGCGACTGCCTGGCCCGGTTCGAATGCCTGCTGGAACAGACCCACAACGCGCTGGAGCTGGCGGACGCCTGCCTGGACCGGATGGCCGACCTGGCGCCCGGTCCGATCAACCAGCGGCTCCCCAAGGTGCTCAAGGCCCCCGAGGGCCACACCTACGCCTGGACCGAGAACCCCCTCGGCATCAACGGCTACTACCTGGTGTCCAAGGGCGAGAAGACCCCGTACCGGCTGAAGCTCCGCTCCGCCTCGTACAACAACATCCAGGCGCTCACCGAGCTGCTGCCGGGGACGCTCGTCGCCGACATGGTGGCGATCCTGGGCTCGCTGTTCTTCGTGGTCGGCGACATCGACAAGTAGCCGGTAGCCGCCAGGGCCCCGGGACCGCTGTCGCCGACCCCGCTACGGGATCCGTCGGCCCGCTACGAGATCGCGCTGCGCAGTCCGGCGACGTCCAGCTGTTCGGTCTCGTCGTGCGCCGTCAGGTCGATGACCTTGCCGACGGTGCGGTTCTCGGCCGTGCCCGTGCGGTGCGCGGCGAGCGCCTCCTCGCCGACCACGTCCGCGAGGTCCTCGTTCTGCACGGACTCGATCGCGGCGTGCGACTTCTGCGTACCGAAGAAGTCGAAGCTGCCCTGCGGCACCGGATGACGGCGGGACCCGGCGTACGGAACGACCGCGCTGGCGGCCGGGACCGTGCGCGGCGCCGGGAGCACCGTCGACGGGCGGCGGGCCGGGGGCAGGGCGGCCTGCGGGCGGCGCTGTTCGGTGCCCGGCGCCGCGGTCGCCGCATGCTTCCCCTGCGGCTCCTCGGCCTCCCTGGCGCGCTCCTCCAGGTCGCGCTTCCTGGCCTGCTCGGCCGTGCGGCGGGCCTCCTGGAGCGCGGCGTTGCGGCTGAGGTCCTGCAGGGCCTGGGCGGCGCGCAGATACGCGGCCGGCGTCGGCGTGGAACGGGCGGCGGGCAGCTCCCGGGGCGTGGCGGCCGCTTCGATCGCGAGCTGCCTGCGGCCCTCCAGCGCGCTGGCCCGCTCGGTCTCGGCGTTGGCGTACCGGCGCAGCAGTGCGGCGTGCTCACCGCGCAGACCGGCGAGCTCCACGCGCTTGCGGCGAAGCTTCGTCTCGAGCCGGACGCGCAGCGTCCGCGACTCGTCGAGGTCGGCCTCGAGCTCCGCTATGCGCTCCTCGGTCTTCCATTCGTCGCTGGCACGGGCGCGCGTCAGATCCGCGACGCGGCGGCCCGCTTCCCGGTCCCAGGCGCGCATCAGATACGCCCCGGTGACGGCGGTGGCCGCCGCGGCGGCGACCAGTGCGCGCAGGACGAGGGGTTCGGCGAGAAGCCAGGCACCCGCCGCACAGACGACTGCCGCTCCGGCGACGACCGAAGGAGGAAGGATTCTGTGCAGAGGTGGCGAATGGCGATGACGTCCACGTGGCATGGCCTGAAATTTACCGTGCGTAGGGGTCACTTGGGAGGCCGCCCGGCAATCTGTTCCCCGGCAGTTACCTGACGGGCTTACCGGCGGCCCCCTAAGTCGTCATCTGCTACTTCTCGATCAGGCCTTTCGACTGCAGATAGTCCTTGGCCACATCGGCGGGCTTGGCGCGCTCGGCGTCGACCTTGCGGTTCAGTTCCGCGAGGTCCTCCGTGGTGAGCACCTTGGTGAGCTTGCCGAGCGCATCGGCAATGTCCGGCGCGCCGGCGTCCTTGGCATTGAGAACCGGAAGGACGTTGTCCGCGTTCTGGAGGTTCTTGTCGTCGTCCAGGAACACCAGGTCGTAGCTGTCCAGCACCGCGTCCGTGGTGGTGGTGAGGACCAGCTGGTCCTTGCCGTCCTTCACGGCCTGCTTGGCCTGCGGGGTACCGACTCCCTTGGGGTCGATACCGGTGACATCAATGCCGTACGTCTTCTTCAGACCCGGTGCGCAGAACGGCCGCACCTCGCACTCGTCACCCGCCGCGATCTTCACCTTCAGCTTGGAAGCGCCGAGGTCCGAAAGAGTCTTCAGCTTGTTCTTGTCGGCGAATTCCTTGGTCACCGCGAAGGCGTTCTGGTCGACGGCGTCACCGGCCGGAAGCACCTTCAGTCCTCGCGGGGTGGCGAGCTTCTCCAGCGCGGCGACGGTGGCCGCCGCATCCCCGGAGGCAACCGGCTTCTCCTCGGCCGCCTTCGCCCCGTTCACCTTGGCGTTGAGGAATTCGGCGATCGTCGCGGCGTATTCCGGTACAACGTCGATCTCGCCCTTCTCCAGCGACGGCTCGTACAGTTCCCGGTTCTTCACCGTGGTGACCGAGGTGCTGTATCCGGCGTCGCCGAGAATCTGCGCGTACAGCTCCGCGACCACCTTGGACTCGGTGAAGGCGGCGGCACCGACGACGAGCGAGCCCTTCTTCCCGGAATCACCGGACGCGGCGGAACCGCCCTTGTCCTTCTCCAGGCTGTCGCCGCCGCAGGCTGCGAGCGAGCCGGCCAGCACGACCATGCCGATGACCGCGCCCGCTATGCGCGAGGTCTTGCTCATGTTGTTCTCCGTCCACAGCAACAGGGCTGTTTGCGAGGTGCGTTGGGCACATGAATGGGATCAGCTGATCAGGCGGTCCGTCGGCGGCGGAGCGGCGACAGGGCCCGGTCCAGCCCCACCAGCACCGCCTCGACGAGCAGGGCGAGCACGGCGACGAGCAGCGCGCCCGCGACCACCTGCGGTGTGTTGTACGTGTTGAATCCGGCGGTGATGATCCGGCCGAGACCGCCCTGTCCGACCATCGCGGCGATCGTGGCCGTGGCGACGACCTGGACCGCCGCCGAGCGCAGGCCGGTCATGATCATCGGATAGGCCAGGGGGAGCTCGACCCGTACGAAGAGCTGGCCACCGGACATCCCCATGCCCCGCGCCGCCTCCGCCACCGACCGGTCCACCTCCGTCATCCCGACATAGGCGTTGGTCAGCAGCGGCGGCACGGCGAACAGCACCAGCGCGATGATCGTCGGCACATATCCGGCGTTGCGCAGCGGCGACACCATGAACAGGGCCAGCACCGCGAAGACCGGGATCGCCCGCCCCACATTGGAGATGTTGACGGCCAGCGCACCCCCCTTCCCGATGTGCCCCAGATACAGGGCCAACGGCAGCGCGATCACACAGGCCAGCGCGAGCGACACCCCGCTGACGTACAGATGCTCGCCGAGCCGGTGGCCCGCCCCGCTCTCTCCCGACCAGTTGGCGCCGGTGGTCAGCCAGGTCCAGGCCTCTCCGAGAACTCCCATGCGTCAGACCGCCCCTGCCGTAGCGCCCGTGCCCACGGCGTCACGGGTCCTCGGTATCCGGGTCCAGGGCGTCAACAGCCGCTGCACCCCGAGCAGCAGCAGGTCGGCGACCACCGCGAGCAGGACGCAGAGCACCGATGCGGTGAGCACCTGCGCCTTGAAGAAGCTCGGCAGGGCATCCTCGATGAGGTTGCCGAGGCCGCCTCTGCCGACGATCGAGCCGACGGTCGTCAGTGCGATCGTGGAGACCGTGGCGATCCTGACCCCTGCCATCAACGCGGGCAGCGCCAGCGGGAGTTCGACCTCCCACAACAGTCTCCCCGGCCCGTACCCCATCCCCTTCGCGGCTTCCTTCGCCTCCTGCGGCACCGCTTCGAGCCCGGCCAGGATGTTCCGTACGAGAATGGTCAGCGAATACAGCACAAGGCCGGTGACGACCAGCGCGGCGGAAAGTCCGAACAGCGGCAGCAGCAGCGAGAACATCGCCAGCGAAGGCACGGTGTAGAGCACCGTCGTCAGTCCGAGCACCGGTCCCGCCAGCCGCCGGCTGCGGCGCGCGAGCAGCGCCAGCGGAAATGCCACCAGGAGTCCGATCACCACCGATACCGCGGTGATCCAGATGTGCTGGACGGTCGCATCGGTCAACTCCTGGCTGCGGGAACGGAGATACTCCCCGCAGATCCAGTCGTTCGCCACCAGGCAGTTCTGTCCGGCCATCCGTCCCCCCACCTCCCGTTTGCCGTGTCGGACCGATGTCTGGCGACCCTATCCTCGACCACTGACAATCGCCGCGGCCGTTGTATTCCAGCAACATGTCCTTCACAGAACACGCGCCACAATGGGGAACCATGATCCGATTCGAGCACGTCACCAAGCGGTACGCGGACGGCACGACCGCCGTCGACGATCTCTCCTTCGACGTGGCCGAGGGTGAACTGGTCACGCTCGTGGGGCCGTCGGGCTGCGGCAAGACCACCACCATGAAGATGGTGAACCGGTTGATCGAACCGACCGAGGGCCGGATATTCCTCGACGGGGACGACATATCCGCCATCGACCCCGTCCGACTGCGCCGCCGTATCGGCTATGTGATCCAGCAGGTCGGTCTCTTCCCGCACAAGACGGTGCTGGAAAACACGGCGACCGTTCCCCATCTCCTGGGCTGGAAACGGGGAAAGGGCCGGGAGCGCGCCTCCGAACTCCTCGACCTCGTGGGGCTCGATCCCTCCGTTTACGGTGACCGATATCCGGACCAGCTCTCCGGCGGTCAGCGCCAACGCGTCGGAGTGGCAAGGGCACTGGCCGCGGATCCGCCGGTACTGCTGATGGATGAACCTTTCGGCGCGGTCGACCCGGTCGTCCGTGAACGTCTGCAGAACGAATTCCTCAGGCTCCAGGCGCAGGTCCGCAAAACCGTGCTTTTCGTCACCCACGACATCGAGGAAGCCGTCCGGCTCGGCGACCGGATCGCCGTCTACGGGCAGGGCTCCATCGAGCAGTTCGACTCCCCGGCAACCGTACTCGGCGCACCTGCCACCCCGTACGTCGCGGACTTCGTCGGCGCGGACCGCGGTCTCAAGCGGCTCTCCGTCACCCCCATCGAGGAGAGCGACCTCGACCAGCCTCCCGTCGTGCATCTGGACGACCCGCTCTCCCGGGCGACCGAGCGGCTGCGCGCGGAAGGGGCGCGCTGGGCCGTCGTCCTGGACCGCGACGACAAGCTGCACGGCTGGATCCCGGCGGGCACCGCCCCCACCGAGGCCAAGGGCACGGTCCGTGAACAC
Organism: Streptomyces sp. NPDC002206; assembly: GCF_053593595.1. Taxonomy (NCBI): domain Bacteria; kingdom Bacillati; phylum Actinomycetota; class Actinomycetes; order Kitasatosporales; family Streptomycetaceae; genus Streptomyces; species Streptomyces sp. NPDC002206. The sequence continues at coordinate 50,683 of NZ_JBSFCW010000029.1, forward strand.
GCCCGCCGCATGGAGGCCTGGCTCCCCGTCGGCGCGCCGCTCAAGCAGGCGTTCGCCACCATGCTCCAGCACGACGCGGGCTGGATAGCGGTCATCGACAAGGAGAGCACCGGCCGGTTCCTCGGGGTGCTCACCCCGGCTCGCCTCCATGAAGCGCTGCGCCGCTCGATCGACGCGGACGCCCAGGACGTGCCCCGCGCCGAGGTGGCTGTGGAAACCGTGGCGACCGTTGCCAGGACCGGCACTCGCTGAGACCGGCACTCGCCGAGCCGGCGACGAACGCTCAGTTCTCACTCAGCCGGCTGCTCATCCACTCCAGCACCGAAGGGATCTCCCGCCGCCACGTGTTGAAGTTGTGCCCGCCACTGTCCAGCACGATCGACGACACCTGCGCGGGCGCCTTCACCTTCGCCATGAAGTGCCGCGTACCCCAGTAGTTCCCCTCGCCGTGCCGCGACGTGGTCACCAGGAAGGACGAGTCGGGCTGCGGCAGATGGTCCAGGCTCCACAGCAGGTCGGCGCGCTCACGGGCCTGTCGGCTCCCGTGGAAGAGATCACCGGTCGTCGGGTCCTCGGCCGCCCTGTAGTACGCGGACAGACCTGCGCTGGCCGAGAACCTGTCCGGGTGGTGCAGGCCGATCTTCAGCGCGCAGTAGCCACCGGTCGAGTTGCCGATGATGCCCCAGTTCCGCGCCCGCTTCCCGATCCGGTAGGCGTCCGAGACCGCCTGCGGCAGGTCCTTCGCGAGGAACGTCTCGGTCTGGGGGCCACCCTTTATGTTCACGCACTCGGTGTCCCTCGGCGGCGCGACCGTCGGCCTCAGCATCACCAGAATCACCGGCTGCGCCCGGCCGGCTCTCACCCGATCGAGTGCTGTCCGCGGGTACTGAAGACCCTTCAGGAGGTTCTCCGAGGTACCCGGGTAGCCGGTGAGGACGATGATCGCAGGGAACGTCCGGCGGGCGTACTCGGACTGGAAGTACTCCGGCGGCAGATACACATACGCCGAGCTCTCGATTCCCGACCGCCGTCCCGCGACGACCACCTTGTCGATCCGACCGACGGCCGTGGTCCGCGATTCGCCCGGGACATCGGGCCGCTCCATCCCGATCCGGACGATGTTCTTCGATGCCAACGCCCCGGTGGCACCGTCCGCCACCACGCCCAGTTCCTGCTGCCGGCCGAAAAAGTCGGCCCAGGAGCCGTAGAACTGAAACGAGTTGTTTGCCAGCAGGCCAACCGAGGCGAAGACCATCACCTGGGTGGCCAGCAACAGGCCGACCCGGCCGAACACCGCGGACACACTGCGGCGGGCGAGCCGCGGCCAAAGACAGACCGTGGCGGCGAACAGGACGACAGCCAGCCCGATGGCCAGGGCCAGAACAGCCTTACTGGTGAGCCCCATAATGGGTGAGCTTTCTTGTCAGGAAATTTCCGGGATGCGGGTGAACCCGCTGCCCGGAAGCCTCGTCCTAGAGGTCGCACATCGTCCGGGGCGCTTCGGCCGACGGACTCAAGAATCTCTCGCGGAGCCACGGGAAGCGATGTCTATCACGCTAGATAGGGATAAATCGGGTTTGGTTCCGCGTGCTGTACGCAAGCTCGTACGCGGACCGCGCCCGGAGGCCGTTCCGGCGCTCGTCGGCACCGCCTGCACGTTCGTCGGCCTGATCGACGTCGCCGCAGGCGTGTTCCCGCGCTTCAGGCACAGCCGGATGCACACGCTCGCCGAAGTGCTCCCCGGAGCCCTCGGCCCCTTCGCCGCCGCACTGTCGCTGAGCGCGGGAGTGCTGCTGCTGCTCCTCGCACACGGCCTCAAGCGGCGCAAGCGGCGGGCCTGGCGCGCCGCCGTGGCCCTCCTGCCGGCCGGTGCGGCAGCGCAGTTCGCCTACCGCCACTCGGTCATCGGCACCGTCGTCTCACTGGCGCTGTGCTACCTGCTGGTCCGCCACCGGAATGAATTCACCGCACTCCCCGACCCGCGGAGCCGTTGGAGGGCACTGGCCAACTTCGTTCTCCTCGGGGCGGGTTCGCTCGGTCTGGGGCTGGTCATCGTCTCCGTCCACCCCGGCCGGGTCGTCGGGAACCCCTCCATCGCCGACCGGCTCCAGCACGTCCTGTACGGAATGTTCGGCTTCGAGGGCCCCGTCGAGTACGCCGGGGTGACCACCTGGACCGTGGCGTACTCGCTCGGCGCACTCGGTCTGCTGACCGCCGTCACCACCATCTACCTCGCGTTCCGCCCCGAACATCCGGCCGCCCGGCTCACCGAGGAGGACGAGGTCCGGCTGCGCGCCCTCCTCGACAAGCACGGCGGCCGCGACTCGCTCGGCCACTTCGCACTCCGCCGCGACAAGGGCGTCGTCTTCTCCCCCAGCGGCAAGGCCGCCGTCTGCTACCGCGTCGTGTCCGGCGTGATGCTGGCCAGCGGCGACCCGATCGGCGACGTGGAGGCCTGGCCGGGCGCCATCGAGCGGTTCATGGACGAGGCCAAGGCACACTCCTGGACACCCGCGGTGATGGGCTGCAGCGAGACCGGCGGCGAGGTCTGGACCCGCGAGACCGGGCTCGACGCGCTGGAGCTCGGCGACGAGGCGGTGGTGGATGTCGCGGATTTCTCGCTCGCCGGTCGCGCGATGCGCAACGTGCGCCAGATGGTGAAGCGCATTGAGCGGGCCGGTTACGAGACCCGCGTCCGCCGCGTCCGCGACATCGGGGAGACCGAACTGGCCCGCATCCGGCGGGCCGCCGCCGACTGGCGCGGCACGGACACCGAGCGCGGTTTCTCCATGGCGCTCGGCCGGATCGGCGACCCGGCCGACGGCGACTGCGTCATCGCCACCGCCCACAAGGCCGACGAGCGCACCGCCGACTCCCCGTACGGCGACCTGAAGGCCGTGATCCACTTCGTCCCGTGGGGTACGGACGGCATGTCCCTGGAGCTCATGCGCCGCGACCGCTCCGCCGACCCCGGTATGAACGAGCTGCTGATCGTCGCCTCCCTCCAGGACGCACCCCGGCTCGGCATCGAGCGCATCTCGCTGAACTTCGCGATGTTCCGCTCGGCGCTCGCCCGCGGCGAGCGACTGGGTGCGGGCCCGGTGCTCCGGGGCTGGCGCGGCCTGCTGATCTTCCTGTCGCGCTGGTTCCAGATCGAGTCGCTGTACAAGTTCAACGCCAAGTTCTGTCCCCGCTGGGAGCCCCGCTTCGTCGTCTACCGCACCAGCCGCGACCTGCCCCGGATCTCGTTCGCCGCAATGCAGGCCGAGGGCTTCGTCAACGTCGGCATGCCCCGTCCGTTCGCCCGCCGCTTCGCGTCCGCCCGGCCCCTCCCCTGCGCCCACGCACCGGTCACCGGCCAGGAGCACGGTGCCCGCACGGCATAACACTGCTCGGTACGGGCCTACGCTGGTCGCATGAGTACGTTGCGTGGACGAGGCACGGTCCAAGGCCTGCCGGAGTGGGACCGCTGTGCGGTCATGGGCGTCGTCAATGTGACCCCGGACTCCTTCTCCGACGGGGGCCGCTGGTTCGACACCGCGGCTGCGATCAAGCACGGCCTCGACCTGGTCGCCGAGGGCGCCGACCTGGTCGATGTCGGCGGCGAGTCGACCCGCCCCGGCGCCAGCCGGGTGGACGAGTCCGAGGAGCTGCGGCGCGTGGTCCCGGTCGTCCGGGAGCTGGCCCGGGAAGGCGTCACGATCTCCGTGGACACCATGCGGGCCCGCGTCGCCGAACAGGCCGTCGCCGCCGGTGCGACCCTGGTCAACGATGTGAGCGGCGGGCTCGCCGACCCGGACATGATCCCGGTCGTCGCCGCGTCCGGCACGCCGTTCGTCGTCATGCACTGGCGCGGCTTCAGCGAGTCCATGAACAGCCGCGCCGTGTACGAGGACGTCGTCGCCGAGGTCGTCACGGAGCTGCGGATGCGGATGGACGCCGTGGTCACGGGCGGTGTCGCCCCCGAACGGATCGTGGTCGACCCGGGCCTGGGCTTCGCCAAGGACGCCGCCCACGACCTCGCCCTCGTCGCCCACCTCGACGAGCTGCGCGCCCTCGGCCGTCCGCTGCTGGTCGCCGCCTCCCGCAAGCGGTTCCTCGGCCACGTGCTGGCCCGCGAGGGCGCCGCCCCGCCGCCCGCCCGCGAACGCGACGCGGCCACCGCCGCGATCTCCGCCCTGTCCGCCCAGGCGGGCGCCTGGGCGGTCAGGGTCCACGAGGTCCGGGCCACCGCCGACGCCGTACGGGTCGCCCGCGCCGTCGAGGGAGCCGCGTGAGCGAGCGCCACGACGACCAGGCAGAGGCCGCCGCCGACATCGCAGCGGTCGAGCAGGCCAACACCGCCTTCTACGAGGCGATGGAACGCGGCGATCTCGACGAGCTCTCCGGGCTCTGGCTGCCCGGCGAGGACCTCACCGTCTCCTGCGTCCACCCCGGCTGGCCGGTACTCAGCGGCCGCGGCGAGGTGCTGCGCAGCTATGCGCTGATCATGGCGAACACCGAGTACATCCAGTTCTTCCTGACCGATGTCGGGGTCTCGATGACCGGTGACACGGCCCTGGTGACCTGCACCGAGAACATCCTCAGCGGCGGGCCGGCGGAGGACGGCGGCGAGCTCGGGCCGCTGGTCGGCCAACTCGTCGTGGCCACCAATGTGTTCCGCCGCACCACGGACGGCTGGAAGCTGTGGTCCCACCACGGCTCGCCGGTGCTGGCCGACTCCGATGACGACGACGAGGAGGAGGACACGCCCTCCTGAGCGGGTATGCCTCCGAAGGGAATGGAATCCGGGACCGCGGGTAGGGGGAGGCGGCTACCAGCCCAGCACGGCCTTGTCCATAGCCCCGCGGGCGAGCACTGTCGGTGCTCGCAGGTAGATTCGAATGAGGGCACCTCGCCGCCCGCACGCGGCCCCGGGCCTCTACGACCAACGACAGCAGGAGTGATTCGCGTGGATCGTGTCGCGCTGCGCGGCCTCAGGGCCCGTGGGAACCATGGTGTCTTTCCGCGGGAGCGGGAAGAGGGCCAGACCTTCATCGTGGACCTGGTCCTCAGCCTCGACACCCGTCCCGCGGCAGCCACCGACGACCTGACGAAGACCGTGCACTACGGCGTGGTCGCGGAGGAAGTCGTCGAAATCGTGCAGGGAGACCCCGTCGATCTGATCGAAACACTTGCGGAACGCATCGCCCAGAAGTGCCTGGGGCACGAAGGTGTCGAGGAGGTGGAGGTCGTCGTCCACAAGCCGGATGCGCCGATCACCGTTCCGTTCGACGATGTGACCATCACCATCACCCGGAGCCGAGCATGACTGCATTTTCTACCGAGGGGCAGAGCGACCCGACCGTACAGCCGGTTCCCGCCTCCGTGGTCGAGCAGGTGGACGCCGCGGACATCACTCTCTCGAACCCCAAACGAGCCGTGCTCTCCCTCGGCTCCAACCTCGGCAACCGGCTGGAGACCCTGCAGGGCGCCATCGACGCGCTGGAGGACACCCCCGGCCTCCGGGTCAAGGCGGTCTCCCCGGTGTACGAGACGGAGCCCTGGGGCGTCGCGCCCGGCTCCCAGCCGTCGTACTTCAACGCGGTGATCGTCGTGAAGACGACGCTTCCCCCGTCTTCCCTCCTGGAGCGCGGCCAGGCCATCGAGGAGGCCTTCGAGCGGGTCCGTGAGGAGCGCTGGGGCCCGCGCACCATCGACGTCGACATCGTGGCGTACGCGGACGTCGTCTCCGACGACCCGGTCCTCACCCTCCCCCACCCCCGGGCCCATGAGCGCGCCTTCGTCCTCGCCCCGTGGCACGACATCGACCCCGAGGCCCAGCTGCCCGGCCGCGGCCCGGTCGCCGACCTGCTCAACGGCGTCGGACGCGAGGGCATACAGCCCCGGCCCGATCTGGAACTCCGCCTGCCCGAGTAGTCGTTAGGCTCAGGGCAGGCCGGCAACGGCACAGAACAGACGGACACAGAGACCGACGGTCGGTCGACCGGCGGCGAAGGGCGGCTCTCGCGGTGAGGCAACTACGGCTCGGGGTACTGGCCGGAATCTTCGTCGCGGCAGGCGTGCTGTCCTGGGGCGGTGCCCGCCTCTGGGACTCGCTCGACACCCTGCCGAGCGTGCCTCTTGCCGCACCCGTCGTGCTCGCGGTGATCGCCGTCATCCTGCTCGCGACGGCGCTCTCCATCCGCTCCCGGCTGCGCGCCCAGCGTGAGCGCCGCCCGGGCGCGAAGGGCGTCGAGCCGCTGATGGCGGCCCGCGCCGTGGTGTTCGGCCAGGCCAGCGCCCTGGTCGTCTCACTGGTCGCCGGCCTGTACGGCGGTGTGGGGGTCTTCCTGCTCGGCTCGCTCGACGTCCCTGCCCGCCGCGACCAGGCGATCTACGCCGGCTTCGCGGTGCTGGCAGGCATCGGGGTGGTTGCCGCCGCCCTGTTCCTGGAGCGCGTCTGCAAGCTCCCGGACGACAAGGACGACGACAAGAGCGCCGCTTCCGCCTGACGCGCCGTGCCCGTCCGGCACACCGGCACCAGCCACGGCAGCATCGGCAGGGCAATCGGCCCTCAGCGCGCCATGATCAGGCTCATCGCCTCCGCGCGCGTCGCGGGGTCACGGAGCTGGCCGCGTACCGCCGACGTCAGCGTCTTCGCGCCCGGCTTGCGGATCCCGCGCATCGACATGCACATGTGCTCGCACTCGACCACGACGATGGCTCCGCGCGGCTCCAGGATCCTCATCAGCGAGTCGGCGATCTGCGTGGTGAGCCGCTCCTGGACCTGCGGGCGCCGGGCGTAGACGTCGACCAGCCGGGCCAGCTTCGACAGACCGGTGATCTTTCCGGTGGTCGCCGGGATGTACCCGACGTGCGCGACCCCCCGGAACGGCACCAGGTGGTGCTCACAGGTCGAGAACACCTCAATGTCCTTGACCAGCACCATCTCGTCGTGACCGAGGTCGAACGTGGTCGTCAGGACGTCCTCGGGCGCCTGGTGCAGGCCCGCGAATATCTCCTTGTACGCCCGCGCCACCCGTCCCGGCGTCTCCCGCAGCCCCTCCCGGTCCGGGTCCTCCCCGACGGCGATGAGAAGCTCACGCACCGCGGCTTCGGCCCGCTTCTCGTCGAACTCACCGATCGAACCCTGGCCGTCCAGCGTTACCGGGTCGGTCATCTGTGCCTCGTTCCTTCAGCTGTCACCTGCGCCGCATCGCGCGGGCATACCAAAAAGCCGTGCCCCACAGGCTAAAACCTGGGGGGCACGGCATCCATTCCGGGTCGGTGGACCCCCGTGACGGGGGCCACACCGGGTCCGTACTAGCTCTCCGGACGCTCCTCCGGGATCGCCTCGGCGGCCGGGGCGGTGTCCGTCGGCGTCGACCCGTTGGCCGTGGTGACGCCGTTGGTGAGAGCGAGCTCCTTCGGCGAGAGCACCGGAGGCCGCGTCGACGGTGTACGCCGTGCGGAGCCGGTCCACGCCGGGCGGGCCGGACGCTTCACGATTCCGGCGAAGATCTCGGCGATCTGCTCCTTGCCGAGGGTCTCCTTCTCCAGCAGCTGGAGGACCAGGTTGTCGAGAACGTCGCGGTTCTCGACGAGGATCTCCCAGGCCTCGTTGTGCGCGGTCTCGATGAGCTTCTTGACCTCTTCGTCGACGAGCGCCGCGACCTCTTCCGAGTAGTCGCGCTGGTGGCCCATCTCCCGGCCCAGGAAAGGCTCGGTGTTGTCGCCGCCGAACTTGATCGCGCCGAGCCGCTCCGTCATGCCGTACTGCGTGACCATCGCGCGGGCCGTGGCACTGGCCTTCTCGATGTCGTTCGCAGCACCGGTGGTCGGGTCGTGGAAGACCAGCTCCTCGGCCGCGCGCCCGCCCAGCATGTAGGCAAGCTGGTCGAGCATCTCATTGCGCGTCGTGGAGTACTTGTCCTCCTCGGGCAGCACCATCGTGTAACCGAGGGCGCGGCCGCGGGAGAGGATCGTGATCTTGTGCACCGGGTCCGAGTTCGGCGAAGCCGCCGCGACCAGGGCGTGTCCGCCCTCGTGGTACGCGGTGATCTTCTTCTCCTTGTCGGACATGATCCGGGTCCGCTTCTGCGGACCGGCCACGACGCGGTCGATCGCCTCGTCCAGCATTTCGTTGTCGATCAGCTTCAGGTTGCTGCGCGCCGTGAGGAGCGCCGCTTCGTTCAGCACGTTCGACAGGTCGGCACCGGTGAAGCCGGGCGTACGACGGGCCACGGCGCCGAGATCGACGTCCGGGGCGACCGGCTTGCCCTTCTGGTGCACCTTGAGGATCTCGAGACGGCCCTGCATGTCCGGCCGGTCGACCGCGATCTGCCGGTCGAAGCGGCCCGGACGCAGCAGCGCCGGGTCGAGGATGTCCGGCCGGTTCGTGGCGGCGATCAGGATGACGCCGCCCTTCACATCGAATCCGTCCATCTCGACGAGCAGCTGGTTCAGGGTCTGCTCACGCTCGTCGTGACCACCGCCGAGACCCGCACCGCGGTGCCGGCCGACGGCGTCGATCTCGTCGACGAAGACGATCGCCGGGGCGTTCGCCTTGGCCTGCTCGAACAGGTCACGGACCCGGGAGGCACCGACACCGACGAACATCTCGACGAAGTCGGAACCGGAGATCGAGTAGAACGGGACGCCCGCCTCGCCCGCGACGGCGCGTGCGAGCAGCGTCTTGCCCGTACCGGGAGGCCCGTACAGCAGGACGCCCTTGGGGATCTTGGCCCCGACGGCCTGGAACTTCGCCGGCTCCTGGAGGAACTCCTTGATCTCGTGGAGTTCCTCGACCGCCTCGTCGGACCCCGCCACATCGGCGAACGTCGTCTTCGGGGTGTCCTTGGTGATCAGCTTGGCCTTGGACTTGCCGAACTGCATGACCTTGGAGCCGCCACCCTGCATCTGATTCATCAGGAACAGGAAGACGACCACGATCAGGACGAAAGGCAGCAGCGAGAGAAGGATCGAGAGGAACGGCGACTGCTTCGACGGCGAGACGGTGTAACCCTTCTCGATGTCACCGCTCTCGAACTTCTTCTGCAGTGTGTCGGCAAGCTGGACACCCTGGTCACCGATGTAGCTCGCCTGGAACTTGTTGCCGGACTCGCCCGGGAGTTTCTGGCCGTCCTTCAGCTCAATCTTGAGGATCTGTTCGTCACCGGTGGTCAGCTTGGCCTGCTCCACCTGGTCCTTGCTGATCGCCTGGATCACCTTGCCGGTGTCCACCGTCTTGTAGCCGCCCGACGAGCCGACGACCTGCATCAGCACGACCACGGCGAGGACGGCCAGCACGATCCACATGACCGGCCCACGGAAGTATCGCTTCACGTCCATCCATACGGAGCGAAGTCGCCCCGTCCCTCCTGCCCGTAGGTAAATGCTGCTGAATGCTGCTGTGAGAAAAGACTGTTCTTCGGACGGTACCCCAGCATTGTCACCCGTGACCGCCGGGGACGTCTGTCAAACGTGCCTTCGAAGCCTTCAACGCCGGGCGGCGGTCAAGCGTTCCCCGACAGCCCGCCCGCGTCGGATGCGGGCCCGGGAAGGAGGGGTTGCGGCCGGTCAGCCGCCGTAGACGTGCGGGGCGAGCGTCCCGACGAAGGGCAGGTTGCGGTACTTCTCCGCATAGTCCAGGCCGTAACCGACGACGAACTCGTTGGGGATGTCGAAGCCGACCCACTTGCAGTCGAGCGCGACCTTCGCCGCGTCCGGCTTGCGCAGCAGGGTGCAGATCTCCAGGCTGGCGGGCTCACGCGAGCCCAGGTTCGACATCAGCCAGGAAAGCGTCAGGCCCGAGTCGATGATGTCCTCGACGATCAGGACGTGCTTGCCCTTGATGTCGGTGTCCAGGTCCTTGAGGATCCGGACGACACCGGACGACTGGGTGCCCGCGCCGTACGACGAGACAGCCATCCAGTCCATGGTGACGGGGGTGGACAGCGCGCGCGCCAGGTCCGCCATCACCATCACTGCGCCCTTGAGGACGCCGACGATGAGCAGGTCCTTGCCCGCGTACTCCGCGTCGATCTTCGCGGCCAGCTCGACGAGCTTTGCGTCGATCTCTTCCTTGGTGAGGAGCACCGCCTGAAGGTCGGTACCCATGTCCTTCTCGTTCACCCGCGTCTCTTTCTCTGCCTGCCCGGTCCGGAGTGGTGTCCCCGACCTGCGCGGCCGCTCGCCTGCATGTCAGCCGCTTGTGCGTCAGCTCTGCCGAATCACCAGTCTGCCACCCTGGCGCCGGGCTTCGACTCGGCCGGGGAGGTTGATGGCCTGCTGGCCGCGCCAGCCGGTGATCAGCCGGTCGACTTCTTCGATGTGCCGGGCGAACAGCGAACCGGCCGGAGCACCCGCCTCCACGGCCGCACGGCGCAGCACCCGGCGGCGGACGGCGGGCGGCAGCGCGTACAGCTTGGCGCACTCCAGCTGCCCGGCGTCGTCGCGTACGGCGGAGTCGGCCTCGGCGGCCCAGGTGTCCAGGGCGTCGGCGTCGTCGCGGGAGAGCTGCGCGGTACGGGCCAGGGCCCCGACGACGCCTTTGCCGAGGGCCTTCTCCAGGGCGGGCAGGCCCTCGTGACGCAGCCGGGAGCGGGTGTAGGCGGGGTCGATGTTGTGCGGGTCGTCCCAGACAGGCAGGGACTGGACGAGGCAGGCCTTGCGGGCGGTCTGCCGGTCGAGCTGGAGGAAGGGGCGCCGGTAGCGGCCGGCCGGACCGGATGCGGCGGCCATGCCGGAGAGCGAGCGGATACCGGAGCCGCGGGCGAGGCCGAGCAGGACCGTCTCCGCCTGGTCGTCGCGGGTGTGGCCGAGCAGCACGGCGGCGGCGCCGTGCCGCTCGGCCGCCGCGTCCAGTGCGGCGTAGCGGGCGTCGCGGGCGGCGGCCTCGGGACCGCCCTCGCTGCCGACGTGCACGGCGACGGCCTCGACCGGGTCGAGGTGCATATCCCTGAGCCGGGCGACGACCTCGGCGGCGCGGACGTCGGACCCGTCCTGGAGGTTGTGGTCGACGGTGATGCCGCCGGCCCGGACGGCCAGCTTGCGGGCCTCGAAGGCGAGGGCGGAGGCGAGCGCCATGGAGTCGGCACCGCCGGAACAGGCGACCAGCACCAGCGGGGTGTCGGGCCGTTCGGGAAGTGCGGCGCCGCACCTGCCCGTGCCGGCTTCGGCGAACTCGGGGCGCGAGGCGCGCTCGCTATGTGCGCTATGTGCGATGTGATCGGTGCGTTCGGCGAATTCGTTGAGTACGTCGTGGAGTACGCGGCGAACCGCCAGGCGTATCGCCGCGACCGCAGGATGGGGACCCATGTCCGGTGCCCTTCGTGAAGTTTTAAGGGGTGCTTCGAAGCGTCGACACGGACGAGTGCCGTCACTCAGAGTGCGTCGATGGTGACAGAGCCGAGCCGTCCATCGAGCATTGCACGCCATTCCATGCCCCTACGGTCCCTCGGATGGGTGATTACCGGCGCGTACTTCTGTTGTCTTCCCCCGTCGGCCGCCTCATGATCACGACTCTGCCTTACGGTGCACCCTCGCGATCCAGTCGGCCGGGGCGGCGATCTCGGCCTTGGTGGGGAGGGTGTTCGGGGACGTCCAGACCCGGTTGAAGCCGTCCATACCGACCTCGTCGACCACGGCGCGTACGAACCGTTCGCCGTCCCGGTACTGACGCAGTTTGGCGTCGAGGCCGAGGAGCTTGCGCAGCGCCTGGTCGAGCCGCGAGGCGCCGCGCGCCCGGCGCTGCTGGAACTTCTCCCGGATCTCACCGACGGAGGTCACGACCTCGGGGCCGACGCCGTCCATCACATAGTCGGCGTGCCCTTCGAGCAGGGACATCACGGCGGTGAGCCGGCCGAGGATCTCGCGCTGGGCAGGGGTCTGGACGATCTCGACGAGGCTGCGGCCGCCGTCCTCGCCCTCCTCGCCCTCGGGCCGGCCGCCGGCGAGCGACTGGGCGGCCTCGCGGAGCCGTTCCAGCACGGTCATCGGGTCGACGTCGGTCTCGTCGAGGAACGACTGGATCTCGCCCTGCAGGTGGTCGCGGAGCCACGGCACACCGGTGAACTGGGTGCGGTGGGTCTCCTCGTGGAGTGCGACCCAGAGCCGGAAGTCGTGCGGGTCGACCTCCAGTTCACGCTCGACGTGGACGATGTTCGGGGCGACGAGCAGCAGCCTGCCGCCGCCGTTGGCCGAGGCCGGGAGGTCGCGGCCGGCCGGGGCGAACGTCTCGTACTGGCCGAGCACCCGGGAGGCCAGGAACGACAGCAGCATGCCCAGTTCGACACCGGTGACCTTGCCGCCGACCGCGCCGAGTACGGCGCCGCCCGGGCTGTTGCCGCGCCGGTCCTGCATCTTCTCCAGGAGGGGGCGGAGCAGTTCGCGGAAGCCCGCGACGTTCGCCCTGATCCAGCCGGCCCGGTCGACGACCAGGACCGGGGTGTCCTCCGGTTCGGTCCCCTCGGGGATCATCCGCGTGAAGGAGCGGACGTGCTCCTCCGCGGACTTGGCATGCCGGCGGAGCTCCGCGACGACTTCGCGGGCCTCCTCGCGGCTGATGTCGGGGCCCGGCCGTACAAGCCGGGTCGCGGTCGCAACCGCCAGATTCCAGTCGACCATCTCGGCACCACCGATGCTCGTCATGCGTCAACCGTACGTGCTCGGGTCGCTCCGCGGTGAGCTCTTGACCGGCTCACCGGGTGCGGGCGGCGAGGCTCGCGGCAAGGGCGTCGAGCGCGGACTGGGCCTCGGACGGCGAGGTCGTACCGGATGCCAGGAAGGCGAAGGCGAGCAGTCGCCCCTGCCCGTCGACGACGGTCCCGGCGAGGGTGTTCACCCCGGTGAGGGTGCCGGTCTTGGCGCGGATCAGGCCGGTGCCGCGCGATGTCTCGGTGTACCGCTTGCTGAGGGTGCCGCTGAAGCCGGCCACCGGGAGACCGGTGAGGACGGGGCGCAGTTCGGGATGGTCCGGGTCGGCGGCGCGGGCCAGCAGCCCGGCCAGCAGCCCGGCGGTGACCTTGTCCTGCCGGTTCAGTCCGCTGCCGTCGGCGAACGTTGCGCCGTTCAGCGGCAGATGCAGCTTCTTCAGCTGCGCGGTGACGGCCCGTCGGCCGGCGGCGAAGTCGGCAGGTTCGCCCGTGGCCAGGGCGGCCTGCCGGGCCAGCGCCTCAGCGATGTCGTTGTCGCTGTTGGTCAGGGCTCGTTCGACAAGGGCGGACAGCGGGGCGGAGAGGTGCTTGGCGACGGGCCGCGACTTGGCGGCCGGGCGGCCGGACACCGGGCCGGGCCCGGTGTCGATGCCCGCGTCGTTCAGCAGACCGGCGAAGGCGCGGGCGGCGTCACCGGCCGGGTCGCCACTGCGCGGGGCGGGTCCGCGGTCCGTACCGTCGAGCCGCCCCTCGTCCACCATCAGGGCGCTGACCGGGGCGATGTTCTCGTTGGGGCCGATCGGGTGCAGTGCGGGTCCGGAGTACCGGGACGTGTCGTACGCGAGCCGGACGGTGTCGATGCCGCGGTCGCGCAGCGCGTGCACGGTGTCCGCGGCCAGCTCGCGCAGCGCCGCCTTGTCGAGGGTGGGGTCGCCACCGCCGACGAGGGTGAGGCCGCGGGAGTCCGGGGCCGCCTGGACCGTCGTCGCGATGCGGTGTCCGGGGCCGAGGGCGGAGAGCGCGGCGACGGCGGTGGCGATCTTGATGGTGGAGGCGGGCGTCATGGCTGTGTCGGCGCCCTGCCCGTACAGCCGCTTGCCGGTGGCGGTGTCGATGACGACGGCGGTACGGACCGTGCCGAGCGCGGAGGCGTTCAGCAACGGGGTGAGGGTGTCCCGGAGGTCGGCCGTTGCTCCGTCCGGGGCGTCCGGGGCGTCCGGGGCGGACTTGTCGACCCCGGTGCTCAGACCCGCGAGGACCGCCGGGGCACTGGGGGCCGGGGCCGGTCCGGACGGTGCGGCGGCCTCGTGATGTACACCACCTGTACGGCTCCTGGCGACCGCCCACTCCTGCTCGGCCTTACGCTGACCCGAGTCCCAGGGACCGGCGGCGAGGACGGCGCCGGCTGCGAGCGCCAGGCCGAGGACGGCGGAGGCTGCCGTGAACTGCCAGTTGCTCAGTCCGTGCAACTTGTTCAGGCGGGCCGCTCCGGTCGGCCCGCGGAACGCTTTCAACGGATTGATCGACGGTCTTTTCACCGGCTCGGCCACCGTTGACCAGCCCCTTTCGCGAGCACACATCTCCGTGGGGGACACTTAATCACCAGTCGTATGTGTTGATCATGGAGGAGCCACCCGTGGAGTTCGACGTCACCATCGAGATCCCGAAGGGTTCGCGGAACAAGTACGAGGTGGACCACGAGACCGGTCGGATCCGCCTGGACCGTCGACTCTTCACCTCGACCAGCTACCCGGCGGACTACGGTTTCGTCGAGAACACCCTCGGCGAGGACGGCGACCCGCTGGACGCGCTGGTCATCCTGGACGAGCCGACCTTCCCCGGCTGCCTCATCAAGTGCCGCGCCATCGGCATGTTCCGCATGACGGACGAGGCCGGCGGCGACGACAAGCTGCTGTGCGTCCCGGCCTCCGACCCCCGGGTGGAGCACCTGCGCGACATCCACCACGTGTCGGAGTTCGACCGCCTGGAGATCCAGCACTTCTTCGAGGTCTACAAGGACCTGGAGCCCGGCAAGTCCGTCGAGGGCGCCGACTGGGTCGGCCGCGCCGAGGCGGAGGCCGAGATCGAGGCCTCCTACAAGCGCCTTGAGGCGCAGGGCGGCGCGCACTGACGCCTGCGGTCCCCGCAGCCGTCGGACAGGCTTGACGTCGATTCCGTATGCGGTCCTGCGCACGGTCCGTACGGTCCGGCGCGAGGTCCGTTTGCGGTTCCGCGCAAGGAACGGGCGGCACACCCTTCACCGGTGTGCCGCCCGTTTCGCGTGTGCGCCCATGTCCGTGCCCATACTGGGCACAAGCGCAACCGAAGACGCGCAGCCAAGAAGGAGCGAGGTCGAGTGGTGGCGGAACAGGGCGGTCCTGAGGACCAGAAGCCCCAGTCCGACGAGGCGCGCAGCGCCTTCGTCCCGCCGGAGGGGGTGGGGAAGACCGCGACTCCGTCGGAGGACGACCATCCCACCTCGGAGTTCGCCATTCCGGCCGGTCTGACGCCCGAGCCCCCTGGCGCAGGTTCCGCTTCCGGATCCGGATCGGGTTCGGGCAGCGGCTCGGACACGATCGGTTCCGCGTTCGCCCCGCCGCGCACCCACGGCGCCAAACAGTCGCCGCCCGCTTTCACCCCGGCACACGGCATTCCGATGGTCCAGCTGACCAAGGAGGCCCCGTGGCAGGACCGGATGCGCACGATGCTGCGGATGCCCGTCGCCGAGCGGCCGGCGCCGGAGCCGGTGCAGAAGCCGGACGAAGCGGGGCCCGCGGTGCCGCGCGTGCTCGACCTGACCTTGCGTATCGGGGAGTTGCTGCTCGCGGGCGGCGAGGGTGCGGAGGACGTCGAGGCCGCGATGTTCGCGGTGACCCGCAGTTACGGTCTCGACCGCTGCGAGCCGACGGTGACTTTCACCCTGCTCTCGATCTCGCACCAGCCGTCGCTGGTCGACGATCCGGTGACGGCGAGCCGCACCGTACGCCGCCGCGGCACCGACTACACCCGACTGGCAGCGGTCTTCCGGCTCGTCGACGACATCACCACCGAGGACGTCGAGGTCTCCCTGGAGGAGGCGTACCGGCGGCTCGCCGAGATCCGGCGCAACCGGCATCCGTACCCCGGCTGGGTGCTGACGCTGGCCGGCGGTGGGCTGGCCGGTGCGGCGTCGGTGCTGGTCGGCGGCAACGCGCTGGTCTTCGTGGTGGCGGCGGCCGGCGCGATGCTCGGCGACCGGCTCGCCTGGCTCTTCGCGGGGCGCGGAATGCCGGAGTTCTACCAGTTCGTGGTGGCGGCGATGCCTCCGGCCGCGATAGGGGTCGCACTGACCCTGACCCACTCGACGGACATCCGGCCGTCCGCCGTCATCACCGGTGGGCTGTTCGCCCTGCTGCCCGGGCGGGCTCTGGTGGCGGGCGTCCAGGACGGCCTGACCGGCTACTACATCACCGCGGCGGCCCGGCTCCTCGAAGTCATGTACTTCTTCATCGCCATCGTCACCGGTGTGCTGCTGGTCCTGTATCTGGGGGTGCAGCTGGGCGCCCAGCTCAATCCGGAGGCACGGTTCGTGGCCCACGACCGTCCGGTGGTGCAGATCCTGGCGTCGATGGCGCTCTGTTTCGCCTTCGCGATCCTGCTTCAGCAGGAACGGTCCACGGTGCTCGCGGTGACCCTCAACGGCGGTGTGGCCTGGGTGATCTACGGGGCGATGGCCCGGACCGCCGGTATCTCGCCGGTGGCGGCGACGGCGGTGGCGGCGGGGCTGGTGGGGCTCTTCGGGCAGCTGTTCTCGCGGTACCGGTACACCTCGTCGTTGCCGTTCATCACGGCGGCGATCGGTCCGCTGCTGCCTGGTTCGGCCACGTACTTCGGTCTGCTGGGTGTCGCGCAGAACGAGCTGGACCGGGGGCTCGCCTCGCTGTCGACCGCGGTGGCGACGGCGCTGGCCATCGCGATCGGGGTGAATCTGGGGAGCGAGATCTCCCGGCTGTTCATGCGGGTGCCGGGAGCGGTCGGCGGGGCGAACCGCCGCGCGGCCAAGCGGACGCGCGGCTTCTGACGCCCTCTGCCGGTACGGAGGCGGGTCAGCGCTTGGCGTGGCGGCCGCGCTGGCCCGGGGCCGGGCTGCCGCCTCCGGCGATCGGGCCGGAGCCCGCGCCCTGGGCGGCCGCTTCCTTCTTCGCCCTGCTGCGGGCGCGCAGGAACTCGATCGCGATCGGCACCACCGAGATCAGCACGATCAGGATGAGCATCGCCTCGATGTTCTTGCGGACGAACTCGATCTGGCCGAGCCCGGCACCGAGCAGTGTGACGCCGACACCCCAGAGCACGCCGCCGATGATGTTGAACGTGATGAACGAGCGGTAGTTCATCCGGCTCACACCGGCGATGATCGGCGTGAACGTACGCACGACGGGCACGAAGCGGGCCAGGATCAGCGACTTCGGACCGTACTTCTCGAAGAATTCGTGGGCCTTCTCGACGTTCTCCTGCTTGAAGAGGCGGGAGTCCGGCCGCTTGAAGAGCGACGGGCCGACCTTGCGGCCGAAGAGATAGCCCACCTGGTCGCCGATGATCGCCGCCAGCGCCACCAGGAGACAGACGAGCCACAGCGGGGTGTGCAGCTTGTCCGTCGTCACCAGAAGGCCCGTGGTGAACAGCAGGGAGTCACCGGGCAGGAAGAAACCGATCAGCAGCCCGGACTCGGCGAAGACGATGACCAGTACACCGAGCAGCCCGAACTGCCCGATGAGATGGTCCGGGTCCAGCCAGCTCGGTCCGAGCGCAAGCGTATTCAAGGGTCCGGACTCCAGGATCGGTCGATGGTGGCTGCGTGGCCGCCCAAAGCTATCAACGCCACAGGGCGCCTCCGGGTTCCAGTGGCCCACGTGAGGATGCTGCGAGGATGCACAGGGGGTGAACCGGGACAAAGCTGTCCCCAGGAGGTGCCACACGATGGGCATTGAAGATTACGGCGGCGGCCAGACCGCGCGGTCCGAGGTTCTGGTCGTCACCACCAATGACGTCCCCGGCTACCAGGTGACCCAGGTGATCGGTGAGGTGTTCGGCCTGACGGTGCGCTCGCGTCACCTCGGCAGCCAGATCGGCGCCGGGCTGAAGTCGATGATCGGCGGCGAGCTGAAGGGGCTGACCAAGACCCTCGTCGCCACCCGTAACCAGGCCATGGAGCGGCTCGTCGAGCAGGCCATGGCCCGCGGCGCCAATGCGGTGCTGATGATGCGCTTCGACGTGACGGAGGCGGCCGATGTGGGCACGGAGGTCTGTGCGTACGGCACAGCGGCCGTGATCAGCAAGACCTGACCGCCCGACGGGGGCCGAGGCGCCTTCGGCCCCCGTACGGGGAGTTACGCCCGGCGCTCCGCGTTGGCGTCGATCGCGTCCCGGAGGTGCTCGGCCAGGCCGGGCCGGATCGATTCGTAGTATGCGCGGAACTGCGGGTCGCACACGTACATCTCGCCGAGCCCGCGGTGGATGCCGTAGGTGCATTCGTAGAACCATGTGGAGATGTGGAGCCGGTGCGCCTCGGCCAGCTCCATCGCGGCCTCCGAGCCGGCCGGCTCGCCCGCCTCCATCACGGCGATGTAGGCCTCGCCCCATGCGGCGACCTCGGCCTGCATCCGCTTCCAGTCGTCCTTGGTGTAGCGGGCCACCCGGCGCTGCGACTCCGCGTACGTGGCCGTTCCGCCCCAGCGGCGCTCGGCCTCCTCCGCGTGCTCCTCCGGGTCCTTGGCCCCGAAGACCTCGAACTTCTCCTCGGGCGTGAGATTGATGCCCATCTTCCGTGCCTCCATGGCTGTCTCGACGGCGGCGGCCATCTTCTGGAGCTCGGCGATCCGGCCGGACAGCAGAGCGTGCTGGCGGCGCAGGTGGTCCTGCGGATCCGCGTCCGGGTCGTCGAGCAGCACCGCGATCTCTTCGAGCGGGAAGCCGAGCTCCCGGTAGAACAGGATCTGCTGCAGCCGGTCGAGGTCGCCGTCGTCGTAGCGCCGGTGGCCCGCGTGGCTGCGCCCGCTGGGCGAGAGCAGTCCGATGCCGTCGTAGTGGTGCAGTGTGCGCACCGTGACTCCGGCGAAACCGGCGACCTGTCCCACGGAGTGATCCACGGGTTCCCCGCCCCCTTCTTCTCTTCGCTCTGTACGTCGGTACGTGTCCGAGCCTGAGCCCTGACGTGACGTGAGGTGCAAGCCCGAATTGCCCTCACGCTTGGATCCGATCAGCGAATTATGCGGCTTTTGCGTCGCTAGGGTGAGCCGATGGTCTCCGACTCCCCCACGCTCGCCGAGTCCGCCTCCGCACGTCGGCTGCTGCTTCTCATCGTGCCCGCCCTGGTCGTGGGTGTGGCCTCGGCGCTCGTCCTGCTCGGCATCAGTCTCCTCGCGGAGCAGCTCCGGGACGTGCTCTGGGAGACGCTTCCCGAGGCGCTCTCCATCGGCGGGTACTCCTCGCTGTGGATGATCGTGATGCTCACTGCCACCGGCCTCGCGACCGGCCTGGTCATCCGCACGGTGCACGGTCACGCGGGACCCGACCCGGCCACCACCGGGCTGGTCGATCCGCCCCTGCCGCCGGACGTCATCCCCGGGCTGCTGGTCGTGACGGTCCTGGCGCTGGCCGGCGGGGTCAGCCTCGGGCCCGAGAACCCGATCACCGCCGCCAATATCGCGCTCACCTTCTGGCTGGGCCGCCGGGTCGCCCCACGGGCTCCGGCCGCCCTGTGGATCGCGCTCGCCTCGGCCGGCAGCATCGGCGCACTGTTCGGCACCCCGATCGCCGCGGCCCTGATCCTCTCCGAGTCGCTCGCGGCCGACGGGGGCACGCCGGGCGCGCTCTGGGACCGGCTCTTCGGCCCGCTCGCGGCGGCCGCCGCGGGGGCACTCACCATGTCGCTGCTGGCCCGCCCCAGCTTCGGCCTGTCACTGCCGCCTTACCCCGGCCCGCACTGGGGCGATCTGCTCCACTCGGCCGTGATCACGTCGGCCGCGGCGCTGCTCGGACTGGCGGCGGTGTACGCGTTCCCGTACGTACACCGCGCCTTTCGCACACTGCGTCATCCGGTCCTGATGCTGACCTGCGGCGGCCTGGTGCTCGGTCTGCTCGGCGCGCTCGGCGGGCATCTCACGCTCTTCAAGGGACTGGACGAGGTGAAAGAGCTCGGCGCCGATCCGAACGGCTGGTCGGCCGGCCAGTTCGCCGCCATGGCGGTGGTGAAGACGGCCGCGCTGGTGACCGCCGCGACCTGCGGCTTCCGGGGCGGCCGGATCTTCCCTGCCGTGTTCGTCGGCGTAGCGATCGGGTTGTGCGCCCATGCCGCGGTCGACGCGGTGCCGTGCGCGGTGCTGGGGGTTCTGCTCGCCATCACCCGGCAGGGCTGGTTGAGCCTGTTTACGGCGGCGGTGCTGGTCAGCGACGCGGCCGTACTGCCGCTGCTGTGCGTCGCCTCGCTGCCGGGCTGGCTGCTGGTGACCGGACGGCCCCAGATGCAGCTCCATGAGGACGGCACACCACTGAGGTGAACCGGACCCGCACCGCGCCTGTCCGACGCGCCTGTTGCGGCAGTTGTCCGTATCGTCACATCCGTATGGCCACGTCCCGGTCTGCCCGTCGGAGGTTCCCGTATGCCCACGCCTGTCAACGTCGCCGTCATCTACTACTCCGCCACCGGCACCGTCGCGACCATCGCCAAGGCCATCGCGGAGAACGCCGAGAAGGCCGGCGCGGAGGTACGGCTGCGCAAGACGGTTGAGCTCGCACCGCAGGCGGCCATCGACTCCAACCCGGCCTGGGCCGCCAACGCGAAGGCGACCGCCGGCATCGCCGAGGCCTCGAAGGACGACGTGATCTGGGCGGATGCCGTGATCTTCGGGTCGCCGACCCGGTTCGGCAATGTCGCGGCCCAGCTCAAGGAGTTCCTGGACCGGCTGGGCGCCCTCTGGCAGGCGGGTCATCTCGCGGACAAGGTCTACAGCGGCTTCACCTCCACCAGCACCCCGCACGGCGGTCAGGAGTCCACGCTGCTGGCGCTCTACAACTCGATCCATCACTTCGGCGGCATCCTCGTCGCCCCCGGTTACACGGACCCGACGAAGTTCGTCGACGGCAATCCCTACGGCACCTCGCACATCGCCGGGCAGGGCGACATCCCGGTCGGTGAGCAGACCCTGACCGCGGCCCGGGTGCAGGCCGAGCGGGTCGTGAAGTTCACCCGCGCCATCAAGTCCGGCCTCGCGGCCGGGAGCTGACCCGAGCAGGCCACCGCCACCGTCATCGCCGCCACGAGCTGAGAAGGACTGTCCGCCGATGCCTCTCCACAAAGGTTCGAATCACGAGAAGGAACCGTCCGAAGAGCGGCGCAGGCGTGCCTTCAACCCGTTCTTCGGGGAGGCCGATCCGACGGTCGGGATGACGTGCGCGCCGCCGCGGCACCGGCTGCCCGACGGACCGCTGCCGCCGTCGACCGCGTACGGCCTGGTCCATGACGAGCTGATGCTCGACGGAAACTCCCGGCTCAATCTCGCCACCTTCGTCACCACCTGGATGGAGCCCGAGGCCGGCGTGCTGATGGGCGAGTGCCTGGACAAGAACATGATCGACAAGGACGAGTACCCGCGCACCGCCGAGCTGGAACGCCGCTGTGTGGCGATGCTCGCCGACCTGTGGAACGCGCCCGACCCCTCGAAGACGGTGGGCTGTTCGACCACCGGCTCCAGCGAGGCCTGCATGCTCGCCGGCCTGGCGCTCAAACGCCGCTGGTCGGCCAGGAACGCCGACCGCTACCCGGCGAGCGCCAAGCCCAACCTCGTCATGGGCATCAATGTGCAGGTCTGCTGGGACAAGTTCTGCAATTTCTGGGAGGTCGAGGCCCGGCAGGTCCCGATGGAGGGCGGCCGCTTCCATCTCGACCCGCAGGCCGCCGCCGAGCTCTGCGACGAGAACACCATCGGCGTGGTCGGGATCCTCGGCTCCACCTTCGACGGTTCGTACGAGCCCGTCGCCGACCTCTGCGCGGCCCTGGACGCCCTGCAGGAGCGCACCGGCCTCGACATCCCCGTCCATGTCGACGGCGCGTCCGGTGCGATGGTGGCACCGTTCCTGGACGAGGACCTGGTGTGGGACTTCCGCCTTCCCCGGGTGTCGTCCATCAACACCTCCGGGCACAAATACGGGCTGGTCTACCCGGGCGTCGGCTGGGTGCTGTGGCGCTCACCCGCGAATCTCCCCGAGGAGCTCGTCTTCCGGGTCAACTACCTGGGCGGCGACATGCCGACCTTCGCGCTGAACTTCTCCAGGCCAGGTGCGCAGGTGGTGGCGCAGTACTACTGCTTCCTGCGGCTGGGCCGGGACGGCTACCGCGCCGTTCAGCAGGCCTCCCGCGATGTGGCGACCGGGCTCGCCACTCAGATCGAGAAGCTGGGCGACTTCCAACTCCTCACCAGGGGTGATGAGTTGCCCGTCTTCGCCCTGACGACCGCCTCCGAAGTGCAGGCGTACGACGTCTTCGACGTGTCGCGCCGCCTGCGCGAGCACGGCTGGCTGGTGCCCGCGTACACCTTCCCCGCCAACCGGCAGGATCTGTCGGTGCTCCGGGTGGTGTGCCGCAACGGCTTCTCCTCGGACCTCGCAGAACTGCTCCTGGAGGACCTCCGCCTGCTGCTGCCCGAACTGCGCAGTCAGCGGCACCCGTTGAGTCATGACCGGGAGGTCGCGACGGCCTTCCACCACTGACCGAGGAGCAAGCCGGCGCCGGGGGCGGCCGGGTCGGGATCGGATTCGGGTCAGTGGCTCAGCCGGGCGAACCGCCGCACCGCAAGCGGAAAGAAGACCGCGATCAGGGCCACCGGCCAGACCACCGCGAGCAGTCCGGCATGCTCCGCCGCCCAGGATCCCCCGGCCCCGCCCGGGTTGCCGAACAGGTCACGCACCGCCGTGGCCGTCGCCGACATCGGGTTCCATTCGACGACCGCGCCCAGCCAGCCCGGCATCGACTCCGGTGTGGCAAAGACGTTGGAGAGAAAGCCGACCGGCCAGACCAGGATCTGCACCGCCTGCACCATCTCCGGCTTCCCGGCCACCATCGCCAGCTGGATGCCGATCCACAGCATCGCGAACCGCAGCAGCAGAAGCAGCCCGACCGCCCCCAGCGCCGCGGCCACCCCGTCGTGCCGGCGCCAGCCGACCGCGTACCCGACCCCGATCATCACGGCGAGCCCGGCCACCGACTGGAGCATGTCCGCCATGCTCCGGCCGACCAGCACCGAACCGGACACCATCGGCATGGAACGGAACCGGTCGATGACTCCCTTGGTGAGATCCTGGGTGACCGCGAGCATGGTCGACTCCAGACCGAACGCCATGGTCAGCGCGAGCATGCCGGGCACCAGGAACTCGGTGTTGTCGCCGTCGATGCCCTGCCCGCCGCCGACCAGGTAGTTGAACATCAGCAGCAACATCACGGGGAAGACCAGGCCGACGACGATCTGCACCGGCTGCCGGGCCCAGTGCGCGAGTTCGCGCCGGGTCATCGTCCATGAATCGGCCACGGCCCAGCCGATCGTGGTCGCGCCCACCGCGCTCGTACCAGCCGTTCCGGTACCGACCGCTCTCATGCCACCACCTCCGCGTCGTCCGCCTTCCTGTCGGTGAGGGACAGGAACACCTCGTCCAGGGTCGGGCGGCGCACCGCGATGTCCTCGGCCTCGATGCCCGCCTCCTCCAGGGCCCGTACGGTCCGGGTCAGCGTCGCCATCCGGTCCCCCGCGGGCGCCCCGATCAGCCGCCGGTCCGCATCCACGACCACTCCGCCCGTCAGCAGCCCCGCCGCGGCGCCCAGTTGTGTTGCGTCGCGGACGACGACATCGATCCGGTCCCCGCCCACCAGCGCCTTCAGCTCATCGGCCGTGCCCGCCGCGGCCACCCGCCCGGCGTCGATCACCGAGATCCGGTCCGCAAGCTGATCGGCCTCCTCCAGATACTGCGTGGCCAGCAGTACGGTCGTGCCGCCGCCGACCAGTGAACGCACCGCCGCCCACACCTCGGCCCGCCCGCGCGGGTCGAGTCCGGTCGTCGGCTCGTCCAGGAAGAGCACCTCGGGGTCGGTGATCAGTGAGGCGGCCAGATCGAGCCGCCGTCGCATACCGCCGCTGTACTCCCTGACCGCCTTGCGGCCGGTGTCCGCGAGCCCGAAGCGGGCCAGCAGCTCGTCGGCCCGTACGCCCGCACGGCGTGCGCCCAGGTGGTACAGCCGGCCGAACATCTCCAGGTTCTGCCGGCCGCCGAGCTCCTCGTCGACCGCCGCGTTCTGCCCGAGCAGCCCGATCCGTCGCCGGACCTCGCCGGCCCGGCTCCGTACGTCGAACCCCGCCACCTCGGCCCGGCCCTCGTCGTGCCGCAGCAGCGTCGACAGGATGCGTACGGCCGTGGTCTTGCCGGCGCCGTTGGGGCCGAGCACGGCATGCACCGTGCCCCGGCCGACCCTGAGATCGAGGCCGTCCAGGACGCGCTTGCCGCCGTACCTCTTGTGCACATCTTCGAGAACGATCGCGTCGGTCAAATCGCCACACCCTCTCGCCGTCGTCACGCACCTAGTCAAACTTGACTAGACGGAGAAGATAACTGCAGCTCTCTCATTCGTCAAACTTGATTAGCCGTTGTCCCCGGGATCCTGGACACCGGTCGCGTACGGGTTCTCGTCGCCCTCGGCAAGTACGCCGACGAACGGATCACCCTCCCCCGCGAAGGTGTACGCGCCGCCCTCGATCCGCGCGATCAACCCCCGCGTCCACTCGGCCCCGGCGTCCGCCGAGTGGACCCACATGTTCATGATCTCCCCGATGTGGCCCAGCGACTCGGGCCCGTCCTCCGGTGTGTAGTACTCGGTGACCGAGGCCCGCCAGGCCGCCAGCCCCGCCACCCGCTCCTTCAGCAGCGCGACCGCCTCGGAGCGCTCCAGGTCGACGATGAAGCCGATGCCTGCCGACAGCACGTCCATCTTCTGGTCGTACGCGGTCAGCGCCGCACGCAGCAGCGCGAGGTACTCCTCCGTGCCCCGCTCGGTGATCTCGTACTCGGTGCGGGGCGGGCCGCCCGCAATGCTCGGAGCGGTCTCATGGGCGACCAGCAGCCCTTGCTTCGCCATCTGCTTCAGGGCGTGGTAGATCGAGCCCGGCTTGGCGTTGGACCACTCGTGGGCGCCCCAGTACTCCAGGTCGTTGCGGACCTGATAGCCGTGCGCCCGGCCGTGCTGCCGCACGGCACCGAGGACCAGCAGCCGGATCGCGGACATCCACTCACCCTTCCTATTCAACTTTGACTAGGGTAGCCCGCCTCCTGCGCGACCAGTTCGAACGCGGTACGGCCGTCCAGGGACTCCCGGATGATGTCGGCATGCCCGGCGTGCCGGGCGATCTCCTCGACGAGATGGACCAGCAGCCAGCGCATCGAGCACTTCTCGTCCTTCGGGAACCAGGGCGCCTCGGGCAGCGGGAATGTGTCGTTCATGCTCTCCACCGAGTGGATGAACTCCTCGGTCTCCGCCGCGGCCTTCGCCCAGAACTCCAGCATCTGCGGGACGGTCTCGTCCCCGACCAGCCGGAAGCTGTCCGCCCACGTCTCCTCGGTGCGGGCCTTCTCATTGGAGCGCTGCTGAGCGAGACGCAACCAGTTCAACTCGGTCTCGGCGACATGCTTGAGCAGCCCGGAGAGGGAGAGTTCGCTGGCGCTGGGCCGGCTCGCCGCCTGCTCCTCGGTCAGCCCGATCAGCGAGCGCCGGATCGCGCCGCGCTGCGCCTCGACGAAGGAGAGGAGCGCGCCGCGCTCGTCGCCGTGGGCCTCTGCGGGAACGTGAGTGACCATGGTGTCCGCCCTTCGGAACCGTTCGGGCTTACGCCCGGTGTCTTCCTGACACCGACCAAGCTACGGACCCTTGCGGACAGCTTCCGTCCTCAACAGGTGGGCATCAGAGCGAGAATTCGGTCCGGCCGTGCTGGATCGAGATCCACTTCTGGGTGGTGAACGCCTCCACGGTGGCATCGCCGTTCAGCCGCCCGGATCCGGAGAACTTCTCGCCGCCGAAGGACACCAGCGGGTCGTCCTGGATGGTGGAGTCGTTCACGTGGAACATCCCGGTGACGATGCGTTTCGCGAACCGCACCCCGCGTTCCGCGTTGGCCGTGTGCACGGCGCCGCTCAGCCCGTACGGGGAGTCGTTGGCGATCCGTACGGCGTCCTCCTCGCCGTCGAACGTCACCAGCAGCGCCACCGGGCCGAAGATCTCCTGGGCCAGCAGCGGGGAGTCGTCCGGCAGCCCAGCGAGGACGGTGGGCTCGACGAGATTGCCATGGGTGCGGCCTCGCACGAGCGCCGTGGCGCCATCCGCGATCGCCTGGTCGACCAGGGCGGTCAGCGCGTCGGCCTGGAAGGTGTTGATGACGGGGCCGATCTGGGTGGCCGGATCCCGCGGGTCGCCGGTCCTGAGCGCGGCCACCTTGGCGATGAACTTCTCGGTGAACTCCGGCGCGACGGAGCGGTCCACCAGGATGCGGTTGGCGGCCATACAGACCTGCCCCTGGTAGACGAAGCGGCTGAAGACCGCCGCGTCGACCGCGTAGTCGATGTCGGCGTCCTCCAGCACCACCAGGGCGCTGTTGCCGCTGAGTTCGAGGACGGTCCGCTTGAAGAGCCCGCCGGCGGTCGCGCCGACATGGCGGCCGACCCGGTCCGAGCCGGCGAAGGAGATCACCTTGGGTACGGGGTGCGCTATGAGCGCGTCGCCGATCTCGGCGATGTCGGTGACCAGGACGTTGAGCAGTCCGGCGGGCAGCCCGGCCTCCTCGAAGATCTTGGCGATCAGTCCGCCGCCGACCACGGGGGCGTTCTGGTTGGGCTTGATGACGACCGCGTTGCCCAGCGCCAGAGCCGGGGCGACCGACTTCATCGTCACCAGGAAGGGGAAGTTGAACGGACTTATCACGCCTATGACGCCGACGGGCAGCCGGTAGACGCGGTTCTCCTTGCCGTCCACCGGGGACGGCAGGATCCGGCCCTCGGGGCGCAGCGCCTGCTGGATCGCCTCGCGCAGGAAGTCCTTGGCGCAGCGGATCTCGTACTCCGCCTTGAGCCGGGTGCCGCCCAGCTCGTCGATGATCGCGCCGATGATGTCCTCGGTGAGTTCATCGGTGATGCGCAGGGCGCGTTCGAGGACGAGGCGGCGTTCGTACGGATTGGTGTCGGCCCAGATCCGCTGGGCGCGCTCGGCGGCGCGATAGGCCTCGTCGACCTCCTGTGCGGTGGCGACGGTGATCGCGGCGAGCTTTTCGCCGTTGTACGGATTGAAATCGATGATGTCCCAGGAGCCGGTACCGGTCCGCCACTCACCGTCGATGTACTGGTTGGCCAGCTCATTGAAGAAGGACATGCGATCCCTTACTGCAGGTGCAGACTCCTGTTGAGACGTCATCGTACTGATGTCTCAGGTCAGTTGGAGCAGGCCGCGAAGCAGATCACGGCTCTCTTCGGGCCCCGGACTGTCCTGATGGAGCCGCGCCATGGCCTTTTCGTACTGAGCGACTTCCTCGCGCTTGTCCAGATAGAGCGCACTTGTCAGCTGCTCCAAATAGACAATGTCCGACAGATCGGATTCCGGAAAACTCAGCATCGTAAAGGAACCGCTCTCGCCCGCATGCCCGCCAAAACTGAAGGGCATCACCTGAAGCGTGATGTTCGGCTGCTCCGACATTTCGATCAGATGCCGCAATTGCGCCCGCATCACTCCGCGTTCGCCGTACGGGCGACGCAGCGCGGCCTCGTCCAGCACGGCATGGAAGCGCGGCGCCCGTTCGGAGACGAGGGCCTTCTGCCGCTCCAGCCGGAGCGCGACCCGGCGGTCGATCTCGGCGGCGGGGGCGCCGCGCATGCCGCGGGAGACGACGGCATGGGCGTAGGCCTCGGTCTGCAACAGGCCGTGGACGAACTGGACTTCGTAGATGCGGATGAGCGAGGCCGCCCCCTCCAGACCGATGTAGGTCTGGAACCAGCCGGGCAGCACATCTCCGTAACTGTGCCACCACCCCGCCACATTGGCTTCGCGGGCCAGGCCGAGCAGGGAGTCGCGCTCCGCCTCGTCCATGACGCCGTAGAGCGTGAGCAGGTCCTCGACGTCCCTGGCCTTGAAGCTCACCCGTCCCAACTCCATGCGGCTGATCTTCGATTCGGAAGCCCGGATGGAGTAGCCGGCCGCCTCGCGGGTGATGCCGCGCGAGTCGCGCAGCCGCCTGAGCTGTGAGCCCAGCAGGATGCGCCGCACCACAGATCCACTCGACTCGCCTGCCGCCACCGGTCCAACCCTCCCCATCGCTTCCTGGGCATCGGGGCTCCCCCTGAACCCCAAGAGCCGGATTCTGCCATCAAAACGCTTCAGCCCGTACTCATTCGATTACGGAAATGAGAAGACTTCCAGAAAGCTATGAAACTTCCCGTAGGAAGAAATGAGCAAGAACCGGCACGGGATCGGACAGGTCCGGCGCGTGCACGTGCATCTGCCCT
Organism: Streptomyces sp. NPDC002206; assembly: GCF_053593595.1. Taxonomy (NCBI): domain Bacteria; kingdom Bacillati; phylum Actinomycetota; class Actinomycetes; order Kitasatosporales; family Streptomycetaceae; genus Streptomyces; species Streptomyces sp. NPDC002206. The sequence goes on from NZ_JBSFCW010000029.1 coordinate 78,879, forward strand.
TGCATCTGCCCAGCGCATTCGGAACCATGGACCCCGCGCACCTGCGTGCTCGTTCGTGTTGTGCCGCTGTACCACCGCAGTACCGCTACAGCCGCGAATCCCGGGAGTGCCTCGCATGGGGACGAATGGATCGACGATGCTCGAGCCGTTACGGCAGGGGCTTCCCCCCATCGATCCCTCAGCCGTCTCCGGATCGGCCACCTGCACCCTTCCGGCCCGGTACGAAGCCGTGGGCGGGGCCAGGCAGTTCACCAGAGCGACGCTGAACCGGTGGGAGCTGAGCGACCGCTTCGACGATGTCGCGCTCGTCGTCTCCGAACTCGTCACCAACGCCCTGCGGCACGCACTGCCTGCGGACGCCCCGAGAGACCCCCAGGACCCTCCCGTACGACTGCACTTGATGCGCTGGACCTCGCGACTGGTGTGCGCGGTGCGCGACCCCAGTCAGGAGAGCCCTGTCGCCGCCGAGGCCGCGGACTCCGCGGAGTCGGGCCGGGGACTGTTCCTGGTGGAGTCGTTCAGCGACAGCTGGGGCTGGCATCCGTCCCCCGTGCCGGGCGCGGAGAACCCGTCGGCCGAGGCACCGGCGCTGCGCGGCAAGGTGGTCTGGGCGCTGTTCCGGCTGTCCGGCGACGCGTGACGCATACGAGCCCCGGGCTCGTATGCGGGGCGCAGGACCGGTCGCGCGGGTGCGACGGTCAGTTTTCCGCTATCAGGTGGTCGAACTCCCCGTCCTTCACGCCGAGCAGCAACGCCTCTATCTCGGCCGGCGTATAGACCAGGGCAGGCCCGTCGGGATGGCGTGAATTCCGCATCGCCACATCCCCGTCGGGCAGTTTTGCGAACTCCACGCAAGATCCTTGGGAGTTGCTGTGCCTGCTCTTCTGCCAGACGACTCCGCGAAGCTCTGTGGCCGCCATGCCGTTGTACACGTGGTGCACAGGACGCTCCCCGAGTTGCAAGGTGCAAGTGTCAACTGTCTCGGATCATAGCTGTGTTCATATGCCTATGCATGAGCAGATGCACGTGCACGCGGGGTGTTCCTTTGATTACAGCTTTACCTTCCCCGTGTGCCCGCCCTCGCAGGAGACAGACGAACGGACCGTCTATTTGGCTCCCACGCCGGGCAGTTGCCCGGAAGTCGCCCCATGGGCTACCCCGTGATCCGCTCCGTGCTCCCTGGTAGTTTTGCGCGGTCTTTCGTCAACAAGGGGGAATTTCACGTGCAGAATCTCGTACGCACCGGCGCCGTCCTCGTCGCGGGTCTGGTCGCCGCAGTCACTCTGACCGGTTGCGGCAGTGACAGCGGGAAGAGCGATTCGGGCAAGGACGCCTCCGACGGGCAGGCGTCGGCGGCCGGTGGCGGCAGCGACTCCGGGGACAGTGGCGACAGCGGTTCCGCGGCCGACGCCTCGGCACTGGAGGGCACCTGGGCCGGGCTGACCGACGGCAAGGCCGTCGCCCTGTCCGTCGCATCCGGGAAGGCGGCGCTCGTCGCCGACGCCCATGTCTGCTCGGGCGAGGTGAAGGACATGGGCAAGGTGATGCTGGAGCTGAAGTGCACCGACGGCAATACCGACCGCACCATGGGATCGATCGAGTCCAACAACGGCAAGACGATCACCGTGTCGTGGGACGCCGGCGGCAAGGACACCCTGGCCAAGACCGATCCGGGTGCGCTGCCGACGGGGCTGCCGGGCCTGCCCACTCCCTGAGTGCCCGTCATCGGGACTGGGCCGAGCCCCTGAAGCAGCACTGCGTACGGGGCAGTTCCGGACGGTCCGTCCTCAGTTCCGTCCGGCACGGCCGGCTCCGGCCGAGCCGGCCGTGGAGCCGTCCAGGCCCTGGGGGAACTCCTGGAACGCGTCGAACGCGGAGCCGGCGGCGACCACCGGCCCGAAGAAGGCGAGTCCGACCCCGATGACCAGGGCGAGCCCGGCCGTACCGCGGATCGCGATGAGCGGTTCGAGGCGCCGCCGCTCGATCTTCAACCCCGAGCGGGTGGTCTCCTTCCGCGCCCGGAGCCAGCTCATGCCCCGAGCCTAGCCGGAATGCCCATCATCGGAACTTTTCGGCCATAGGGGCTCTCCGGACGTCACCTCGGGGCAGGTGCACCGTCCCCCGCCCACGGACGTGGCACCCGGCTGCGAGGTATCACGTTCGCGCACACCCCTACCGGGAGCCGTCGATGCCCGGCCTCCGCTCACTCATCCGGGCCCGGTCGGCGGCAGCCGTACCGTGCGCCCAGCCCTCGCCGTCCGACACTCCGCGCACCCGGGTGCTCGTCGTCTCCGGGAACATCCGGTCCGCGGCGTCGGTGACCGCCACGTCCCGCGCTGCAAGGACCGGGAGCAGATCGCCGGCGGCAGCTCCCTCCTCCGAGACCGAGGCCGCGGTCACCCGGGCGGTGTCGGCCGCGAGACGAGCGCCCAGCCGCTGGACGTACGCCATCAGGAAGGACTGACGGAACGTCTTGGTCCGCTTGCGTCCGCCGGCCCGCTGTCCCGCCTCGGCCTTCGCCATCGCCGCCGTGCCCTGGACCAGCAGGGAGGTGTGGAGCAGCTCCACGGCCGCCAGGTCCGGTTCGAAGCCGACGACCGTCGAGAAGCCGAGGTCGCTGTTCCACACCGCGCGGCAGCGGTTGGCCGAGGCGACGGCGTCGAGCAGGATCGCCTTCGCCGTCTCGTACGGGGCATCGACTCCGATCCGGCAGGCGCCCGGCGCCTCCTTGCTGTGCGTACGCGCGGCGAGAAGGGCCTCGTCGATGGAGTGCCGGGCCATCAGCTCCTGCGCCTTGGTGGTCAGGGCCTCCGCCTCCTCCGGGAAACCGGTCGCCTCCGCCTTCGCGAGCAGGGCGCGGATCCGGGTCAGCATGCGGGGCTCGTCGTGCGCGGGCGGCAGACGGAGCCGGTGGCCGGGGGCGCCGGGCGGCGGGCCGACCGGTTCGATCGCGGGGAGCCGGAGCAGCAATCGGTAGAGACCGAGCAGGGCGGAGGCGTAGGAGAACCGGTCGGGCCTGTTCCGGGGCGGCGGCGCGGGAAGCTCGGCGAGCTGGGACCGCCAGCGGGACGGCAGCTGCTCGTACCGTCCGGTCTCCGTGGTGATCAGGTCGGCGGCGAGGCCGGCCCGCGTCTCGTCGAGTTCGCGGCGGACGATCCGCACGACGTCGGCGGGCTGCCAGCCTCGCTCCCAGGCGCGCCGGACGAACTCCTCGCCGCGCCGGAACAGTTCCGCATCCGCCGTCGGATCGGCGGCGAGAAGGGAGGCACCGGTGTCGAGACCGGCGTCACCGTCCGAGTAGAGGGCTGCCGCGAATGCCTGGTCGATCACCGGTTCCATGAGGTCAGGGTAGGCAGGGCCGGGCTCCGGGGTATGCCTGGCCCTACCCCGGAGACGGGTTCTGGTGGTCGTGTCCGGCGGGCCCTGCCACGGTTCGATCGAAACCATGACTTCCGCCCCCGCGACCGACTCCACCGATGCCGCCGACGCCGTGCGGCTCCGCTCCGTACGACGCGCCTACGGAGACGTCGACGCCCTCTGCGGCATCGACCTCACCGTCCGCCCGGGCACCTTCACCGCCGTCATGGGACCGTCCGGCTCCGGCAAATCGACGCTCCTGCACTGCGCGGCCGGACTCGACCGGCCGACATCCGGCACCGTCGAGGTGGGCGGTACGGAGCTGACCGGGCTGAGTGAGCGCCGGCTGACTCTGCTGCGCCGGGACCGGATCGGCTTCGTCTTCCAGTCGTTCAACTTGGTCCCTTCGCTGACGGCCGCCCAGAACGTCGCGCTGCCGCTGCGGCTGGCCGGCCGCCGACCGTCCCGTGCCGACGTACGCGCCTCGCTCGCCCGGGTCGGTCTCGCCGACCGGGCGGACCACCGGCCCACCGAACTCTCCGGCGGCCAGCAGCAACGGGTGGCGCTGGCGCGGGCGCTGATCACCCGGCCCGCGGTGCTCTTCGGCGACGAACCCACCGGCGCGCTGGACAGCGAGACGAGCCGGCAGGTGCTGGTGATGCTGCGCGAACTCGTGGACCGGGAGCGGCAGACGATCGTGATGGTCACGCACGATCCGGTGGCGGCGGCCTATGCGGACCGGGTGGTCTTCCTGGTCGACGGGCAGGTGGCGGACGACCTGACCGGCCTCACCGCGGAACGGATCGCGACCTGGACGGCCTCAGGCCGAACAGGCACCCGGCAGAAGATCTCCGGCCGGACGACCCCCGTCCTGCCCGCTCACACGGAGGCGGCGTCGTGCTGACCGTCGCCCTGACCGCGCTGCGGACCCGATGGACCACCCTCATCGGCACCTTCGTCGCCCTCGCGCTCGGCGTCGGGCTGATCGCGACGATGGGGCTGGGACTGGCCTCGACGTTCGACGCCCCCGACCATGAGCCCCAACGGTTCGCCGCCTCCCAGGTGGTGGTGATGGGCAACGACACGCTGACCGTGCCGGTGCGGCGCGGAGCGTCCACCGCGCAGGTCACGCGGCGACTGGCTCATCCACACCCTGTGGACAGCGAACTCTTGAGCGACCTTCGGGCGCTCGGCCCGGTGACCCCGGCCGGGCGGGCAACCGGCAGCGGCGGCCCGGACGCCGTCGGCGTGGACGCTCCCGTCGCCGACGTACGCCGCGTCGTCGGCGACCGCGCCCAGGTCCTCACCGGCGACGGCCGCCGCCGCGCCGACCCGGCGACGGAGCGGGACGCCGAGGCGCTGCTGACCGTGAACGCCCTGCTCGGCACGGCGGGCGGTATCACCGCATTCATCTCAATCTTCGTCGTCGCATCGACGTTCGCGTTCGCGGTGGCCCTGCGCCGCCGAGAGTTCGGCCTGCTGCGCATGGCGGGCGCCACCCCCGGCCAGCTGCGGCGGCTGCTGCTGACGGAGGCGGCCGTGGTCGGCACGATCGCCTCGGCAGCCGGGTGCGCGCTGGGTCACTGGGGCGCGCCGCACCTTGCGCAACTGCTGGTCGACGGCGAGGCGGCACCCTCCTGGTTCACCATCCGCCCCGTGGCCTGGCCGCTGCACGTGGCCTTCTGGACCGGCCCGGCCGTGGCGCTGGCGGGCGTATGGGCGGCGTCGCGGCGAGCGGGCAGGATCGGCCCGGCCGAGGCGTTGCGCGAGGCCGACGTCGATACGGGCGTCCTGCCGCCCGTACGCCGGTTGCTGGGTTTCGCACTGCTCGCCGGTGCCGCGTTCCTGATGACGAAATCGCTGGTCACGGACGCGTCCGGGCTGCTGAAGCGGAAGACGTACACCACCCAGCCGATGGTGCTGATCACGGCTGCGGCCCTGCTCGCGCCGCTGCTCGTGCGTCCGTTGACCCGGCTGCTCCGTCTTCCCGGGGCAACAGGGATGCTCGTACGGGCGAATACGGCCGCGTCCCTTCGCCGCACCGCCGCGGTGGCCGCTCCTGTACTGATCACAGTGGCACTGGCCGGTTCGGTGCTGGGCTCCGCGACGACGGTGTCGCAGGCGAAGGCTGCCGAGGCGCGCGAACACACCCGGGCCGATCTGGTCGTGACAGGCGAGCACCTGAAGGGCTCGGAGGACTTGAAGGCGCGGCCGGTTCCCGGGGCGACGCTGTCCGCTTCGGCGTCGACCGCGGTCTTCGTACGGGAGGAGGGCACCGCCGTCATCAGATCGCAGGCGCGGGCGGTCGACGACGCGAGGGCTCTGGCGGCCGTCGAGCGGCTGCCGGTGGTGGCGGGCGACCTGCGCAATCTCGACGACCGCTCGATCGTCGTGAACGAGGAGTGGGAGCAGCGCACGGTCGGCACGACGGTACGGGTGTGGCTCGGCGACGGGCGGCCGGTGTCACTGCGGATCGCGGCGGTACTGGCCATCGGGGCGGGGAACAACGGGGCGTACGTCACGGCGGCGAACGCGCCGACGGCTCCGGTGGACCGGATCGACGTACGCCTCGCCCCCGGCGCGGACAGGGCGGCGGTCACGGCCGTCCTTCGCGGCACCGGGGGGACTGTGCGGTCGACGGATCAGTGGCTGGCCGCGACCCATCCGCGCACGAGCCCGCAGACGCGGCTCGGCCTGATCGTGGTGCTGGGCATCGCCCTCGTGTACACGGCGCTCGCGCTCGCCAACACCCTGCTGATGGCCGGTTCCGTACGGTCCGCGGAGCTGAACGCGCTGCGACTGGCCGGGGCCACCCGGCCGCAGGTGCTCGGGGTCGTCGCCGGGGAGACGCTGTTCGCCGTGGGGCTCGGCGCGGTGCTCGGCATGGCCGTGACCGCGGTGAATCTGGCCGGACTCGGCGCCGCGCTGGCCACGCTGTCCGCGCCGGTCACGGTGGCGATCCCGTGGCCGGTGGTGGGGGGTGCGGCCGGAACGTGTGCAGTGGTCGCGGTGGTGGCGGCCATGGCGCCGAAGGCCGTTCGACACGGGTGAATCGCCGCTCCCCACCCCCTCGGCCCGTCAGGCGATCGAGGACTGGGGGGCGGGGGGGCGAATCCCTCGGGTTTCGGGAAGGGGCGGGGTGGGGTGAAGCCCCCCCCCCCCCCCCCCCGCCCCCCCCCCCCCCCGCCCCACCACCACACCAAAAAAAAAGAATAACAAGCAGTAGGGGAAAGAAGC
>NZ_JBSFCW010000030.1:0-80937 GCF_053593595.1 Streptomyces sp. NPDC002206
CGACACCTCGAAGCGTGAAGAACGGCCGCCCTGCTGTCCCTCGAAGAACACGAGATCAGCGGGTCGAGTGAACCGGCGAGGTTAAACGCCAAGCTGAGATTCGCACGCCACTGGCCCTGGACCGACGTGATCACCAACGCCCTGGCACGGCTCGAAGCTCTCCCCAACCCAGGCTGACCAGCACGTTTCCGTCCCCGCGAGCAGCACCCTCCCCCGACCGGAGCCGTGGAACCCGGCGCCCACCCGACGCGACAGCCGGGCCCTCGGCCTGTCGGCCATCAGGCACAGGACGCGAAACGGTCCACCGACTTTGTCGGCGGACCGTCACGAAGGATCGAGGCTAGCAGGAACACCCTCGGACCCGCCCAGCGGGTCAGATTTACAGAGGGCTCCCCTTAACCCCTTTCACCTGCAGCTTCTCCGTCGCTAGACACCCCTGGGGCACACCTGAGGGAAGGGGCCCCAAGAACACCGCGAGAGACCCTCGCCCGTTTCAAGCGCTGGTCGGCCGTTCGACCAAGGCCGCTCACATTTCACTTGGCGGCTGACTTAGTTAGCGACGCTTTGCTGACACGCCACCTTCCGCCCACCCCTCGGGTCGGCTGCGTCGAGCGCGCCAGCTCCACACTGTGTGCCCGACGAGAGCGACTGCGGAAATGATTGCAGCAACGCGAATCGTGTTCCACGTTATGGAGAACGTCATCCCTTGCGAGTCAGCCTCTGTGCTCAAGCGCTGAGTGGCCTCGAAGAAGGCGATCAATGGAACAAGCAGGCGGAACAGAAGGCCACCAACTCCGGGCGTTCGCGCTACGTTCCCCACGAGTCCCACAGGCGCACCAAACACGAAAGCCGCTATTCCCCACACGAGAATTTGCTCCTCACTGGAGGCGCCATATTCCATTCCGGCCGGAACGGAGGCGGCAGGTTCCATTCCGGCCGGAATGGTAAGGTTCATATCCTTAAAAAGGTAGTATGTGACTACGCCGATAGCCAACCCCAAAGACGGCAGCAACGCTGACTCGATTTTGGATCGGCGGAAATAGCCCACCAAGAATGCATAACAGGCCCACGGCCAACCACTAGAAAAAACAGTACTCACGGCGACGCAAACGGGATTATCCCATTCCCCAGCCACGGGGCCCACTAGGCCAAGTAGCAAACCCGCCCCGAGAGACACAGCGACCGGCACAATGCGAGTGCGCAGGAAGCGCATATTTTCTCTTCCCCGTTCAGTGGGTAAATCAGAGTTGGAGGTGGCGCCACTCTGAGGCTGCGCGGGCAACCGAACGGCCCCCGAGCGGCGCACCAACCTACCGCACCTTCCGAGGAGTTACCGCTTGGTGTGGGGATCAGAACCTGCAGCCTCCAACTGTGGTCGGTGGCTGATACTTAACGCTCGGCTCAGGGCAACGTCGCTCCTATAGCAGTGAACTTAGGCTTTTAGGTTAGTTCCGAAAACCCCGCCGAAGCGGTTAGTCACCTCTTGGACCTCACCGAATTTCTCTACGGGGGCTACGTTTCGCTGGCGATGCGAGAGGATTCGTCTGCTGTTCTGTCGGAAGAAATTACTCGGAGGGTTGACTGTACTATCGCGAGGGCGACGGTGCGCGTAAAGGGATTGACTGTTCGTTTTCATGGTATAGTCCTAATGAATTTACAGGACGCCACAAAAAAAGGGGAATGGCGTGAATACCGAGAAGGTTACGGCTCGACGTCTTACGGCCGGAGAGGTTTCGGAATTGGGCCTCCAGGACGACATCTTCGTCTCGGCGGAGATGGATGGCCTTCCTCTCAACTGCTACGCCCCGGCTTCCCTTACGAAGCCGGGTAAGAATTTCGAGGGAGGGTCCTTCACTGCGAGGACGATCTTCGGTGAGGAAATTCATGTTCTCCCGGACAATGTCGAAGAGCGTGGGATCTGGATTGCCGACAAGGCAGGGGAAGAAATCGAGGTTCTCCAGAGTGCCGGCGTCCTCCTGAACCTCGCCCTCTTCGTGCCTGATGGGAAAAAGGAATCCCTGGAGTCGCTCTACTCCGCCGCACGGGACGCGTTCGGCGCGGGGATCGTTCAGCGCTGGAGCGAGGAAACCGTCGCGGTGCCGGACGTCAAGGTCGACCTGTACGAGGAGCCGGCCCGGGGGCGGAAGAACACGAACAGCCAAAATCGCGACCGCCGTGCCCTGGACATCTACCCGACCCGAGTGCGGTTCCTGGAGCCCAGCGATGGCTGGAGGTTCATTGTCGAACCGCACAAGGAGATCGTCGATGACACACCGACGATCTGACCTGATGGCAGGTTAGCCTCGATCTTTCGCGGGAGCCCGTCAGCTTGCTGACGGGCTCCCCTTCGCTTGTTGGGCGTGAGCCCTTCCTATGTCCGGAAGATCTTCGCGGATGTTCAGTCGGTCCTGTCCGCCGCTGTCGATGACACGCTGCTGTCCCGCAACCCACGCAGTGCACGGACCGTTCGGCGGTCCAAGCCCGCCCCCTATCCAGTTGTTCCGTGGGTGCCCACTCAAATGTTCGCCGTTCGAGCGGCTCTTGCGGAGCGGTATCAAGCGATGGTCGATGTCGGCGCCGGATGCGGTCCGCGCCAGGGCGAGGTGTTCGGGCCGGCCGAGGACGCTATCGACGTCGATGGGTGCACGCTTCATGTGGTTCGGCAGATCAAGCACGTGGAGGGGCACCCGGTGTTCGCTCTTCCCAAGGGCGGCAAGACGCGGGATGTGCCGCTGCCCGACTACGTGGCGGAATCCCTGAGAGCGCATATGGACGCCTTCAAGCCCGTGGAGATCACGTTGCCGTGGGACACACCGGAGGGTCCGAAGGTGTCCTTCCGGCTGATCTTCACGGCTGAGCAAGGGGGCATGGTGTGGCGGAGCAACTTCAACGGCAAGGAGTGGAAGCCTGCTCTCGCGGCAGCCGGGCTCATCCCCGAAGCGGTGGACCAGAACGGCAAGTACGAGTCAGCGCGCGAGCACGGCATGCACGCCCTGCGACACTTCTACGCTTCCGCGTTGCTGGACGCGGGCGAGAACATCAAGGCCGTCAGCGAGTACATGGGGCATGCCGATCCGGGACTGACGCTGCGGGTGTAGTCCCACCCGATGCCTGACAGCCGCGAGCGCGCCCGCCGCGCCATCGACTCGGTTTTTCAGCGCATCTTCGGGGAAGATCACGGCCCACAGACGGCCCAGTGAGCCCCGGGCGCCCCCTGACCTGCGCTTACGTGCAGGTCAGGGGGCGTTTCCCCGATAGAACCCTCTGAAGTTGCTCAAGTCTGCTTTGGCTCCGCGGGGCCGGGGGCATCCCCCACTCACGCAGGAAGCGGAAGGAACATGAAGCGGGGGACCTCGCTTCGGGGGACGGAAGGACGTGAGGTCGGTGGGGGCTTTCTTCGGGGTACTGGCCGGGATCGTTGTGATCGGCTGCGTCGTCGCGATGTGGCGGTCGGCGAACAGCAGCAAGTCGTCCTCCCGGCGCTCCGGGCGCCGTAGCGCGGGCGGCGGCGCGGCCGCTGGTGGCAGTTGGTGGGCGGGCGGCGAGGGCGGCGGCGCGTCCTGCGGAGGCAGCAGCCACTCGGGCGGTCACTCCGGTGGTCACTCGTGCGGGGGCGGTTCCTCGTGCGGTGGTGGTTCGTCGTGCGGCGGCGGGGGCGGATGCGGCGGAGGCAGCTGACACGGGGCAGCTGGTCCGCGTCACCGGGTGCCCGGCGGGTGAACTCCCGCCGGGCACCTTTTTGTTGGGTCGGCCGGCGCGTACCCGGTGAACACGTGAACCGTAGGGCCCCCGAGGGGATGGAAACCACGGCAAGTTGGGCAAAAATGCTGTGGATCGTCGCACTTCGTGATTCCCTCGTTGGAGAGAACATCCAGCCCTCGGACCCCAGTTGGACCTGATCGGGCGCTCCCCACCTCCCACGTATATCGCCACGGGGGCGTCCCCTGTCCATGTGTCCACGCGTGTTTTGCGGAGCCGACCCATGCTCACGACCCTCCAGACGGCCTATTCCGACACCCGTGCTGCCGACCTGGCCTGGGCGCTGGGGCGCGAACCGCTCCCCGCCCTGGCCGTGCTCGACCTCCAGCTCGGCGGTGCCCAACTGCAACTGCGTCTGCTCGGCGCCTCCCATCAGGTGCTTCTCGAGGAGGACGGCGGCAGCTGCTCCGAGACGGTGGCCTGTATCCCCGGCAGCAGCACACCGCTGCCGCTCGGAGTCGCCAAACGGCTCGGGGAGTGGGAGTACGAATTCGCGGCGCGTGTCGAGACGCTCTCCGCGGACGCCTTCGCAGGGCGTGCGCAGGAACTCCTCGCGCTGGTGACCGACCATCCGCACGGCCTCGCCGGGACGTTTCCCGGTAGTCCGCACGCCTTCACCGCCATGCTCGCGCAGCGGACGGAGGGCCAGGTGCGGTGGCGCACCTGGCATGCGTACCCGCAGGAGGGTCAGCTGGTGGTGACCCGCACCCGCGTGGGCGTGCGGATGCCGGCGGTGGCTCACTGATTACCCAAACGGCGTCGCGCACGCGGCACTTGCACCCTTGTGGGTGACAGGTGGCGACGTCGTCGTGACGTAGCGTTCGCATCATGATCGACCAGCAGGTGTCGCTGCGAGGGGGCGCGGCGCGAATCCCCGTGCGGCCGCGGACCGGCCGGCTCCTCGTGCTGGCCGCCGTGTTCATCTGTGCCGCCTGCGGACTGGTGTACGAGCTCGAACTGGTCGCGCTCGCCTCCTACTTGATCGGAGACTCCGTCACCCAGGCCTCCGTCGTGCTGTCCGTGATGGTCTTCGCGATGGGCATCGGCTCGCTGCTCGCGAAACGGTTGCGCAGCCACGCAGCAGTGGGTTTCGGGCTGATCGAGGCGGGGCTCGCACTGATCGGCGGCTCCTCCGCGCTCGTGCTGTACGCGTCGTTCGCCTGGATCGGGGAGTCCCGGTTCGCGCTGGTCGGGTTCTCGCTCGCGATAGGCGTCCTCATCGGTGCGGAGATCCCGTTGCTGATGACCCTGATCCAGCGCGTCGACCGGCAGGACGCGGGCGGGACCGTCGCGGATCTGTTCGCCGCCGACTATGTCGGGGCGCTCGTCGGTGGACTGGCGTTCCCCTTCCTGCTGCTGCCGGTCCTCGGCCAGCTCACCGGGGCGCTGCTCACCGGCATGGTCAACGCGGCGGCGGGCGGGGCGCTGGTGCTGTGGGTGTTCCGCCGGGACCTCGCCCCGCGCTCGCGGTGGCTGCTGATCCTCGTCAATGTGTCGGTGATCGCCCTGCTGGCCACCGCCACGGTCCTGGCCGACGACTTCGAGCGGGCGGCGCGGCGCGCGGTGTACGGGGACGAGGTGCGGGTCGCTGTGCAGACCGATGTGCAGGAGGTGGTCCTCACCGGGACGGGCCGCAGCTCCCTGGACCTCTATCTGGACGGGCGGCTGCGGGTCAGCGCCCAGGACGAGTACCGGTACCACGAGGCGCTGGTCCACCCGGCGATGGACGGCCGCCACGCGCGGGTGCTGATCCTGGGCGGCGGCGACGGTCTGGCCGCCCGCGAGGTGCTGCGCTACCCGGACGTACGGAGTGTCACGCTCGTCGAGATCGACCCCGGCGTCACCCGACTGGCCCGTACGGACCCGGCGCTCTCCGCGCTGAACGCGCACGCGTACCGCGACCCGCGGCTGACGGCCGTGACGGCGGACGCGTTCAACTGGCTGCGGGCGGGGCACGCCGGCTACGACGTGGTGATCTCCGATCTGCCCGCCCCCGGCATCACGGCGAGCACGAAGCTGTACTCCGCGGAGTTCTACGGCCTGATCGCCGAGGCCCTGGCCCCCGGCGGCCGCCTGGTGGTGCACGGGGGGCCGCCGGACACCCGGCCGCGCACGTTCTGGACGGTCGAGGCATCCGTACGGGCGGCGGGCCTGAGCACCCGCCCGTACGGCATCAGTGGCCGTCGTAGCGGCTTCGCGGCGGGCCCGGACCGCACGACGGACCGCACGAAGGCCCCGCACGGCTGGGGCTTCGTCCTCGCCCGCCCGGGACCGCGAGCCCCGGCGCTGGGCCTGTCTTCCCGGGCGCCGAAGCTCCGCTCCCTGACGGAAGGGGTACTGGCGGGCGCGGCCCGGTACGCGCAGCGGGGGCGGCTGCCGGAGCAGGCGCCGTCGACGCTGGTGCATCCGCGGTACTGGGAGGAGCCGTGAGGGGACAGGGGAGGTCTCGGGTGCTGAGTGCCGCTTCCGGGTGCGGAAGCGGTGACGGGGCGGCCGGGCCTGAGTAGGCTCGGTTTCCATGGAGCATGAGGTGTTCGTTCCGGTTCCGGTCCCGTCCCTTCGGCGGACGCTGGGCGATCCTGCCCGGGTCGCGCGCTGTGTACCGGGCCTCCAACAGGACGCCGACGCGTCCGCGGGCCCCCTGTCCGGCCGGCTCAAGGTCCGGATCGGAAGCCACACGATCACGTACCGCGGCACGCTGACTTCGGCCGCGCTGCCGGACGGGGCCGGGATCTCCGTCGAGGGCGAGGGCGTCGAGGCGCGGGGCAGCGGCTCGGCGAAGCTCGCACTGACGATCCGCCTGACGGAGACGGACGGAGGTACGACGATCGGTTTCACGGGCACGGCGGCCGGCGAGGGCCGCATCGTGGAGCTGGAACGCGAGGCGACGCTCGCGGCGGCCCACCGGCTGCTGGACCGCTTCACGCAGCAGCTGGTGACGGAGACGCTGGCGTCCCACGGGCCGGCTGCAGACGGACCGGCGGGCGAGTCCGACGGGCCGGCCGGGGCGGTCGTGGACCTGGCCGTCGACGAAGCCGTGGACCGGGCGATCGAGGAGGCCGCGGAGACGGCGGACGAGACGACGGTGGGGGAGTTCCCCGAGGGCGCTTCCGAAGAGTCTCCCGAGGGCGGGCCCGCTGAGGACGACGCCGCCGGGTCGCTCCCCGGTACCGGTTCGGTCTTCGACGCGCCCGTCCCCCCGCCGTCGCTCGACCCCGTCCCGGACATGGAGTTCACCGTCCCCGACGAACCGCCCGCCGAGGCCGCGCACGCCCGGCGGACCATGATCGGGCGCAGTGCCGAGGAGGTCGACCACGCGCCGCCGCGCGGGCGGTACGCCCCCGTGCCGTCGCCCGACTCGACCACCGCGGGTGCCACCCTGCGCTGGGTGGCCCCGGCGGCCGCCCTCGCGCTCGCCTCCGCGGTCGTGGTGGGCCGGGCGCTGCGGCGCCGGAGGTAGCGGCGCCAGTAGTGTCGTCGTGTGAGCAGTAGCGAGAAGAACGTCCGGCTGTCCGTCGGCGACACCGAGTTGACCGTGAACCCCGCCAACGGCTGCCGGATCAGCAGCCTCCGGATCGGCGGTACCGAGCTGCTGCGGCAGGGGGAGCGGTATGGCTGCTTCCCGATGGTGCCGTGGTGCGGGCGGACCGGGTACGGCCACTTCCTCAACGGCGATGTGCCTCATCAGCTGCCCCTGAATTCCCCGCCGCACGCCATTCACGGCACCGGCCGCGACACGGCCTGGCGCACCGCCAAGGCGGGCGAGTCGCAGGCCGCGTTCTACTACGACCTCGCCGAGCCGTGGCCGTATCCGGGCCGGGTGACCCAGACCTTCGAACTGGCCGAGGACTCACTCACGGTCGCGTTCGGCATCGAGACGTACGGGGACTCGTTCCCGGCGCAGGCCGGCTGGCACCCGTGGTTCCTGCGGAACCTCGGAACCGGCGGTGACGTACAGATCGCCTTCGACGCCGCCTGGCAGGAGGAGCGGGGCGAGGACCATCTGCCGACCGGCCGCCGGATCCCGGTCATGCCCGGGCCGTGGGACGACTGCTTCGGGATGCCCGACGGGGTCGATGTGACGCTCACCTGGCCGGAGCGACTGGAGTTGAAGGTGAAGAGCCGGGCCGAGTGGGTCGTCGTCTACGACGAACAGGCCGAGGCGGTCTGCGTGGAGCCGCAGTCGGGCCCGCCGAACGGACTGAACACCGCGCCCCGGTATGTGACCCCGATCGAGCCGCTGGAGATCGCGACGACCTGGAGCTGGCGCAGGCTCTGAGCCGGACACGCCCTAAGGGCTGTCCCGTCATCCCTGGTGGATCAGCGCGCGGCGTCGGATGCGGTGCATCGCAAGGCGGAGGGACATCCTCATACGGGGCGTATTCGGGCGTTCCGACAACGCGGCGAGGTGCCGTAGCTGTCGTCGTGCGCCCGCCAGGGATCACAGGACAGCCCTTAAGCTCGTAGCCATGACTGACGTACGCGCTGAGCTGCTCCAGCAGATCAAGGACAAGGCCGTGGTGCACGGCAAGGTGACCCTCTCCTCGGGTCTGGAAGCCGACTGGTACATCGACCTGCGTCGCATCACGCTGGACGGAACGGCCGCTCCGATGGTCGGTCAGGTCATGCTCGACGAGACCGCCGAGCTGGACTACGACTGCGTTGGCGGCCTGACGCTGGGCGCCGACCCGGTGGCCACGTCGATGCTGCACGCCTCCGCCGCCCGCGGGAAGACCCTGGACGCGTTCGTCGTCCGCAAGGCGCAGAAGGCGCACGGCATGCAGCGCCGGATCGAGGGCACGGACGTGAAGGGCCGCCGTTGTCTGGTGGTCGAGGACACCTCGACCACCGGCGGTTCGCCGCTGACGGCCGTCGAGGCGGTGCGTGAGGCCGGTGGCGAAGTCGTCGCCGTCGCCACGATCGTGGAGCGGGGTGCCGCTCCGGCCATTGCCGAGGCCGGTCTCCCGTACGTCCACGCCTACACGGTGGCGGACCTCGGCCTGGCCTGATTGCTGGCCTGACCTGCGATTTTCTTCAAGGGCGGACGGTTTCACGTGAAACCGTCCGCCCTTGTCGTATGCCTTCAGTTCCCCGGCCGGAACGTTGAGGGAGTACGCCGGGTGGAGCCGAAGCGAGAGTCTGGGAAGATGGGGGCGACGATGACGTCGCCCCCAGGTCAGGGAACCAGCAACGCACACCCGCACATCCCAAGGAGCGGACAGATGCCCATCGCAACCCCCGAGGTCTACGCCGAGATGCTCGACCGGGCGAAGGCAGGCAAGTTCGCCTACCCGGCCATCAATGTGACGTCGACCCAGACCCTGCACGCTGCACTGCGCGGCTTCGCGGAGGCGGAGAGCGACGGCATCGTCCAGATCTCCACCGGTGGGGCGGAGTTCCTGGGCGGCCAGCACAACAAGGACATGGTCACGGGCGCCGTCGCCCTCGCCGAGTTCGCGCACATCGTCGCCGCCAAGTACGACGTCACGGTCGCGCTGCACACCGACCACTGCCCCAAGGACAAGCTGGACGGCTACGTACGTCCGCTGATCGACATCTCCGCCGAGCGCGTCGCCAAGGGCCTGAACCCGCTGTTCCAGTCCCACATGTGGGACGGTTCGGCCGAGACCCTCGCCGACAACCTGGCCATCGGCCAGGAGCTGCTGGCCAAGGCCGCCGCCGCCAAGATCATCCTCGAGGTCGAGATCACCCCGACCGGTGGCGAGGAGGACGGCGTCACCCACGAGATCAACGACGAGCTGTACACGACCGTCGACGACGCGCTGCGTACCGCCGAGGCGCTCGGCCTGGGCGAGAAGGGCCGCTACCTGCTGGCCGCCTCCTTCGGCAACGTGCACGGCGTCTACAAGCCCGGCAACGTCGTGCTCCGTCCCGAGCTCCTCAAGGACCTCCAGGAGGGCGTCGGCGCCAAGTACGGCAAGTCGTCTCCGTTCGACTTCGTCTTCCACGGCGGCTCCGGTTCCACCGAGCAGGAGATCGCCACCGCGCTGGAGAACGGCGTCGTGAAGATGAACCTCGACACCGACACCCAGTACGCCTTCACCCGCCCGATCGTGGACCACGTGTTCCGCAACTACGACGGCGTGCTGAAGGTCGACGGCGAGGTCGGCAACAAGAAGGTCTACGACCCGCGCAGCTGGGGCAAGTCCGCCGAGGCGGGCATGGCCAAGCGCGTCACGGAGGCCTGCGCCAACCTGCGGTCCACCGGCACCAAGCTGAAGTAGTAGTAGGTACGAACGGCGGCCGTGGGCCCGGTACTCCCTGGGGTGCCGGGCCCACGGCATGTCCGCGAACGAGTACGAGGAGCCCACTGTGCAAGCGAACGCGCGCTATCACTTCGACACCGTCATCGACCGCAGGGGCACCTGGTGTGTCCAGTGGGACGGGGTCGCCGACCGGTTCGGTGTCGACGGGCTGCTCCCGTTCACCATCTCCGACATGGACTTCGAGACGGCCCCCGAGGTCCTGACCGCACTGCGGACCCGCCTCGACCACGGCGTACTCGGCTACACCAGCTGGCAGCACGACGACTTCCGGTCGGCGATCGCGCACTGGTACGAGACCCGGTACGGCACCGAGCTGGACACCGGCCGACTGGTGTACGGCCCGTCCGTGCTCAGCCAGTTCTCGCAGCTCCTCCAGATGTGGACGGCCGAGGGCGACGGCGTGGTCGTCCACACCCCCACGTACGACGGCTTCCGCAAGGCGATCACCGGCCTCGGCCGCGAGCTGCGGGGCGTGCCGGTGGGGGACACCGGGGCGCTGGAACGGGAACTGGCCCGCCCCGAAGCGAAGGTGCTGGTGCTCTGCTCGCCGCACAACCCGACGGGCCGGGTGTGGACGGAGCCAGAACTGGTCGAGATGGCCGCTCTGGCCGCGCTCCACGGGGTCGCGGTGATCAGCGACGAGATCCATGCGGACTTCGTGCACGACGGCCACCGGCATGTGCCGTGGACGCGGGTGGCGGGTGACGCCCGCTGGGCGGTGATCTCGTCCGCGTCCAAGTCCTTCAACTTCCCGGCGCTGACCGGCTCGTACGGCATCATCGGCGATCCGGCCGACCGGACGGAGTTCCTGCGCCGCATGGAAACGGCGGAGGGCCTGGCCTCCCCGGCGGTGCTGTCGCTCACCGCGCACATAGCCGCGTACCGGCAGGGCGGGCCGTGGCTGGACGCGGTACGCGCGTACGTGGCCGGGAACCTGGCCCTGGTCGCGGAACGCCTGAACGCGGCGTTCCCCGAACTGTCCTGGCAGCCCCCGCAGGCCGGCTACCTGGCATGGATCGATCTGCGCCCCCTGGGTGTGGACGACGAGGCACTGCAGCGGGTGCTGATCGAGCGCGAGAAGGTCGCGATCATGCCGGGTGCGGTGTACGGGGCCGAGGGGTTCCTGCGGCTGAACGTGGGGTGCCCGCGGAGCAAGGTCGAGGCGGGCGTGGAGGCGCTGGTGCGGGCGCTGGAGGCCGTGAGGTAGCGGACGGCTGCCCGCCCGGCGGCGAAGGGGGAACGCGTTCCCGTCGGGGCGCCGTGTGTCAGCCGAGCGGGGAGGCGTGTCCCGGCCGGCACCCGGAAGGGATGCTGTTTCCGCTGATGTTGAAGTCCCCGCAGGTGAGAAAGACGTGGTTCAACTGGCCGAGCCCGTAGGCGAGCGCGCCGACGACCACGACGACGCCGATGACCGTCCTTCGCTCACGCGTGGAGAGTTCCGACTCCCCGAAGAGCAGGAGGTGCAGGAGCACCCAGACCAGCAGCGGGGTGCCGACGATGCTGAGGATGCCGCCCGCCAGGAAGAGCGTCTTGTCCGGCCAGCCGTTGTGGCGGGGCACGACGGCGGCGATGACGATCCACACACTGGGCAGGGCCAGACAGGCCCAGTACATCCAGCCGTGTCGCGGTCCGCGTTCGCGCAGCAGCAGGGCGGTCAGCATCACGGCGGTCGACACCGCCCAGAGGGTGAGCAGTTGGTAGTAGAAGACGACGTTGTAGGCGCCGAGCGTGAAGGCGGGCTCCCAGATCGCCAGCGCTCCGCCGCCGGCGATCACGGCGGTCCTCGGCACCACTTGGCCGATGGCGGCGCTGCGGCTGCGGTGGGGGCCGGGACCCGTGCCTGCGCCCGCGTCTGCAGAACGGGTCTCGTCGTCATCCATGGAATCCATCTCCGGAACCGGGACATTTACGCACACATTACTCAGCGCTCGCGCGCTGCGGGTGGGGGCGCGGGCGCGAGCGACGAGCGGGGCGGCCGGACACGGACTGGCCGGAGTGCCGCGTAGCGGCGATGCTGCTCGCATGGGTGAGACACCGGCCGGTGAGATCCGTGCTGCCTCCGCGCCCGGGCGCTGGGTCGTCCTGACCACCGTCCTCGGGTCCAGCATGGCCATGCTCGACTCCACCGTCATCAACGTTGCCCTGCCTCGCATCGGCAAGGACCTCGGCACCGACCTGGCCGCCCTTCAATGGACCGTCAACGCCTACATGCTGACGCTCGCCGGGCTGATCCTTCTCGGTGGGGCGCTCGGGGACCGGTACGGGCGGCGGCGGGTCTTCGTCATGGGGGTGATCTGGTTCGCCGGTGCCTCGTTGCTGTGCGGCATTGCGCCGAATGCCGCCGTTCTGATCGGTGCCCGCGCCCTCCAGGGAGTGGGCGGGGCGCTCCTCACCCCCGGGTCGCTGGCGTTGATCCAGGCAAGTTTTCATCCGGACGACCGGGCGCGCGCGGTCGGGCTGTGGTCGGGGTTCGGTGGGGTGGGGGCCGCCATCGGACCGTTCGTCGGGGGGTGGCTCGTCGACGGCCCCGGGTGGCGGTGGGTGTTTCTGATCAATGTGCCGGTGGCCGCCGTCTGCGTGCCGGTCGCGCTGCGTCACGTACCCGAGTCGCGGGACCCGCACGCACACGGGCGCTTCGATGTTCTGGGGGCCTTGCTCGGCGCGCTCGCTCTTGCCCTGGTGACGTATGCGCTGATCGAGGCGCCCGGCCAGGGGGCGTCCGCCGCGGTGATCGGGGCGGCCGTGGGCGGGGTCGTGCTCGGGGTGGCGTTCGTGCAGGTGGAGCGGCGGCGGACGAACCCCATGCTGCCGCCGTCGGTGTTCGCGTCCCGTCAGTTCACGGCCGTCAATATCGTCACGCTCTGTGTGTACGCCGCGCTCAGCGGTTATTTCTTCCTCTCCGCCATCCAGCTCCAGGTCGTGGCGGGGTACTCCGCCCTCGGCGCCGGGACCGCCCTTCTTCCGACCACTGTGCTGATGCTGCTGTTCTCCGCCTCGTCGGGCGAGCTGGGGCAGCGGATCGGGCCCCGTATCCCGCTCACTGTCGGGCCGCTGTTCGCCGCCGCCGGGATGCTGCTCATGCTGCGGGTGGGGCCCGGCGACGCCTCCGTCTCCGCGTACGTACAGCACGTGCTGCCCGCCGTCGCCGTGCTCGGCCTCGGCCTGGTCACCGTGGTGGCGCCGCTCACCTCGACCGTCCTAGCCTCCGTCGAGACCGCGCGGGCCGGACTGGCCAGCGGGATCAACAACGCCGCCGCCCGCGCCGCAGGCCTGATCGCCGTGGCCGCGCTGCCGCTGCTCGCCGGGATGGGCCCGGAGGCGTACCGCGACGCAGGGCAGTTCGCAGCGGCCTTCAAGCGGGCCATGCCGATGTGTGCCGGCCTGATGGTGCTGGGCTCGGTGATCGCCTGGGCGACCGTACGGACACCGCCCGCGGTCCGGAAGAGCAAGGCGCGTCCCGCATGCACCGTGCACTGCGCTGTCGAGGCGCCTCCCCTCGAGCCCGCTCGGGACGAGAACGGGGACCCGGGCCGGACCTGACCTGACCGATCCGAGGACGCCCGGCTACCCCCGGCGCGCATGTGCCAGGCACACTTGAACCCATGTCCATCCACGAGAACCTGCTCGGGGGGCCTCCCCCGACCCACCTGCCCGACGACCCCGAGCCGCGCGAGCTCCTCGCGAACGGCACGGCCCCCGCCGATGTCGCCGCGAAGTACCCGACCTCTTCGCTGGCCTGGGCGCAGCTCGCCGACGAGGCGTTCGAGGGCGGCCGTGTCATCGAGTCGTACGCCTATGCCCGCACCGGCTACCACCGTGGCCTCGACGCACTGCGCAGGGCCGGCTGGAAGGGCCACGGGCCCGTACCCTTCGAGCACGAGCCGAACCGCGGCTTCCTGCGCGCCCTGCACGCCCTCGCGCGCGCCGCCCAGTCGATCGGCGAGCAGGAGGAGTACGAGCGCTGCTCATCGTTCCTCCGTGACTCGTCTCCGACCGCCGCCGAGATCCTGGGTTAGGACCTCCGGGACGGTGTTCCGGGCCCCGCAGACGTACCGCCGTCTGCGGGGCCTGCACGTTTCCCCGGGGTCCGCTTAGGATGCGGGCAGGGGACCGGAGCTCCATCACCTCACGGAAGGGGCGGACCGCTACCCGGAAGCTCGTGTCGAGGAGACAGCAATGTCGACGATCCACCCCGACCCCGAAGCCACCGGTGCGGACACCCCGCATCTGGACTTCGCGGGAACGACTCCGTACGAGGACTACGTCCAGGCGGATGTCCTGACCCATCTCCAGCACCTGCGCTCCGACGACCCGGGCGAGATGGTCTTCCTGGTCACCACCCAGGTCATGGAGCTGTGGTTCACGGTCATCGTCCATGAGTGGGAGACCGCGGCGTACGCCCTGCGTGAGGACCGGCTGCCGGTCGCGCGCGATGCGCTGAAGCGGTCGGTACGGGAACTGGAGGCGCTCAACGCGTCCTGGACGCCGCTCGCCCAGCTCACCCCCGCCCAGTTCAACTCCTACCGCGCCGCACTCGGCGAGGGCTCCGGCTTCCAGTCGGCGATGTACCGGCGGATGGAGTTCCTGCTCGGCGACAAGTCCGCGTCCATGCTCGTACCGCACCGGGGCGCGCCCCGCGTCCACGCCGAGCTGGAGAAGGCGCTCGCCGAGCCGAGCCTGTACGACGAGGTGCTCGCCCTGCTCGCCCGGCGCGGCCACGGGGTGCCGCAGTCCGTGCTCGGCCGCGATCTGACGCAGAAGTACGAGCCGTCCCCCGAGGTCGAGGCCGTCTGGACGGAGATCTACTCCGACCCCGAGCGGTACGACGAGCTCGTCCGGCTCGGCGAGGCGCTCACCGACGTCGGCGAACTGGTGTGGCGCTGGCGCAACGACCATCTCGTCGCCACCCGGCGCGCGATGGGCTCGAAGACCGGCACCGGCGGCTCCGCCGGGGTCGCGTGGCTGGAGAAGCGGGCCACGAAGAACGTGTTCCCCGAGCTGTGGACGGCGCGCAGCCATGTCTGAGATCTTCGCCGCGCGGGCCGCGGCACTCGACACCGCCGACGAACTGGCGGATCTGCGCAAGCTGTTCACTCTCGACGACGGGGTGTACCTCGACGGCAACTCGCTCGGCGCGCTGCCGCGACACGTACCCGCCCGGGTGCAGGAGGTCCTCACCCGCGAGTGGGGCGAGCTGCGCATCCGGTCCTGGGACGAGAGCGGCTGGTGGACCGCGCCCGAGCGGATCGGCGACCGGATCGCCCCGCTCGTCGGGGCCGCCGCCGGACAGATCGTCGTCGGCGATTCGACGAGCGTGAACGTCTTCAAGGCCGTCGTCGCCGCGAGCCGGCTGGCGCCGGAGGGGCGCGACGAGATCCTCGTCGACGCGACGACGTTTCCCACGGACGGGTACATAGCCCAGT
Source organism: Streptomyces sp. NPDC002206 (assembly GCF_053593595.1). Classification (NCBI taxonomy): domain Bacteria; kingdom Bacillati; phylum Actinomycetota; class Actinomycetes; order Kitasatosporales; family Streptomycetaceae; genus Streptomyces; species Streptomyces sp. NPDC002206. Next base: position 15,470 of record NZ_JBSFCW010000030.1, read on the forward strand.
CCGCCGCCCGGATGACCGGGCACCGGCTCGTCCCCGTCGCACCCGGGGACGTGCCGGGCGCGGTCGGGCCCCGTACCGCGGTCGTCCTGCTCAACCACGTCGACTTCCGCACCGGCCGGCTGCACGATCTGCCCGGCCTCACCGCCACCGTGCACGCGGCGGGCGGCCTCGCCGTCTGGGACCTGTGCCACAGCGCGGGCGCGCTGCCCGTGGGCCTGGACGCGCACGGGGTGGACCTGGCGGTCGGCTGTACGTACAAGTACCTGAACGGAGGGCCCGGTTCGCCCGCCTACCTGTACGTCGCCGAGCGGCATCAGGCGGCCTTCGACTCGCCGCTGCCGGGGTGGACGTCGCACGCCGACCCGTTCGCGATGGATGCCGGGTACGCGCCCGCGGACGGTTCCGTACGCGGCCGGGTCGGAACCCCCGACATCCTGTCCATGCTGGCGCTCGAGGCGTCACTGGACGTGTGGGACGGGGTGCCGGTCGAGGCGGTACGGGCCAAGTCGCTGGCCCTGACGGACTTCTTCCTGGAGTGCGTCGAGGCGTATGCGCCGGAGGGTGTGGTCGTTCCGGTCACGCCGCAGGCGCATGCGGAGCGCGGCAGCCAGGTGTCGTTGCGGTGCGTGGACGCGGGGATCACCGAGCCGGTGATGCGTGCGCTGATCGCGCGGGGCGTGGTCGGGGACCTGCGGCGGCCGGATGTGCTGCGGTTCGGGTTCACGCCGCTGTACGTGGGGTTCGCGGATGTGGAGCGGGCTGCGCGGGTGCTGGGTGAGGTGCTGAGTGAGGTCTCGGGCGGGGCGCTCGACGGGGTGCTCGGCGAGGTGTGACGCCTGCCGCGTCCCCACGGTGAATCCCCGTGGGGACGCGGCGCCGGGTGCTGATACCGTCCCCGCTGGTCAGGCCAGTTGGGCACCTCTGTCGGATGGTTGGAGCAGCATGTCGGATTCCGCCGCGCGTGATCGGGACGCAGTCGAGACCGAGTCGGCCTTCTCGCATCCGGCCGTCGCCCCCGACGCCTCGGCCGCCTACGGCGACCATCCCGACCAGGTGATCGACTTCTACGCCCCGCGCGACGGGCGGGCCGGGGCGCCCGTCGTGGTCGTCCTGCACGGTGGTGCGTGGCGGGGGCCGTACGACCGGCTCCATGTGACGCCGTTCGCCGACTTCCTGGCCCGGCGCGGTTTCGCCGTCGCCAACGTCGAGTACCGGCGCGGCAGCGAGCTCCCGCAGCAGCGGGGTTCCGGTCCGGTCGCGGGCCGTTGGCCGGAGACGTTCGACGATGTCGCCGCGGCCATGGACGCGCTGCCGCGGCTGCTGGCCGTCGCGCTTCCGGAGGCCGATGCGCGACGGATCGTCGTCACCGGGCACTCCGCGGGCGGGCAGCTGGCGCTGTGGGCCGCGGCCCGGCACGTACTGCCGCAGGGATCACCATGGCGGCTTGCCGCGGCGCCGCCGTTGCGCGGGGTCGTCGCCCTCGCGCCGATCGCCGACTTCGCCGCGGCGGTGGAGCTGGATGTCTGCTCCGGTGCGGTGGGTCAACTCCTTGGGCGGGAAGGGGACTTCGCCGCGCGGAGCCCGTACGCAGATCCGGCCGCGCTGCTGCCGACCGGTATCGCCACCGCGGTCGTACAGGGACGCACCGATCTGACCGTGCCGCACGCGGTAGCCGAGGCGTTCGTGGACGCGGCGGCCAAGGCGGGCGAGACGGTGGGGCTGACGCTGCTGGAGGAGGTCGGGCACTTCCCGTTGATCGATCCGGCGGCGGACGCGTGCGCGGTGGTGGCGGAGGAGATCGCCCAGTTGGCGTGGTGACAGGGGCCCCGAGGGCAACCGGCGGTCGCATTTGTCACTGATTTCCAGGGTCCAGTAGTCCTTGCGACGGATGCCGCAGGATCCGTATCACTGCTGACGACGTCGTGCGCCCGGCCGCCTACCTTGGGAGCGTGACCGAGACCACCAAGACCAGAAGCCCCGAGTTCCGGCTGGCCGCAGGGGCGATAGACGGCCTGCGGCAGGACCTCTTCCATGACGCGTTCGACTACCGTCCGCTGGCGCCCATGCGGACCGACGGGGCGCTGACCCGGCGACTGTCCGAGCGGATGCGCGCGCGGGCCGCCCGAACGCCGCACGCACTGGTCGGGCTGGCCGCGCTGATCACGGCCCTCATAGGCATCGGCGCGGCGGACGGCTCCGGGCCCTGGTCCGGGATCGAGATCGTCATGGCCGGGCTGCTCCCGGCGCTGACCGTCGCGATGACGCTGTTCCGGCCGGTCGGCGCGTTCTGGATGTCGATGGCGCTCACTCCGGTGACAGCCGTGATCACCGGCGGCGAATGGCCGTGGGTGCCGAGCATGTTCTTCTCGCACCTGGTGGTGCTCGTCGTGGTCGCGGCCCGGACCCGGCCGCGTACCGCCGCCTGGATGTGGGTCCTGACCCTGGTGCTCGGCACCTTCCTGGAGAACTTCGGCTGGCACTACTCGTCGACCACCGGGCCCATGGCCGTGGCCTCCGCGTTCGCCCTGCTCGTGGTGACCGTCGTGAAGACCCGCCGGGAGGCGGAGCGCGAGGTGACCGTGCAGCGCACCGTCACCGCCGTGGAACGCGACCGGCGCACACTGCTGGAGGAGCGCACCACCATCGCCCGCGAGCTGCACGACGTGGTCGCCCACCACATGTCGGTCGTCGCGATCCAGGCCGAGGCCGCCCCGTACCGGGTGGAGAACCCGCCGCCCGAGCTGGAGCAGGCCTTCGTCACCATCCGGGAGAACGCCGTCGCCGCCCTCACCGAACTGCGCCGGGTCCTCGGCGTCGTACGGGCCGAGGACTACGAGGCGCCGGACGCCCCGCAGCCCACCCTCGCCGAGCTGGACGGACTGCTCGCCAATGTGGCGGACGCGGGCCTGGTGGCGGAGAGGACCGTCACCGGTGCGGTACGCGAACTGCCGCAGGGCGTCGAGCTGTCGGCGTACCGGATCATCCAGGAAGCCCTCAGCAACACGTTGCGGCACGCGCCCGGCGCCACCGCCAAGGTCGAGATCGGCTATGTGCTCGGCGGGCTCGGACTGCGGGTCGTCAACGGGCCGCCGACCGGCCCGGTGAAGCCCTCGCCGGGCGCCGGGCACGGCATTACGGGGATGCGGGAGCGGGTCGCCATGCTGAACGGCGAGATGACCGCCGAGACGACCGCGGACGGCGGGTACGAGATCGCCGTGTTCATCCCCGTGCCCCTGGCCCAGGAACCGACGCAGAGCGAGACCTCATGAACGACATCCGTGTCCTGATCGTCGACGACCAGATGATGGTCCGCGAGGGCTTCTCGGTGCTCCTGGGGGCGATGCCGGGCATCGAGGTCGTCGGCGAGGCCGTCGACGGCCGGCAGGCCATCGCCCAGGCCGCTGCGCTGCGGCCCGACGTGGTGCTGATGGACATCCGGATGCCGGAGCTCAACGGCATCGAGGCGACCCGCGAGATCGTCGCGAACGACGCGGCCGCCAAGGTGCTCGTGCTGACCACGTTCGACCTCGACGAGTACGTGTACCAGGCGCTGCGCGCCGGGGCATCCGGGTTCCTGCTGAAGGACGCCTCCGCCCGCCAGCTCGCCGACGGGGTACGGGTGGTGGCGGCCGGGGAGGCGCTGCTGGCGCCGACCGTCACGAAGCGGCTGATCACCGAGTTCTCCCGGCTCGCCGGCGACCCGCGGCCGCCCGCGCTCGCCCGGATCGGCGATCTGACGGAGCGCGAGACGGAGGTGCTCGTCCTCATCGCGCAGGGCCTGTCGAACGCGGAGATCGCCTCGCATCTGGTGGTCGCCGAGTCCACCATCAAGACGCATGTGAGCCGCATCCTGGTGAAGCTGGGGCTGCGGGACCGTACGCAGGCGGCGGTGTTCGCGTACGAGGCGCGGCTGGTCACCCCGGCCTGAGCTGCCCCACCGGCGGGCGGGCGGCTAGCGTCCTTCCATGCACCCGTCTCCGCAGCCCGAGTCCGCCGCTTCGTTCGATCCCTGGTCGCCGGCGTTCGTCGCCGACCCGTACCCCGCCTACGCCGCGCTGCGGGCCACCGGTCGGGTGCACCGGTTCGAGCCCACGGACCAGTGGCTCGTCCCGCACCACGCCGATGTGTCGGCGCTGCTGCGGGACCGGCGCCTGGGCCGCACCTATCTGCACCGCTTCACCCACGAGGAGTTCGGCCGCACGCCCCCGCCCGCCGCGTACGAGCCCTTCACCACCCTCAACGGGCAGGGGCTCCTCGACCTGGAGGCCCCCGACCACACCCGGATCCGGCGCCTGGTCTCCAAGGCATTCACACCGCGCACGGTGGAGCGGCTCGTTCCGACGGTGCGGCGACTGGCCGCCGAGCTGGTCGACAGCTTCGTCGAGGCGGGCGGCGGCGACCTGCTCACCGCGGTCGCCGAACCGCTGCCCGTCGCCGTCATCGCCGAGATGCTGGGCATCCCCGCGTCCGACCGCGCTCCGCTGCGGCCCTGGTCGGCGGCAATCTGCGGGATGTTCGAACTGAACCCGTCCGAGGAGACCGCGAGCGCCGCCGTTCGCGCCTCGGTGGAATTCTCCGCCTATCTGCGGGAGCTGATCGCGGAGCGCCGCAAGAACCCCGGTACGGATCTGATCTCCGCGCTCATCGCCGCGCACGACGAGGGGGAGCGGCTGAGCGAGCAGGAAATGGTCTCCACCTGTGTGCTGCTGCTGAACGCGGGACACGAGGCGACGGTCAACACCACCGTCAACGGCTGGTGGACGCTGCTGCGCCACCCCGAGCAGCTGGCCGCCCTGCGCGCCGACCACGGGCTGCTGCCCACGGCCGTGGAGGAGTTGCTGCGGTACGACACTCCGTTGCAGATGTTCGAGCGCTGGGTCCTCGACGACATCGAGATCGACGGCACGGTGATCCCGCGCGGCTCGGAGGTGGCCCTGCTCTTCGGCTCCGCCAACCGCGACCCGGCCCGCTTCACGGACCCGGAGACGCTGGATCTGTCCCGGCGGGAGAACCCGCACGTCTCGTTCGGCGCCGGCATCCACTTCTGCCTGGGCGCGCCGCTGGCCCGGGTCGAACTCTCGGCTTCCTTCGGCGAGTTGCTGCGCAAGGCGCCCGGGATGCGGCTGGCGGCCGAGCCGGAGTGGAACCCGGGTTACGTGATCAGGGGCGTGAAGGAACTGCGTGTGGAGCTGTGACGGGAAGCCGCCGAGCGCTGCTCAGCACCCCGGGCGGCAGGCGAGGCGCGGTCCGTCCAGGACGTCGGAGGCGACACCGAAGGCGGTGAGCGCCAGCAGGGCCACGGCACAGGAGAGGGCCCGGCCCCACGTGCCTCGCAGGAGGCAGCGGCCCGCCCCCGGAAGAGTTCTGCCCCCGGGGGCCGGCCGCATGGAGGTCCGCCGGTGCATGCGGTTCGGCCGGACTCGGTCCGCCCTGCCGGACCGTTGCTCAGGTCAGGAGGTCGCGTCGCCGCAGCGCCGCCAGTCCCGCGCCCGTCAGCGCCACCGCCATCGCGGTGAGCAGCAGCACCGGAGCCCACTGCATCTCGGTGCCCGGCAGCTTCGGCAGATGGCCGAAGGGTGACAGGTTCATCACCGACTGGGGCAGGTCGAGCGCCGGGCCGATCCACCCGATCAGCAGGCACGCTCCCACCACGCCCCACGCGGCCGGAGCCGCTTTGGGAAGCGCTCCGTACAGCAGGACCGCCAGACCGCCGAGGAGCCAGATCGCGGGCACCTGGACCAGCGACGCCCCGAGCACCGCGCCGAACTCGTTGCCGTATCCGACGGCCAGACCGAGCCCGCCGACCAGCATGATGGCCACCGCGCCGCCGAACGCGATCACCAGGTGCCCGGCTGCCCACCGCAACCGCCCCAGGCGGTTCGCGAGCAGCGGTTCGGCGCGCTGCGAGGTTTCCTCGCTGTGCAGGCGGAGGATCGATGCCACCACATACAACGCGGTCATCATCCCCAGCATCCCGACCATCGTGGCCAGGAACGCCTGGGTCATGCCCTCCTGTCCGCCCATCCGCGCGAAGATCTCCTTGGCCTGCTCGTTGTCACCCACCAGGTCGTCCGCACCCTCGGCCATGCCGCCGAAGACGACGCCCGCCACGGCGAAGCCCACGGTCCAGCCGAGCAGCGTGCCGCGCTGCAGCCGCCAGGCCAGGCCACCTGCGGTGGCGAGTCGGCCCTCGGCCGGGCCCGGACGGGCCGGGAGGAAGCCCATGCCGATGTCGCGCCGCCCGGCCAGTGTGTACGCGGCCGCGGCCTGAGCCGCGATTGCTGCCACGAAGAGCAGCAGCACCCACCAGCGCTCGCCGGCGTACGGTCGCATGTTCTCGGCCCAGCCGATCGGCGACAGCCAGGTCAGTACGGACGACCCGTCGTTCACACCGGAGTCTCCGGCCGCCCGCAGCAGGAAGGCGAGGCCGAGCACGCCGCCCGTCATCCCCTTGGCGAGCCGCGCGCTCTCGGTGAGCTGCGCGACGATCGCCGCCATGGTCGCGAAGAGCATTCCGGTCGCGCCGACGGCGAGCCCGAGTGCGGCCGCTCCTGTTCCGCCCTGTCCGGCGAGGCCGCCCGTGATGAACAGCGTGACCAGCGCGTTGGCGACCAGGGCGGTGAACAGCGCCGATGTCAGCGGGGCGCGCCGCCCCACCATTGCTGAGGAGAGCAATTCCTGACGGCCCGTCTCCTCCTCCTCGCGGGTGTGCCGGATGACGATGATCAGGCTCATCACGGCGGCCAGTGTGGCGGCGAAGACGCCGAACCGCCAGGCCACCAGAGCTCCGATCGAGTCGCCGAAGACCGGTCCGTACATGGAGCGCAGGGAGCTGTTCGCGCTCATGGACGCGGCGACCTCGGCGCGGGCGGCCGGGGTGTCGTAGAGCTGCTCGATCGACGAGCCGCCGCTGACGACCATCAGGGTGAGCACGAGGACCCACACCGGAAGCATGATGCGGTCCCGGCGCAGAGCGAGCCTGAACAGCGGATCAGTTCCCGTGAGTTGGCCGGCACCGCCGCCGCGTACCGCGAGTTCCGCAGTCATCGCGACATCGCCTCTTCCGAGACCGTGGCCGCATCGTCCTGGTAGTGCCGGAGGAACAGCTCCTCCAGGGTGGGCGGGGTGCTGGTCAGCGACCGAACGCCCGAGGCGGTGAGCGAACGCAGCACGGCGTCGAGCTTGTCGGTGTCCACCTGGAGCCGTACCCGCATGCCCTGGACGTCGAGGTCATGGACGCCGGGCAACTGGGCGAGTCCGTTCGGTGCGGCGGCCAGTTCGGCGGTGACGCTGGTACGGGTCAGGTGGCGCAGGTCCGCGAGGGACCCGGTCTCGACCGTGACGCCCTTGCGGATGATGCTGACGCGGTCGCAGAGTGTCTCGATCTCGCTCAGGATGTGCGAGGAGAGCAGTACGGTCTGGCCGCGTTCGCGGGCGGCCTCCCGCACGTAGTCCGTGAAGACCTCCTCCATCAGCGGGTCGAGCCCGGAGGTCGGCTCGTCCAGGATCAGCAGGTCGACGTCGGATGCGAGTGCGGCGACCAGGGCGACCTTCTGGCGGTTGCCCTTGGAGTACGTCCGTCCCTTCTTGGTGGGGTCCAGTTCGAACCGCTCGATGAGGTCGGCGCGCCGCTGCTTGTCGAGGCCGCCGCCGCGCAGCCGCCCGTAGAGGTCGATCACCTCGCCGCCGGAGAGGTTGCGCCACAGGGTGACGTCACCGGGGACGTAGGCCACCCGACGGTGCAGCTCGACCGCGTCCTTCCACGGGTCCCGGCCGAGCAGCTGGGCGGCGCCGGAGTCGGCCCGCAGCAGGCCCAGCAGGACCCGGATGGTGGTGGATTTCCCGGAACCGTTGGGCCCGAGGAAGCCATGGACCTCACCGGTCTCGACCGCGAGGTCGAGGCCGTCCAGTGCGTGTGTCCGCCCGAACGACTTGTGCAGTCCGGCCACGGTGATTGCCTTGGTCATGTTTCTGAACGTACGCTACTTTCATAAAGTTGTGAAGTTAAAGAAGCGTATAAAGTCAAGGTGTGGTCCGGGGCCGGGGAACCCCGCCGGAATTCCAGGGGAGACGATGGGGCGATGAGCAGCGAAACCGGCGCGGACGGACGTGGGTACGAACCCGGGCGCGAACCGGAGCAGGGCCGCGACGAGGAGGCCGTGTCGCGGTTCGTGGAGCGTTTCGCGGCCGAGATGACCGAGGCGGGCATGCAGCGGATGGCGTCCCGCGTCTTCGCCGCGCTGCTGGCGGACGACGACGGCTCCATGACTTCGGCGGAGCTCAGCGAGCAGCTGCAGATCAGCCCGGCGGCGGTGTCCGGGGCGATCAACTACCTCACCCAGGTCAGCATGGTCGGGCGCGAGCGCGACCCCGGCTCGCGCCGGGACCGCTACCGCCTGCACAACGAGATCTGGTACGCCACCTTCGCCAGCCGCGACCGGGTCCTGACCCGCTGGGAGCACACCCTCCGGGAGGGCGCACGGACCCTGGGCCAGGACACGCCTGCCGGTGCGCGGCTCGCGGAGACGGCGGAGTTCTTCGAGTTCCTGCAGACGGAGCTGGTCGGCCTGATGGACCGCTGGCGCGACTACCGCAAGAAGTTCGACCTCCCGTGACGGAACGGCCGGGGACGGGGCACCGGCCCCTGAGCCCCGGGTCGGCTCAGGTCAGCGGGTGCGACGTCCGGCCGGACGCCTGGTCGATCTCGTCGTGCGCCTTGGTCAGCAGGTTCATTGCGAGTTCGTTCAGTGCTCTGGCTCCTGCGATCTCCTCGCCGACCCTCGGCTGCTGGGAGTCGGAGGGGTGGCGGCTGGCGTACCCGTGCGCACGTACCTCGTTGCCATCAGGGAGTCGTACGAGGGCGGCGGCGCGGGTGCGGTGGTTGTCTTCCTCGAATTCCAGCTCGATGTGCCATCCGACAGCGGTCTTCATCATGACCATCACCTCCGGGACCTCCTACCAGAGTGCGCCCGTTCCCGCGCCCGCGCACGGCCGGCCCCGCGACGCGTGGCGCTACTCCTCGGCCACCGGGAGCATGAGTCCCCACGCGCCCGCCCGCACCGTCCAGGTCCGCGTCCGGACCGGGCCGGCGACCTGGGTGTCCGCCCGGTAGCGGAAGTCCGCGCCGGAGACCGTGACCGCCTTGGCCTCCGCCGTCAGCGTTTCGCCCTTCGCGGTGTGGACGACCACGTCCGCGAGGCCTCCGCCGCCGCCCTGCGAGGTCACCGTCACCGATTCGACCGGGCTGTCCAGATCGTTCAGCACCACCCCGTCCGTCTCGACCCGCATCCGATGGGCGCGTGGTGTGGCGGGTGAGGTGGGTGGGGCGGGGCGGACCAGTGTGCGCACCAGGGAGCGACAGGTGTCCCAGACCGCCGTGACGCCCGTGTGCGCGGCCGCCGAGCCCGGCGCCGTGGGCAGGGCGGGGATGTGCAGGGCGCCCAGGACGACGCCGTCGCTGTCGTCGACCAGCAGGTCGAGCCGGCGTACGGCACCGTCCAGGGCCGCCCGCGCCGCGGCCACGGCGCCCATGGGCACGCCGAGCGAGTGCGCGAGTTCCAGCATTGCGGGCGCACCCACCGGAACCAGTGCGAGCGACTCACCGGTCAGCTCCCTGTCCCGGTGCAGCAGCGTCACGGCGCGCAGCAGTGTCCGGTCGTCGCCGACGACCACCGGACGCCGACTGCCGCGGCGGGACAAGGCCCGCGCGAATTCCTCCGGCCCGTCCGGGAGGCAGATTTTTGCGTGCGAACCTGCGCTCAGCACGTCCTTCGCGATACGGACGGACTCGCCGTCCGTCCGGCGGGCGACCGGGTCGATCACCACCAGCAGTTGGTGCGCACCGTTGCCGGGGGGCTGGGCAGCCGACACCTCGGTCCTTCCTCGGGTAGCATCTTGGTGCAAGAGCCCCTTGCGCTATTGCGCCAGGGGCTTCGTCTATTCCGGGGCACCCGGTTCGACGGTTCAGGCTTCGTCGTACATCGTCGTACGGCGTGTACGACGTTTACGTACGCCCCCTGACCTTGGACATGCCCCGCCCGGAAGGGGTGTACGCCTGTGCCCGCACTTGTGCTGCTCGGTGCTCAGTGGGGTGACGAGGGCAAGGGAAAGGCCACCGACCTCCTCGGTGGATCCGTGGACTATGTGGTGCGTTACCAGGGCGGCAACAATGCCGGCCACACGGTGGTCGTCGGTGACCAGAAGTACGCACTTCATCTCCTCCCCTCCGGAATCCTTTCACCGGGGTGTACCCCGGTCATCGGAAACGGTGTCGTCGTCGACCCGGCTGTCCTGCTCTCCGAGCTGAGTGGGCTGAACGACCGCGGCGTGGACACGTCCAAGCTGCTGATCAGCGGTAACGCTCATTTGATCACCCCGTACAACGTCACGATCGACAAGGTGACGGAACGGTTCCTCGGGAAGCGCAAGATCGGCACGACCGGCCGTGGCATCGGCCCGACGTACGCCGACAAGATCAACCGGGTCGGCATCCGCGTCCAGGACCTCTACGACGAGTCGATCCTGGAGCAGAAGGTCGACGCTGCGCTGGAGCAGAAGAACCAGCTCCTCGCCAAGGTCTTCAACCGGCGCGCCATCGAGGCCGGGAAGATCGTCGAGGAGATGCTCCAGTACGCGGATCAGATCAAGCCGTACGTCGCCGACACCACGCTGATCCTGAACGACGCGATCGACGCGGGCAAGGTCGTCCTCTTCGAGGGCGGTCAGGGCACGCTGCTCGACGTCGACCACGGCACGTACCCCTTCGTCACCTCTTCGAACCCGACCGCGGGCGGCGCCTGCACCGGTTCCGGCGTGGGCCCGACGAAGATCAGCCGGGTCATCGGCATCCTCAAGGCGTACACCACGCGCGTCGGCGCCGGCCCGTTCCCGACGGAGCTGCTCGACGAGGACGGCGAGGCGCTGCGCCGGATCGGTGGCGAGCGCGGTGTCACCACCGGCCGTGACCGCCGCTGCGGCTGGTTCGACGCGGTGATCGCGCGGTACGCGACCCGGGTCAACGGTCTCACCGACTTCTTCCTCACCAAGCTGGACGTGCTGACCGGCTGGGAGCAGATCCCGGTGTGCGTCGCGTACGAGATCGAAGGCAAGCGGGTCGAGGAACTCCCGTACAGCCAGAGCGACTTCCACCACGCGAAGCCGGTCTACGAGATGCTGCCGGGCTGGTCCGAGGACATCACGAAGGCCAAGACCTTCGGCGATCTGCCGAAGAACGCGCAGGCGTACGTGAAGGCGCTGGAGGACATGTCCGGCGCCCCGATCTCCGCGATCGGTGTCGGCCCCGGCCGTACCGAGACCATCGAGATCAACTCGTTCCTGTAGGACGGGACAACGCGGAGGGGGGCCGGGGCGGCTGTTGCCCCGGCCCCCCTCCGCGCCTTCACTCCTCCCCGCAGATCCGCAGCCCCTTCGGCGTCGCGCACGGCAGATGTCCATGCGTACGGATGACGTCCTGGCCGTTGCCGCGGCTCAGATAGCCCAGGAAGCTGGAGGCCAGCGAGTCGGCGGGCGGCTGGCCGTACGTGTAGGCGTACTCGATCTCCCGGTACGGGTAGGTGCTGGAGCCGATCGTGTCGACGGACGGGACGGTGGAGTCGATGGCGAGCTGGTGCGCCCCCTTCAGCGCGGTTCCGGAACGCAGCTCGCTGTAGCCGATCGCGCCGTCGAGCCGGCCGACGGTGGCCAGGACCTGGTCGGTGGAGTCGAGTTCGCAGCGGATCACCCGGGCCGCGGCGTCGTCCTTGGTGGCACAGTCGCGGGACGACTGGGCGGGTTCGTTGTGGCCGAGGACGCGGCGCTGGAAGACCTCGCGGGTGCCGGAGTTGGCATCCCTGCTGACCAGGAGTATGGGCAGGTCGGGTCCGTCGAGCGTCTTCCAGTTGCGGATGTCGCCCCGGTAGATCTTCCGGACGGTGGCCAGGGAGAGGTTCTTGACGGGCACCCGGTCGTTGACGACCAGGCGGAAGAGCGAGACCGCGACCCGGTTCTCGCGCAGCTGCGGGTAGCCGTGCGGTTTGGGGCCGTCGGAGAGGGCGATCAGCGCGGGGGAGCCGGACGCCCCGGCGGTCGCGCCCCGGTCGGCGAGCTCCCGTATCCCCGCGTTGCTGCCGTGCGCGTCGACGGTGACGGTGGAACCCTCGCACTCCTTCTCGTACTTCTGCGCCAGTTCCCGCAGGACCGGTTCGAAGGCGGTGGAGCCGGTCACCGTCAGGGTGCCCCGGGCGCAGCCCATCGGGGGCGGGGTGTCGTCGTGGACCAGGATGATCGAGGCCAGGGTGATGACGCAGACGGTCAGGGCCACGGTGATGAGCCGGGCGGCCCGGCCGAACATCGGGGGCTTCTCGTCGGGGCGGGCGGCGCTGTTGGGTGTCACCTCGCCGTCCCGGATGCCGCCGGTGATCCTGATGGGGCTGCCCACGTGCGAGCCGGTGAGCAGCACCAGCAGCTTGAAGTGCTCGCCCCGGTTGAGGGGGACGCGCGGCAGCCGGATGAGCCGGCCGCTGTGGCGCATCCCGCCCGCCGGGGTGAAGTGCTCCATCAGATGGTCGGCGCCGGGTGCCTGGGTGACCGCTATGCCGCGTACGGTGCGGCCGGTGAACTCCACGGTCAGTCCGTGCAGTTCACGGCCCGTGTAGTCGTTGTCGGCGATGGACTGCGAGCCGTCGTTCTCGACGCGCAGCAGGACCAGCGTGGCATCGGCCATGTCGGGCGTCTCGCTGAAGAGCCCGAGCCGGACATTGGCCCGGCCCTCGCTGACGTCACTGCCGATCGGGGTGTCCATCTGGACCCGGTAGCCGATGCGCTTGCGGCGGGGTACGCGGCGCTCGTACCAGAGCACTCCGACGGAGGCCAGGACACCGAGCACGGCGGTGCACACGGCCACGATGTTCTCGGCGCTGAACCACTCCACGGCTTCCTCGCGCTCCCCTCGTCGAACGCGTGCACGCACGTACGCGCACCGGTGCGGCACCGGCCCCCGGTTCGGGTCACCGTATGTGTGCGATGGGTGAGTCGGGGCGGGCAGCCGGATCCTTTCGGCTGACGTTCGCCTGCCGTTCGCGCAGCGGCGGGCTTCGGTGGGCCGGCCGGTTCGTCGTTACCCGCACTACTGCGACACCGGCCAGCCCTACGGCTGCCCGGCCGGGCAGTCCGCGTACTACGGCCGCGGCCCGATCCAGCTCAGCTGGAACTTCAACTACAAGGCGGCGGGCGACGCACTCGGCATCGACCTGCTCGGCAATCCGTACCTGGTCGAGCAGAACGCTTCCGTGGCCTGGAAGACGGGTCTTTGGTACTGGAACACCCAGAACGGTCCGGGCACGATGACCGCCCACAACGCGATGGTCAACGGCGCAGGCTTCGGCGAGACGATCCGCTCCATCAACGGCTCGCTGGAGTGCAACGGCGGCAACCCCGCCCAGGTCCAGAGCCGCATCGACCGGTACCGGGCCTTCGTGCAGATCCTGGGCACCACCCCCGGCTCGAACCTGAGCTGCTGATCCGCCGCTGAACCGGCCTTCCGATCCACAGCCTGTGGATCCTTTCGCCCGGCGGGGGCGTGCCCGGCCACGGCCCGGACACGCCCCCGCCGGTCTTCCGGGCGCCTCAGACCAGTGGTTTCACCGACATCAACAGGTGCCGGTGCGTCGGACGAGGAGCGGGGCCCTGGTCCGACTCCGCCGTGCCGCCCTCGGCCGTCCGGCCAGTGATCATGGCGCGTTGGCCGGGACCCATCAGGCTGAACTGGACGACCGGTGCGTCGAACGAGGCCAGGGCGTCCATCAGGTACGAGGGGTTGAACGCGACCGTCAGCTCATCGGCGCCCTCCAGGGCGGCAGGCAGCCGCTGGGACGCGACATCGTCCTCGTAGCCCGCCTGAAGCAGCACCGACTCGCCGGAGAAGGTCAGTTGGAGCGGGCTGTCGCCGTCCGCGACCACCGCGACGCGCTTGACTGCCTCGACCAGGGGCGCCCGGTCCGTCATCGCGGTCGTCGGTTCCGTCATCGCGAACAGTTTGTCGTGCCGGGGGAGCCGGCCGTCCAGGAGCCGGACCGTGGTGCGCATTCCGGCGAGTTCGAAGCCGGCCGACCCGGCATCCAGGGCGACGCTGACCATGCCCGAGCGGCCGAAGGAGCGGGCGATCTCCGTCAGGCGCCGGGCCGACACCACCACATCGGCCGAGGCATCCGCCGTCGCCGGCTTCCAGGCGAGCGTGCGCACCGCGAAGCGGTACCGGTCGGTGGCGGCCAGCGTCATCGTGTCGCCGTCGAGCCCGACCCGGATCCCGGTGAGGGTCGGCAGCGTGTCGTCCCGGCCCGAGGCCACCGCCACATGGGCGACGGCCGCGGCGAACTCCTCCGAGTCCACTGCCCCCAGCACCCCGGGCAGCGGCGGCAGCGCCGGATAGTCGTCCAGCGGCAGCACCGACAGCCCGAACCGGGCGCCGCCGCCGGTCACCGAGAACCGTGAACCCTCCACCGCGCACACCACCGGACTTTCGGGCAGCACCCGGCACACATCGAGCAGCCGCCTCCCCATGACCAGCACCCGCCCGGCCCGTACGGTCTCCGCCTCGACCTCGATGCAGGCGGACGCCTCGTAATCGAGGCCGGAGATCCGCAGCCACCCGCTGTCCGCCTCCAGCAGCAGACCGCCGAGCACGGGCACGGGCGAGCGTGTGGGCAGCACACGGGCCGCCCAGGCCACGGCATCGGTCAGTGCACTGCGATCGATACGGAACTCCATGGCGGGGCCCTTCTCCGTCGGTCCAGGTGAGGACCCGACGTTAGGCGGTGCCACTGACAATCGGCCCGGGGCCGGTGCGGCCGACGACAGCGACCACCCCCGTGGGTCGCTGCCGTCGTGACTCCCGGTCCTCCCCCGAGTCCGAGGCGGCCGCGTGTTCCCCCGACGCCCCGGAACACGTTCGGACTCTAGGACTGCGGGTAGACGGCAGGGAGATTCAATTCGCACTGTGTGGGCGTTACAGGGGTATCAGTTCGCACAGTCAAACCGGTATGCTGCACTCCGCTTTTCTGCGGAGCGCAGGACGGGTAGGGAGCGAGGGATCGGTGCGAGCAGAGGAACGTGCCGACGACGTGCTGCGGATGCACCGCCTGGCCCGCGCCGGCGGCTCACAGGAGCTGCTGCGCTGGGTGTCGGGGCGGGCCGGCGGCTGGGCCGGTCTGCTCGACGGTGACGGCACCGTCCTGCGCGGCGTGGCCCGCACCCCGGACCTCACGAGCGCGTCGGCCCTCGCGCTGGCCACCGAGGGCGTGAAGGAGCTGACTGCTCTCCGCGGCCGCTCCTTCGCTCTCGACAAGGGCCCGGACACCGCCCTGCTGTTCCCCCTCGACGGCACCCCCGACGCCCCCGCACCGATCCTCGCCGTCGTCGCCCGCCGGCCGCTGCCGGACGGACTGGCCACGCTTCTCGCCGATGTGGCGATGCCCCTGACCATGTGCTGGGCGGCCGAGACGGTCGAACGCAAGCGCCGCCGCGTCGACCTCGCCGAGTCCCGAGGCCGGGAAGCGGTGCTGCATCTGCTGATGACCGGCCAGCTCTCCATCGCCCATCAGGTGGCGGGCGCGCTGAAACCCACGCTGCCGGACCCCGTCCAGGTCTGCGTGGTCCAGTGCTCGGGCGGTCGGCGGGACGAGGTGGCGCGGGTGTGCACGGACATCTCCGGCGGCCGGTCCTGGATCGTGCGGTGTCCGGTGTACGCACGCCACCTGATCCTCATCGTGCCTGCCGGGCCGGACGGCGCCGATCCACGACTCGGCCTCGACGTCGCCGCGGTGGTGGACGACTGTGTCGTGGGCATGAGCGAGGACGTGCCGCTGAGCGACACGGCGACCGGATACCGGCAGGCGTTCCACGCCCTGGCCGTGGCCCGCGGACTGCCCGCGCGCCACGCCCGGTTCGGCTCGGCACCGGAACCGGCTCTGGTCGTCGGCGCGGCGGGCGCGCAGTGGGCCGACACCCTGCTGGCACCGCTGCTCACCCACCTGCCACGACGCAGCCAGGACCCCGGCAGTCAGGAGCTGGCGGCAACCCTCTCCTCCTGGCTGGCGTTCTCGTCGTATGCGACGCAGCACCTGAAAATCCACCGCAACACCCTTGCCGCACGACTGCGGTTGATCGGCGAGCTGCTCGGCCTGGACCTCAACCGGGTCGCCGATCAGGCCGCGCTCGACCTGGCCCTGCGCATCCGGGCCGTACCCGCGCGCGCCGTCCGGCCCACGGAGCCCGTACCGGCCGGCGCGCTGGACGAGATCCTGCGGCGTCCCGCCGTCGGGCAGTGGGCGGCCGAGCAACTGCGCCCGCTCGCCGCGACCGGTACGGCGGCCGAGACCACCCTGCGTACCTGGCTGAAGTGCGAGGCTCAACTCGGTCCGACCGCAGCTGCGTTGGGCATCTCCGTACCGGGTGTCCGCAAGCGTCTCACCCGGCTCGAAGCCGTACTCCAACGCTCGCTGCTCCAAACCCCCAGCGCACGTTACGACTTGTGGCTGGCGTTCCATGCGCTGGATGTCGCGGGAGCCACCGGCACGGCGTGAGGTCCGGCGCCGGACCGGTGCTGCGGTGGGTCAGTCGCTCTTCGTGTACGTGAGCTGCTCGCCGGTCTCCGAGTTCTCACGGCGCAGGGTGCCGTCGGGGAGCAGGGTGAGTGTGGTGGCCTTGCCCGGGGTGCAGGACGACATGGGTTCGCCGAGCGTCACCGTGGAGGGGCCGATGCGGATCGGTTCGTCGGGGGAGGGCTCGGAGGTCAGGTCCGCCTGGAAGACGCAGCGGTAGGTGCCACCGCTGTCGATGGGGCCCTCCGCGGTGAGGGTGAGGACGGCCTGGCCCACCTTGCCCTGCTGGATGACGAGTTCGCGGGTGGAGTGGCCCGCGGCGTTGTCGATGTTGCCCGACCAGGCGCCGAGGTAGGCCTCGGGGATCGGGCCGTCGCCGTTCTTCGACCCGTCGCCGGGGGACGGATCGGTGGAGGACGGGGAGTCGTCCGGGGCGGGGGAGTCCGACGGGCCGGAGGAAGTGGAGGGGGACGCGGTGGGCGACGCGGCGGGCTTCCTGCCGTCGTCGCTCATGAGCGCGTACACCGAGCCGCCCGCACCGATCGCGACGAGCATCGCGACCGCGACGAGCGCGATGGTCGAGCCCGTGCTGCGTCGCGTCGGCGCGGGCTGCGCGCCCGGCGCGACGGTGGGGTGGAGCGGGCCGTACGGGGGGGTGGGGCCGAAGCCGGGGTGCTGCTGCGGGTAGCCGTAGCCCTGACCGGGGTGCGGTTGGGCGGGCAGCTGTGGGTAGCCGTACCCGGGGGCGGGCTGTCCGGGCGGCGGAGGTCCGGGCGGCGGCGGTCCGAACCCAGGGACCGGGGCCGGTGAGGGGGGCTGGGCGCCGATCACCGTGGGGAGCGCGTGGACTGCGCCGGGCGCCTGGGCCGGCGGAGGCTGCGGGCCGCCCACGGGTGGCGCCGCGTCCTGCGGTCCCGCGGCCCCCGCCGACTCCTCCGGGTCCTCCGAGTCCAGCAGCTCCACCGCATGGCGGCCCAGTTGGGCGATCAGTGCGCCCGGCAGCCACGGTTCGGCCGGCTCGCCCTCCACCAGCCGCTCCAGGATCGCGTCCGTGGTCGGCCGGGCGGCCGGGTCCTTGAGGAGGCAGTCCCGGACGAGGCCGACCAGTTCAACCGGGACGCCGGTCAGGTCCGGCTCCTCCTGTGCGATCCGGAACAGCAGGGCATGGACCTCGTTGTCCGCCCCACTGAACGGAAGCCGGCCCGTCGACGCGTACGCCAGCACCGAGCCGAGGCAGAACACATCGCACGCCGCGGTCACCCGCTCACCCCGTACCTGCTCCGGCGCCATGAAGCCAGGCGATCCGACCAGTGAGCCGGTGCGGGTGAGACCCCCGTCGGTGACGGTGTCGAGTGCCCGGGCTATACCGAAGTCGATGACCCGCGGACCGTCGATCGTCAGCAGGATGTTGGACGGCTTCAGGTCCCGGTGGATGAGGTCGGCGGAGTGGATGGACCGGAGCGCGCGGGCCAGCCCGGCCCCCAGGCTGCGGACCGAACGCTCGGGCAGCGGACCGTACGCCCCCTGCCCCGGGCCCGCCGGGGCGCCCGCGCGACCGGAGACGGTGGCCTGGAGGGACGGCCCGGCGACGTACCCGGTCGCGACCCACGGCACCGCGGCCTCGGTGTCGGCGTCGAGTACGGCCGCCGTCCAGGCCGACCCGACCCGGCGGGCGGCCCGCACCTCCTGACGGAAGCGGTCGCGGAACTCCTGTTGTTCGGCGAGCTCCCGGCGTACCAGCTTGATCGCGACCGTACGGCCCCGGTCGGAGCGGGCCAGATAGACCTGTCCCATGCCGCCCGCGCCCAGCCGCCCCAGCAGGCGGTATGCGCCGATGCGTTGCGGATCCCCGGAGCCGAGCTTGTCCATGGTGTGCAGTCCTTCCCCCTCCGGCGACACGCCGCCGATGCGGCATGAGAATAGCGTCCGGCGAAAGGCCGGGCCGGGAACCGCTGCCCGCCGACCCGACACCCTGCCCACCAAACCGCCCCACGCCATACAAGATGGCCATGTCGAGCCGCTCACCGCACGACCTACGCTCGCCGCATGACCCCTCATGCCTCCCCTGGATCCCACGCTCCGCAGGTCGACTCCGCGGCCGGTGCGGCCGTGAAGGCCGCCGATCGTGCGCACGTGTTCCACTCCTGGTCCGCCCAGGGCCTGATCGACCCGCTCGCCGTCGCCGGCGCCGAGGGGGCGTACTTCTGGGACTACGACGGCAACCGCTACCTGGACTTCACCAGCGGCCTCGTCTTCACCAACATCGGCTACCAGCACCCCACCGTCGTCGCCGCGATCCAGGAGCAGGCGGGCAAGCTCGCCACCTTCGCCCCCGCGTTCGCGATCGAGGCCCGTTCCGAGGCCGCACGCCTCATCGCCGAGCGGACCCCCGGCGACCTGGACAAGATTTTCTTCACCAACGGCGGTGCCGAGGCCGTCGAGAACGCCGTCCGGATGGCCCGGCTGCACACCGGCCGTACGAAGGTGCTCTCCGCCTACCGCTCGTACCACGGCGCCACCTCGACGGCCATCAACCTGACCGGCGACCCGCGCCGCTGGCCGTCCGACAACGGTTCGGCGGGCGTCGTGCGATTCTGGGCCCCGTTCCTGTACCGCTCACCGTTCTACGCCGAGACCGAGGCCGAGGAGTGCGCCCGCGCCCTCCAGCACCTGGAGGACACTCTCGCCTTCGAGGGCCCCGCCACCATCGCCGCGATCATCCTGGAGACGATCCCCGGCACGGCCGGGATCATGACGCCGCCGCCCGGCTACCTCGCCGGTGTCCGCGAGATCTGCGACCGGTACGGCATCGTCTTCGTCCTCGACGAGGTGATGGCCGGATTCGGGCGCACCGGCAAGTGGTTCGCCGCCGAGCACTTCGACGTCACGCCCGACCTGATGACCTTCGCCAAGGGCGTCAACTCGGGTTATGTGCCGCTCGGCGGCGTCGCCGTCTCCGCCGAGATCGCCGCCACCTTCGAGACCCGCCCCTATCCGGGCGGACTCACCTACTCCGGTCACCCGCTGGCCTGTGCCGCCGCCGTCGCCACCATCGGTGTGATGGAGGAGGAGAAGGTCGTCGAGCACGCGGCCCACATCGGGGAGACGGTCCTCGGCCCCGGCCTGCGCGAGCTCGCCGAGCGCCACCCGTCGGTCGGCGAGGTGCGCGGCCTCGGCGCGTTCTGGGCGCTGGACCTGGTCCGTAACAGGGAGACCCGCGAGCCGCTCGTCCCCTACAACGCGTCGGGCGAGGCCAACGCCCCGATGGCGGCTTTCGGTGCGGCGTGCAGGAAGAACGGCCTGTGGCCCTTCATCAACATGAACCGCACCCACGCCGTTCCGGCCTGCAACGTCACGGAGGCCGAGGCCAAGGAGGGACTGGCGGCACTGGACGAGGCTCTGTCGGTCGCGGACGAGCACACCGTCTGACGCATCCGTCCGACACATCCGTACGCATCCCGCACGGCGCCCCTCCCTGTGCCCGGAACCGGGCACACCGGCCCTGGCTTAAGGTGGCCGCAGCCGAAGAGGGAGGGTCGCCATGGGCGTGAGTGGAACTGTGACCCGCAGTACGCTGCGGCAGCAGATCGCGGACGCGCTGCGTGACGAGGTGCTCGCCGGGCGTTTGCAGCAGGGGCGGGAGTTCACCGTCAAGCAGATCGCCGAGCAGTACGGGGTCTCCGCGACACCCGTGCGCGAGGCGCTCTTCGACCTCTCGGCGCAGGGCCTGCTCGAATCCGATCAGCACCGCGGATTCCGGGTGCACGAGTTCACCGTGGCCGACTACCGGGCGATGGTCGAGGCCCGCACCCTGGTCATGGACGGAGTCATCCGCGACATCTTCTCCGGACCCCCGCCCTCGCGTGCGCAGGCGGCGAAGTACCGCGAGTCACTGGTCTCGGTGCGGCGCCGAGCCGACGAGGCCGCACGGGCGGCGCGCGGCGGCGACCTCGACATCCTGATCGGCTACGACCTGCGCTTCTGGCGTGAGCTCGGCGCGCTCGTCGGCAACACGTACATCACCGACTTCCTGCACCGGTTGCGCGTCCAGTGCTGGGTGTTCGCCGTGCCGTACCTGCGCAGCGACGTGGACGTACGGGACTGGCTCTGGAACGGCCATCCTGCCCTGGTCGCGGCCATCACGCTGGGCGAGCACGACGCGGTTCGTGCGGTGATCGACGACTACAACGCCCACGCGCTGATGTGGGCGGACCGGCTCGCGGCCGGCAACCCGGCGCACCCGGGACACGGCGGTGAGCCGAAGGCGCCGTAGGGGCGACCGGCCCCGGCAACAAGGTGTTCCCGAGCCGGTCATGAGGGACCACTGTGCGCAACGTGCCGATCGCATTACGCTGTCCCGACCATCGCACGCACCCTTGCGAGAACCCGTTGGAGAGCGAGACTTCGTGGCCTGTGACCTGTGGCTGGTCCCCCTCGTCGATGTGCTGTGCCACAGCCCCGACAATCCGTTCGCCGAAGAGATAGCCATCTACGACAAGGCGCTGGGCGATGCCGGACTGCCGGCCGTACCCGTCTACGCCTACATGCCGGGTCTGACCGGTGACGTGGCCCCCGTGGCGGGCTTCGACTACGACGCGCTGCACTTCCTGCGCCGCGCCTATCTGCTCCGGCTGAGCGGCCTCGCGGTGACACCCGTCGACGAACTGGGCGGGGACTACGAGCAGCTGCTGGAGATGTTCGAGGCGACGGCGCAGCAGTCCCATCTGGTCTGGCACTACGACCACGCGGGGGCGTACGTCCCCGTGGACTTCCCCTCCCCGCTCACCAACGACGAGCTGCTGGAGGGCGGCGGCCCGCTGGGCTCGGCGCACGGGCTGCTGCGGGAGCTGGAGTTCGTCGCCCCCTCCATCGGCATCGACCCGGCGAACCCGCCGGCCGCCCCCGCACCGCCCGCCGCACCGACCTCCCTGGAGGAGCCGGCGAGCCCGATTCCGTACGACGACAGTCCGTTCGCCCGGGAACGGCACGTCTGGCTGGGTCTGCACGCGGCGGTGACCCGCAGTCTCGCCCAAGGCTCAATGATCATCTTCAGCTGACGCGACGGCCGGGCCCCCGCCCCGGAGCCACGAGCCCGCCCGGAGCCACCGATCGCCGGTCACCGATCAGCGCGGTGGCTCCGGGGGCCGCTGCCGCGGCATGTTCGGGCGGGCCATCGACTGGAGTGGGAACCGCCCCGGCGGCACCCACTGCTCCGTACGCCCCCCGATCCCGCTGCCGGACACCAGCGCCTGCATTCCCATCGGCGCGGGCCCGGCCCGGAACTCGACCATCCAGTCCGCGGTCTCGGACCGCACGAGCTCCGTGATGTCCTCCGAGAACCGTCGCAGCACCCCGAGGCACCGCTCCGCCGCCTCGCTCGCCGTCCCCTCGGTCGGCCCGAGCACCTCCCGTACGCACTCCGACGCCCAGTCGAACTGCAGCACCTGGAGCCGTCGCTGCACGGCCTGCGCCGTGGCGAGGTTCCTTATCCAGCCGGAGGTCAGGCCGAAGAACCGATCGCAGGCCATGCACGCGGCGCCCAGCAAGAGCGACAGATAGCCCCAGCCGGCCGCGCCGTCCAGCGACCCCGTCAGATCGAGGAGCGGCAGCGCGGCGCCCGCGACCGCCCCGGCCGCCGTGCCGATCCGCAGCGCCCTGGCGCCGCGCCGCTTCCACACCCGGTCGGCCAGGTACCAGCCGGCGGTGCGCAGCGCGTCGGCCTCGACATACCGGTACAGCTCGTCGAGGCGTTCCGCGGGTTCACCCCAGTCGCCGAGCGGGAACGGCTGCCCGGTCAGATCCCCGCCCCGCGCGCCGGAACCCGGACCCGGGTCCGGGTCCGGGTCCGGGCTCGCCTCCGGGCCCGAACTCGGCGGAACGGCCGAACTCGGCGGAACGGCCGAACTCGGCGGAACGGCCGAACTCGGCGGAACGGCCGAACCCGGCGCACCGGGCTCGTTGCGGGGCGCCCCTTCGGGCTGCATCTCCGGCTGACTCACCGGGGCACTCCTCTGCACTCTGCGTGTCGACGTATCAACGCGTGTTTCGACGCGTGCACTCGACAGCGGGCGGACTTTCGACGTGGCCGACCTGTCCCGCTTGCGTAACGCTGCGTGACGGCGGTGCACGTGTGCGTACTGATACGCATGCCCTTCCTACCGCCGAATGGTGGGCCGTGGGGTCGAAATCGCGGTATTTCTGGGTGGGCAGGGCCTGTGATCAGGTATAGGAGTCTTGCTGTCGTTGACGGGATCTCACCCGAAAGAGTTGCTCGCCAGTGGGTGGGGCGTGGCGCCCGGGGACCACGTAGGCTCGGCATACCGAAACATTTGTCGTCGAAATGCCAGGAGTGACCGTGATTCCCGGTGGTGGCCAGCCCAATATGCAGCAGCTGCTGCAGCAGGCCCAGAAAATGCAGCAGGACCTCGCGGAGGCCCAGGAGGAGCTGGCGAGGACCGAGGTCGAGGGACAGGCGGGCGGCGGTCTGGTGAAGGCGACCGTGACCGGTTCGGGCGAGCTCCGCAGCCTGATCATCGCCCCCGAGGCCGTCGACCCCGAGGACACCGAGACGCTCGCCGACCTCGTCGTCGCCGCCGTCCAGGCAGCGAACGAGAACGCGCAGCAGCTTCAGCAGCAGAAGCTGGGCCCGCTCGCCCAGGGGCTGGGCGGCATGCCCGGTCTGCCCTTCTGATCCGTCAGCACACCAACTACCGTACGTACCACGACGGCAACAGCCGCGGGTCCCAGCTCAGGAAGGCGTTCCGTTGTACGAAGGCGTGGTCCAGGACCTCATCGACGAACTGGGCAGGCTGCCCGGCGTCGGTCCCAAGAGCGCGCAGCGGATCGCCTTCCACATCCTGCAGGCCGAACCCACCGACGTACGCCGTCTCGCCCATGCCCTCCTGGAGGTCAAGGACAAGGTCCGGTTCTGCTCGGTGTGCGGCAATGTCGCGCAGGAGGAGCAGTGCGGGATCTGCCGCGACGCGCGTCGCGACCGGACGGTGATCTGTGTGGTCGAGGAGCCGAAGGATGTCGTGGCGATCGAGCGGACCCGTGAGTTCCGCGGCCGTTACCACGTCCTCGGCGGGGCGATCAGCCCGATCGAGGGCGTCGGTCCGGACGATCTGCGCATCCGTGAGCTGCTGGCGAGGCTCTCCGACGGGTCCATCACGGAACTGATCCTGGCCACCGACCCCAACCTGGAGGGCGAGGCCACCGCGACGTACCTGGCGCGGATGATCAAGCCGATGGGCCTGCGGGTGACGCGGCTGGCCAGCGGGCTGCCGGTGGGCGGCGACCTCGAGTACGCGGACGAGGTCACCCTGGGCCGCGCGTTCGAGGGGAGGCGGCTGCTCGATGTGTAGCACCCGTACCACCACGTCTCACGACGGTTTTACGTTCAGCGACGCTATGTTCTACTCACCGTTCGCGACCGTGCCCACGGGAGGTCCCCTCGATGTCTGACGCCACGCTGAACTCCGTCACGCAGGACCCGGACGACTTCGCCGTCCAGATCGCGGACCAGATCAAAACGTTCATCGTCGCCGTGACCGAGGTGTCCAAGGTCGACGAGCCGGAACAGGCCGTCCCGATCCTGCTCCTCCAGGTCTCCCAGCTACTGCTGGCGGGGGGCCGGCTCGGCGCGTACGAGGACATCCTCCCGGACGAGCGGTACGAGCCGGACCTGGGCGCCGAACCGGACGCGGACGGCCTGCGCGAGCGCTTCGCGACCCTCCTCGAGCCGATCGACGTCTACTCCGAGGTCTTCGACCCGTACGAGCCCCGCAAGGCCCCGGTCCCGTGCCGCATCTCCGACGGCCTGGCCGACCTGGTCACGGACCTGCGCCACGGCCTGGCCCACTACGAGGCGGGCCGCACGACCGAGGCGCTGTGGTGGTGGCAGTTCTCGTACTTCTCCAACTGGGGCTCCACCGCCTCCGCCACCCTGCGCGCCATCCAGTCCCTGGTCGCCCACATCCGCCTGAACCAGCCCCTCCAGGAGCTGGACGGGCTGGACACGGACCAGGACGCGGGCGAGGACGATCTGGCCGAGGAGGCGGGCCGGGTCATGGCGGAGGAGATCGCGGGACCGCTGGGCCTGCGTCCGGTGAAGTAGCCGTCCCGGCCGCACCGAGCGGGCGGGACGGAGTGTGGAGTGGGGCACACACGGGAGTGGATTCCGGTTCGCCGGGCAGCAGCCCGGTACGAGCAGTTCGGGACGGCACGTCGAGATCACGTGGTGAGCGGGACATCTCACGATGTGATATCGGCGGGGCGTTTCCGGACTGCTCGTTAAACTGAGCGGACCGAAGCAATGGAATGAGCGAGGAGCGCACGTGGGCCTTGTCGTGCAGAAGTACGGAGGCTCCTCCGTAGCCGATGCCGAAGGCATCAAGCGCGTCGCCAAGCGAGTCGTCGATGCCAAGAAGAACGGCAACCAGGTGGTTGTCGTGGTATCGGCGATGGGCGACACGACGGACGAGTTGATCGATCTCGCCGAGCAGGTATCACCGATGCCTGCCGGGCGTGAGTTCGACATGCTGCTGACCGCAGGAGAGCGGATCTCCATGGCCCTGCTGGCCATGGCGATCAAAAACCTGGGCCACGAGGCCCAGTCGTTCACGGGCAGCCAGGCCGGCGTCATCACCGACTCGGTCCACAACAAAGCGCGCATCATCGATGTCACGCCGGGCCGTATCCGGACCTCGATCGACGAGGGCAACATCGCCATCGTGGCCGGGTTCCAGGGGGTGAGTCAGGAGGGCAAGAACATCACCACCCTCGGCCGCGGCGGGTCCGACACCACCGCCGTCGCACTGGCGGCCGCGCTGGACGCCGAGGTCTGTGAGATCTACACCGATGTGGACGGTGTCTTCACCGCCGACCCACGGGTCGTGAAGAAGGCCCGGAAGATCGACTGGATCTCCTTCGAGGACATGCTGGAGCTGGCCGCGTCCGGCTCCAAGGTGCTGCTGCACCGGTGCGTGGAGTACGCACGCCGCTACAACATCCCGATCCACGTCCGCTCATCCTTCTCCGGACTGCGCGGCACCTGGGTCAGCAACGAGCCGCAAGGGGACCAGAAGGTGGAGCACGCGATCATCTCCGGAGTCGCCCATGACGTCTCCGAGGCCAAGGTCACGGTTGTCGGCGTGCCGGACAAGCCGGGCGAGGCCGCCGCGATCTTCCGCACCATCGCGAACGCGGAAGTCAACATCGACATGGTGGTGCAGAACGTCTCCGCCGCGTCGACCGGTCTCACCGACATCTCGTTCACGCTGCCGAAGGCCGAGGGCCGCAAGGCCATCGACGCCCTGGAGCGCAACCGCGGCACGATCGGCTTCGAGTCGCTGCGCTACGACGACCAGATCGCGAAGATCTCCCTGGTCGGCGCGGGTATGAAGACGAACCCCGGGGTCACCGCGTCCTTCTTCGAGGCGCTGTCCGACGCCGGTGTGAACATCGAGCTGATCTCGACGTCCGAGATCCGCATCTCGGTAGTCACCCGCGCCGACGACGTCATCGAGGCCGTGCGCGCCGTACACACGGCCTTCGGCCTCGACAGCGACTCCGACGAGGCTGTCGTCTACGGGGGCACCGGCCGATGACACCCCGCCGCCCTTCGCTCGCGGTCGTCGGAGCGACCGGGGCGATCGGTGGCGTCATGCTCCAGATCCTTTCGCAGCACGCGGACGTCTGGGGCGAGGTGTCGCTGATCGCCTCGTCGCGTTCGGCCGGCCGCAAGCTGGTCGTCCGCGGTGAGGAGACCGAAGTCCTCGAACTCACCGAGGACGCGTTCGACGGCGTGGACGTCGCCCTCTTCCTGGTGCCCGACGACGTGTCCGCGCGTTGGGCGCCGATCGCCGCGTCCAAGGGTGCGGTCGTCGTCGACGACTCGGCGGCGTTCCGGCTGGACGCGGATGTGCCGCTGGTCGTGCCCGAGATCAACCCCCACGCCGTACGGATGAGGCCCCGGGGCATCGTCGCCAGCCCCAACTGCACCACGGCATCGCTGATCGTCGCGGTCGGTGCGCTGCACGCCGAGTTCGGGTTGCGGGAGCTCGTCGTCTCCTCGTACCAGGCGGTGAGCGGAGCGGGCCGAGAGGGTGTCGCGGCGCTGCGCGAACAACTGTCGATGGTCGCGGGTACGGAACTGGGCACCAAGCCCGGAGACGTACGCC
This sequence comes from Streptomyces sp. NPDC002206, assembly GCF_053593595.1. NCBI lineage: Bacteria > Bacillati > Actinomycetota > Actinomycetes > Kitasatosporales > Streptomycetaceae > Streptomyces > Streptomyces sp. NPDC002206. The sequence continues at coordinate 42,246 of NZ_JBSFCW010000030.1, forward strand.
GGGCCGTCGGGGACACCGAGGACTCGCCCTTCGCCGCTCCGGTGGCCCTCAATGTCGTGCCCTGGGCCGGAACGGAGGCCGGGGACGGCTGGTCGTCCGAGGAGCTGGCGATCCGCGACGAGTGCCGCAAGATCCTGGACCTGCCGAACCTGCCGGTGGCGGCGACCTGTGTGTACGTCCCCGTCGTCGCGACGCACTCGATGTCCGTGCACGCCCGCTTCGAGAACGAGGTCGAGGTCGACCGGGCGCACGAGATCCTGGCGACCGCACCCGGTGTGGTCCTGTTCGACAGCCCGGCCTCCGGCGACTTCCCGACGCCGTCCGATGTCGTGGGCACCGACCCGACCTGGGTGGGGCGGGTGCGGCGGGCTCTGGACGATCCACGCGCCCTGGAGCTGTTCGTATGCGGCGACAACCTCCGCAAGGGGGCGGCGCTGAACGTCGCGCAGATCGCCGAATCGGTGGCTGCCGAGTTCCCCCAGGCCTGACCCGACCCGACGGCTCACGATCGAACCTGTTTTGTACTCTCTGTGAAGCCCTTGTGAGCAACTTGCTGGTCTGAACCTCTTGAGCTGGGGTGTTGCGGTGTCCGACGATGACCTTTCGGTCCGCTGGAACCAGTAGTCGGGCAGCGCGCGTCTATGCCGTCACTTCGCGGATGGTGGGGCGCGAAAACGGGGCATTTGTGGAAGAGCAGGTACGTATGAGGGCATGTCGCACAGCGTCAAACGCGGTGCCGCACGCGTACAACCCTGAGGGGGGGACGCGTGTCCAACTGGCGTGGCAGAGGTTCTCGATATCACAGTGGTGGGCCCGTTGCGAGGCGCTACCGTGCGTCCGCTCCGGCGGCCCCGCGCACCCGGCGGTATGCCGGTGATTGCGCCCATGCCCGCTGCGCGCTCGGCCCAGCTGCCGTCGCAGCGCGGGGGCGCTGACGAGACAGTGGCAGCCGGTACTACGGTCGACCATCTCACCGAGACCTACCGCGCCCACTACCGTTCGCTGCTCGGCCTCGCGGCCCTGCTGCTGGACGACACCGCGTCGTGTGAGGACGTGGTGCAGGAGGCGTTCATCCGCGTGCACTCGGCGCGGAACCGGGTACGTGAGCCGGAGAAGACACTCGCGTACCTGCGCCAGACGGTCGTCAACCTGTCGCGCTCCGCACTGCGCCGCCGCATCCTCGGGTTGAAGCTGCTCTCCAAGCCGATGCCGGACATGGCGAGCGCAGAGGAGGGTGCGTACGACCAGCTGGAGCGGGACGCGCTGATCAAAGCGATGCGAGGGCTGCAACGGCGCCAGCGGGAGGTACTGGTGCTGCGGTATTTCGCGGACATGACCGAGGCCCAGGTGGCCGAGACGCTGGGGATCTCCCTGGGTTCGGTCAAGGCGTACGGCTCCCGCGGTATCGCGGCGCTGCGCGCCGTGATGGAGGCTCAGGTATGAGTTGGCGCGAGCGCAAGGATCCCGCGCAGGAACGCACGCACGAGCGTGAGATCGACCGGACTGGAAACGGAATTGTGAACCACGGGCCGGAGAACGCGCCGAACGCGCCGAACGTGAACTCGGACGGGCACCCGGATACGGACGCCGTGTCCGTCGAGGAAGTGCCGGAAGGGCAGGGCGGGAGAGACGACCCCGCCGAAACGGAACGGCTCGCCGGCCTGACGGCCCTCTTCGGCGCGGTATCGGGTGCGGGCCCGGGTGCAGGATCGGGCCGGGGTGCCGGTGGCGGCTCCGGTGGTCCCGGCGACTTCGACGACTCCGGTTCGGACCTGGACGAGGTCGCCCTGCGCCGTATGCTGCGGGGCGCTGTCGAGGGCCTCGAACCCGGTGACGGCACCCTCGACCATCTGAAGCGCGCCGTCCCCGCCCGGCGCGCCAGGAAGCGGCAGGCCGTCGTCGGAATGGCGGCGGCGGCGCTGCTCATCGGCACTGCGATCCCCGCGTTCGTACACGTCGCCAACTCCGAGGGCTCGAGCACCGCCAGCCCGGCCATCGCCGCGCACGGCGAGCAGGCGCAGGGCGGCGGCTCCGACACCGGCTCGGCAGCCGGCGAGAAGGCCGGTGGCGGCACCGCCGGCGGACAGGGCACCGGCGGCAACGGTCACCCGAACGGCTCCAACGGCCCCTCGGACACCGGTGGCCAGGGCGCCGCCGGCGACGCGGCCACCGGTGGTGCGGGCCCCGCCGACAGCACGGCGGCCTCGATGCCGGTCTGCGACCCGGGCCAGCTCGGCGTCGCCTCGGCCGAGACGGGCGCGGCCGGTGCCGACGGCACCGTGTACGGCAGCTTCCGTATCTCCAACATCTCCGGCAAGGAGTGTTCGGTGACCACCAGTGGCACCGTGGACTTCCAGGCGATGGGCGCGGCCGACCCGGCCAAGATCAACGTCGTGCAGCACACCGCGGGCGACGCGGCGGCCGGACTGCCCGACCCGTCGCAGGAGGCGGGCACAGTGCTGCTGAAGCCGGCCATGGCGTACGAGGTGCGGTTCGCCTGGGTCCCGAAGGACACCTGTCCGACCTCCGGCGCGTCGCCGACCCCGACCCCGACCGACGGTGCGGCGGGTACCTCCGACGGCACCGTCGGTGACGGCACGGGCACGGCGCAGACGGATGTGCAGCTCGGCAGCGAGGACGGCGGCACGACGCTCGGCGGCAGCATCGCTGTGACGCACACCCCGGAGCCCGGGGCGCCGGTCGCGGAGACGGAGATCCCCAACGCCTGCGCGGGCACGATCTACCGGACGGGCGTGCTCGCACCGACGGCCTAGCACCATGACGCATATGTGGGGGCCCGCCGGTCGAACCGGCGGGCCCCCACATACGTGCGTACGCCGGGACGGCTCAGGCTGTGCGCGTACCCGCTTCCGCGTCCGTGTCCGCGTCCAAGTCGGGCACGAGGCCCAGCTTCACGTCCCGCGCGGCCTCCGCCTCGCGGCGGACCAGCCGGAACCACATGAAGAGCACGAAGGCGGCGAAGACGAACCACTCGCCGGTGTAGCCGAGGTTCTGGAACGCCTTCAGGTCGAGACCGCTGCCCTGCGGTGCCACGGCCGGTACGGGGCGCAGCGCGCTGTCCTGGGCGCCGCCGCTGCTGTCGGTGTCCTGGAGCGTCACCCATGCGTCGTACACGTCGTACGGCACGAGGTTGACGAGGGACGCGGCGCTGATCATGCCGAGCTGTCCGTCGGGGAGGCCTCCCGCCGTGTCGACGCCGTCGGTGCCCGTGTTCTCGGACGCCTGGAGGTCGCCGGTCACCGTGACCTCGCCGGTCGGCGCGGCGGGCACCGGGGTGTGCCCGGCCTTGCCGGGCAGCCAGCCGCGTACCACCGGCAGGGCCTTGCCGCCGTCGGTGCGCAGCATGTTCAGGACGTAGAAGCCGCTCCTGTCGTCCAACTCCCGGCCGGGCACCAGGAACTGGTCGGCGTACCGGCCGGTGGCGGTGGCCGGGCGGCCGGACGTCACCGTGTCCACCGGCAGCAGATCATCGAGAGGCTTTGCCGCTCTCGCCCCCGGGGCCGGCTGCTTCGTGGCCTGCTCGTGCGACTGCACGCGGTCCTCGAAGCGGCCGAGCTGCCAGGTGCCCATGAAGACGCAGAGCGGGATGGCCAGTACGGCGAAGAGGTTGATCCCCCACCATCGCGGGGTCAGCAGGAACCGGTACACCCCTCCACGGTACGGTCCCCGCTCCGGAACCCCGGAGCGGGGTGCCGCCGACGTCACCACCCCCGGTGGCCGGGGCGCCCGCTACCCGAGGTGGCGCCGGGCGAAGTCCAGCTCCAGCCGTACCTGCTTGATGCGCTCCTCGACGACGAGCGAGCCGTGCCCCGCGTCGTACCGGTACACCTCGTGCACCGCCTGCCGGACCTTCAGCCGGTCCACATAGTTCTCGACCTGGCGGATCGGGCAGCGCGGGTCGTTGACCCCCGCCGAGATGTAGACCGGCGCCCGCACGGCGTCGACGTACGTCAACGGGGACGAGGCCTCGAACCGCTCCGGCACCTCCTCCGGCGTACCGCCCAGCAGCGTGCGGTCCATCGCCTTCAGGGCCTCCATCTCGTCGTGGTACGCCGTGAGGTAGTCCGCGACCGGGACCGCGGCCAGGCCCAGCGCCCAGTCCTCCGGCTGCGTACCGAGGCCGAGCAGCGTCAGATAGCCGCCCCACGAACCCCCGGCCAGGACCAGCTTCGCGGGGTCCGCCAGCCCGGACTTCACTGCCCACTCCCGGACTGCCGCGATGTCCTCGAGCTCGATCAGGCCGACCCGGTGCTTGAGCGCGTCCGTCCAGGCCCGCCCGTACCCCGTCGAGCCGCGGTAGTTGACGCGGACGACCGCGTAGCCGTGGTCCACCCAGGCGGCGGGCCCGGACGCGAAGGCGTCGCTGTCGTGCCAGGTCGGGCCGCCGTGGATCTCGAAGACGGTCGGAAACGGGCCCTCGGCCAGGGCAGCGGGCCGCTGCACGAGCGCGTGGATCCGGCCGCCGGGCCCGTCCACCCACACGTCCTCCACCGGCACGGACGCCGGAGCCTTCGTACCCGGCGGATCGAGCACCACCGCACCCGTCGTGGACCGCACGGCGGGGGGCTGAGCGGCGGACGACCACAGGTACTCCACGGTGCCGTCCGGCCGGGCCGTGGCACCGGACACCGATCCGGCAGGTGTCTCCACCCGTACCGGAGCGCTGTCGGCCCCCGGCTCGTACCGCCACAGGTCGCTGCGGGCCTCGAAGCCGTGCACGATCAGCAGCGCGGACCCGTCCGGATACCACTCGGCGCCCACGTCACCGGGCAGATCGATCGCAAGATCCGTCTCCGTCCCCGTCACCGGGTCCCAGATCATCGGCTCCCAGCGGCCCCGCCGCTGGTGTCCGACCAGCAGCCGGGTGTCCCCGGCCACCGGCGCGAAGCCCAGCACCGACAGGCCCAGCTCCTGCGTACCGCCCTTGGTGTCGTCGAGCTCGGCGACCGTTGTCCCGTCCGGCCGCACCACGCGCAGCGCCGAATGCATCGCGTCGCCGTGCTCGGTGTGCTCCAGGGCGATCAGCGTCCCGTCGTGCGACAGGTCCCCGACGCCCGCCGACTCGCGGTGCCGGTAGATCTCGACGGGCGGAGCCCCGGGCCGTACGACATGGATCGTCGTCCCGTCCTCATCGGTCGACCGGCCGACCACCGCCGTCCCGTCCCGCCCGATCGCGAGCCCAGCCGGGTACGAGGGTTCGAGCCCGGGAGCCGCGGGCTCGTCCGCCGGCCCTCCGCTCCCGTCGCCGCCGTGGAACGGCTGGCGCATCCACACCCCGAACTCGTCGCCGTCGGTGTCGTTGAACCACCAGATCGTCTCGCCGTCCGGCGTCAGTATCCCGTCCGTCGTCCCGTTCGGCCGGTCGGTGACCTGTCGCTGCTCCCCGGTCGACCGGTCCCACGCGTACAGCTCGTACGTCCCCGTCGCGTTGGAGACGAACAGCGCACGGTCCGGCGCGTCCTCCGCCCAGTCGGGCAACGACACCCGGGGCGCCCGGAAGCGCTGCTCCCACTCGGGAACGGAATCGGTCGTCAGCGCCGGAACGGAATCGGTCGTCGAGCCAGTGATCTCAGTCATGCCCCCCATTCTGCGCCGGGGGCCGGACACTCGGCCCGTATCGTCCGCAGCCTGTGGACAACTCCCCGGCCGGCCGGGGCACGGCGTCGCGCACACCGTACGGCTGACGGGCCGTCAGGGTGTTATCGGTGCGGGTGTGGGGCCGGCCCGGTCCCAGCCGGGGGAGCGGACGTCGACGGTGAGGGTGTTCATCGCGACCTCCGCGCCACAGGTGCGGCAGATCCACGCGGCGTCCAGGTCATGCCCGTGTGCGCCGTCGCCCTCGCCCTCGCCACGGCTCTCCGCGTCCGTGGTGGCCACCGGTTCATGGACCATGACGACCGGCGGCTCCTCGTGCACCCAGCGGTCGCCCCAGTCCAGCAGGGCCCGGATCACCGGAGCGAGATCCCGGCCCGCCTCGGTCAGGTGGTACTCGTGGCGCGGCGGCCGTTCGTTGTACGGGCGCCGCTCGACCACCCCGGCGTGCTCCAGTGACCGCAGCCGGGCCGCGAGCCGGTCCCGGGGCGCACCGGTGTTCCGGGCGATCGCCTCGAACCGGTGATTGCCGAAGAAGATCTCGCGCACCGCGAGCAGCGCCCACTTCTCGCCCACCACCTGCAGTGCGGCGGCGGCGGAACACGGGCGGCCGGGCAGTGCGCCGATGTCGATACGGCTGCCGGAACCATTCATTGCACTCACCCCTACAAGGTTGCCATCTCAAACTTACTGGCGCTACCTTGCCGTCATGACAGTTGGAAAATCAAACTCACTCGCGGGCGCGGTCGCCCCGGGGCCGTCCGCCCCGCCGTCGGAGCCTGGGCCGCCCACGGCGAACAGGCCCGCGAAGGGCTCGGTGAACGGGTCCGCGAAGAGTCCATCCACTGGATCCCGTGCGACGGCCTGGATCGTTTCGGCCGGGGTCTTCGTCGTGAACCTCGACCTGTTCATCGTCAACGTGGCTGTCCCCGCCCTCGGTGACTCCTTCGGCGACAGCTCGCTCGCCTCGCTGTCCTGGGTGCTCAACGCGTACGCGATCGTCTTCGCCGCGCTGCTCGTCGTCGCGGGCCGGCTCGCGGACCGGTACGGGCACCGGCGCGGCTTCCTCCTCGGTCTGGCGGCCTTCACCGTGGCCTCCGCGCTGTGCGCCGTCGCCCCCGGGATCGGCTGGCTGGTCGCCGCCCGTGCCCTGCAGGCGGCCGGAGCCGCCGCCCTGATGCCCACCTCGCTGGCGCTGCTGCTGGTCAACACCGCGCCGGAGCGCCGGCCGCAGGCCATCCGCAGCTGGGCGGCGATCGGAGGCATCGCCGCCGGTCTGGGGCCCGTGATCGGCGGGCTGCTCGTGGAGGCCGACTGGCGCTGGGTTTTCCTCGTCAACGTGCCGGTCGGTGCGGTCGGCCTGGTGGCCGGGGCCCGGCTGCTGCCCGATGCCCGCCCGGACCGCGACGGACGGCTGCCGGACCTGGCCGGCGCCGCGCTGCTCACGCTCGCCATCGGCGCACTCGCGCTCGGCCTGGTCAAGTCGGACGCGTGGGGCTGGAGTTCGCCGGAGGTGATCGGCGCGCTCGTCGCGGCGGTCGTCCTCGCCGGGGCGTTCTGGCTGCGCTCGGCCCGGCACAGCGCCCCGATCGTCGAACTGCCGATGCTGCGCACCCCGGCCTTCGCGGCTGCGACCCTCGCTGCGCTGCTCTTCTCCGTCGCCTTCGCGGCGATGCTGCTGACCTCGGTGCTCTGGTGCCAGCAGGTGTGGGGCTACTCGGCGATCCGTACCGGACTGGCCATCGCTCCCGGGCCCCTGGTCGTACCGGTGCTCGCCGTCACGGCGGGCCCCGTGGTCCGCCGTCTCGGCGCGGGCCGCACGGCGGCGCTCGGTTGCCTGCTGTTCGCCGTGGGCCTCGGCTGGTGGGCCGTCGCGCTCGATGCGGTCCCGCACTACGCGGCCGGACTCCTGCCCGGCATGCTGATCACCGGTATCGGCGTCGGCTTCGCCCTGCCCACCCTGGTCGGTGCGGCCGCGGCGGCCCTGCCGCCCACCCGGTTCGCAACCGGATCGGCCGTCACCACGATGGCCCGCCAGACCGGTTCGGTCCTCGGCGTGGCCCTGATGGTCACGCTGCTCGCCACCCCGGACGGCCCGGCCGAGGCGCTCGACGCGTTCCGGCACGGCTGGTGGGCGGCGGCCGCCACCGCCGTACTGGCCGCGGCGATCGCACTCGCACTGCCCCGGCCGGGCGCCGCGGGCCGCGCCTGACACGCAACGGACGGAACGGGACAGAGAGATGGCGGTCCACCGGAGACGTGCCGGTGGACCGCCATCCCACACAGGGCTGCGTACGAGCGAACTACGCGGCTGAGCGGAAGGCGGGCAGATAACCGCCCGACTGCCCTGCGGACTTGGGGTGGTACGACTCGTAGACGGGGACAGTCACGCTGTTGAGCCACGGACTGCCGGAGCACAACTCGTGCCCCGTGAACTCGTCGACCACGCTGGAGAATGTGAACCCGGCATCGACCGCCTGCTGGGCGATGACGCCGTTCAGTACGTCGGACGCGTTGTTGATGGCGGAGCGCTCGGTCTCGGAGAGACCGGCGATGCAGCCCCCGCTCAGCTGGTAGAAGCGCGGGTATCCCAGCACCACCACATGGGCCTGCGAGGCGCGTGACCGGATGGAGCCGTAGAGCGAACCGAGGCCGGACGGCAGTACGTTCTGCATCTGCGAGACAGCCGCGTTCACGCTGCTGAGACAGGTGGCCTCGCTGTACAGAACGCAGTCCTCCATGACATCGGCAAAGCCGACGTCGTTGCCGCCCGCCGTGACACTGACCAAGGTGGTGGACGAACTCAGCGCACCCAGCTGGCTGCTCGCCACCGAACCCGTCGTGGCCCCCGAACAGGCCACGAAGGCGAACGAGGACGGTGAGTTCTGGGTGGCCCAGAGGTAGGGGTAGGCCTTGGTGCTCCGATGGCAGTCGCCGCTGTCGGAGATGTAGCTTCCCGAGCCGACGCCGGACGAGTAGGAGTCGCCGAGAGCGACGTACCCGCCGGCGGCGGCCGCGGAGGTTGCCGAGGCCGGCTGGGCAACGCCCAGCGCGGCCAGGGCTGCGAGGACCAGAGTGGATGCGGACGCCCAGAATCTCCGTACTGACATCACTGTCAGCCCTCCGAAGTGTGGGGGGTGGGTGGGGGTTGATTGAGCGAGCACGTTTCTAGCAGCTGTGGGTACCGGCCGGTAATAGCCGCGCAAGAACTCGCCGGATATGCCCGAATGATCGTTCGGTAGGCATGGCTCCGTGCGTGGGTAAACCTCCAACTGTCCGCGAATTGAAGGCTGTTGCGGTGTACGGCCAGGATTCCGCGCGACGTGGAGGAGGCGGCGACGTCCCGCCGGCCGGTCAGCGGCCCGACCCGGTCATCCGCATCCGGGCCGGCCCCGACGGGGTGTGGGCGGTGGCCGGCAGTGACGGAGAAGTCGTCGGAGTGCTAACCCACCCGCTCCGCCAGGAACTGCTCCCAGGTCCGCTGCCCCACAACAGCCCCCTCGAGAGACAGGTTCTCGCCGGCCCGGTACGCGCGGCCGGCCTTTCCCGGCATGCGCACCGGCATCATCAGCCGGTGCTTGCCGCGTGCCTGCAGATATCCGCGGGCCAGATCGGCCATCCCGTACACCTTCGGCCCCGCCAGATCGGGAACCGGCCCGGCGGGCCTGCCGAGGGTCAGTTCCACGATCCGGGCCGCCACCTCGCGCGAGTCGACCGGCTGGAACCGGAGTCCGCCCGGGCACGGGACCACCGGCAGCTTCGCCATCTTCTCCACCACATCGAGGGCCAGGTCGTGGAACTGGGCGGCACGCAACGTCGTCCACTCCAGGCCTGAGTCGGCCACGGCGCGCTCCGCGCCGAGCTTGGTCCGGAACCAGCCCAGCGGCACCTTGTCCGCCCCGATCACCGAGATGTACACCAGGTGCCGCACCCCGGCCCGCGAGGCAGCCCGCACCAGATTGCGGGTCGCCTCGTCATCGCCCTTGGGGCCGCCCGCAAGGTGCAGTACGGTCTCGACCCCGTCCGTCGCGGGCTCCAGGCCCTCGCCCCTGAGCAGGTCAGCGGTCACGTACTCGATGCCGTCCCCGGACTCGCGGCCGTGCCGGCTGAGGACACGTATGTCGCGGCCGGCCTGCCGCAGAAGCGGGACGACGTGGCCCCCCAGGGTGCCCGTGCCACCGGTGACCAGGATGGGTGAGGTCGTCACGGTCATCTCCAATTCGTTCGTACGGGAGCCGATCTCCCGGTTGGATCAGTCGGGGTTTCGTGGGTCTACTGCATTGACCCGCCGCGACGAAGGAATGTGACACGTGGACGACAGTGCATTGCTGACGGAGCGTTTCGAGGAACACCGGTCTCGTCTGCGGGCGGTCGGCTACCGGATGCTCGGCTCGCTCAGCGAGGCCGATGATGCCGTTCAGGAAACCTGGCTGCGCCTCGATCGCGCCGGGACCAGCGGCGTCGAGAACCTTGCCGGATGGTTGACCACGGTGGTGGCACGGGTCTGTCTGAACATGCTGCGTGCGCGTGAGCAGCGGCGCGAGGAGCCTCTCGGGATACGTATGCCGGACCCGGTCATCAGCCACGAGGACGGGGTCGGTCCCGAGCAGGAGGCGTTGCTGGCCGACTCGGTCGGGCTGGCGATGCTGGTGGTGCTGGAGTCGCTGACACCGGCCGAGCGGCTCGCGTTCGTACTGCACGACATGTTTGCCGTGCCCTTCGACGAGATCGCCCCGATGGTCGAGAAGACCCCGGCCGCGACCAGACAACTCGCGAGCCGCGCCCGCCGCCGGGTGCAGGGAGGGGTACCGGTTCCCGACCCCGATCTCAACCGCCAGCGCGAAGCCGTCGACGCGTTCTTCGCCGCCGCTCGCGACGGTGACTTCGACGCGCTCGTCGCCGTACTCGATCCCGACGTCGTGCTGCGGTCCGACGGCGGCGTCGCGGGCGCCCGCCACACGGCCGTGCTCCACGGCGCACGGACCGTGGCCGGCCAGGCGCTCACATTCGGTCAACTGTCGCCGTTCGCACGACCGGCGCTCGTCAATGGGGCTGCCGGAGTCGTGGTCGTTGCCCAGGGAAGGCCGCTGTCCGTCATGGCCTTCACCGTCACGGACGGCAGGACCGTCGCCATCGACGTACTGTCCGACCCCGAACGGCTGCAGAAGCTCGACCTGACAGTCCTCGACCACTGAGGCGTCGCCGGTGACGCCGCCCGTGGGAAGATCCCTTCGCAGTGCGCTGGTCCCGACTGTTGAAGGTGACGATGTACGCGATATCCCTGGGCGACGACGGCGCCGAACTGCGCCCGCTGGAGCCGTGGCGGGCCGAGGAGTTCCTGGCCCACATCGACCGGGGGCGGGAGTTCATCGGGCAGCACAACGCGCTGCCCGACGTCGTCACGGACCTGGAGTCGAGCCGGGCGTTCCTCCAGGCGTACGCGGAGAAGACCGCCGCCGACGCCGGACGGCTCCACGGCATCTGGACGGGCGACAAGCTGGTCGGCGCGGTCCTCCTCCGCACCATGGACATCGAGCAGGGCACCGCCGAAGCGGGCTGCTGGCTGGAGCCGTCGGCGGTGGGCAAGGGGCTGGTGACCCGGGCCGCGCGTGTGATCATCGATTGGGCCATCGAGGAGCGGGGCATCCACCGCGTGGAGTGGTGGGTCTCGTCGACGAACGAGGCCAGCATCGCCGTGGCCCGGCGCCTCGGGATGACGAAGGACGGCGTGCTGCGGGCGAGCTACCTGTACCGGGGAAAGCGGCACGACGAGGAGATCTGGTCGGTGCTTGCACCGGAGTGGCGGGCGGGCAAGCGGACGCCCTGAGCCCGGCGCCCCCGCCAAGCCCCCGTGCAGACCCCGATCGTCGCTGCCGTCGTGGCCGCCACGACCCCCGCGTCCGCGCCCGGGGCGGCGAACGCGGCGCCCCACTTCTCGACCGACCGCGTCATGAACTCCTTCGCCTCGGGCGAAGCCGGCCGGGCCTCGGCGTCCTCCCTGCCGATCTCGCCGCCCTCGAGATGCCTGATGTCGCGAGGGCCTCGGTCAGGTGCCGACGTAGTCCGCGAGGTGTTCACCGGTGAGGGTGGAGCGGTCGGCGACGAGGTCGGCCGGCGTGCCCTCGAAAACGATCTTGCCGCCGTCGTGGCCGGCGCCGGGGCCGAGGTCGATGATCCAGTCGGCGTGCGCCATCACCGCCTGGTGGTGCTCGATGACGATGACCGACTTGCCGGAGTCGACGAGCCGGTCGAGCAGGCCGAGCAACTGCTCGACGTCGGCGAGGTGGAGGCCGGTGGTCGGCTCGTCGAGGACGTAGACGCCGCCCTTGTCGGCCATGTGGGTGGCCAGCTTGAGCCGCTGCCGCTCGCCGCCGGACAGCGTGGTGAGCGGCTGGCCGAGGCTGAGGTAGCCGAGCCCGACGTCGGCGAGCCGGTCGAGGATTCTGTGCGCGGCCGGCGTGTGCGCCTCGCCGGCGCCGAAGAACTCCTCGGCTTCGGTCACCGACATCGCGAGCACCTCGCTGATGTCGCGGCCGCCGAGGGTGTATTCGAGGACCGACGGCTGGAACCGCTTCCCCTCGCAGTCCTCGCAGGTGGTCTCCACGCCGGCCATCATCGCCAGATCGGTGTAGATGACGCCGGCGCCGTTGCAGTTGGGGCAGGCGCCCTCGGAGTTGGCGCTGAACAGGGCCGGCTTCACGCCGTTGACCTTCGCGAACGCCTTGCGGATCGGGTCGAGCAGTCCGGTGTACGTCGCCGGGTTGCTCCGTCGCGAGCCGCGGATGGGCGCCTGGTCGACCGACACCACGCTCGCGGAGGCGGGGACGGAGCCATGGATCAGTGAGCTCTTACCGGAGCCGGCGACGCCGGTGACGACGCACAGCACCCCGAGCGGGATGTCGACGTCGACGCCCTGCAGGTTGTGGCGGGTGGCGCCGCGGATCTCCAGGGTGCCGGTGGACTTGCGCACCGTCTCCTTGAGGGCGGCCCGGTCGTCGAGGTGGCGGCCGGTGACGGTACCGCTGGCCCGCAGCCCCTCGATGGTGCCCTCGAAGCAGACGGCGCCGCCCGCCGTACCGGCGCCGGGGCCGAGGTCGACGACGTGGTCGGCGATCGCGATGGCCTCGGGCTTGTGCTCCACGACCAGCACCGTGTTGCCCTTGTCCCGCAGCCGCAGCAGCAGGCCGTTCATGCGCTGGATGTCGTGGGGGTGCAGGCCGATGGTGGGCTCGTCGAAGACGTAGGTGACGTCGGTGAGTGAGGAGCCGAGGTGGCGGATCATCTTGACGCGCTGCGCCTCGCCGCCCGACAGCGTGCCCGACGGCCGGTCGAGCGCGAGGTAGCCGAGGCCGATCTCCACGAACGAGTCGAGGGTGTGCTGCAGCGCGGTGAGCAGCGGCGCCACCGACGACTCGTCGAGGCCGCGGACCCATTCGGCCAGGTCGCGGATCTCCATCGCGCAGGCGTCGGCGATGCTGATCCGCTTGATCTTCGACGACCGGGCCCCCTCGCTGAGCCGGGTGCCGTCGCACTCGGGGCAGGTCGTGAAGGTGACCGCGCGCTCCACGAAGGCACGGATGTGCGGCTGCATCGCTTCCTTGTCCTTGGACAGGAACGACTTCTGGATCTTGGGGATCAGCCCTTCGTAGGTGAGGTTGACACCGTTGACCTTCACCTTGGTCGGCTCGCCGTAGAGGAAGTCCTGCATTTCCTTCTCGGTGAACCTGCTGATCGGCTTCTGCGGGTCGAGGAAGCCCGACTGGGCGTAGAGCCCCACGGTCCACTGGCTGTCCGACTTCCAGCCGGGGATGGTGAACGCACCCTCGGCGAGCGACTTGGAGTCGTCGTAGAGCTGGGTGAGATCGATGTCGGAGACCGCGCCCCGGCCCTCGCAGCGCGTACACATGCCGCCGGTGCGGTTGAAGGTCGCCTTCACCGTCTTCTTGGCACCGCGCTCGACGGTGATCGCACCGCTCGCCCGGACCGAGGCGGTGTTGAAGGAGTACGCGCTGGGCGGGCCGATGTGCGGCGTGCCGAGCCGGCTGAAGAGGATACGCAGCATCGCGTTGGCGTCGGTGGCGGTACCGACGGTGGAGCGGGGGTCGGCCCCCATCCGCTGCTGGTCGACGATGATCGCGGTCGTCAGCCCTTCGAGTACGTCGACCTCCGGCCGCGCCAGCGTCGGCATGAAGCCCTGCACGAAGGCGCTGTAGGTCTCGTTGATCATCCGCTGCGACTCCGCGGCGATCGTGCTGAACACCAGCGAGCTCTTGCCCGAGCCGGAGACGCCGGTGAACACCGTCAGGCGGCGCTTGGGGATCTCGATGCTGACGTCCTTGAGATTGTTCACGCGCGCGCCGTGCACGCGGAGCAGATCGTGGCTGTCGGCAGCGTGCAGCGCAGGCGACTGCGTGTTCTTCCTCTTGGCCGGGCTCATGGTGTCTCCATCTGTTGGGCGGGCCCGCCTTCGCGGTCTCCGTCGGTGTCGCCTGGCTCGATCCAACCAAAATTCGAGCAGTACGTCTGTCTTCTCTTTTGCTTCGGCCGTGGAACCTCCGGTTCCGGGCGACGCGTCCCGCCCGCCGGGGTGTCGGACCGGCCGGCGACGAGCGGGGCGAAGCGGAACGAGCGGGTACAGGGTGACCGACGCACGCGGGTCGAGGCCGGTGTGCGCGGTGAACCGGCCACCCTGCTCCTGCCTCAGTGCGTCGATCTCGAGGACCTCGACTTCGCCCTCGGTCACGGACACCTCGCGGGTGGACCGGGACGCGGGAGCGGGGTCGGCACTCAGCCGGCGCTCATCGGTCCTGAAGCAGCCCGAGGACGTTGCCGTCGGGGTCGGTGACGGTGGCCACCAGGCGGCCGCCACCGACGTCGTGAGCGGGCTCCTTCACGGTGGCACCCGCGGCGGTCACCTCGGCCAGCTTCGCCTCGATGTCCGGCACGTGCCAGTAGGCCACCGGCGAGGTCATGCCCTGCGATCCGCCGCCCGGCACCAGCCCGATGTGCTGGCCCGCGGCCTCGAAGCCGACGTAGTAGGACTCGTCGGTCTGCGGCGGTACGCCGAGCAGGGCGGCGTACACCTTCTTGGCCGCCGCCAGGTCGGAGACGGGATGCAGCACGGTCTTGATTCCCTGGGTGGCAGAGTCGGTCATGGTCACTCCTGAAGTCCTGGGTCCGGTCGGGATTTTCTGGCGCAGGTACGAACGGGGAGTCCGGAAATCGGCAGCCCATCGCCCCGGATGGTGATTTCGCCGTTGGCCGTTCGTCTTGACCGGGTCCGGCCCGCAAGAGAAGGAGAACCACCGGAATCACCTCCGCGCGGTCACGCTAGCTGCGGCTCGGGGGTCCGTGCTTCTCGAATCCTGATCGGTCCGGTCACGTGTTACGCGACGCACGACGGGATCCCCGCCGTCGCGCGCGGAACTGTCCTGCGCAGCGTCGGTGAGCCTGAGCAGTGTCGAGGGGACCGTGCAGCACACCGCACGGCCGATTTCTTCCGAGGATGCCGAAACGAATAGCTTTCGAGCCGGCTTTGCCGAAGAGGGTGGAGAACCTCTCGCTCCGTGGCCGCATCTCGCAGGCGTATGACAAATTCTCCGGGATCGCGGCATCACCGCACGCGGCGCGCCGCCGTTTCGCGAGGAGATTGTCCGTCCGCAGCGGGCGACAAAAAGAAAAGGCAAGGAGAACGGTTCCTCGCGGTCAGTGAGAAGTTCCAGGTCGGCGGTTTCTTCGGTGGCATCCAAAAGCCGTGGCCGGACCGGTTGGACACGGCGTACCCGTACGGCCTCTCCACTCTGCAGCCGGTCACCGAGCGGCTGCTCAACGAGCGTGCCCTCGAACTCGGGACCGAGATCCGGCGCGGCTGCGAAGTGGTCGGGCTGAGCCAGGACGAGGACGGGGTGACCGTCGAACTGGCGGACGGCGCGCACCTGCGCTCGCGGTACCTCGTCGGGTGCGACGGCGGCCGCAGCGCGGTGCGCAAGCTGCTCGGCGTCGGTTTCCCCGGCGAGCCCGCCAAGGTCGAGACGCTGCTGGGCGACATGGAGATGGCCGAGGATCCGGCGACGGTGGCCGCCGTCGTCGCGGAAGTCCGCAAGACCCAACTGCGGTTCGGCACCATCCCCAACGGGGACGGGACGCACCGTGTCATCGTGCCCGCCGACGGCGTGGCCGAGGTCCGTGCGACCGCGCCGACCCTCGAGGAGTTCAAGCACCAGCTGCGGGCGGTCGCGGGCACCGACTTCGGCGTGCACTCGCCGCGTTGGCTGTCTCGGTTCGGCGACGCCACCCGGCAGGCCGAGCGCTACCGGGTCGGCCGGGTGCTGCTGGCCGGCGACGCGGCGCACATCCACCCGCCGACCGGCGGGCAGGGGCTCAACCTCGGCGTGCAGGACGCGTTCAACCTCGGCTGGAAGCTGGGCTCTCGGTGGGGGGCTGGGCGGATCGGGTCGACCACGTCGTCGACGCCGGCGAGGAACTGGACGCGCCCGCGGTGCTGCTGCGGCCGGACGGCCACGTGGCGTGGGTCGGTGAAGATCAGGCAGATCTGCTCAGCCGGATGCCGAGATGGTTCGGCGCCGCCGTCGGCTGAGCGCGTCGCATGAGGCGGGACACGACAGGTGTCCTGCACCTACGACACCTGTCGCGTTCGGACGCGGTCGGTCACGTACCGTGACGCGGAACACTATTGCAAGCATGTGCTTGCAATAGTTAGCAGTGATGGCGCACTATCGAGTCATGGCATCACTCAACGTCGGCAATCTCGGCGAGTACCTGCGCGAGCAGCGCCGCACTGCTCAGCTCTCGCTGCGGCAGCTCGCCGATGCTGCCGGGGTGTCCAATCCGTATCTCAGCCAGATCGAACGCGGGCTGCGCAAGCCGAGCGCCGAGGTGCTGCAGCAGGTCGCCAAGGCGCTGCGGATCTCCGCGGAGACCCTCTATGTGCGGGCCGGGATTCTGGACGAGCGGGAGCGGGAGGAGCTGGAGACCCGGGCGGTCATCCTGGCCGATCCGTCCATGAACGAGCGGCAGAAGAACGTGCTGCTGCAGATCTACGACTCCTTCCGCAAGGAGAACGGATTCGATTCCGGCTCCGGGGACACCGATGACGAATCCGGCCTCAGCGCCGACGGCACAGATGCCGATACAGCTTCAAAGCCTTCACCACCCTCAAACTGATTCTGATGATCCGGGAGGACCACAGTCATGGCCATCACCGATGACCTGCGTAAGACCCTCACCGACCCGACCCCTCTCTACTTCGCCGCCGGTACGGCCGACCTCGCCGTCGAGCAGGCGCGGAAGGTCCCGGCACTGATCGAGCAGCTGCGGGCCGAGGCGCCCGAGCGGTTCGAGGCCGTGCGCAACGCCGACCCGCGGGCCGTGCAGGAGAAGGTGACCACGCAGGCCAAGGAGGCGCAGGCCACCGTGCAGGCCAAGGTCACCGAGGTGCTCGGGTCGCTCGACACCGATCTGAAGAAGCTCGGTGAGTCCGCTCAGGACCTGGCGCTGCGGAGCCTGGGTGTGGCCGCGGAGTACGCGGTGCGGGCCCGGGAGACGTACGAGAAGGTCGCCGAGCGCGGCGAGCAGACCGTGAAGACGTGGCGTGGCGAGACCGCCGAGGATCTTGTCGAGATCGCCGTCGTGGTCGAGCCGCGGCGGGAGTCCGAGCCGAAGCCGGCGCCTGCCGCGAAGAGCGAGCCGAAGGACGCTGCCAAGACGGAGACCCGGACGTCCGGCACGCCCGCCAAGAAGGCGACGACGCCCGCGCGCAAGCCCGTAGCGAAGAAGCCCACGCCGCCGACCGCCAAGTAGCGCCGCGGCCGATGTGTACCGGGGCGCGGGCCGGGCACCTTTCGGGGTGGCCGGCTCGTTGTCCCGGTACCTTGGCGGCGAGGCGCTCATCCATTCATTAGGCGGTGCACACCATGTTGCTCACGGGGTTCAGCACACTTGTCTGGCTGCTCTACCTGATCATGCTCGTCCTGGCCGTGGTCGCGCTCTTCCTGGCAGCGACGGCACGCGAGGATGCGTACCGCGCCGCGGACAAGCAGAAGAAGTCCTTCTGGCTGATCATTCTCGGCATCACCGTTGCCGTGAACCTCTTCGTACCGATGCTGTTCCTGCAGCTTGCGGGCGCGGTCGCATCGATCGTCTTCATGGTCGACGTACGGCCCGCACTGAAGGCGGTCTCCGGTGGCGGCGGCCGGCGCGGTGGTTCCAGCAGCGACGGGCCGTACGGGCCCTACAACGGCGGTCGTTGAGCGCCCACGGGTGACGCCGATCCGGGGCGGGGGCGCGGAAGGGACGCGCTCCGGCCCAGATCACCATTGCGGCTCCGGTCGGTGCTCCGGTCGCGGTCGAGCAGCAGGACCGCGACGTCGTCGGTGAGTTCGCCGCCGTTCAGCTCGCGCACCTCGGCGACGGCCGCCTCCAGCAGCGCCTCGCCGCTGAGCCCCTCCGCCAGCTGACGGTTGATCATCGCGACCATGCCTTCCTGGCCGAGCCGCTGGGTTCCGGTCGGCCCGACGCGGCCCTCGATCAGCCCGTCCGTGTACATCATCAGGCTCCACGACCCGCCCAGTTCGACCTGGCGGCGCGGCCAGCGGGCGTGCGGCAGCAGACCCAGCGCCGGGCCGCCGTCCTCGTACGGGAGCAGCTGCGCCGCCCGTCCGTGGCGAGTGATCAGCGGGGCCGGGTGGCCCGCCAGGCAGAGCCCGGCGCGCCGGCCGTCGGGGGTGATGTCGACGGTGCAGAGCGTCGCGAAGATCTCCTCGCTCTCCCGTTCGTGCTCCAGAACCTGCTGGAGCGTGGAGAGCAGTTCGTCGCCGCAGAGTCCTGCCAGCGTCAACGCCCGCCATGCTATGCGCAGCTCGACGCCGAGCGCCGCCTCGTCCGGGCCGTGGCCGCAGACGTCACCGATCATCGCGTGGACGGTGCCGTCGGGAGTGCGGACCGTGTCGTAGAAGTCCCCGCCGAGCAGCGCACGGCTGCGGCCGGGGCGGTAGCGGGCGGCGAACCGCAGATCGGAGCCCTGCAGGAGCGGGGTGGGCAGCAGGCCGCGTTCCAGCCGGGCGTTCTCCTGGGCGCGCAGTTTCGACTCGGTGAGCTGGTGCTGCGCGACGTCGGCGCGTTTGCGTTCGACGGCGTAGCGGATGGCGCGCGTGAGCAGCCGCCCGTCGAGCTCGCCGCGGAAGAGGTAGTCCTGGGCGCCGACGCGTACCGCCTCGGCGGCCAGCTCGGTGTCGTCCTCCGCGGTGAGCGCGAGGACGGCGTGGCGCGGTGCGATGCGCAGGACGTGCTTGAGGGAGGCGAGCTCGGTGTGCCCCTCGGCATCCTCGTCGGCGCGTGTCTCGCTGCTGGGCGGCAGGGCCAGGTCCAGCAGGATGCAGTCGACGTCGTCCGTGAGGAGCCGTCCCGCCTCGGTCAGATTGCGGGCGGTCCGGATGCGGACCCGAGTGCCGGCCGCAGCAGGGAGCTCGGGGACGGTGAAGGTGCCCGCCGGGTCGTCCTCGATCACCAGGAGGGTGAGGTGGGCGACGTGGGTGGTCTCCGCAGTGGGAGCGACACGCTGCTGCGGTACGGGTACGGGCATAGGTTCGGTTTCCTTCCCTCCCCCCGAGGGCGCGGCGGGACGACGATCGACGACCCACCAGACCGGGACCATAGCGGTACCGGACATGCGAACGGAATGGCGAATGTCATCCGCCATCCGGCATATGGGGAGCCATAAGCCGCGTCCCGTCACGGATCCGGCGAGAAATGCGCGCCCATGGGCGGTCCGAGGGTCATGACGAACATCACCCCTGCGGCGTGGGTGCGGGTGGCGTGCCTCACGGCGCGGGGGGTGAGCGCGTGGTCCGGGTCACTCGCGCGGGGCCGCCCGTATCCGTACCGGCGTGGCCGGGTCACCGGTCCGGGCGAACCACCCCGAGGATCTCCATCGAGCCCGCCCCCGCGAGCGTCACGTTCCGCCCCGGGCGCGGTGCGTGCACGATGGCGCCGTCGCCGATGTACATCCCCACATGGCTGGCGTCACCGTGGTAGATGATCAGGTCACCGGGGCGCATGTCCTTGACGGCGATGTGCGGCAGCTGCCGCCACTGCTCCTGCGAGGTGCGCGGGATCGGCCGTCCCGCCGCCGCCCATGCCTGGGACGTCAGGCCCGAGCAGTCGTACGATCCGGGTCCCTCGGCCCCCCAGACGTACGGCTTGCCGATCTGGGCCGTCGCGAAGGCCACCGCCTTCTTGCCGTGCGCGCTGGCCTCGCGGTTGATCTCCTTGAGGGCGCCGGAGCCGAGCCAGGCGGTCTGCGCCTTGTACTCCGCCTCCTGCTCCAGCTCGAGGAGGCGTGCCCGCTCCTCCTTCTCCAGCTGCGATTCGAGCTTCTTCGCCGCTGCGATCTGCCCGTTGATCCGCTTCTTGGCCTTGGCCTGCTTGAGACGGTTGGCCTCGAGCTTCTTCCAGTTGCTGCTCGCGTCCTTGGTGTACGTCTCCAAGTCCTCCTGGGTCCTGGTCAGTTCGCCTAGGACCCCCTTGGCGGCCTGCTGGCCCTGCCAGACCCTGTTCACACCGTCCATGAACATCCGCGGGTCGTCGCTGAGCATCATCTGCGCGCCCGGCGGCAGCCCGCCGGTGCGGTACTGCTCGCGGGCCTGGGCCCCTGCCCTGCTCTTGAGGTCGGCGATCTTCGCCTGTCCCGCGACGATCGCCTGCGCCAGTTTGACGATCTCGCCGGACTGCTTCTTCGCCTGCTCCTCGGCGAGGTTGTACGCGTCGGTGGCCGCCCCGGCCTTGCGGTAGAGGGCGTCGATCTCCTTGCGTACCTCTTCGAGGCTCTTCCTTTGCGGAGCTGATGGAGTGGTGGGGGAGTGGGAGGGGGAAGGCGGTGCGGGTGTGGCGAACGCCTGGGTCGGCACGGTCAGTACGGCCAGAGCGCAGACCAGAGTGATCGCGGCAGCGGCACAGTGACGTCGGTTCACAAGCTCCCCCTCCGAGCGGATCTGATTTACCGTCAGTAACTTTTCGCGGCGTCGCGATCGTGCCATGCCGTACCGAAAAGCAACAGAGGCATTCCCCGTCATCTCGGACGAACGGCGTCGCGTCCGTGTTCCCGGATGCGCCCCGAACCGCACCCGTTCAGTGCCTGGTGGGCCGCCGGTCGGTGCCCGTCGGGCCACCGCTCCGGGCTTGTTCGGCTACCGCTCGGGCCGCAACGCCTCCCACTTCACCGTGACTTCGCCCTGCCGCCACCTCCGTACCCCGTCCGTCAGCGGCCAGTCCCCCGACAGCGTGCGCACCGCGGTGATCCAGCGCTGCCGCGCGCCCAGTGAGGCGTACGGAGCCGCCGCGGCCCACGCCCGGTCGAAGTCGCGCAGGAACGCGTGGACCGGTTCGCCCGGCACATTGCGGTGGATCAGCGCCTTGGGGAGGCGTTCCGCCAGGTCGGAGGGGCGGTCGAGGGAGCCGAGGCGGGTTGCGAACGTGACCGTGCGCGGGCCTTCCGGGCCGAGCGCCACCCATACATGGCGGCGCCCGATCTCGTCGCAGGTGCCCTCCACCAGAAGCCCGTCGGGGGCGAGCCGGGCGCACAGCCGCCGCCAGACCGCGGCGACCTCACCCTCGTCGTACTGGCGCAGCACGTTCGCCGCCCGGATGAGGGTGGGGCGGCCGGTCAGCGGGATCTCGAAGCCGCCGTGGACGAAGGTGAGCCCCTCGCGCTCGTACGGCTTCGCTGCTGCGACCCGCTCCGGATCGATCTCGATGCCGACCACCGCCGTGCGCGGCTCGGCGGTGCGCAGGCGTTGCAGCAGCTCGACGGCGGTCCAGGGGGCGGCGCCGTATCCGAGGTCGACCGCGACGGGGGCGTCGGAGCGGCGCAGGGCGGGGCCGTGCGTGGCGGCGATCCAGCGGTCCATGCGGCGGAGCCGGTTCGGGTTGGTGGTCCCGCGGGTCGCGGTGCCGATGGGGCGCATGACAGCGAGCCTAACGATCCCGCGGGCCCGGGCGGGCCGCGGTGACGCGCCGTAGGTGATCGTAATGATTTGGCAAAACGGAAGCGGAAGTGGAAATGAAAGGGTGCGTTTCGCTGTTCCAGGCTTCCGAGGGGGCGCATGCCCCTTCGGTGTCATGCCCCGAGCGAGGAGGACCGGACGACGTGAGCCAGTACGTCTCTCGGCTCGGCAGCAACCGCATGGCGCCACGCCTGAGGTTTCCAGGCGCCTTCCCCGGCAGTCACCGCAAACCGCGGCGCATCGCGATGCTCTCCGTGCACACCTCCCCGCTGCACCAGCCGGGCACGGGCGACGCGGGCGGCATGAACGTCTACATCGTGGAGCTGGCCAAACGGCTCGCCGCGATCAACATCGAGGTGGAGGTCTTCACCCGGGCCACCACCGGCGCCCTGCCCCCGACGGTCGAGCTGGCGCCCGGCGTCCTGGTGCGGCACGTCGACGCGGGGCCGTACGAAGGTCTGGCCAAGGAGGACCTGCCCGCCCAGCTCTGCGCCTTCACCCACGGGGTGATGCAGGCCTGGGCCGGCCAGCGCCCGGGCTACTACGACCTGGTCCACTCCCACTACTGGCTCTCCGGCCATGTCGGCTGGCTCGCCGCGCAGCGCTGGGGCGTTCCCCTCGTGCACGCCATGCACACCATGGCGAAGGTGAAGAACGCGGCGCTCGCCGAGGGCGACATCCCGGAGCCGGCCGCCCGGGTCATCGGCGAGACCCAGATCGTCAGCGCCGCCGACCGGCTGATCGCGAACACCGCGGGGGAGGCGGACGAGCTCGTCCGGTTCTACGAGGCCGATGCGGCGGCCGTCGCCGTCGTCCATCCCGGGGTCAACCTGGAACGCTTCCGGCCCGCCGACGGCCGGGCCGCCGCCCGGGCCCGCCTCGGACTGCCCCAGGACGCCTTCGTCCCGCTCTTCGCCGGCCGTATCCAGCCGCTGAAGGCCCCCGATGTGCTGCTGCGCGCGGTGGCCGTGCTGCTGGACCGCGATCCGTCGCTGCGGTCCCGGATGGTCGTACCGGTGGTCGGCGGCCCCAGCGGCAGCGGGCTCGCCAAGCCGGAGGGACTGCAGAAGCTGGCGGCGCGGCTCGGGATCACGGATGTCGTACGGTTTCACCCGCCGGTCGGGCAGGACCAGCTCGCCGACTGGTTCCGGGCGGCGTCCGTGCTGGTCATGCCCTCGTACAGCGAATCGTTCGGCCTGGTCGCCATAGAGGCGCAGGCGGCCGGCACCCCGGTCGTCGCGGCGGCCGTCGGCGGACTGCCGGTGGCGGTACGGGACGGGGCGAGCGGCTTCCTGATCCCCGGGCACGACCCGCAGGCGTACGCGCAGCAGCTGGCCCGGTTCGCCGAGTCGCCGGAGCTCGTCGCCAGGATGGGTGCGACGGCCGCCGCGCATGCGCAGGGCTTCGGCTGGGACACGGCGGCGTCCGCGACCGCCGACGTCTACACGGCCGCGCTGCACGAGCACCGCCGTCGCGTACGCGTGCACCACGGCTGACACACGCGCGAGCCCTCTGCCGAGGCACGCATGCGCCACGGCAGACCCACGCGCACCCGCGCCCGCACCCATGCGCGCATCCCGGCCGACGCACGCGCGCAGCCACCCCTGACGTACGCTCACCCCATGGCTGACGTATCCGCCGCAGCGGCAACAGCGCAGGTCATCGAGGCGACGTTGAAGGACGCCGAGCTCGAGTGGGAGAGCCCCGAGGCCGGCAGCTACGTCGTGAAGCTGCCCGGCACCCGCAAGCTGTCCACCACCTGCTCCCTCATCGTCGGCGCGCACTCGCTCTCCCTCAACGCGTTCGTCATCCGCCACCCCGACGAGAACGACGCGGCGGTCCACCGCTGGCTGCTGGAGCGCAACCTGCGCCTCTTCGGCGTGAGTTACGCGATCGACCGGCTCGGCGACATCTATCTCGTCGGCCGGCTGCCGCTCTCCGTGGTCACCCCCGAGGAGCTGGACCGGCTGCTCGGCGTCGTCCTTGAAGCGGCCGACGGCTCCTTCAACACACTGCTGGAGCTGGGCTTCGCGAGCGCGATCCGCAAGGAGTACGCGTGGCGGGTGTCGCGCGGCGAGTCCACGCGGAATCTGGACGCGTTCACGCATCTGACCCAGCGCCCCGTCAACTGACCTTCTCGGTCCACCCAATTCGGCGGCGCACGACTCTTTCGCTGCGCCGCCGCGCCGTGGCATGCTCACCGCCGACGCAAACATGAACGTCGTTCACATGCATGAAAGGCGGGTCGGTTCGATGGCTTCTGTGGGGAACATCAGCAGACGTGGACTGCTGGGCAGCGCGGTGGCCGTGGCCGCAGCCGCGGCGACCGGCGTGATCAGCGCCGGCACCGCCCGGGCGGCTACCCGGGGCGGTCACGCTCCGGGCGGCGTCACCCCCCTCTGGCGCGAGTTCGCCGCCACCCCCTTCACCCACGCCCAGGTCCCGTTCATCGGCCGGGCCGGCTACCGGGGCGGCTCCGACCTCCCCCGGCACCACGATGTCGTCGCCAACGTCCTGCACTACGGCGCCGAACCGGACGGCTCCGCCGACGCCGCCCCCGCGATCAACCGTGCCATCGCCGCTGCCGGAGAGCGTGGCGGTGGCACGGTGCTCATCCCCGCAGGCACGTACCGCATCGACGACATCATCCGGATCGGTCACAGCAATGTGGTGGTGCGCGGTGCCGGCAGCGGACGCACGAAGCTGTACGCGACCAAGAACCTCACCGAGCTGATCGGCGTGTACGGCAGCCGCTACGGGGGCGACAAGTCCAGCTGGTCCTGGGCCGGCGGCCTCATCTGGCTCTGCCCCGAGGACCGTTGGACCTCGCTCACCGGCGCCATCAAGGCGAAGGCCTGGCCCTTCGAGGGCTGGACCGGCAACAAGCGCGACGAGTGGCAGACACTGACGACGGTCGCACCCGCCCGCCGCGGCGACCGGTCGATCACCGTCGAGTCCACGAAGCAGCTGAAGCGCGGCGGGATCGTCCTGCTCCGCCTCGCCGACGACGCCGACCACACCCTCCTGGAGCACATGGCGGGCGGCGGCCCCGGCCCTGAGGCGTACTACTGGGACGACAAGACCAAGCTGACCTCGTACGTTCCCTACGAGTGGCCGGTCCGCATCACCGCCGTACACGGGCACAAGGTCACCCTGGAGCGCCCGCTTCCGCTGGATGTGCGCCCCGAGTGGGACCCGCGCCTGACCACGCTCGCCACCCCGCTGACCGGCTCGGGCGTCGAGGGGCTCACCCTCGAGGCCGTCGAGACCCCGCAGTCGCAGCACCTGCTCGACAAGGGATACAACGGCGTCGCGTTCCAGTGCGCGTACGACTGCTGGGCGGACGACATCACCGTCCGCCACGTCGACAACGGCTTCGGGCTGATCGGCGCGTCCGCCTGCACCCTGCGCCGCACACGGGTCGAGGGCCGCGGCTCCCACCACCCGTACTACTGCCGTGAGGGCTCGCACGACAACCTGATCGAGGACTTCACCATCGCTCAGCGCACCGTCCCGGCGCCCGCCGGGACGCAGCTGCACGGCATCAATGTCGAGGGGCTGTCCAGCTACAACGTCTGGTCGCGCGGCGAGATGGAGATGGGGACGTTCGACTCGCACCGCGGGATGCCGTTCGCCAATGTCCGCACCGACATCACGGTGAACAACAACGGCCGGCACGGCGGCGATGCGAGCGCGGGACCGCTCTTCGGCGCCCGCTTCACGCACTGGAACATCAGGGTCACCAACGGGCGGGCCGGCCTGATGCGGATCGACGGGCTCGCCCCGTACAGCGCGACGGTCGGCGTCAGCGAGGTGACGGAGTTCGACCAGATCGATGTCCCGGACTTCACCGGCGACCTGCACACGCGGCTGGAGGCGTACGGCGCACCGGAAGCGGTGTGGCCGCCGAACCTGCACGACGCACAGCGCGCGCTGGTGCGCTGACGGGCGTCGGCGCTGCGGTCAGCCCCGGGTCCGCAGCGCCGACTCGACGTCCACCAGGGCCGATTCGAGCTGCGGCCCCACCTCGCGCCATACCCACTCGCGCATCTCGGCGGGGGAGCGGCGGGGGACGGTCTCCACCAGCATGATCAGGTAGAGATAGCAACGGTAGAGCGCGAGCCGCAGCCGCAGGGACGAGTCGAACACCACGGCCCCGCCCGACACCGACGCATACCCGGCGAGGAGATCCTCGTCCTTCTCCACATCCCCGAGCAGGGCGAGCGAGACGAAGTCGGCGGCCGGGTCGCCCCAGAACATCCGCTCCCCGTCGATGATCCCGCCGATCGTCCGGGCACCCGGCTCCCCGTCGACGAGCACATTGCCCTGCCACAGGTCGAAGTGGACGAGGGCGGGCCGGGTGACGTCGCCGAGGACGGGCGCCGCAGCGGCGAGCAGCGCGCGGATCCGGTCCGTCGGGCGCGGCAGCCGGGCGCTGTACGTGTCGGCGTCGGCGAGCACGGCGTCCGTCATCGCGGTGAACGCCTGCCGCCAGGTCGGGGCCAACGGGCCCAGCGCCTGGGCCGGATAGCCGAATCCGCCGGGCCCGGTGACGGAGTGCAGCCGCCCGACGAGCCGCCCCAGCTCATGCCTGAGCCGCCGCTCCTCGCGGTCCGCCAGGGCCGGGCTGATCCCGTACCAGGGCTGCCCGGGGCAGGCCGACATGATCAGGTACGGTCCGGTCGCGGAGCCGGGATCGAGCCGGCTCTGCACGACGCCGGGAACCGCGACGTCCCCCGTCGCTGCCGCTGCCGAGTAGAAGGTGACCTCGTTGACCAGGAGGTCGCGCTCGTAGCTCATCCCTGCGGCGGTCGGCGGCGGCGGTATTTTCACCACCCAGTCCCGCCCGTCGGTGAGCGTGACGCGGGTGACGGCGTTGTACGTGCCACCGGTGAGGGGACTGCACGCCGCAATGCGGTCCGCCCCGATTCCGATGTCGTCGAGGACGGTGGAGACGGCTGCTCGGCTCTGCATGTGCGGGCCCCTTTGCGCCGGTTGTGGACCGGACTGTTCTGCACCGGCCCGGTGTTTCACGAGATGATCACAACGCAATTACGATCAACTCCTGTGCCCGAATTGGTTGATCGTCAAACCACAGTCGGCTCATAGAGTTGGGCCATGAGATCTACTGTCATACGTCGCGCCGCTGTTGCCGCCTGCGCGGCCTCCCTCGCTCTGGCAGCCACCGCCTGCGGAAGCTCGGATTCCGGTAGCGGGGGCGCGGACGGCAAGAGCAAGGAGAGCGCTGCGGCCGAGCCCGCCGTGGCCAAGGCGCTGACCGCCGCCGAGCTGGACAAGGTGGCGCTGGTCCAGGGTGACGTCAAGGGACACAAGGTCAGCAAGGCGGGCAAGGACGACGCCGTCGCCGCGTCCGCCGTCACCGTGGACAACAAGGCCTGTGACACCTTCGCCGACGCACTGCTGGGCGCCCGGGTCGGCAAGCCCGTGGCGGCCAACCAGCGCAAGGTCGTCAGCGAGCCCAAGATGGACCAGAAGGAGAAGCAGGACAGCGCGGACGCGGAGGAGGCGTTCATCGCGGCCTTCGACATCACGACGACGATGACATCCCTCTCCTCGTACGACGGCAAGGGCGCCCAGGAGACGATCGACGGCCTGCGCACCGCGGCCACCGCGTGCTCCGGCGGCTTCGGCCTCACCGTGGTCGGCGACAAGCAGAAGGTCGTCAGGATCGAGGAGGAGAAGGTCTCGGGCGGCGAGGAGTCCGCGGCCTGGACGGTGACGGTGGAACAGGACGGCGAGAAGGCCCCGTTCAAGCTCGTGGTCGTGCGCCAGGGCGCCACCATCGCCTCGTTCACATCGCTCAACCTGGCGGCGTCCGGCACGGGCAAGGACTTCGGACTGCCGACCGCGGTGGTCGACGCACAGCTCGCCAAGCTGGTCTGAACAACGGGACTCGTCCGGGCAACGGGCCCTGGGGCGAACGTTCTCAGGGCAGCGGGACGAGCCGCACCACGGTGACCGTGAGAACGGATCCGGAGACGTAATAGAGCACGATGGCCCCGAGGACCGTCGCCTCGCGGCGGTCGTGCTCGCTCTTGACGGCCGACGACCCGTGCCCGTACGGGTCGCGCCCCAAGGTCCGCGCCATCTCGTCGCGGAACGTACCGCTCTCCCGCATCTTGGCCAGGGTGTCGTCGGCGGGCGGGGCGTAGGAGATGCGGAAACTCAAGAGACGCTCCGCCTCTCCGCCTCGTCCTGCGCCAGCCGGTCCAGGATCCGCTCGGCCTCGGGATCGGGCACGGCCTCCAGCATCCAGTGCCGCATGACCGCCTGGATCTCGTGCACCCCGGCCTCGTTGATGGCACGGTCGAACTCCTCGCGTCTGTCCTCGGGGAGCGTGGCACGGATGTCCGGGATGCTGTTGGGCACTTCGACTTCGGTGCCGCCGACAAAGGTCTTCAGAGGCTCACCCATGCTCGTTCTCCCGATCTCTCAACGCGCGCGCCCCAATCTAGGGGCTGTAACGCCCTTCAGTGCGACAGGGAATGGTCACGGCGGTATGGACGCAGAGCCAAGTAACTGTGGACTCGGTGCCAACGACTTCCCCACCGCGATCCCGGCAAGCTGATGCGGCACGGGGCGCCGGATGGCTTCGGCGTCATGGGCCGCGAACTGTCGCACAGTGAGACGGAATCTGAGACGGGGGTGTCTCCTCGGTCCATCGGTGGCGGAAGCGCGCGCCGTTACCTTCGCCGTGGATGAGGAAGTCGTCGATCGGTCCCCGAAGTCGGAGACTGATACAAGGGTCAGCTCGAGTGCATCGACAGCGTCCAGGGCCCTGGTGATCTCAACCTTGTTGCCATCGCCGTTCTCCACGGCTCTGGTCCATGCCTCCACCGTTGGCCACAGCGGCTCCCAAGCGGGAGTCGGCGAGAAGCGACATCTATGACAAGACCGCCACCATCTATCTCGCCGCCATCTTCATCTGGTCAGCCACGTGATCCGAGAGAAGACGGCCTAGCGATTCCTCCAGTTGACGAAGGACACCTCGTCCTCCAGGATCACGCTGATCTTCTGCTGTCGAAACGCCTTGTCACTCAGGAGCCTGCGAAGGAACTCGGCCATCCCGAGTGGGTGCAACTGCATCTCGGGGTTGGTGTGCCTCCCGCAGATCAGCACCGGCCATCGATCCGGGTCGTCGTCCGTGGTCACCCAGCAGTAGATGTCCGCCCCCGACGTGGTGGCCCACGCCACGATGGACTCGGGGTCCACGTCGAAGTCGGCCTCGGCGCGGCACATTTCCCAGGTGTAACGGGCGCTCTCCGTCTCGTCCCGCAAGCCTGGGCCATCCCGGTACGGCCACCCGTTGGCATGCGGCGCCGGCAGATCGATGCTGATCGTGTCGCTGATCGCCCCCGCCCCGTAGACCTCCATGAACCGGACGTAGTCCGTGGGGAACCGGGTCCCCCAGATCGCCTCGACCTCGCTCCAGTCGATCCGCTCGTCCACCCCGTGGGCCACCGGCATGAGTTCGGCAAGTGCCGCCACCGCGTCTCTCCCGCGCATGTCCCACCCTTCATCCCGCCACCCGCACCGCGCGACGTGTCGTATCTGAGGTTCAACTTACGAGAACCACCCCTGCGACGAATCTCTGGGGCGCTGCCTCCGGTGCCTCGACAAGATCCGAAGGAAACGGCCTAGCCCAGACGCCAGCCGCAACCCTCCGCTCCCGCCTCCTGACCCCGAGCACGTTCCGTCCCTCCCCGGCGCTACGCTCCGGTTGATCACCGAACCGGGGAGGGGACATGGCCGAGGGCCGGGAAGCGACGGACGCCGTCGCGGAGAGACCGGTGGAGCTGGCCTACCGGCACACCGTTGACGACCTCGCGGCAGCGATCCGCACCCGGGCGAAGACCACCAGGGCGGGCCTTTTCCGGCGCCGCCTGCGGATCTTCACGCTGGTGGTCACGGCCGTCGGATTCCTGCTCTCGACGCTCGGCGACGGCCACCGTGACACACCGTGGCACCTGTACCTGGCGCTGGCGTTCGTTGCCTTCATGACCGCCGTGCCGCGGCTGCAGGCCCGCCAGCTCCACCGGCTCAGCGAGCGGCAGGGCGACTTCCGCGTCGTCGTCGACGAGACCGGGATCCGTCTCACCACCGCCCACAGCTCGGGCACTCTCGACTGGCACCTGTACCCGCGCTATGTCGAGACCCCGGAGCTGTTCGTGCTGCTCAGCGCCGACAAGTCCGCCGTCGGCGTCGTCGTCCTGCCCAAGCGCGGCCTGAGCAACCCGGAGGACGCGGGCCAGCTGCGGGCGATCCTCGATCGGCACCTCGTACGCGCGGATGCCGCTGTGGCGCCGGACGCCGATAGGACACCGAGCCGGGGCCGGGCCGTCCGGCGCGGAGCGGGCGTCGTCGGGCTGCTGCTCCTCGGGCTGGTCCTGTTCTTCTTCGCCTACGCCGCCGTCCAGAAGGCCGCGGACCCAGATGGCCTCCCCGGGCTCCAGCACAACAACGCGCCGGTCTCTGCCGTCGCCCTGATCCTGGGGTTGCCTGCCGTCGCCGGCGCATGGTGGGCCGTACGGCGGATGAAGGTGATGCGGATCGTGACCGCCGTGCTCGCCGCAGCCGTGCTGCTGGTCGGCGGCGCCGCCCTCTACCGCATCGGGCCGATGCTGCACTGCTGGGGCTCAGACCGGATCACCCAGGGCCCCGACGGCGACTACGCCTGCTACGACTTCTGAGCGAGCCCGGAGCTCACTCCTCTTCGGCACCTGCGGCGCAGCCGCCGCAGGTGCCGAAGAGCTCGATGAAGTAGAGAAAGTTCTACCGCGCTCGCTTACGCCGATGGTGAGCCGCTGTGGGCGAGTCGTTCACAGCACCCCCAGCTCGGTGTCGGGCCGGCAGTGGATGCATGCCCGGATCCCGTCGGCGAGGGCGGCGAGGGCCTGCTCTCGGGTGATGGCCCGCTGGCGCTTCCCCGCCGCGTAGCACCCGCCGACATGGACTTCGATGGGTCGGGCCCCTACGCCGATGCTCAGCTCGACAACCCAGTCCGGCGTCGGCGGCCGCCGCTCCTCACCCTGCTGCCGCTCTCTCTCCCGCTGCTCCGCCGCCGCGATCGCCTCGTCGATGCGCTCCACCCACATGGCATGCCATGTCCGCAACGTACGGAGCCGCGGCAGGTCGCTCGGGAAGAGTTCGGACATGTGTTCGAGTCTACGTCGGGCGCTTGAGTGTCATATGTGGGCGTATCGTTCGGAAGCCGACGAGAGGAGGCGCACGCATGACCGACGCTGACCTGCTGCGATCCCTCGGAGTCGACCCGTCGCAGCTGGATCCCGCCCCACCATGGGTACCCAGGGCCGGCGCCGAGCGGCTCGACGGCAGTCATCCGTGCGCGCTCTGCGGCAAGCCCGCCAGAGCGACCGTGGGCGTCGACACACCCAGGCATGGTCGCCGATGGTTGGACCGCTGCATGCCCTGCTTCATCGCCACCACCCCACGCGGTGGTCCCCGCGAGCCGCTCGCGGACACACTGGCCGTTCTGCGGGAGGCAGCCCGGGAGGCGGGTGCCACCGTGACCATCAGGACCGACGAGTCGTAGCGGCCCTGATCCAGCTGCGTGAAACACGAGCGGCCGCCGTTGCACCTTCGTTCGGTGCAACGGCGACCGCTCGGTCTGCTGCTCATCTGATGCGGTCAGATGATGAGGCAGGCGGCCCATGTCGCACCCCGGGTCCCGCCCTTTACCGTGCGGACGACCTCATCAACGGGAGGCTAGCAGTGGCGCACACCCTCCCAATACGGCCAGCCCAGATGCTGGCGACCTCTTCGTCCCGAACGCGATCGCGTGCGTAAGTGACCTTGTTGGTCTGCCATTTGGCCTGGGATGAGGCGCAAGGTTCTGTCCGTAGTCGTCTACGGGAGTACGGGGAGGGCTGTTGTTGTTGGCCCCCCGTTTAGCCCCGCGCGCCGGCCAATCATCGGTTTGGTTGGTGCACGCTTTCCAACTGTGCGAGTGGCCGTCCGTGAGCGTTCATGGACGGCCATTCGGCAGATCAGAGAGGGCTGGCGTACGTCGGCGAACTAAGGCGGGCGTGAGCGAACTGGACAAGGAACAGGACAACGAGCGGCGGTGAAGGAGGCCTTGTCCTGTGGGTGCTGGCCCAAGCTCGCTGTCAGTGTGGTGCTCTACGGCCTTCTGATCCGTAGGCGGGTGCGCCGTTGAGGCTGGCCAGCCTCTCGCGGGAGAAGTCTTGCCCGTGAGCGGACACCAGTACGTGCGTGGGTGCCGATGTACACGGCCGTTGATGTCAGGCGTTGATGTCAGGCGCTGATACCAGGCCCGCCGGCACCGCGGACATCACTTCACCACGACGTTGTCCCCGGACGACGTCGACGGCCCGGTGGTGGTGTTGCCGTAGTACACCCAGCGCCACGTACCCGTCTTGGAGGCCTTCACGGTCGTCCTGAGATCACCCGAGCCGTTCGCGTACACCTTCTTCACCGTGGTGTAGGAGGCGGCGCCGGCAGGCTTGAACTGCAGGCTCACCAGGCGGCCTCCGTAGGAGGCGTACTTCCTCGTCTCCCAGTTGGCCCGCGTGACCTTTCCGGTCACGGTGATGGTCCTGTCCTTGGACACCGGTTCGGGCGAGGCGTTGACGGTCAGGCGGGAGTTGCGCTTGACGTGGACCGTCAGACCCTCGTCGTCGGTGTCACCACCGCCGCCCTCGAAGGACACCTCGGCCCCGACCTTCCAGGCCCCGGCCTCGCTGTTGCGCATGGCCCATATGCTCGGGTCGAAGTACATCGTCTCGTTGATGTCGCAGACGCCCGAGCTCACCTTGATGCAGTCGCTCGTCTCGATGGCGTGCCACAGCCGATCACCCGCACCACCGCGGTACAGGAACACCGCCGGCCACTTCCACTTGTGAGTGGTCGCCATCCGGAAGGAGGCGGGCACCGCCACCTCCTTCGACACCCCGATCACAATCGGCTTGCCGCCGTTCACCTGGACACGGGTGAACGAGACCCCACCCTCGGCCGCCCCGGCTGGCACCGCGGACACGGCAGTGAACACCGCCGCCGCTCCACCGGCCACGACGACTCTCCAGACCTGCTTCCCCACCTGATCCCCAATCTCCGTACGGAAAGGCACCAAAGGCTCATCCCTCCAGCGCCTTACAGACAGCCGGCATCCACACGGGGTTGTACACCCGCGCATCACAATGGGGCATCAGACAATCCCCGCCGCTCCACCCCAGGCGGGTGCACCTCAGCGGCCAACGATCCGGGGCTGGAGATCAGCGCAGAGTGCACGGCTGCCACGCCACCGAAAATGACCGCCGTGATGCGTCGTTGTACGCCTGTGTTGATGTCAGGGATTGATGTCAGCCCGTCAGCGCGAACAGGACGAAGGCACTGGTGGGCCAGCCTGCGGGACGATTGAGGTACAGGCGGGTGCGCACACCGATCACCTGGCCTCCCCTGGCCACCGGGGCCTGTTGGCCAGGATGCACCTGTACGCCGGCGTGTCCCTGTGTACGCCGATGTTGATGTCAGGCAAGAGGGCCCAGGCCGCGAAAATGCCCCTGAGTCGCGCCGTCTGCGCAGCTCAGGGGCATGATCAAAAAAGCTACTTCTTCTTGCCCTGGGTCTGGCGGGCCCGTCTTCCGGCCCTGGTCGGGAGGGTGCATGCCGCAACTGACCTGCGGTTTGGCTGTCATGATTGGTCGTTGTTGGCCGTTGCTTGTCGCCCTCGGAGGGCCCAGAGAGGGCCCAGAGGGGGCCCGGTGGCGTCGCCCCGGACCCTCATCGCGAAGAGGAGCAGCCGCGCGAGCGGGCGGCCTCGACAGATCCCCACCCTGACCTATGAGGTCACCACTGGCAGAACGCGACGGTTGCGTCATCGCCTGACTTGTAGCGGGGCCATCGACGTCCCGGACTCAGTCCGTGTTCGTGCTCGCCCCCGAGCACTCCGCTCCCTGTCTCTGGCCACGGCCACCGCCGAGACAGGGAGCGGTTCGTGCGTCGAGGGCTCGCTCACCAAGGGGCTGGCCACAGGTTTGGCCCGCCCCCTCGTCAGCCGAGCGGCCTCAGCGGTAATGCGGCTCAGCAGTGTGCGGGCTTCTTGGGTCCGGGGGTGGATCGGATGCAGGAACTGCTCGCAGGCGTTCAACGCCTGCCGGGCTGTGGCTTCCGCCTCGCTGCGGCGGCCCAGGCCATACAGCGCTGTGGCCGTGCCGATGTCTCGAGCCCCGCTCGCGGCGCGGACCCGGTCTGCCGTGAGCCGACGGGCCTCGGCCAAAGCTTCGTTGTACCGGCCCCGCCTGTTCAGGCTGCGCACCAGGACTCGCTGCAGGACGGCAGCCGTGTCCGTGTCCGCGCGAGGCAGATTGCCGCGGGCAATGGCCTCAGCCTCTTCGTAACGGCCCTGCCCGCACAGGGCAGCTGCCAGGTTGGCCAAAGTGGTCAGCTCGATTTCCCACACCTTGGTGAGGTGCGCGAGACGGGTTGCGGCCCGCAGTATGCCGTCCGCTTCGGCCTCCGCCTCCGTGTACCGCTTCTGTTCGACGAGGACCACGACGCGGTTTACCCGAACCTCCAGCAGCAACACCCGCCCCGTGCCAGTCATCCGCTCCAAATCCGCGATCAGGGCCTCCAGCTCAGCCAGCACCTCGGCTCCACGCCCGTGAGCAATGGCTGCCGCCGTGGCCAAGGCCCCGGCCAGCCACTCCACAACCTGGCCCCGGTCCCAGAAGCGCCGGGACGCGGCCGCAAGGGCTCTCGCCCCGGCCTCGGCCTCCTCGTACTCGCCCACTTCGAACAGATCCCGCAGGCGGTCGTAGACCACCGCCTGCGAAGGGGGCAGCTGGTCCCCTGCCCACCGACCTCGCTCGCGGCCCCACACCGTTCGTATGAACTTCACCAGCCGCGAGGCTACGTGAACCCCAAGGCTGCCTTCGACACCCCAGCAACAGCTGTCACTCAAACTGCGATGAGACCTGCTCACGTAGCGCGCCGTAGAGGCGCCGTGCGCGGGCCTTGATAAAGCAGGGGAACGCGCCCCCTTCTCCACGGCAGAGATTGACACCTTGGGCGGCGCACGCTTTCCAACTCTGCACGGCCCCGTTCGTGCTGGTTCACGGTCGTCCGCGGGCCGGGCCACTGGGCTGCTCGCCGGAGACCTGAACGGCCGCGAACGGCTGCGAATGAGGCTGTCGATAAGACTGCTGGATTGCCCGCAAGGCAGCCGTAGACCCGCAGCACGTTCGAGTTGGGGATGAGGGCTGCCGCTCTGTGCCACTGTCGGTCGTCGTTGGTCAGCGCCATGCCCAGATGCGGCTGGGGACACCTGGGTACAAGCTGGAAGTGGGCCAGCCGGATAGAAGCGGCTTTGAGGGGTGGCAATGTTCCGCGCGCAGCTGGGCCGTCGCCACGCCCACGACCCCTTCGACCTGCCCACGCTCCAGTCCCGTCTCACCGGCACGGACTTCTACTCCGACGCGGACTTCACCCAGTACGGCCTGGACGACGCGGCGGTCACCGCCCTGCGTGCCTGGGCCCAGCACTGGTCGGATGACATCGCCGAGCGGCTGATGGAGGAGGGCGAGTCGCCCGACGAGGAGTCTCCTGAGTGACGGCCGCCCGGCAGCCGCCGGGGGCGTGGGGCCGACGACGTGAACACCCAGGCTCCTGGTAAGAGAATGGCAAGAGGCTGGTAAAGTCCGCTCACTTGGGCGGGGCAGGGGGCCCTCGCCGGGAGGGACTCTCACGTGGGCAGACATGCCCTGGGACGGGGCGGTCTGACCGTCGCTGTCTCCGCACTCTCGGTCGCCGTCGCGGCCGTCACCGTGGTCTCGGGGGGCGGCGAGCCGGCCCGCGCGGCCACCGCACAGACAGCGGGAACGACGGAGATTCTCCTTCAGGACCCGCGCACGGAAACGACGCGTTCGGACCGCGTGCTCGCGGCCGGCGAGACCGGCTTCCTGCACCGGCAGGCCGGTGGAGCCGGGCTGCTCTGGACGAACTACGAGGACGGCGGCACCACCACCGTCACCACCCCGCCCGGCAACGCCGGTGCGGGCCAGCCGTACCAGCCGACCACCACCAGCTGCTACGACATCAGCGCCACCTGCCCCTCGGGCACGTTCGGACAGGGCGCCGACACCGTCGCGCTCCCGCACCGGTCGTACACCGAACCCGTCTCACTGTGGACGCCCGGCGGAGCGGACGGCGGCACGCTGCGCACGCTGGACATGCCGCGGCTGGACTACGTCGGCACGTACGGCGGGACTGTCGTGGCGGCCGAGCAGAACACCAGCGTCGACGGCTCGCCCCAGCCTGGCACCGGGCTGGAACTGCTGGACTACGTCGACGGCAAGCAGCGCACCCGCGTGGTGACCGGAGGCCCGGCCGACAAGGTCTGGAAGACGGGCGTCACCTCCGTGCGCACCGGAGACGCCAAGGGCGCGCTGCTCGCGTACCCGGGCGCCGCCGACTCGACCGGCGCCGCGACCTTCGACATCCACTACCTCGACTTCGCCACCGCGGAGCTCACCCAGGTCTTCTCCGGCGCCGGGAGCGGGCTGTCACTCTCCCTCTCCGGTGACCGGATCGGCTGGTACACCCAGGCCGCGGGCCTGCACCTCCGGTCCCGCGCGGACCTCGCCGCCGAGGAGACGGTCCCGGTGGCGGGCAACGGCACGGCCGGCTCCCCTGTGCTCGTCGGGAACTGGCTCGTCCTGGTGGCGGACCGGGGCCCCGTCACGGCCGTCTCGCTGACCGATGGCACCACGAAGACCCTGCTGACCCGCTCGTACGGCGACCCCGTCGCCGCCCCCGACGGCTCCGCCCTCGTCACCGGCGGCACGAGCACCACCGACTGGTGGGTGCAGCGCGTCGTCCAGGGCGCCGACGGCACCCCGCGGCTGGAGAAGGTGGCCAAGGTGCCGCCGTACGAGAACCCCAAGACGGGCCTCGCGCTCAGCCGGGGCAGCCTGCGCGTGGCGGAGCGCGACCCCGCCGTCAGCAGCACTATGGACGCCACGTCCGTGCGCACGCTGACGACGAACGGCAGCACCATGCTCACCGCGTCCGACGCCACGGCCGGCGACAAGGTCTCGGCCGTGTGCCCGTACCCGGGCACCTCTTGCTCGGCGATGTGGGGCAACAAGGTCACCGCCCCCCGGGACGCCTACCTCGAGACGTTTTACGACGCCGACGAGGGCGGATCGGGTCTGTCGGACGCGGACCGGGTGGCCCGCGTCGGCGACGGCTCGGGCGTTCCCGACCTTGAGTTCGGCACCGAGAAGGGCGCGATCGTCGACGTGTCCGACGACTACGCGGTCTACAACTCGGGCGGCTCCGCCCCGATGCAGTACGTGGGCCACTTCGGCTACGGCCAGAAGCTGAAGCGCTCGGTCCGCGCCGCGGCCCTGAACGGGCCCGTCCTGTGGAGCGCCACCGCCACCGCCGGCCAGGTCACCTCCTACAGCCTCACCACGGACAAGACCCTCACCACGGTCACGGTCCCCGGCGCCGGCTGTGTGCCGACCGAGCTGCAGGCGGCGGGCCGCTGGCTGTACTGGGCCTGCGGCACGGCCTCAGCGGGCGTGTACGACACCAAGGCCGGCACGTCCGCCGCCGTGGCCCCCGGTGACGTGCTGCTCGGCGACGGCTTCACCGTCCGCCACGACCACGCCGCCGACGAGTTGGTCCTCACCGACGCGGCCACCGGCGCCACCCGCGTGGTCGCCGCGAAGGTCCCGGACACCGGCCTGGCCGCCGACCGCCGCTACCGCTGGACGGTCGACGAGTACACGGGCCTGGTCGCCTGGTTCGACGCGTTCGAGCAGACGCACGTCGCCACCACCGGCGTGACCCCGTCCGCCCTGACCGCGTTCGACTCGAGCGCCGACAGCTACGCCGCGCCTTCCACCGCCGACTCCTGGACGGGTTCGTGGCTGCTGTCCCGCCCTGTCGGCTCCTGGTCGCTCACCTTCACCTCGGTGGAGAGCGGCGAGACCGGAAAGGCGAGCCGCTCGGTCACCGGCGGTGCGAGCGCCGCCCGGGTCTCGGCGGGCTGGAACGGCAAGACCGCGAGCGGGGCCCGCTTCCCCAACGGCCGGTTCACCTGGACCCTGAAGGCGACGGGCCTGAACACGTCCACCGCCACCACCGTGGCAACCGGCAGCGGCTTCCTCAACAACGGGGCACCGGTACGGCACGACTTCGGCAGCCCCGACGGCCCGGACGGCACTGGCGACCTGCTGACCCTCAACTCCTCGGGCGCCCTGACCTTCCAGAGGGGCACGGGCGCGGGGACGTTCTCGAGCAAGGTCAGCGGCAGCGGCTGGGCGACCAGCGTCAAGGCGGTCCCGTTCGGCGACCTGAGCGGGGACCGGTGCAACGACGTCCTGGTGCGCTACAGCAGCGGGGTCCTGCGCCTGTACAAGCCGGGCTGCGGCGCGGCGCTCAAGCCGACGACGTCGTACACCACGCTGGCGACCAGCGGCTGGACCCAGTACGACGTGCTGACCTCTCCGGGTGACATCAGCGGTGACGGCCGACCCGACCTGATCGCGCGCAACGCCTCGACCGGCGCGGTGTACCTGTACAAGGGCACCAGCACGGGCAAGCTGTCCGCGCGCGTGAAGCTGTACGACAGCTGGAAGGGCTACAAGAAGATCGTCGGCACCGGTGACCTCAACGGTGACGGCATCGGCGACCTGGTCGTCCAGGACACCTCGAACACCCTGTACCGCTACAACGGCACCGGCAAGGGCACGTTCGGCGCCCGCGCCAAGGTGTTCGGCAACTGGGGCGGCACGTACAACGCCGTCGTCGGTGTCGGCGACCTCAACCGTGACGGCAAGGCGGACATCGTCGTCCGGGACAGCGCGGGCAAGCTGTACCGCAACTACGGTGACGGGAAGGGGTCGTTCGGGTCCCGTACCCAGATCGCCACCGGCTGGGGCGGGTACAAGGCCCTCTCCTAGTACTCCAGCAGTACTTTGTGGCTTGACCTGGGGAAACGTCGAGCGGTGGGAGTGTAGCGGGCAGGTTGCCGTCACGGACGGCTTCTGCCC
>NZ_JBSFCW010000031.1:0-77642 GCF_053593595.1 Streptomyces sp. NPDC002206
CCCCGATCTTCGACCTCGTCGACTACGGCGTCGTCGGCGACCTCTTCCAGGTCGTCCCCCAGCTCACCGACGAGGTCAACACCCGCAAGGGCTGATCCTCCGGGGAGCTGTACCCGTTGTCGACGGTTCGGGGCCGCGTGGTGTGTTCTCGCCGCGCGGCCCCGGACCGTTTCTGATCACCGTTGACGCAGGTCCGACAGCCTTATAACTTCACTATACGGATTGTTGATTCCGGGAAGCGGAAACAGCGAGAGTGTGGAGGGTGCCGAAAATGGGTCAGCAGGAGAAGGTGGCAACGAGCCTCGCCGGTGCGGTCAGCGAGGAGATCAGCGCCTCCCTCACGGCAGTGGACGCCGAGCTCGCCCGCCGCTACCCGGGAGACCCCGGCACCCGCCAGCCCGTCCACACGGTCTACGTCCCCGGCGACACCTTCACTGCCGGCACCATCCGCTCCTGGGGCGACCAGGCGCTGAAGGCCCTCGACGAACATGCCCCCGACGCGGCCTCGCTCGCAGCCGTCCTCGGCATCCCGGAGGAGCTCGCCGCACCCGTCCACGACCGCGTACGCGCCAAGCTGAGCCGCGAGCCCGTCGAGGACCTGCGCATCGACTTCGAGGACGGCTACGGACCCCGGCCCGATGCCGAGGAGGACGAGGCGGCAGCCCGAGCCGCCCGGCTGATCTCGGAGGCATACCGGAACGGCACGGCGGCCCCGTACATGGGTATCCGGATGAAGTGCATGGAGGCCGCCGTACGCGACCGGGGCATCCGCACCACGGACATCTTCCTCACCGGGCTCATGCAGGCGGGTGGCCTCCCCGACGGCCTGGTCCTCACCCTTCCCAAGGTGACGTACCCCGAACAGGTCACCGCCTTCGTCCGGCTCCTCGAAGCCTTCGAAGAGGCCCACGGTCTGCCGTCGGGACGACTCGGCTTCGAGATCCAGATCGAGACCAGCCAGTCGATCCTGGCCGCCGACGGCACCGCCGCCGTGGCCCGAATGATCGGCGCCGCGCGGGGGCGCGCGACCGGCCTGCACTACGGCACCTTCGACTACAGCGCCTGTGTCGGCGTCAGTGCCGCCTATCAGGCGAGCGACCACCCGGCCGCGGACCACGCCAAGGCCGTCATGCAGGTGGCTGCCGCAGGCACCGGCGTGCGCGTCTCCGACGGCTCGACCAACGTCCTCCCTGTCGGCCCCACCCACCAGGTCCACGAGGCCTGGCGACTCCACTACGGCCTCACCCGCCGCGCACTGGCCCGCGCCTACTACCAGGGCTGGGACATGCACCCGGGCCACCTGCCGACCCGTTACGCGGCTGTCTACACCTTCTACCGCGAGGGCCTGGAACAGGCCGCGGCCCGACTCACCGCATATGTGGCCGAGGCGGGCGGCGATGTGATGGACGAGCCCGCCACCGCAAAGGCCCTCAGTGGCTATCTGCTGCGCGGTATCGACTGCGGAGCCCTGGACGCCGCCGAGGTCGCCCGCCTGACGGGGCTGACCCGGGCAGACCTCGACGCCTTCGCCTCGCCGCGGCGCGGGGGACTGACGGTGACGGCGCCGTAGCGCGCGCGGTTCAGGCCCGTACCGTCGCCCCCTCAGGAAGGCACGGGCTTCGGCCCGTGCCGTCAGCCCCGCAGGAAGGTCTCGACGGTCCCGCCGAAGCAGAAGGGATCGTCGAGCCACGGGAAGTGGCCGGCGCCCGGCTGGACGGCGAGTTCGCCCTTCGGGAACAACCGTGTGACGGTGGCCGCGACGCGAGGAAGCGGACCACCGTCCAGCTCGCCCGCAAGGATCAGCACCCGGGCATCCAGCGCGGCGATGGCGTCGCGGGCCGCGGCAGGGGCGAAGGCGCCGTCGGACGCGTAGATGTCCGCGGCCTCGTAGTTGCTCTGCTCGACGTCGGCTGCGGCGTGGGCCTGGGCGGCCGTGTCCCAACGCCCGTAGAAGAACGGGGCGATGGCATCCCAGTCGGCGTCGGTGGCGGAGCCTGCCCAGACTGCCTCGTACGCGTCCCGCGCGGTCTTGAACCACGGCTCGGCCGTGCGCAGGGCGGCGGCTTCGCGACGATGCTCCTCGGTGAAGTCGACACCGAGGGCACGCGCACGGGCAGTGATCAGCGTCAGGGTCCGGATGCGCCGGGGGTGCCGGGCCGCGTGGAGGATCGCGAGATCGCCGCCCGCGGAGTGCGCCAGAACGTCCACCCGGTCCAGACCGAGGTGTTCGCGGAAGGCCTCCACATCGGCCACCTGACGGTCGACGCGGTAGGTGGCCGGGTCGGCGGGGATGCCTGAGTCGCCGGTGCCCCGCAGGTCGAGCATGACCAGTTGGTGCCGGCTCGACAGGCCACCCAGATCGCCGAGATAGGCGGAGGCGCGCATGGGACCACCGGGCAGAACGAGCAGTGGCTCGCCCTCGCCCACGAGGTGATAGGCGAGTTCGGTTCCGTCGGGAGCGGTGAAGGCAGGCATGGCGCAATCCTGGTGACCGTACGACAGAGACAACAAGCGGTTTACGCAGAGTTCCCCGGCCATGCCGGTCGCGCTCGTGAGGACCGGGTGGCACGGGAGCGGAAAACAGTGAGGATAGGGGGACCGACTCGCGAGGAGACGCCATGACCGATGCAGCTCGCCGCACCGCCGACCTCCGTGGATCCGCCGCCGCGCTCCTGCCCGAACTGGTCGCGCTGCGCCGCGCTCTGCACCGGGAGCCCGAAATCGGCCTGGAACTGCCGCTGACCCAGGCGAAGGTACTGGCAGCGCTGGACGGGCTGCCTCTGGAGATCACCCTGGGCAAACAGCTCGCCTCGGTCACGGCCGTGCTGCGCGGCGCGCTGCCCGGTCCGGTGGTGCTGCTCCGCGGCGACATGGACGCGCTGCCGGTTCAGGAGACCAGCGGGCTGCCGTACGCCTCCGAGATCCCCGGCGTGATGCACGCCTGCGGCCACGACCTGCACACCGCCGGACTGGTCGGCGCCGTACGGCTGCTCTGCGAGCGGCGCGACGCACTGGCCGGAACCGTGGTGTTCATGTTCCAGCCCGGCGAGGAGGGCGACGCCGGGGCCCGGGTCATGATCGACGAAGGTGTGCTCGAAGCTGCGGGCACCAGGCCGGTGGCCGCATACGCCCTCCATGTCGCGTCCGCGCTGCTGCCGCACGGATTCGTCAGCACCCGCCCCGGGCCGATCCTGGCCGCCGCCGATGTCCTCGACGTGACGGTGCGCGGGCGCGGCGGACACGGGT
Source organism: Streptomyces sp. NPDC002206 (assembly GCF_053593595.1). NCBI lineage: Bacteria > Bacillati > Actinomycetota > Actinomycetes > Kitasatosporales > Streptomycetaceae > Streptomyces > Streptomyces sp. NPDC002206. The sequence continues at coordinate 3,247 of NZ_JBSFCW010000031.1, forward strand.
CCAGTCCGCACAGCGCCCTGGACCCGATCCCGGCCGCCTGTGAAGCCGTAACAGGCCTGCAGACCATGGTGACCCGCCGCTTCGACGCCTTCGACCCGGTTGTCGTGACCGTCGGCAGCTTCCACGCGGGCACCACCCACAACGTCATTCCCGACGAGGCCGTGTTCTCCGCGAGCATCCGGTCCTTCTCCGCGGAGGCACGGGCCCGTGTACGCGAGGAGGCGCCCCGGGTCGTACGCGGCATCGGGGAGTCGCACGGGATGATCGTGGAAGCAGTCGTCGACGAGGGCTACCCGGTCACCGTCAACGACCCCGCCGAGGCGGCGTACGCGGCCGACACGGTGGGCCAACTGTTCGGAGCCGACCGCTACTTCCAGCTGCCGAACCCGATCGCCGGGGCCGAGGACTTCGCCTTCATCGGTCAGCACATCCCTTCCGCCTATCTGATGCTCGGCGCCTGCCCCGCCGATCTCGACCCCGCGACAGCCCCCTACAACCACTCCCCGGAAGCCGTCTTCGACGACTCCGTGCTGGGTGACGCGGCGGCGCTCCTTGCGGAGCTGGCGCTCGGACGGCTCAGCAAGGGCTGAGGGACCGGGCGCACCCGCCGCTCGGGCCGACCAGTTCGTGGTCCGTACGGCGTGTGATCCGGCCGACGAGGGCACGGGGCACAGGCGAGCAGAGGACACCGCCGAACAGCGCGTCCATCGATCTGTCTGTCGACGTCCCGGCTCAGGCAGGCGGCAGTTCACCGGAGCCGCGGGCGATGAGCGACGTCGGCAGCTCCACCCGCGCCGGGGCGTCGTCCGCGCCGTCCAGCCGGCGGAAGAGGTGCTCGGCCGCCGTCCGGCCCACGGCCGCGGCGTCCTGGGAGATGACCGTGATGCCCAGCAGGTCGGCGAGTTCGATGTCGTCGAAACCGACGAGGGCGACCGGGCGCTCCCGGTCCGCCAGCACACGTACCGCCGTGACCGTCACACGGTTGTTGCCGGCGAACAGGGCGGTGACGGGTTCGGGGCCGGAGAGCATCGCCTCGGCCGCCGCCCGGACCCGCGCGGGGTCGGTGGAGCCGAGGGAGACCCAGGAGTCCTGGACCGTGATCCCGGCGTCCACCATCGCGGCGTGATAGCCGCGCAACCGCTCGGTGGCGGTGTGGATACGGGGCTGGTCACCGATGAATCCGATCCTGCGGTGGCCGTGCGCGATCAGATGGGCGACACCCTCGCGGGCGCCGCCGAAGCTGTCGGAGAGGACGATGTCGGCGTCGATCCGGCCGGCCGGGCGGTCCACGAAGACGGTCGCGATGCCCGCTTTTATCTCCGGTTCCAGATAGCGGTGGTCGTCACCGGCCGGGATCACGATCAGTCCGTCCACCCGGCGGGCGCACAGCGCGAGCACGAGCTCCTGCTCGCGCTCCGGGTCCTCCGCGCTCGACCCGTTGATGAGCAGGGCGCCGTGGGCGCGGGCGACTTCTTCCACGGCGCGGCTCAGCGGCCCGTAGAAGGGGTCGGCGAGGTCCTCGAGGACCAGGCCGATCGAGGCGGTGCGGCCCTTGCGGAGTACTCGCGCGCTGTCGTTCCGGCGGAAACCGAGCGCCTCGATCGCTTCCTGCACCCGGCGCTCGGTGTCGGGTGTGACTCCGGGCTCGCTGTTGACCACGCGGGAGACCGTCTTGAGGCCCACTCCGGCGCGGGCGGCGACATCCTTCATGGTCGGCCGGTTGCCGTAACGGGGCTCGTGATGACGGGCGGTCTCTGCCACGGTGCGCTGTCCTGTCGTCGGGTGCGGGGCTGTCCGGCGGGCCCGCGGTCGGTGCTGCGGAGCGGGCCGGAGGCTGTGGCGTCGAGCATAGGCCCTGGACAACGTTGTCAGCTGACTGGAGACTATGCAGACTATTTACCGAAGATGCAGGTCCGCCCCCTCACCCATCCGGAGCCCACACCCATGCATACCGACCTCGTCGCCGCGCTCGACATCGGCGGCACCAAGATCGCCGGCGCCCTGGTGGACGGCACCGGTGCGCTTCTCGTACGGGCGCAGCGGCCGACGCCCGCCCGGGAGAGCGGCGAGACGGTGATGGGTGCGGTGACGGATGTGCTGACCGAGCTGACCGCCTCGCCGCTGTGGGGGCGGGCGACCGCCGTCGGTATCGGCAGCGCGGGTCCGGTGGATGCGTCGGCGGGTACGGTCAGCCCCGTCAACGTTCCCGGCTGGCGCGACTTCCCGCTGGTGGAGCGGGTACGGAGGGCCGCCGGCGGGCTGCCCGTCGAGCTGGTCGGCGACGGGGTCGCGATGACCGCTGCCGAGCACTGGCTGGGTGCGGCCCGCGGTTATGACAGCGCGCTGTGCCTGGTCGTGTCGACCGGGGTGGGCGGCGGGCTGGTCCTCGGCGGCAAGCTTCACCCGGGCCCCACCGGCAATGCAGGTCACATCGGTCACATCAGTGTGGATCTGGACGGCGACCTTTGCCCGTGCGGTTCGCGCGGCTGCGTCGAGCGGATCGCCAGCGGACCGAACATCGCGCGACGCGCTCTGCAGGGTGGCTGGCAGCCCGGCCCGGACGGCGACGCCACCGCCGCTGCCGTGGCCGCCGCCGCGCGGGCCGGACATCCGGTAGCCATCGCGTCGTTCGAGCGCGCCGCCCAGGCGCTGGCTGCCGGAATCGCCGCCACCGCCACGCTCGTCGAAATCGACATCGCGGTGATCGGCGGGGGAGTGGCGGGCGCGGGCGACGTCCTCTTCGCCCCGCTGCGCCGCGCCCTGCGCAGCTACGCAACGCTCTCCTTCGTGCAGCAGCTCACGGTGGCCCCTGCGGTGATGGGCACGGACGCCGGCCTGGTGGGCGCAGCGGCCGCCGCCTCGTCGGTCAGGCCCGGCGGGACGGCAGCCACGGCGGCGCTGACCGGCTGAACGCGAGGCAGCTGTCGGGCAGGTCCTGCTTCGGAATCGCGCGTTGATCGATGCGGTCCGGCAGCCGGGCCCGCCCGGTGGTCGCGCCCATGTCCGGAACCGGTCCGGAAGCGGCACCAGGTCCGTACGCTGCGCCCGCCCGGCCCCCGTACCGACCCCGGCTCCCGTACCGGACCTGGCACCCGTACCGGACCTGGCACCCGCGCCGGACTCGGCACCAGGTCCGTACGCTGCGTCCGCCCGGCCCCCGTACCGACCCCGGCTCCCGTACCGGACCTGGCCCCCGTACCGACCCCGGCTCCCGTACCGGACCTGGCACCCGTACCGCCCCCGGCACCCGTACCGGACCTGGCCCCCGTACCGACCCCGGCTCCCGTACCGGACCTGGCACCCGCGCCGGACTCGGCACCAGGTCCGGACCGAGGCCGGCCCGGCACCGGGCCGGCCTCGGCTGCCGATCCGGCTCAGCACCCCATCCGCAGGTCCGCCCAGTCCGCGTGGTCGGAGTCGACCCCGTCCCCGCCGTCGGTGACCACCAGACGTACCACCTGCGCACCGCTCACATCCGCAGTGATCGGCTGCGCGGCCATCGCATTGGTCAGCACCCCGGTCGACGCCACCTTCGTGCCGTCCGCCCAGATCTCGAACGCCACGGTGCCCTTGGCGCCCTTCTCGTCGTCGACGCCCACCTGCGCGGTCACCGCGCTGCACGCGCCGGCCGCGTAGAACTCGACGGTGCTCTGCGCGTGTACCCCGAGCCCCTTGGCGAAGACCGTGCCGCCGATGGTCAGCGGATTGCCGTCGCCCGGATTGCTCTCACCGTTGCTGGTGTCCTTCTCGACCGGCCCCCAGCCGTTGGACGCGGAGAGCTGCGGCAGATCGCTGAGATAGCTGCTGCCCGCAGGTGGCGCCACCACCACATGAGCCCGGAACGGGACCGAGGACCGGACCCGCGTGCCGGCCGGTGAGCGGTACTGGGCGGAGAGCGTCAGATCGTACGTGCCGGTGGCGGCGCCCGCGGGTGGCGTCACCTGCCAGCGCGTGGTCAGCGCCTTGCCGGTCGGCACGGTCGCGGATCTGGTCGGCGACAGCGCCTTGATCTGCCAGCCCGACGGGCCGGTGAGCGCCGTGGACACCCTCTTGGCGGGCGTGCGGCCCAGATCGGTGACCGTCGTCGTCAGCGGTGCGGTGCGGCCCGCCTCCACCAACGGGTTGCCGTTCAGGCCCAGTTCCACGGCGGGCGGGTGCGCGGCCCACTTGCGGTCGGCGGCGACGCGCAGCAGGACCGTGCCGTGTGCCGGGACGGTCGCCGAGACGGTGCCTGCCGTGTTGTACGTCGCGTGCTCCCACAGGTCGCGCATGGTGTACGCAGCGGCCTGCGGCAGCCCCGCCGCCTCGGCGGTCGTCGAGATGCGCTGAGCGCTCCCGGACTCGTTGAAGAGTGCCACGACCCGGCTGCCGTCCTTCATCTCCTTGGCGACGACCCACCGTCCGTCGGTGGAGGAGAGCACAGTGCCCTGCTTGCCCAGCGGGTCCTGATCGACGGCGATGACTTCTCGGTTGGAGAGGATCTCGAAGGTCTCCGGCGTCGCCTTGCGCAGATCGGAGCCGATCAGCAGCGGCGCCGCCATCACGGACCACATGGAGAAGTGGGTGCGGTACTCGGTGTCCGTCATTCCGCCGTTGCCGACTTCGAGCATGTCGGGGTCGTTCCAGTGCCCCGGTCCCGCGGCGGGGGCGAGCGGCAGGTTCTGCTTCATGATCGACAGCATGCTGCCCCAGCTGTCGCTGATGTCGCCCGTCGTGCGCCAGAGATTGCCGACGTCGGCGGCCCACTCCCAGGGCTTGTTCTCGCCCCACTCGCAGATGCTGTAGACGATGGGACAGCCGGTGGCCTCCAGCGCGTCACGCATGGTTGTGTAACGCAGCTTCGCATTGACGCCTTGGTTGTTGCAGTTGTCGTACTTGAGATAGTCGACGCCCCAGTCGGCGAACTGCTGCGCATCGCTGTACTCATGGCCCAGCGCACCCGGCAGGCCGACGCTGTCGCACGTCTTCGTGCCGGCGCTGGTGTAGATGCCGAGCTTGAGCCCCTTGGAGTGGACGTAGTCCGCGACGGCCTCGATGCCGTTCGGGAAGCGCACCGGGTCGGCCTCCAGCTTGCCGTCCGCATTGCGCTGCGGCTTCGCCCAGCAGTCGTCGAGGTTGACGTACTGGTAGCCGGCGTCCTTGAGGCCCTTCTCGACGAAGATGTCGGCGATGCCCTTGACCATCGACTCGTTGAACTCGGCCCGGCAGTGGGTCGAGTTCCAGTTGTTGAACCCCATCGGCGGGGTGAGCGCGAGCCCGTTGCCGGACTGCGGGGCGGCCGCCGTCGCAGTGGCCGGAGCCGGTGAGTCCGCCACGGCGGGAGCGGTTGCCCCTGCCGCACAGAGCAGCCCGGCCGTCAGCGCTCCGATGACTCTTCTGTGGCTTGTGCGGGTTGTACGGGTTGGAAGATGACGCATCGTTACGTTCCTCCATACTCGTGCCGGATCGGATGACGTCATGCGCACGCCAGTGACGCGCGATTACGTTAGGGCGTGTTGAAGTCTGTTGGAAGGGGAGCAGTAACGGTTGTTCGGCATCTCGTCAAAACCCTTGACGGCACCCAGGCTTGGAGGTGAGATCCAATCGCACGTTCGGTTGTGTTGGGTTGGCATCCCGGAGGAGGGGTCATGGCGCACTCTTCGTACGACAGTTCAGGCGTGCCGGGCAGTGTGGCAGGACATCGGATGTCCCGACGAGATCTGTTGCGTGGTGCAGCAGTTGGTGCGGGCGCGATCACGCTGCCTTCGCTGCTCACCGCATGCGGCAGTGGCCCCGGTGGTGACGGCAAGACGATCCACATGGGGTCGAATTCGTCCGACCCCGTTCCGAAGAAGGCGTTCGCCGAGGCGTTCAAGGCATACGAGGCGCAGTCCGGTGGCCGCAAGATCGCGGTGAACACCGTTGACCACAACACCTTCCAGGAGAACATCAACAAGTATCTGCAGGGCAATCCGGACGACGTATTCATGTGGTTCGCCGGCTACCGGATGCAGTTCTTCGCCAAGAAGGGCCTGCTGTACGACATCAGTGACAACTGGGAGCACTACGAGGGCTTCTCGGACGCGCTGAAGGCCCAGTCCACCGGTGAGGACGGCAAGCAGTACCTCACGCCGTACTACTACTACCCGTGGGCCGTCTTCCACCGTAAGAGCCTCTTCGCCGACCGCGGCTACCAGGCGCCCAAGACACTCGACGAGTACGTGGCGCTCGCCAAGCAGATGAAGAAGGACAAGCTCGACCCCATCGCGTTCTGCGACAAGGACGGCTGGCCCGCGATGGGCACCTTCGACTACATCGACATGCGGACCAACGGCTACGAGTTCCACAAGAGCCTGATGGCCGGCGAGGCAGCCTGGACGGACAAGCGGGTCAAGGAAGTCTTCGACACCTGGCGCCGTCTCCTCCCGTACTGCCAGCAGGGCGCCAACGGCCGCACCTGGCAGGAGGCCGCGACCAGCCTGCAGAAGAAGGAAGCCGGCATGGCGGTCTTCGGACTGCCGCACCCCGGTGCCCAGTTCCCGAAGGGCGAGCAGGAGGACATCGACTTCTTCCCGTTCCCGGTCATCAACCCGGAGCACGGCCAGGACGCGGTCGAGGCCCCCATCGACGGCTTCCTGCTGGCGAAGAAGTCCAAGAACCTCAAGAACAAGAAGAGCGTGGAGAGCGCCAAGGACCTCCTGAAGTGGCTGGCCACCGGGAAGGCCGAGGACATCTACCTCACGAGTGACCCCAACAACATCGCGGTCAACGACCAGGCGGACATCTCCCAGTACTCGGCGCTGCAGAAGAAGGCCGTGGAGCTAGTCTCCGGCGCGAAGCAGATCTCGCAGTTCCTGGACCGCGACACCCGGCCGGACTTCGCCTCGACCGTCATGATCCCGGCCATCCAGAAGTTCATCAGCAACCCGAACGATGTGGACGGTCTGGTCAACGACATCGAGCGGCAGAAGAAGACCATCTTCGCCTCCGACTGAACCTGGAGTACCGACCGTGTCGTTCCTCTCGGGGCGGCGCACCGAACGACGGGGGCCGCGGCGATTCTCCGGCCGCGACCTCGTCGTCATCGGTCTGCTGCTCGGTATACCGGTCCTGCTCGACATCGCCGTCGTGTGGGGCCCGACCCTCGCCTCCGTCGTGCTCTCCTTCACCAGCTGGGACGGCATCGGCGACATCAAGTGGGTCGGTACGCAGAATTACGCGAACCTCTTCACCAACTACCCGCAGTTCTGGCCCGCCGCCCGGCACAACCTGCTCTGGCTGGCCTTCCTCGGCCTCGTCGCCGCGCCGTTCGGACTGCTCCTCGCCGTACTCATCGACCGGGGCGTGCGGTTCAGCCGCTTCTACCAGTCGACGCTGTACATGCCGGTCGTGCTGTCGCTCGCCGTGGTCGGCTTCATCGCGCAGCTCGTCTTCTCCCGCGACCAGGGAGCCCTCAACGCGATCATCGGGGACACCGAGTCGCCGACCGACTGGCTCGGCGACCCGGACCTCAACATCTGGATGGTCCTGCTCGCCGCGGCCTGGCGGCACACCGGCTATGTGATGATCCTCTACCTCGCCGGGCTCAAGGCCGTCGACCCCTCGCTGAAGGAAGCTGCCGCCATCGACGGGGCGAACGAGGCCCAGACCTTCTTCCGCATCGTCTTTCCCACACTGCGGCCGGTCAACGTCATCGTCGGCGTCATCACCGTCATCGAGTCCCTGCGCGCCTTCGACATCGTGTACGCCGTCAACCACGGCCGCAATGGACTCGAACTGCTCTCGGTGCTCGTCACCGACAACATCATCGGCGAGGCCAGCCGGGTCGGCTTCGGCTCCGCCATCGCCGTCGTCCTGCTGACCGTCTCCCTCGGATTCGTCGTGACGTACCTGGTCCAGGAGCTCCGAGGGGAGAAGAACCGATGACCGTCGACACCGCCCCCGCCCGCCCCGCCGCACAACCCGCGCCTTCGGCACCCGCAGTCGGGCGCCGCAGAATCCGCCCCGGCCGGCTCGGGGTGCACGCCTTCCTGATGGCGGTCTCGCTCGCGTTCCTCGCCCCGCTGCTGCTCGCGGTGTACGCCTCGCTGCGGCCGTACGACGAAACCTCCGAGTACGGCTACTTCTCGCTGCCGAAGCATCTCTCGTTCGACTACTACCGGCAGGCGTTCACCGACTCGGGGATGACGAAGTACTTCGTCAACACGATGATCATCGCGGTCCCCGGGGTACTCGTCACGCTCTTCCTCGCCTCGTTCGTGGCCTTCGCGCTGGCCCGGCTGAAAATGCGCGGCGGGATCGTCCTGCTGATGCTCTTCACAGCCGGGAACCTGCTGCCGCAGCAGGTGATCGTGACGCCGCTGTACGTGGTGTTCAACCGTATCCCGCTGCCGTACTGGATGTCCGACTCGATGACGATGTACGACTCCTACTGGGCCGTCGTCGTCGTGCAGATCGGCTTCCAGATCGGCTTCTGCGTCTTCGTCCTCGCCAACTTCATGCGCACACTGCCGCAGGAGATCCTGGAGGCCGCGATCGTCGACGGCGCGGGCGTCTGGACGCAGTACTGGCGGATCACCCTGCCGCTGTGCCGCCCGGCTCTCGCCGCGCTGGGCACACTCCAGTTCACCTGGATGTACAACGACTTCCTCTGGGCACTGGTCTTCGTCTCCGACGGCGACAAGCTCCCCATCACCTCGGCCCTCAACAACCTTCGTGGGCAGTTCTTCACGGACTACAACCTCCTGGCCGCGGGCTCGGTGATCGTCGCCCTGCCGACACTCGTGGTCTTTCTGTTGCTCCAGCGCCACTTCATCGCGGGGCTGACGCTGGGGTCGAGCAAGGGGTAGCGGTCCCAGGCGCGAGGTACAGGGGGATGGTGACGTGTTCGACCTCGAGCGATGGCCGCATGTGAGGTCGTGTCAGTTCCTGACGTCGTCCCACAAGTGACTGTTGGCACTGCCGTTGGATCAATGGCCCACTATGATCACCTGCCCATGGACGTGAACGCGGGAAACGAGATGATTGCCGTTGCGCCGGGCCGCGTGACGTTGTCGGACCGGCGAACGCAGCGGAGCTGGTCGGCCGGTCTTGCGCCCTATCGGCTGGGTGCGTTCCCGACCACTCAGGCGCAGTACGCACAGATCACCGGTCGACGGCCGAGCAGTGGGCACGGCGACCGGTTGCCCGTCGAGGGCGTTTCATGGTGGGACGCGGTCCGGTTCTGCAACGCCTTGTCCCGACGCGAGGGGCTGACGCCCGTCTATCGCCTCGATGCCGACGCCGAGGGCATCGAGTGGGACACATCTGCTGACGGATACCGGCTGCCGACCGAAGCCGAGTGGGAGCACGCATGTCGTGCCGGTACGGCCGACGCGCGGTACGGGCGGCTCGACGAGATCGCTTGGTATCGCGGCAACTCGTGCGAGCGGATTCACGACGTGGGCGGCAAGCAGCCCAACGCGTGGGGTCTGTACGACATGCTGGGCAACGTGTGGGAGTGGTGCTGGGACATCTACGATGCCGAGGTCTACGGCACCTATCGGGTGCTGCGCGGCGGCGGGTGGTTCGACGAGCACTGGAGCTGCCGGGCCTCGGTTCGGCGCCGGAGCCACCCGACCTTCCAGGTCGACGACGTAGGATTCCGCGTCGCGCGTTCCGTCTTCTCCGAACTTTGAGAGCGACGTCGCTCCAGCGACATGGATTGCTGCTGCCCGCTGCGCGCCGACCGCCGGGCGCTCCCCGCGGCATCCGATCGTGCCTGCTGACCCCCCGCCTGCGGCTGTTTGCCGTCCTGCCCGGGCTCGTGGTCCTGCTGCTGCAGTTCCACTCCGAGCGGGGCTCACGCCGGGGCCGGGCGAGGGTGAGGGAGCGTCGGCGGACAGCGCCTCCCGGCCGGCGGCGGCTCCCACGAGCCGGATCAATGCCCCCGGTCCGCCGACTGCTGCGGTACGACCACCAGGAACGCGTCCTCCTCCAGGTCCATCACGACCTCGGCCGCCATGCCCTCGCCACGGCGTGCTGCCGCGAACTCCTCCGCAGGCCAGCTGCCCCGCGGACCGCCCGCCGGAAACCGCTCCAGTACTGTGCGCCGCACGGTGTACCCCCTTGCCCTCGACGGCTCCAACGACCTCCCGCCGCCGTCGTTACGGCCGGGCGGACGTCCGGACTCGTACGGTGGGACGCCCGTCGACGGCTTCCGGCGGCCCCGTTCGTGCAACAGGATCGCCACGGTCGGGTTTTCGCGGCAGGGTGTTGCGGGCAAGCCACAGGGGTCTACGGAAGAGGGGGAACCGTGATCGTCTGGGTCAACGGTGCGTTCAGCGCGGGCAAGACGAGCGCCGCGCGCGAACTGATCGATCTGATCCCGAACAGCACCTTCTACGACCCCGAACTGATCGGCGGGGCGCTGCGGTACCTGCTGCCCCAGAAGAGACTGGCCGAGGTGACCGACTACCAGGATCTGCCGATCTGGCGGCGGATGGTGGTGGACACCGCAGCGGCTCTGCTCGCCGAACTGCCCGGGGTGCTCGTGGTGCCGATGACGCTGCTGCGGCAGGAGTACCGCGACGAGATATTCGGAGGGCTCGCCTCCAGGCGCATTCCGGTGCGTCATGTGCTGCTCTCACCTGAGGAAACGATCCTGCGGCAGCGGATCGCCGGTCGTGAGGAAGTACCGGACGATCCGGAAGCGAGCGAACGCGTGCGGCAGTGGGCCTACGAGCACATCGAGCCCTACCGGGCGGCTCTCGACTGGATCACCGCGGACGCCCATACCATCGACACCAGCACACTGACCCCGCAGGAGACGGCCGAGCGCATCGCCGAGGCCGTCCGCACCGGAGCGGCCGGCGCGTGCGAGATCGTGCAGACGCCCGAGCCGACCGCCGAGACCCTCGCCGCCGGGGTGCTGCTCTTCGACGAACACGACCGGGTCCTGCTCGTCGACCCCACGTACAAGCCCGGCTGGGAGTTCCCAGGCGGAGTGGTGGAGCCGGGTGAGGCACCGGCCCGGGCCGGGATAAGGGAAGTGGCCGAGGAGATAGGGATACAGCTCGACCGGATACCGAAACTGCTGGTCGTCGACTGGGAACCGCCGAACCCGCCCGGGTACGGAGGATTGCGGCTGCTCTTCGACGGCGGCCTGCTGCGCCGCGAGGAAGCGGACCGGCTGCGGCTGCCCGGCTCCGAACTGCGCGGCTGGCGGTTCGTCACCGAGGCGGAGGCCGCGACGATGCTGCCGCCCAACCGGTACGAACGGCTCCGCTGGGCCTTGCGGGCCCGCGAGCGGTCAACCGTGCTCAACCTGGAAGCCGGAGTCCCGGTCGGCTGACGCCCGCAGCACCGCCGCCGCGTCGATGGTGAGCGGATTGCCGGGCCGAAGCGCACGGTGGACGGTACCGGCGCGGCCGGCCGCCGGAACGAGGCCAGGGCCTCGGCCCGGTCGGCGTTGAAAACACCTGGCCTCCCCTGGCCCACCCCGGCCACACAGTCCCCCGCGAACAGCACACCGTGGTGCGGCAGATAGACCGTGAGGGAGTCGGGGGTGTGGCCGGGGGAGCGGACCACGCGGGCCCCACCGCCGAAGGCGAGCTCGTCGCCGTCGGCCACCTCACGGTCCACCCGGGTCGGTGGGGCCGCGGGCACGGTCAGCGCATGCTCGTACAGGGGCCGGTCCCGGTCGGGACCGGAGACGGCAATGCGGGATCAGGCCCGCTTGGACTCCGCGTAGTTCTGCAGGAACAGCGCCTCGGCGACCGAAAGCCGCTCCAGCTCCTCGGGCGACACGCTCTCGTTCACCGCGTGGATCTGGGCCTCCGGCTCGCTCAGGCCGATCAGCAGGATCTCCGCCTCCGGGTAGAGCGTCGCGAGAGTGTTGCAGAGCGGGATCGAGCCGCCCATGCCGGACGACTGCATCTTCTCGCCGGGGTAGGCGGTCTCCATGGCCTGCGCCATCGAGGTGTACGCCGGGCTGGAGATGTCCGCGCGGAACGCCTGGCCCTGGCCCACCTGCTCGACAGCCACCCGTGCGCCCCACGGGGCATGCGCCTTCAGATGGGCGGTCAGCAGCTGCGTCGCCTCGGCGGCGTCCTGGCCCGGCGGCACCCGCAGGCTGATCTGCGCCCGCGCCGTCGCCTGCAGCGACGGCGTCGCGCCGACCACGGGCGGGCAGTCGATGCCGATGACGGTGACGGCCGGCCGGGCCCAGATGCGGTCGGCGACCGTACCGGTGCCGATCAGCTCCACACCGTCGAGCACCTTCGCGTCCGCGCGGAACTCGGCCTCCGGGTACTGCAGTCCCTCCCAGTCGGCGTCCGTGGCGAGCCCGTCGACGGTCGTGGTGCCGTCCTCGGCGCGCAGCGACGCCAGCAGCTGGATCATCGCGGCCAGCGCGTCGGGCGCGGCGCCGCCGAACTGTCCGGAGTGCAGGTTGCCTTCGAGGGTGTCGAGCGTGACCCGGAGCATCGTCATCCCGCGCAGCGTCGCGGTGACCGTCGGCAGGCCCACCCGGAAGTTGCCCGTGTCGCCGATGACGATGGTGTCGGCGGTCAGCAGATCGGGGTGCGCCTCGGCGTATCGCTCCAGACCGCCGGTGCCCTGCTCCTCCGAGCCTTCGGCGATCACCTTGACGGAGACCGGGACGCCGCCGTTCGCCTTGAGCGCGCGCACGGCGAGGAGGTGCATGATGAAGCCGCCCTTGCAGTCCGCCGCGCCGCGGCCGAACCAGCGGCCGTCGCGCTCCGTCAGCTCGAACGGCGGGGAGAGCCAGGCGGACTCGTCGAGCGGCGGCTGCACGTCGTAGTGCGCGTAGAGCAGCACGGTCGGGGCGCCGGCCGGACCGGGCAGGAAGCCGTAGACCGACTGGGTGCCGTCGGGGGTGTCGAGCAGGGCGACGTCCTGGAAGTCCTCGGCGCGCAGTGCGTCGGCGACCCAGTTGGCGGCCGCCTCGCATTCGCTCTTCGGGAACTGCGCGGGATCCGCCACCGACTGGAAGGCCACCAGCTCGGCCAGCTCCGCCTTGGCACGAGGCATCAGCGAGGCGACAGTCTCGGAAATCGGATGGGCGGTCATGGGCACGCTCCTCGTGGGTGCGACGTTATGTGTACGAATCCGTCTGCACGAACGCCGTGGGTGCGGCGTTGCATGTATGGCGAACACACGGTCGATCCTCCCACAGCGGGGGACGGCCGCAACGCGCCGTAGGATGCCGTGAGCAGTGTGGGCCACTGGTCGGGATCGGGAGCAGAAGCACATCGTGAGCAGCGAGAACGCAGACGCCGGACGTGAGCTGGAAGAGTCGTCCGTGTGGGACGTCGTCGTAGTCGGCGCCGGACCGGCCGGAGCCTCCGCGGCATACGCGGCGGCGGTTGCCGGCCGACGGGTATTGCTGCTGGAGAAGGCGGAACTGCCCCGGTACAAGACCTGCGGCGGCGGCATCATCGGGTATTCGCGTGATGCGCTGCCGCCCGGGTTCGAACTGCCGTTGCAGGACCGGATCCACGCGGTGACGTTCTCGCTCAACGGCAGGCTGGCGCGGACGCGCCGTTCCAAGCGGATGCTCTTCGGGCTCATCAACCGGCCCGAGTTCGACGCGGGTCTGGTCGAGGAGGCGCAGAAGGCGGGCGCCGAACTCCGGACCGGAGTGACGGTGACACGGGTCGAGCAGCACGGCGCCGCGGTCCCGGACCGGCGCACGGTCGCCGTGGTGCTGGCCGGCGGCGAGACCGTCCTCGCCCGTGCGGTCGTCGGTGCCGACGGCAGCGCGGGACGCATAGGGGCCCATGTCGGGGTGAAGCTCGACCAGGTGGACCTCGGCCTGGAGTCGGAGATCCCGGTCCCGGCCACGGTCGCGGAGGACTGGGCGGGGCGGGTACTGATCGACTGGGGCCCGATGCCCGGTAGTTACGGCTGGGTGTTCCCGAAGGGCGACACCCTGACCGTCGGTGTGATCTCGGCGCGCGGTGATGGCGCGGGGACCAAGCGGTATCTGGAGGACTTCATCGCCCGGCTCGGCCTCGCCGGTTTCGAGCCGAAGATCTCCTCCGGTCATCTCACGCGCTGCCGCAGCGACGATTCGCCGCTGTCGCGCGGGCGGGTGCTCGTCTGCGGCGACGCGGCGGGCCTGCTGGAGCCGTGGACCCGTGAAGGCATCTCGTTCGCGCTGCGTTCGGGGCGGCTCGCCGGTGAGTGGGCGGTCCGGATCGCGGAGTCGCACGACGCGGTGGACGCCCGCCGTCAGGCGCTCAACTACGCGTTCGCCATCAAGGCCGGACTGGGCGTCGAGATGGGTGTCGGCAGGCGCATGCTGAAGCTCTTCGAGCGCCGCCCCGGCATACTGCACGCGGTGCTGACCGGATTCCGCCCGGCCTGGAAGGCGTTCGCCGGGATCACCCGGGGGACGACTTCGCTGGCCGAGCTGGTCCGTTCGCATCCGCTGGCACAGCGTGCCCTGTCGGCGATGGACCGCTGACGGACCAGGGGAAGGGTCCGCACCGGCGGACCTGCAGACCGACGGGCCGGAGGAGTTTGGAGAGGCCGGAAGGTTCGGAAAGGCGGACCGGAATCGGCCGGGGGCGGTCGGGACGGGCTGGAAGGTCCTCAGCGGCGGGTCGGAGGGACGGCGCAGGGCGAGGCAGGCCCGGTCCGGGCCGGATGCAGGTACTCCGGTCCGTCAGGCCTCGATCGTGACCCGGAAGATCGGGTGGTCGGGGGCGATGCGGCGCAGCTCCTCGACGGACGAGTCCGGGCCGACGCCGCCGAAGAAGACGCCGACCTCCGCCTTCCACCGCTTGAGGTACGCGCGCAGCAGCTCGGGCTTCTCGTCGTCGGGAACCTCGGTGGCGGTGAAGACGTCGGCCTTCTTGCCCAGGTGGAGCTCGCCGCCGCCGGCCGCGCGCATGTTGTGCGTCCACTGGACGTGGCCACGGGGCGCGACGAGGTACTGTCGACCGTCCACGGTCAGGAGGTTGACCGGGGTACGGCGCCACTCGCCGCTCTTGCGGCCGCGGACGGCCAGGACCCGCGAGCCCCAGACGCTGATGCCGCGCCGGGTGATCCAGGCGACAGTGCGGTTGAAGACGTTGACGGTGAACCAGCCGGGCTTTTGCACGTGCACGGACATCGAGATCCCCTTCGGAAAGTGTGAGCACTGCTCTCGCTTGAGATCAGTGTGCGCGCACTTGGTGCTCAAATGCAAGAGCACTGCTCTTGTTATTAGTCGGTGCTCCAGGTTCATGGCAGACTGATCGCCATGAGCACCATCCGAGGAGCCAGGGAACGGGCCCGTATCGAAGTCACCGCCGCCATCAAGGACGAGGCTAGGAAGCAGCTCGCGGCCGACGGCGCCGCAAGACTCTCGCTGCGCGCCGTCGCCCGTGAACTGGGGATGGTCTCGTCCGCGCTCTACCGCTACTTCCCCAGCCGCGACGAGCTGCTCACGGCCTTGATCGTGGATGCGTACGACGCCGTGGGCGAGGCCGCCGAAGCCGCCGACCAGGCATCCTGCGCAGGACCGTCCGCCCCTGCCCGCCACCTCGCCCGCTGGACCGCGGTCGCCTGCGCGGTACGCGACTGGGCCCTCGCCCACCCCCATGAGTACGGTCTGATCTACGGCTCGCCGGTGCCCGGTTACAGCGCGCCCCAGGCGACGGTCGGCCCCGCCTCCCGCGTCGGCTTCGTTCTCATCGCGATCGTCGGCGACGCCCATCGCACGGACGGTCTCGCGCTGCCGCCGCTCGCCGCCGAGCTGCTCCCCGAGGCCGAACGGATGGCCGCCGACTTCGCCCCCGACCTCCCCCCGGCGGTGGTCCCCCCGCTCGTGGCCGCATGGTCGCAGCTCTTCGGGCTGATCTCCTTCGAGATCTTCGGGCAGTTCAACCGGATCGTCGAGGCTCGGGAGGCCTTCTTCCGGCAGGCCGTCGGTGAACTGGCGCGTCATGTCGGACTGCTCGGCGACCGGGGCGGCAGCACGACGGGCACCGGCGCCTGAGCCCGCCGCGGCCCCTTGCCCCCGACCCCGCTCGCAAGCCGCGCCGACGGTGTACTCCGCCGGGAGTACGCGTGATCACCACGCCCGGCTGACGCCGTTGCCGTGGCCCGCCGTCTAGCGTTGCCGGTATGGAAGAGCAGCGCTCACACGGAAGCGGCGGTCCCCCTCGGGTGCAGGGCGGACCGCCGCAGCGGCGGTCCTGGATGCACGCGGGCCCCGGCGGACCGTGGGAGCACGGCGGGCCGCCGCGCTGGCCGACAGCCAGCAGCGCGCGGTCCGCCGCCCGCCTGCCGTGGCCGTCCACCCTCCTGGTCGGTGCGATCGTCATGATCGGCTCGTCCGTCGCGGCCCGGGGCCAGCTCGGCGAACGCGCCCCGTTGGACCTCTTCGCCCGGGCGCTGCTCATCATCGCCGTCGCCGTACTGCTGCTGCGCCACCGCCACCCCGTCCTGGCGGTGTTCGTCTCCGCGGCAGCGGCCGTGATCTATCTCGGGGCCGGCTATCCGTACGGTCCGGTCTTCCTGGCGGTTGCCGTCGGATGCTTCAGCGCCGTTGTCGCGGGGCACCGGCGGGCCGCCTGGTCGGCCGTGGGGATGGTGTGGGTGGGGCATCTGCTGGTGGCCCACTGGCTCTACCGCTGGCTGCCGCCGAGCGGCGACTCGGCCGCACCGTGGGGGCAGGAACTGGGCATCGCCGCCTGGGTGGTGGCGATCGTCGCGGCAGCGGAGTTCGTGCGTGTACGTCGTGAGCAGTGGGCCGCACAGCGGGCCGAACGGGCTGCTGCGGAGAAGCGGCGGGCCGACGAGGAGCGGCTGCGCATGGCCCGGGAGCTCCATGACGTGCTCGCCCACAGCATCTCCGTCATCAATGTCCAGGCGGGCGTCGGACTCGCGCTGCTCGACTCCGATCCCGAGCAGGCCCGCACGGCCCTCACCACGATCAAGGCAGCCAGCAAGGAGGCGCTCGGCGAGGTCCGTCAGGTCCTCGACACGCTGCGTACCCCCGGCGACGCGCCCCGCGCCCCGGCCCCTGGCCTCGACCGGCTGCCCGAGCTGGTCGACCAGGCGGCGAGCGCCGGACTGACCGTCACGGTGGAGACGGACGGCGTACGGAACGCCGTCCCGCCCGGTACGGATCTGGCGGCTTTCCGGATCGTGCAGGAGGCGCTGACGAATGTGGTGCGGCATTCGGGCTCGCGCAGCGCGCGGGTCCGGATCGGTTACGGGGCCGGCCGCATCCGGCTCCGTATCGACGACGACGGACCCGCCACCGGCAGCGAGGCCGGGGGCAGCGGCAACGGGCTGGCCGGCATGCGGGAGCGGGCCGCCGCGCTGGGCGGCACGATCGAAGCGGGCCCCCGCCCCGACGGCGGCTTCCGGGTGCGGGCCGAGCTTCCGCTGCGTCCGGCGTCACCGGAAGACACCGTGCAGGCCGCGACGGGTGAACCCGAACGGGACGCGACGCGGAACACGACGGGGGACACTGTGCAGGACACGACGGAGGAGACACCGTGATCCGCGTACTGCTCGCCGATGACCAGCTGTTGGTACGAGCCGGTTTCCGCGCCCTGCTGGACGCCCAGCCGGACATCGAGGTGGCGGGGGAGGCCGCCGACGGCGAGGAGGCCGTACGTCTGGCGCGCGAACTGCGGCCGGACACCGTGCTCATGGACATCCGGATGCCGCATCTCGACGGCCTCGCCGCCACCCGCGCGATCACCGGGGATCCGGAGCTCAACGACGTCAAGGTGGTCATGCTCACCACGTTCGAGCTCGACGAGTATGTCTTCGAGGCGATCCGCTCCGGCGCCTCCGGCTTCCTGGTCAAGGACACCGAACCCGAGGAGCTGCTGCGGGCGGTGCGGGCCGTGGTGGGCGGCGACGCCCTGCTCTCGCCCGGAGTGACCCGACGGTTGATCGCCGAGTTCGCCGCCCGCTCCAAGGAGCCTGCGGCCGCGACGGGACTGAGCGAACTCACCGAACGGGAACGGGAAGTGATGGCGCTGGTCGGCATCGGCCTCTCCAACGAGGAGATCGCCCGCCGACTCGTCGTCAGCCCGCTCACCGCCAAGACCCATGTCAGCCGCACCATGGTGAAGCTCGGAGCCCGCGACCGGGCCCAACTCGTCGTGCTCGCCTATGAGTCGGGGCTCGTACGACCCGGTTGGCTCGGCTGAGACGGAGCCTGCGAGCGGTGCGCGGCGGCCGGACGCCGGCTGCCGGGGCGGGGAAAGCCCCACAGCACATCGACGAGGCGGGCGACGAAGACGACGGCTGCGACGACGGCTCCGATCCGGTCCAGCACATGTTCCGCCCTACGGGGCAGATCGAGGTACACGGTGGTCATGGCGACCGCGACGAACGCGGCCGCGGCCAGAAAGGCCGCGCTCATCAGGGCGAAACCGATCTCGACGGTCATGGCGTCCCGGTCTTCCTGACTTCGGCGTCCCATGTCCGAAGTGTCACAGCGGCGGTGGGCGACGGACAAGGATGCCTCGCCGTCCACCGCCCCGTTCCCCTTGCCGGTCAGCCATGGGGGCAGTGGGCCGGCTCGGTCAGTCCCGGACCGCCACCTTCTGTGCGGCCGGCTGCTGGGCGGCCGATGCCTCGGCGGCGGCCCGGTCGCCCTCGGACAACGCGACCAGCACGGAGTGCTGCACGGGCCTGCGGCGACGCAGCCCGGTCAGCGTGATCAGCAGCCCGGCGAACGCGATCGCCGTCACCACCACGAGGCCCGGTCGGTAGCTGTCGAGGACCGCCTGCGAGGAGCCGTCGCCACTGCCGTGCGCCGTGATCACCGCCGTCACGACGGCCAGGAAGATCGCCCCGCCCACCTGGATCGACGTGTTCAGCAGGCCCGACACCATGCCCTGCTCATCGTCGTCGACCCCGTTGGTGGCCTGGATGTTGAGCGACGGGAAGGTCAGTGCGCAGGCCGCTCCCAGCAGCAGCATCGAGGGCAGGATGACCGCCGCGTACGACGGGGTGAGGGTGATCCGCAGGAAGAGCCCGTAGCCGACGACGAGGAAGGTGAAGCCGGCCGCGATCACGCGCGGCGTCCCGAACCGGTCGACCACATCGCCGATCTTCGTCGACGACAGCGCGACCAGCACACCCGCGGGCAGGAAGGCCAGCGCGGTCTGCAGGGCCGACCAGCCGAGCAGCGACTGCATGTACTGGGTGACCAGGAACTGGAAGCCGACGTAGCTGCCGAAGAACGCAGCGGCGCCCAGCTGCGCCCTGACCTGGCTGCCGGAGCGCAGCACACCGAGCCGGACCAGCGGGTTCGCGGTGCGTCGCTCGATGGTGACGAAGACGGTCAGCAGTGCGGCGACGGCGAGGAACGACAACAGGGTCCGGGCGGAGGCCCAGCCGGCCTCCGGGGCCTGGACGACGGTGAACACCAGCAGCAGCATGGAGGCCGTGCCGGTGACGGCGCCCGGCAGGTCGTAACCGCGATGGGTGTCCTCGCGATCGCTGTGCGGGATCAGCCTCAGCCCCGCTACCAGGGCGATCAGCGCGATGGGGGCGGGCAGCAGCATGGTCCAGCGCCAGGACAGCTGGGTGAGCAGACCGGACAGCACCAGGCCCATGGAGAAGCCGGTGGCCGCGCACGTGGTGTAGATGGACAGCGCCCGGTTGCGCTGAGGGCCTTCCTTGAACGTCGTGGTGATGATCGAGAGCCCGGCCGGTGCGGTGAACGCGGCGCTCAGCCCCTTGATGAAGCGGCTGGCGATCAGCAGCGGTCCGGAGTCGACGAATCCGCCGAGCAGCGAGGCGAGGGCGAAGACGCCGAGCGCGATCAGGAAGACCCGGCGTCTGCCGAGCAGATCGGCCGCGCGGCCGCCGAGGAGCAGCAGTCCGCCGTAGCCGAGGATGTACCCGCTGACGATCCACTGAAGGGTCGAGGTGGTCAGGTCGAGGTCGTCGGCGATGGACGGCAGAGCGACGCCGACCATGGAGACGTCCAGGGCGTCCAGGAACATCGCGGCGCAGAGCACGAGCAGGGTGCCCCACAGGCGCGGGCTCCAACGCGCATGGGAATCGGAGACGTTGAGCGGAGAGGTCATGACGACGAAGGTACATGCACATGCATTGAATGCAAGTGCATTTAATTCCGATGCAACAAACGGCCCCATCTCTGCTAACGTGCGGTCATGGCAGCGAACAAGCCCGAGCGGGTGCTCGTCGAGGAGTGGCGGGACATGCTTGCGCTGCATGCGAGGACGTTGTGCGAGCTCGATCGTGAGCTGCATCAGCACGGCCTCGGCGCCAGCGACTTCGAGGTGCTCGACGTCCTCGCGGAGGGCGCGTCGGAGGACGGCGGCGCCGCTTATCGCGTACAGGAGCTGGCCTCCCGGGTCCATCTCAGCCAGAGTGCGCTGTCACGCCTGGTCGCACGGCTGGAGAAGGACGACCTCGTGTGTCGCGGGATGTGCAGCGAGGACCGGCGGGGAGTCCGGGTCGAGCTGACGGCGAAGGGCCGGGCGCGTCATGCCGAGGTGAAGCCGCTGCAGCGGTCGGTGCTCGCTCGGATGCTGGGCGGTGCGACCGGCTGAATGCGGTACCGGCCGCGGCAGGGGTCCTCGTTCCCGTACGTCTGTCAGGATCAGGTGACCCCGGAGTTCTCGCACCACAGACGGGCCAGTCCCCGGTCGCCCGTCACCATGACCGCGGTGAGCGGCAGCCTGTTCCAGAGCGTCAGATAGAGCCCCTCGGCCGTCCCGCTCAATTCGCAGTCGCCGGACCCCGCTCGGTGTGCGTCGTCCTCCGATTCGCGTACGGCCTGCGGCGGTTCCGACGAGAGCCGTATGGTCCATGCGTCGCCCGTGTCCGTGGCGCGCACCCGCAGCGTGCGTGGTGCATCGGTGCGCACCTTGCTCTTCGGGCGGGCGTGGAACCCGCGCAGCAGTTCGTCGATCCCGTCCAGCGCCTGCCCGGCCGCCACCGGCGAGAGCGGGCCGCCGCGCGCGGACTCGGCGTCCACCCGGTGAATCGTCGTCTCGTGGGCCTGCCGCCGTGCCCAGAACGCCAGCGGGGAGGGCGCGGGCAGAAAGGTCCAGCACTCCAGGTCGCCCGAGGCGCTCTCCAGCGCGTTCACCAGCAGGCCGTGCCCCTCGCGGAACCAGTCGAGCAACTCCCCGCCGTCCAGATCGGGTTCGCCGCCGTCGGGACGGTACGAGGTGTGTCCCTCGGCGACGAACGCGGTCGCCCAGCGGTGCACCGTGCCGGTGTGCCGGAGCAGATTGCGCACCTGCCAGCCCGGGCATGTCGGCACCGACGCGCCGGGCCCGGCCTGCTCCGCCGCGGCGGCCAGCAAGTGTCCTGCGTCCGTGAGGGACTTGACGTGGTCGGTGGTCTCCATGGCAGAGATTGTGCCAGTGGCTCAGACGCCCTGGGGATGGGCGGTACGAGACCGTCCCCCGCCGCGCACCAAGCGCACGAACCAGCCGAGGGCGAGCGCCTGCGCGAGGACGGACACGACGAGGGCGAGATATATGAACCAGGCCGGTCCGGCCGCGTCCGCTCCCCACAGCTCACTGCCGACGAAGAACACGAACACCGTCGGCGCCGCGAGCAGGAACAGCCAGACGCCCGCGAACGAGGCGTCCTCGTGCGGGACGAACAGGGTGTCCACGGCGACGAACACCGCTGTCGCCAGCACCACCCCGAGGTAGATCAACGAGGCGGCATTGCCGAAGGTCAGCCGTGCGAGCGTGTGGAGGTGCTGCTTGTTCATGACCGGCTTGTTCATGGCCTGCTCCCCGTAGATGGTCGATGCCTCCATCGTGCGGCCGGAGAGCCGGTCCTGCCTGAGTACGCCTACTCAATCGGGCAGGTGTGCGTGCGGTGGAGGTCTGTCGCGCGTACGGCGATCAGGCGCGGGCCGTCGCATGCCGTGCCGCGTACCCCAGCGCCGCCGCAGCACCGGCGAGCACCGCCACCGTCGTGAGGGCCAGCGGCAGCGAGAACCAGTCGGCCAGGAACCCGATCGCGGGCGGCCCGAGCAGCATCCCGCCGTAGCCGATCGTCGACGCGACGGCCACTCCGCTCGGGCCGGCCAGCTCGCCGGCCCGGCCGACCGCGACGGGGAAGATGTTCGCCAGGCCGAGTCCGGCGACGGCGAAGCCGAGAAGGGCGAGCCAGGTGGTCGGTGCCAGCGATCCGAGGAGCATTCCGGCCGCGCCCGTCGCGCCGCCCGCGACGAGAGTGCGGGTCTGGCCGAGCCGTTCGAGCAGGGCGGTACCGGTGAGCCTGCCCGCGGTCATGGCCAGGGCGAACAGCGAGTATCCGGCGGCAGCGACGCCCGGACGGGCATGCAGGTCCTGAGCCAGATGGAGCGCGCTCCAGTCGGCCAGGGCCCCTTCCCCGTACGCGGTGCAGAGCGCGATCACGCCGAACAGCAGCACCAGGTTGCGGGCTCGCCCCGACATCCGGCGCGGCGGCTCGGCAGGGTCCGCCGCGGTCGCCGCCCGGGGAGCCGGGTACCGGAGCAGGGTCGGTCCGGCGGCGGCGGTGACGAGCAGCCCGACCCCGGTGAGGATGAAGAGATGGGTGGCGGGGGAGAGGCCACCGGCGACCAGTCCGCCGAGCCCGGCGCCGAGCATGCCGCCGAGGCTGAACGCGGCATGGAAGCTCGGCATCACCGGGCGCCGCAGGCCGGCGACCAGATCGACCGCGGCGCTGTTCATCGCGACGTTCATCGCGCCGTATGCGGCTCCGAAGACCAGCAGGACCAGACCGAGCGTGAGGGCCGAATGCGTCTGCGCGGGCAGGGCGATGGCGAGCGAGAGGAGTGTTCCGCAGACCACCGTCAGGGGGTGGCTGCCGAACCGCCTGCACAACCTCCCGGCGAGCATCATGGTGATGACGGCTCCGGCGGAGACCCCGAGCAGGGCGAGGCCGAGGGTGGATGCGGAGGCGCCGGTCTGATGCTTGATGGCCGGGATACGGACCACCCAGCCGGCGAAGAGGAAACCGTCGAGGGCGAAGAACACGGTCAGCGCGGTACGGAGGCGGGCCGACGAGGGTGGGGCGGTGTCTCCGCCTGGTCCCCCCGGTAGGGCCGTCCGCAGTTTGTTTAGTTGCGGCACAAAAGAAGCATAGGGGCCCGTGGACAACGGACGCAAGACAGCGGACCGCCAGGGCCGACACGGTCGGATAGTGCGATCACGGTGACCGGGAGGAGCGATGACAGTGACGGGAAGGGGTGATCACGGTGACCAGGAGGGGTGGTCGCCGCGGGCCGAAAGGGCGTCCGCCGTGGCAGCACGCGGACAGGAGCGCCCGACCGGAGCGTCGGCAGTCTCTCCGGATCATGGGAGACTCGCCCCCATGAACGGCAAGGCGACCACCACCCGGACGAAGTTGGAGAGGGGCCGGAGCGCGCTCGGGCCCGCCCTGGAGCTGGTCCACACCGGACGCGCGCCCACCCGCGCCGTGCTCACCTCCGAGCTCGGCGTCACCCGCGCGACCGCCGGTGCGGTCGCCGCCGAGCTGGAGGCGCTCGGTCTCATCCGCGTCGACTCCAGCCCCGGTTCCGCGGCAGGCTCCCAGGGCCGCCCCTCGCACCGGCTGGCGATCCGCGAGACCGGCCCGGTCGCCATTGCCGCGCAGGTGCATGCCGACGGGTTCCGCGCCGCGCTGGTGGGGCTCGGCGGCCGACTCGTCGCCACGGATCCCGGCTGCGTCACCGTCACATCGGACCCGGCCCAGGTCGTGGGCGAAGTCGTAGACGCATGCGCCCGGTTGCTGCGCGACAGCGGGCTGCGCTGCGTCGGTGCGGGCCTAGCCGTCCCCTCCGCCGTGGCCGAACCGGAGGGCACCGCGCTCAACCCGCTGCACATCGCCTGGCCGGCAGGCTCCCAGGTCCGTGAGATCTTCGCCACGTGTGTACGCGAAGCGGGCATCCCCGGCCCCGCGTTCACCGGAAACGATGTCAACCTCGCCGCGCTCGCCGAGCACCGGCACGGCGCCGGCCGGGGAGCCCAGCATCTGCTCTGCGTGGCCACGGGCCACCGCGGCGTCGGCGGCGCCCTCGTCCTCGACGGCCGTCTGCACACCGGCAGTTCGGGGCTGGCCCTCGAGGTCGGCCATCTCACCGTGAACCCCGAGGGGCGTCCGTGCCACTGCGGCGGGCGCGGCTGCCTCGACGTCGAGACCGACCCGCTGGCCTTCCTCGTCGCCGCCCGCCGCGAACCGGGCCCCGAGGAGTCACTGCTCAAGCAGGCGAGCGACCT
Source organism: Streptomyces sp. NPDC002206 (assembly GCF_053593595.1). Taxonomy (NCBI): domain Bacteria; kingdom Bacillati; phylum Actinomycetota; class Actinomycetes; order Kitasatosporales; family Streptomycetaceae; genus Streptomyces; species Streptomyces sp. NPDC002206. Next base: position 27,453 of record NZ_JBSFCW010000031.1, read on the forward strand.
GCTGCGCACGGAGTACGAGGACGCGGCGGTACGGGCCGCGTCCGAGGAACTGATCGACCGGCTCGGCCTCGGACTGGCCGGACTCGTCAACATCCTCAACCCGGACCGGATCATTCTCGGCGGACTGCACCGCGCACTGCTCGACGCCGACCCGGAGCGGCTGCGCGCCGTCGTCGCCGATCGCAGCCTGTGGGGGCGCAGCGGCAGCGTGCCGATCCTGCCGTGCACCCTCGATCACAACAGCCTGGTCGGCGCGGCCGAACTGGCCTGGCAGCCGGTTCTCGACGACCCGCTGGCCGCACTGACCTGAACCGGCGGCCGCGGAGCGCCGGCGCCGAACTTGCCCCGGTCCAGGCCCTGCTGGACGATCTCGCCGAGCCGTCCGCGCAGCCGGCCGATCGTCTCGTGGACGGGTGCGCGCAGTTTGTCGCTGGCGACGACATCCGGGTCCATCGTCAGCCGGCCGACCGGGCAGCCGCGAAGCACGTCGCGCTCGCGCAGGAGATACGCCGAAATCCGTTCGTACGCCGATCCCGGGCCGCCCAGCACCAGTTCGGCGGTGGCCCGCAGCTCCGCCGCGGTGCGGACGATGGCGGCGAGCGCCAGATCGAGTTTGCCCGCGAAGCGGTGGTACATGCTGCCCTGGCCGGCGCCCGCGTGCTGCTGGATGGCCTTCGGGCCCGTGCCCACATGACCGCGCTCCCACAGGAGCTCCCGGGTGGCTTCGATCAGACGGTCCGGAGTGCTCATGAGCCCCCTGTACATACCAGTAGGTACAGAGCTCCAGGGATCTGGGCCGGTCAGCGGGAGCAGCTGCCCGAAGGCCGCGTACTCCCACGGGGGTACGCACACGGCCGCTGCCCGTACGACGACTCGGACCCCCTCCCGGAGCCAGGCTCGTCAGCGACAGAACAACAGCACAACAGAACCCCGCACCGAGGGAGCTGACCGAGATGAACACCCTGGCGTACTCCGGTGGACCCGGACCGTGGATCCTCCTCTTCCCGCTGATCTGGGCGGCCGTCGTCGTCACCGTTGTCACCGTGCTGCGCCGTACCGGCCGGCGCGGTGGCCGACCTGGCCCCTGGGGGCTGCGCACCGTGCACGGCGCTCCAGGTGTGCCCGGCGAACAGTCGCCCATCGCCCTGCTCGGCCGCCGTTTCGCGGCGGGCGAGATCGACGAGGACGAGTACTGGCGACGGCTCTCCGTGCTGGACGAGCAGTTCGGCCGTACCGGTCGGGGAGATGTCGCATGACCACCACGGTCGGCTCGACCGCCACCCTTACCGCCGCCCGCGTCGTCGACGCCGTGAAGATCTACGGCACGGGCGACACCGAGGTCAGGGCCCTGGACGGGGTGAGCGTCGACTTCCCGGCCGGCCGCTTCACCGCGATCATGGGGCCCTCCGGCTCCGGCAAGTCCACCCTGATGCACTGCGCCGCCGGACTCGACACACTCACCTCCGGCTCCGCCCTCATCGGCGACACCGACCTCAGCGCGCTCGACGACCGCAGGCTCACTCTGCTGCGCCGGCAGCGCATCGGCTTCGTCTTTCAGGCCTTCAACCTGATCCCGACCCTCACGGTCGCCGAGAACATCACCCTCCCCATGGACCTCGCCGGCGAGCGCGGTGACCAGGAGTGGATCGACGCCCTCATCGACACCGTGGGCCTGCGGGACCGGCTGCACCACCGGCCCAGCGAACTCTCCGGGGGTCAGCAGCAACGGGTCGCCGTGGCCCGCGCCTTCGCGGCACGCCCCGATGTCGTGTTCGCCGACGAACCGACCGGCAATCTGGACTCCCGCTCCGGCCAGGAGGTGCTGCGGCTCCTCGGCCGCACCGTCCGGCAGACCAGCCGTACGGTCGTCATGGTCACCCACGACCCGGTCGCCGCCGCCCACGCCGACGAGGTCGTCTTCCTCGCCGACGGACGCCTCGTCGACCGGATGCCGGATCCCACCGCGGAGCGCGTACTCGACCGCCTCAAGGCCTTCGACCTCACGCCCGGCACGACGGCGGGGACGCCATGACGGGCACCCGCGCATCCGTGCGCCTCAGCGTCTCCTCGCTCCGTGCCCACAAGCGCCGGTTCGCCGGCACCTTCACCGCCGTACTGCTCGGTGTCGCATTTCTCGCGGGCACGCTCGTCATGGGCGACACCCTGCGGGCGAGCTTCGACACGATGTTCGCCGACGCCGCGAGCGGTACGGACGCGGTCGTCCGCAGCGCCAATGTGGTGACGGTGTCCGGCGAGGGGGAGGGCACCCGGCAGCCGGTGAGCACCACCCTGGTGCAGAAGATCGAACAGACGCCCGGTGTCGCCGCCGCGGCCCCCGACATTCAGGGCGCCGGCCAACTGATCGGCGCGGACGGCAAGCCCATCGGGGGTCAGGGCCCGCCCACCGTCGCGGGCAACTGGATCCAGGACCCGGAGCTCAACCCGTACGAACTCGCCGAAGGGCGCGCCCCGTCCGCGTCCGGTGAGGTCGTCATCAACCGCGGCACCGCCGACAGGGGCGGGCTGAAGATCGGCGACACGACCGTACTGCGCACCCCCGACCCCGTGCGTGTCACGGTCGTCGGCCTGGCCACCTTCGGCGGCGAGGACGGCATGGGCCAGGTCACCTACACCGGGATGACGCAGGCCGACGCCGAGAAGTACCTCACCCCGAAACCCGGCGAGGCCGCCGGCATCCTGGTGCGTGCCGGGCCCGGCACCAGTCAGCAGGAGCTCGTGGACGCGCTGACTCCGGCGCTGCCCGAGGACACCGAGGCCATCACCGGCCAGGCCTCCGCCACGGAGAACCAGAACATGATCTCCGGCGCGTTTCTGGGCCTGTTCACCACGCTGCTGCTGGTGTTCTCCGGGATCGTCCTGCTGGTCGCCACCTTTTCCATCCACAACACGTTCGCGATCGTCGTCGCCCAGCGCACCAGGGAGAACGCCCTGCTGCGCGCCCTCGGCGCTTCCCGCCGGCAGATCCTCGGGTCGACCCTCGTCGAGGCCGCCGTCGTCGGCGTGATCGCGTCCGCCGCGGGACTGGCCGCCGGCATCGGCATCGCCGCCGGACTGCAGGCGCTGTTTCCCGCCGTCGGCTTCCCGTTCCCCGAGGGCGCGCTCGTGATCAGCAGTGTCTCGCTGCTGCTGCCGCTCGCCGTCGGCGTCATCGTCTGCCTCGGCTCCGCCCTCCTGCCTGCGGTTCGCGCGGGACGCACCGCACCGCTCGCGGCCCTGCGCGAGGCCGCCGTCGACGATTCGGCGGCCTCCCGGCCCCGCGCCGTCACCGGCGTCGCGTTGCTGCTCACGTCCGTCGGCGCGATCTTGACGGGCATCCTGGCCGATCCGTTCGTCTGGCTGTCGGCCGCGGGGGCGGTCCTGACACTGGCCGCGTTCGTCGTGCTGGGCCCGGTCGCCTCCTCGTACGCCGTACGGGTCCTGGGCGCCCCGCTCGACCGGCTGCGCGGGGTCACCGGCGGACTCGCCAGGCGCAACGCCCTGCGCAGCCCGAAGCGGACCGCCGCCACCGCCACCGCGCTGATGATCGGTGTTGCCGTCGTCTCGCTCTTCACGGTCTTCGGCGCGTCCCTGAAGGCAACCATGAACCAGACGGTGGACCGTTCCTTCGCCGGTGATGTCGCCATCAGCGCGCCCGCGTTCGGTGCTGGTGGCAGCGGTCTCAGCCCCGGGCTCGCCCCCGCCGTCGACCGGCTGCCCGATGTGGCGACCGCGGTCGGCCTCGGCAAGGGCGTGGCGGAGGTGAACGGGGCGGGTCGCGCCCTGACCGTCACCGACCCGGCCGCGCTCGCCAAGGTCTTCGACCTCGGCACGGTCCGGGGATCGATGAGTGCGCTCGGCGCGAACGGCATCGCCGTATCCGGCACCGAGGCTGCCCAACGCGATCTGCACACCGGTTCCACCGCCCGGCTCACCTTCACCGACGGCAAGCAGCAGACCTTCACGGTCCGCGCGCTCTACGACCGGTCGGAACTGGCGGGCGACTATGTGATCACCCGACAGGCGTGGGCTCCGCACCGTGCACAGGACTCCGACACGTTGGTCGCCGTCGCGTTCGAGGACGGGGTGTCCACCGCCGACGGCAAGGCAGCCGTCGAGAAGACCGCGGCGGCGTACGGCAGTCCGGACGTACAGACCCGTGGCGAGTACGCGCGGTCCTCGGCCGGCTCCATCGACATGATGCTCACACTGGTCTACGCGCTGCTGGCGCTCGCGGTACTGATCGCGCTGCTCGGCATCGCCAACACCCTCACCCTGGCCATTCATGAACGCACCAGGGAACTGGGCCTGTTGCGGGCCGTCGGCCAGACCCGGAGCCAGCTGCGGGCCATGGTCCGCTGGGAGTCCGTCCTGGTCGCCGCCTTCGGTACGGCGGGCGGCCTGCTGCTCGGCGGATTCCTCGGCTGGGTGCTGGTCAAGGCGTCCGAAGGCGCTGGTGACACCCCGTTCGCCTTCGCGCTGCCGCCGGCGCGGCTCCTGGTGATCGCCCTGGTGGGGATCATCGCCGGGGCGCTGGCCGGGTGGCGACCGGCGCGGCGTGCGGCACGCCTGGACATGCTCCGCGCCATCGCTGCCGATTAGACGACCACCGCGGGACGCACGACGAGCAGGGCGCCTCCGGGCGCCCCGCTCTTCGTGCGTCACTGATATGGGACAGCCCTCAGCCGACCGCGGCGGACCGCGCGTCGGTGTGGGCCACCTTCTCCAGGGACGGGGTGTCGACATCGCCGAACGGACCGTCGGTCGTCGCCCCGTACACCGAGTGCGGCCGCACCGCGGCGAACAGGGAGGGGGCCGGAAGGGTGAACCAGACGACCTTCCCGGCCCGGCCCCGCGGCCGGACCCCCCAGCTCTCACTGACCGCGGCGATCAGGGCCAGCCCGCGCCCCGATGTGCTGGACGCGTCGGCTTCGCGCACGGTCGGCAGCCGCGGGTCGTGGTCGTGGACGGAGACAGTCAGTCGTTCGAGCAGGAACTCGATCTCTACGGTGCACGTTTTGTCCGGCTGTGCATGCCGGTGGACATTGGTCAGCAGTTCGGTGACGCCCAGCGCTGCCTGGTCGATCAGAGGGTCCAGATGCCAGTAGTGCAATTGCGCCGAGATGATTCTGCGGACCTGACCGATCCGCGACGGCAGGGCCTGGAGCTCCACCGTGCAGTGCCTGCTTGGCTCGCTGATCACGGCTGCGACTCCCCGAAATAGGTCCGGAAGAAGACGGCGGAACGGAGTCGGCGGAGAGCCGGCTGCCGTTCCCGGGCCGGCGGACTGGATCGCAGTGTCACCGCCGGTGAACCATGAGTGACGTGTGTCCAATGTCGCTCAGGGGTAACGGCTCCGCAACTTGCGGTGACCGGACGACTCCGTTCCGTCAGTGCCGCCGTGTCGACCCTGCGGTATCGCCTCTCCGAGGCCGGCCCGTGATGTCAGTCCAGTCGGGCGCCCGCACTGCGCAGTGCCTCGAGGAACCGGCGCGACGGGCCCGCTCGGTCCCGCCCGTGATCGCGCTGTCCCATCGTCAGCCGGTAGCGCGTCCCGTTGAATCGCGCCACCGCCGAGTCCGCACCGGCGAACCATGGCCTGCCCGCGCTGACCACCCCCACCGGGGCGCTGTCGATCTCCCGGCCGTAGCTGGTCAGCAGCGCCACCCGGCCGTCCTTCACGATCACCTGTCCGGCTCTCGTGAGCGAGCGGGCCCATCGTTCGATCCGTACCCCCGTCGCGCTGAACTCCGTTTCCGTCATGACTGCTTCACCCCCCTTCGTCATGCTTCCGACGGCAAGTCTGCATGTGGCTCGGTCGGTGCGCCAGGCCGTGTCGGGGCCGGATGTCGCAATTGCGCCAGGGTGGGCGGCAGCGGTCCGGGCCGTCGACGCCAAGGCAGGGCTATGGACCCCCAAAGTCAATGTTTGTGCAGGTAGGGGGCATATCGTTGATGTGCAGAGTCCGGGGGGCCGGGGGGTCCGGCAGTCCGGTGACGACGAGCAGGAGCGTGCTGATGGACACCAATGGGCACAGCCTTGACGGCCAGGTCGTGGCGACCGTCGACGTCGACCGCACCGACCACGAGTACCGGGCCTGGCTGAATGAGGCCGTGCGCAAGGTCCAGGCCGACGCCAACCGCTCCGCCGACACGCATCTGCTGCGCTTCCCGCTCCTCGAAGCCTGGGGGATCGACCTCTATCTCAAGGACGAGTCGACGCACCCCACGGGCAGCCTGAAGCACCGGCTGGCCCGCTCGCTCTTCCTGTACGGGCTCTGCAACGGCTGGATCCGGCCGGGCAAGCCGGTGATCGAGGCGTCCAGCGGCTCGACGGCCGTCTCGGAGGCGTACTTCGCGAAGCTGATCGGGGTGCAGTTCATCGCGGTGATGCCGCGCACCACCAGCCCCGAGAAGTGCCGGCTGATCGAATTCCACGGCGGTCAGTGCCACTTCGTCGACGACGCCCAGAAGCTGTACGAGGAGTCGGCCAGGCTCGCCGCCGAAACCGGCGGTCACTACATGGACCAGTTCACCTACGCCGAGCGGGCCACCGACTGGCGTGGCAACAACAACATCGCCGAGTCGATCTACCAGCAACTGAGACTGGAGCGCTACCCGGAACCCACCTGGATCGTCGCCACTGCCGGTACCGGCGGCACCTCGGCGACCATCGCCCGCTATGTGCACTACATGCAGTACGACACCCGGATCTGTGTGCCCGACCCGGAGAACTCCTGCTTCTTCGACGGCTGGACCCACCACAACGCCCTCGCCACCAGCGACTGCGGTTCACGCATCGAAGGAATCGGCCGGCCCCGGATGGAACCCAGTTTCGTGCCCGGCGCCATCGACCGGATGATGAAGGTGCCGGACGCGGCCAGTGTCGCCACCGTACGCGCCCTGGAACAGGCCATCGGCCGCAAGGCGGGCGGTTCCACCGGCACCGGGCTGTGGAGCGCGTTCAAGCTCGTTGCCGAAATGCTGGAACAGGGCCGCACCGGCAGCGTCGTCACGCTGCTCTGCGACCCGGGCGACCGCTACCTCGACAAGTACTACTCCGACAGCTGGCTCGCCGGACAGGGTCTAGACATCGCCCCCTACGCCGCGACGATCGATCGCTTCCTGGCCACCGGCATCTGGCCTCGCTGAAGCCCGTCCCCCACCCTCGATCCGGGCCTTCAGGCGGAGGTGGCGGCGAGCCGCTCGTCGAGATTGCGCACCGCGTCCCGGAACGCCCGGGCCAGCCCGACGCGGCCCAGCCGCAGGGTGAACCGGAACGGCGTCGGCCCGTCGGCGGCGAAGGTCCACTGCACCCTCGTGCCCGTCCCGGTCGCGGCCGGGAAGAGCCGCCACTCCTCCAACAGGGCTTTCAGGGCGGGTGCGTTGGTCTCGTCGACCCGGTAGGCGTACCGCTCGCCCGGCTCCTTCGCGAGAACCGTCTCCTGGAACATGGTGCCGCCCTTGAGCCGGATCTCGCGGCCCGCACCGGCCGCGGTGGGGCGGGCAGCCGTCACCGCGGTGAACCAGGAGGGCCAGCCCTCGACATCCTCGGCGAGCGCCCGGTACACCTCCTCGGGGGGTGCGGACACCTCGGCGGCGAACACCAGCCGCAGCGGAGCGACCGGGACGAAATCGAGGTCCACGGAGCGGAGTCGACGTGCCATGGAACGCACCTCCCGTGCGATCGGCAGCGGACGCACCCCGTCCGCGAGGAGCCACACCATATCTGTCACGCCGTCAGATGTCCGCACCGGTACGTGCTGCAGCTACGGCCGCACCGGGCCGTCCAGGAGACCGTCCAGTACCCGGCGGAAGATCCGGCGGCCCGCGCCGGAGATCAGGGCGTCTCCCCACTGCGGCAGCAGCCGGATGCGAAGCTCCTCCACCCACACCACATGCGATCCGCACTCGGCCGGATACACGTCGATCGAGGCCCGGCCCAGCACCACGGAACCGCGCTTCTCCAGCCGGCAGAGCCCGGCCCGGCCGGCCGCGGGCGGTGTCCAGCGCACCACTTCCATCGGATCGTCGAACCCCAGCGGGCCCACGCCCGTGCGGGCCACGAAGACGGTCCCGATTCCGGTGGGAAGTCCCGTCGGGACGCTGATCCGGGTGAGCGGGACCTGCGCGGCGTGCCGTTCCCAGTCGGTCACCCGGCGCCACGACTCGGCGGCGGGAAGGGGAGTGAATCGCTCGATCCGGAAGACGGCCACAGCACGATCCTAGGACGTGACGGGCACGGCGCGCGCAGAGCGGAACGCGTGTCTCGGCTCTGCGCCGCCCATTTCCTAGCTGTCGGAGGGCTCGTCCTCGGCGGTCCCGCCCGCCACCACCAGGCCCGGCAGGTGCTCCTCGATCTCCTCGCGGGCCTGCGCCGACAGACCGGAATCGGTGACGAGGGTGTCCACCTGCTCCAGCGTCGCGAACGAACTCAGGCCCACCGTGCCCCACTTGGTGTGGTCGGCGACGACCACCACCCGCCGCGCCGAGTGCACGAAGCGCCGGTTGGTCTCGGCCTCCGCCAGATTCGGCGTCGACAGCCCGGCCTCGACCGAGATCCCGTGCACCCCGAGGAACAGCACATCGAAGTGGAGCGAACCGATCGCCTGATCGGCGACCGGACCGACCAGGGAGTCCGACGGAGTCCGTACCCCACCGGTGAGCACCACCGTGGCGGCCCCGGCCCGCGGTCCGCCCGTCGCCGCCGAACGCTGCGCGGTGTGGAACACATCGGCGACCCGCACCGAGTTCGTCACCACCGTCAACTCCGGTACGTCCAGCAGATGCTGGGCAAGCGCATACGTGGTCGTACCACCGGAGAGCGCGATCGCGCTGCCGGGCACGGCCATGGTCGCGGCCACCCGTGCGATGTCCTCCTTGGCGGTGAGCTCCAGCGTCGACTTCACCTCGAAGCCGGGCTCGTGCGTGCTCGCTTCGACGACCGGCACCGCGCCGCCGTGCACCTTCTCGATGACACCCTGCCGGGCCAGTGCGTCCAGATCCCGGCGGACGGTCATGTCGGAGACGCTGAGCTTGCGGGTCAGCTCATTGACCCTGACCCCGCCGCGCCTGCGCACCTCGTCGAGAATGAGGGCGCGCCGCTGCTCCGCGAGGAGGTTCTGATTCTCGCTCAACGCCGGATCCGGTCCTTCCCTCTCGCCTGTAGCAGGCTGGCCGTCTGTCGGACGGGGTCATCCTGCCACGCAGCTCCGTCCGGCGCCGCACTGGGGAGATTCGGTGAGACGGGTGCCACCGCGGCCGTTGTTCCGCGATTCTGGTGACTGCGCATCAGCACACGCCCGGAACGTCGCGAGAGCGAGAGAGCGAGTCACACACGTGCCCCCTGTCACTCAGGCCCCGCAGAGCACGGGGGCCGCGCTGGAACTGCTTGTCCATGGCGTCGGCGGAGCCACTCCCCAAGGCATGCTCGACGATCCGCGTATCGCCCGGGTCACCGGTGACGCGACGGCGGCCATCTACCGTCGCACTGGGGACATCGACGCCGAACAGCACCCCGAGCGGTACCGGGACCGGCCCATCGAAGAGGCCTACTGCTGGTCCAACCTCACCTCCGGCAACGGTTCCCGCGCGCTCTGGCTCCTGCTGCTCCCGTTCATGGTGGTCAACCTGGCCCACTGGATGCGGCCCACCGCCAAGGGCCGCACCCGCGCGGTGCGGCTGTACGGCGTGCTCGTCCGGCTCGTCGCCCTCAGCCTCACCGTGCTGTTCACCGCGGCAGCCTGCGAGGTCGCGCTCGATCTGGTGGCCTGGCAGTGCGCGGGCGTACCCGACTGCTCGAACCGGCGGTCCTGGCTCGGCTTCCTTTCGACGGCGCAGGGCGGCTGGTGGTCGCAGCCGGGCCGCCGGCTCGCGCTCGCGGCCCTGGTGCCCACCGCGCTGGTGGGACTGCTCTGGTACCTGTCCAACCGGACCTGGAGCGCGTACGAGTCGCAGCGCCCGCTCACCGGCGCCGAGCCGGACGACAACGCTCCTGACGAAGACGTTCTGGACGATGTTCCTGCCGACCCTCCCAGCGGTCGTTCCGGCGGCCCTTCCGTCGGCGGGATCGACGCCACCTCCACCCCCGTCGTCCGCCCCGCCCTCGGCCGCCCCGGCTTCTGGTACGGCCGGCGGCTCGTCGCCCGGCTGCGGGCCGCGCACACCGCCGCCGGGTTCCTGACCGTGGCAGCCTCCGTCGCGGGCGCCGCCGCCCGGCACGACCGCGCCGTCAGCGGCCCCGTGCCCGACCTCCTCGGCCGGCTGCTCGAGGCAATGCTCGTGCTGGGCACCCTCGTTGTGCTCTGGGTGGTCTGCCGTCGCGGCCGCAGTGAGCGGCGGATCGACAACCGGCTCGACCGCGCCGTCATCAGCTGTCTGCCGGGCGCCGCCCTCGCCCTGCTCGTCCTCGCCGTCGGGTACGCCGCCTGGTCCCGCCCCGGCTGGGTCTCCGCGGGCTCGCTCCCCGGAGACGTCACGTTCCGTGTCCTCACCGTCGGCCAGGGCGCTCTCGTGGTCGCCCTCACGGTGGTGGCGCTCGGCCTGTACCGCCGGACGCCCGAGCCGCGTACGGTCATGTACGGACTCGGTGGCCCCGCGGTCGCGATGCTCGCCTGCGCCCTCGGCGGCGTCATGTCCGGCGGGGTCGCCCAGCGCGTCGCCGACTGGCTCGACGGCTCCGGCACCCCCGGCATGGGGCGGGCGTCCGTCATCGACGGGCCGCCGGTGCTGCTCAGCTGGCAGGCCTCCGTCATCCCCGTGCTCCTGGTGCTGTTGCTGGTCCCCGCCGCCGTGCTGGGCGTACGCACCTGGCTCGCCGCCCGCGCCCTGGAGCCGGAGGTCGACCAGGAGTACGGGCAGAAGCGGCCGGACGCCGCCCGTACCCGGCAGATCGCCAGGATCCGGGCCACGGCCGCCCTGACCGACTCCGCACCCTGGCTGCTCGGCCTGGTCTCCGGCGCCACTCTGCTGCTCGGCGCGGGGGCCGTCGCCGGCGCGTGGGCGAGCGGAGAGGTGCCGGGACTGGCACTGGACGGTGCCGGCCCGTTCATCGAGTCGGTGGCGGAAGCGGCCCAGTCGACCGGATCGTGGATGGTCGGTTTCGGCTTCATCCTCTTCGTCAGCTGGGGGCGGCGCGCCTACCGCGATGCTTCCGCCCGGCGCACCATCGGCATCCTCTGGGACGTCGGTACGTTCTGGCCGCGCGCCGCTCACCCCTTCGCGCCGCCGTGCTACGCCGAGCGTGCCGTCCCCGACCTGGCGTCCCGGATGTCCGGCTGGACCGGCCGCACCCGCGGCAGGCTCGTCATCTCCGGCCACTCCCAGGGCAGCGTCCTCGCGGCGTCCGCGGTCTGGCAGCTTCCCGCAGAGACCCGGAAGCGGGTCGCCCTGCTCACCTACGGTTCGCCGATCGAGCGGCTGTACGGGCGCTGGTTCCCGGCCTACTTCGGTCCCGGACCGCTGCACGGACTGCACCGCTCCCTGCACTGCTGGCGCAATCTGTGGCGGGCCACCGACCCGATCGGCGGCCGGGTCCGGCTCGACGACGGGTCCGAGCCCGAGGTGGACCGGGGGCCCCTGCGGGACCCGCTGGTCTACGGGCGTACCCAGGAACATCCGCTGCCCGAACCGGTGCTGGGTCACTCGGACTACCAGGCCGACCCGGTCTTCGCCGAGGAGCGGGCCGCGCTGCTCGCCCGGCTCGGTCCGCTCCTGCCCCGCCAGGCCGACGGGGGCTCCGGCGAGACTCAGGGGAGTTCCGGCAGGTCCTCCGGGTAGAGCAGGGTGAGGTCGTCCGTGCTCGGCTCGGCGAGCTGGGCGACCCGGCCCGCATGCCGCTCGACCATCGACTCGAAGGTCTGGCGGGCCGTGCGGCCGTTGCCGAACGCGGGGCCCTTGGGCAGCTCGGTGAAGTACTTCAGCAGTGCATCCCCGGTGCCCTCGGCCAGGCTGTACTCGTGGTCCTCGGCCTGCTGCTCGACGATCCGCAGCAGTTCGGCGGGCTCGTAGTCGCTGAAGGTGATGGTCCGTGAGAAACGGGACGCCACGCCGGGGTTGACGGTGAGGAACCGCTCCATCTCGTGGGTGTAGCCGGCGACGATGACGACCACCGCGTCCCGGTGGTCCTCCATCAGCTTCACGAGCGTGTCGATCGCCTCGCGGCCGAAGTCCCGGCCAGAGTCCTCGGGCGACAGGGCGTACGCCTCGTCGACGAACAGCACGCCACCGCGCGCCCGGTCGAAGGCCTCCTGGGTGCGGATGGCGGTCGAGCCGATGTGCTCGCCGACCAGATCGACCCGGGACACCTCGACGAGATGCCCGCGCTCCAGCACGCCCAACGAAGCGAGGATCTCGCCGTACAGCCGGGCCACGGTGGTCTTGCCGGTGCCGGGGGAGCCGGTGAAGACGAGATGGCGCCGCACCGAAGCGGCCTTGAGCCCGGCCTCCAGACGGCGGCGGCCCACCTCGATCATGTCCGTGAGGGCCCGCACCTCGCGCTTGACGCTGTCCAGGCCCACCAGCGCGTCCAGTTCGCCGAGAACGGCGCCCGACGTACGCACCGGCTCGGCGGGCACGTCGATGACGGCGGGCGCGACCGCACGCTGCGTGGGTACCGCACCGAGCACCCCGGGGGCCGCCTCGGTCGCCGTCAGCACCGTGGGCGGCGGGGGAGGGGGAGCGCGCAGCCCGCTCTCGTCGCTGGTGCAGTCCTCCACGACCGGGCCCGTCCCCTGACCGTCGCCGTGCGAGCCGCCTTCGGCGAACTCGTAGCCCCCGCGGGCACACCGCTCCGTGCGGCATCGGGTCAGCGTCGTACGGCAGCCGTCCATCACATGGAAGCCGTATCCGTCGCTTCCGGTGACCCGGCAGCTGTGGAACGTCCCGCGGCCCTCGGCCGAGACATAGAAACCGGCCTCGGCGGGCGAGGTGACCGTGCAGCGTTCGATGGTCGGGTCGGCGCCCTTGGTGACGATGACGCCGGTCTGCGCCGCGTCGATGGTGCAGTTGTTCAGCGTGCCGCCGCTGCCGTGGTCACGGAACCAGGCGCCGGTCGACGCCTCCCGGATCCGGCAGTCGTCGAGCTGCGCGGTCGCCCCGTCGCTCACCGAAACGGCCGTGTTGCGGACCTGGGTGAGATCGCTGTCGACGACATCGGCGCGCGACCCCCGGTCGAGGACGAAGATCGCGTCCGGCACGTCGTGGACCCGGCAGGAGTCCAGTATCACGGTCGCCCCGTCGCTCACCCAGACCGCCGGGTAGTCACCCGTACTGTCGTGGATCTCGCACTGGTTGGCGTCGACCCGGGTGCCCGGGTCCCACACGGAGAGGCCGTTGCGGCCGAAGCGGCGCACCGTGGACCGGGTCAGCGTGAGGACCGAGCGGGAACGCAGGTCCACCGCGTTCTCCGGGATGTCATGGATGTCGCAGTCGGCGAGCGTCAGCACCGCATCCGTGTCGAGCGTGACCCCGTCCGACGAAGTGCGGTGCACCGTGCAGTCGGTGAGATGGGCGGTGGCGCGTGCCGTCACCTGTATTCCGCTGCCCTTGATCTCGTACACCTCGCAGCCGACCCCCTCCAGAGCGCTGCCCTCACCGGTGACACTCAGCCCCGCGCCCGAGGCGTGGTGGATGCGGCAGCGCTCCAGCCGCGGATGCGCACCGTCGCGCACCGAGACCCCGGCCTGCCCGGCCGCGACGATCTCGCACTCCTCGAACACCCCGCCCGCACCGTCGAGCACGGCGATGCCGACCCCGGCAGGGTTGTCGACCGTGCAGCGGCGCACGGTGGGACGGGCCGCACCGCGCACCTCGATCCCGGCGGCGGACCGTGTCACGATCCGCAGATCCGCCAGTTCCGGAGCGCCGTCCTCGATGAGGAGCGCGGGGGCCGCCGAGTCCTGGCCCTCCACATGCAGATCCTGGACGACGGCGGAGGCGCGGAGCGTCAGCGGTACGCCGTCGACCGGCGCGATCCGTACGGAGCCGACGGAGCCCTCAGGGCCGCGCAGCGTCACCGCGCGGTGCAGGACCAGATTCTCCCGGTAGGTGCCCGGCGCGACGGTGAGGACATCACCGTCCGCCGCGGCCTCCAGGGCCGCGGTGAGGGAGGCGTATTCGCCAGTGCGGCGCCGCCACCGCGATGTGCCGGTGTGCGTCACCTGGACCGTGCCCTGTGCCATGGCGCTGCTGTGCCCCCACCTCGTGCGTGTGCGATGCCCTGACCACCGGTCTCGCGGCAGCGGTCATTCCGGGTCCGCCCGCCGAAGAGGCGGGCGGGCCGGTCCACCGTAGCGCGCGCGGAGGGCGGGAGTTGACGCGATCAGCAGCTCGTCAGCTGCCGGTGCCCGTCCTGCCCCAGTCCGGACCGGCCTCCGCCCATGCTCGGTCGAGTTCTGCGTACCGCCGTTGCACCATGCGCCATACGACCAGACGCCGCCCGGCCTCGACCAGACCGATGCCGATCAGCGTCACCCCGAACCCGGCCAGCACCGCATGCGTGTGGGCCGTCGCCGCGTCCATGGGGCGCGGCGCCGGGTGGCCCTGCGGATCTGTCCAGATCCGCACCCGGGCGCCGGGTTCCGTGACCCGGGAGGAGGTCATCACCGTGCCCCTGAGGGGTGTGCCGTCCGGGGCCTTCCAGCGCGCCAGCACCGGCGTCTGTGTCGCACGCTCCGAGTACACCTCGGGATCGGTGACCAGGTGCCGCGCCCCCGGCGCCCGGCGCACCACGACCGCCGTCGTGGCATGGCGCTGCGTCTGCTGGAACCGCACCGACTGCTGCAGGACGTCGTCGGTGAGCGCCCCGCACAGCCAGCCGAGCGCCGGCGCCGCCAGCACCATCAACAGCAGTGCGACCAGAGCTACCCATGCCTCGCGCCGATCGGTGGCCCGGCGCAGGGGATTGTGTCTCCAACGCCACACTCCCGATACCGCTCGCACAGTTCTGCACCCCCTTCCGCATCCGTCATAACCTGATACGGCAAAGTTCGCGCGCTGGAGCAGCGAAGAGAGAGCTACTTCACCCCGTTCAACGCACGGGCGACCCCGGTGAGTTCCCCCTCGACCGGTCCGTGGTGAGCAGGTGGTGACGAGACGGCCGGCCGGTGCCGTGCGCGGCCGCTGACGTGGTGCGACGGCCCGGTCCGCGGCGGCGGACGGCATCCGGCGGCGGTCGCCGTCGAGTCCCCATGGCTCGACGGCGCACTTGACTGGATGCATGGGCACAGCACGCAGTGCGGAAGGACGCTTGCGCGCATCCTGCCGGTCCGCCGGACAGGCCCGTGTGCGGCGGGTCCCTGCGGCTCGGTACGCCCTTGCTCCGTACCTCCGGCTCAGTACCCCCGGCCCTGGTACGGGCGGTTGTACGGGTCCTCGTACGGAGAGGGCGTGGGTGCGGGCCGTGGCGAGGCCGGGCGCATCGACTCGTACCCGGTACTCGGCGCGGGGCGCTGCTGCTGGGGCTGAGGCGCCTGATAGCCGCCACGCATTCCGGTCGGCTGCTGCGGGATGTACGGCGCCGGGGCGTGCTGCAGATGAGCCGGCTGCATCGGCGCGTAACCCTGCTGCTGGGCGGCCATCGGCTGCGGGTAGCCGTACGACGGGTTGGGCTGGGACGGCGCCGCGGGAAGAGCCGGGAGCGCCGCCGGGAGGGCCGGCAGGTAGCTGTGGCCGCTGTCATAGGCGGCAGGCACTCGGATCGGGGCGATCTGAGGGGTACCCCGCTCCGCGACCAGGGAGTCGTAGATCGGAGTGTCGGGGAACGACGGTGCGGCGTAGTAGCCGCCGCCGTAGGTGGAGCGGGGGGAGGTCATGGAACATAAGTTAAGCCCACGATGTGCTGGTTGGGGAGCCCGATAAGAGGGTTGGTTTACGAGATGTGAGTGAACCAGGATCCCCAATGCGAGCGAACTTGGGAAAAAAGGGCGCCCGAGCGCGTTGGAATCGTGTAAAGGGCGAGTTCACGGGGGGTTACCGGCGGATCGCCGGACGGGGTCGGTCATCGCTGTGGGCTCCGCAAGGGAGGGCGGATTAGGTTGACCCGGGAAAGACTTCGGCAGCCGTACTCGCGATGGGGGCGAGCATGACCATGCTAAAAGGAACCAATGTTCCGGTGGCGGCTCAGGCCGTGCGGGTCGAATTGGGGTGGCGTACCACGCCGGGCGCACCGGACGTCGATGGATCGGCGCTCCTGCTCGTGTCGGGAAAGGTACGCAGCGACGCGGACTTCGTGTTTTACAACCAGCCGGTGCACGCCTCGGGCGCGGTACGTCACGAGGGCAGACGGAGCGTGGCCGACGGCGTCACGGACAGCCTCGCGGTGGACCTGGAGCGGGTGGAGCCCGCCATCGATCGCGTCGTCCTGGCCGCCTCCGCGGACGGTGGCACCTTCGGACAGGTGACGGGACTCCACGTACGGATCATGGACGCGTCGGACGGCACCGAGATCGCGCGCTTCGACAGTGCCGACGCGACGGTGGAGACCGCGTTCATTCTCGGTGAGCTGTACCGGCGGCAGGGGGCCTGGAAATTCCGGGCCGTGGGCCAGGGGTACAGCAGCGGTCTCGAAGGTCTCGCGACGGACTTCGGTATTTCCGTCGACGAACCACAACATCCCCAGCAACCTCAGCAAGCGCAGCAGCCTCAGTCGCCTCAACTGGCGACGCGAGTTGACCTGCCGCCACCGCCACAGGTGTCCCCCGGGCAGTACCCCCAGTCCCCGCCTGCCGCCCCGATGGCACCACCCGCACCTCCGACACCCCCTCCCGCCCCGCCGGTCGCTCAGCCCGTCCGGCTGACCAAGGTGACGCTCACCAAGGAAGCGCCCTCGGTCTCCCTCGCCAAGCAGGGCGGAACTTCGGGAGCCATGCGCGTCAATCTCAACTGGCAAGTGCGCAAACAGTTCACGGGCTGGGGCAGCAAACTCGGCAGAGCCATCGCCAACCACGCGGACCTCGATCTTGATCTCTGCGCCCTCTACGAACTGACCGACGGCAGGAAGGGAGTTGTCCAGGCGCTCGGAAACGCCTTCGGCGCTCTCGGGCAGCCCCCTTATATCCATCTCGACGGAGACGACCGCACCGGCGCCGTCTCCACCGGCGAGAACCTGACCATCAACCTCGATCACAAGGACCGGCTCCGCCGCGTCCTGATCTTCGTCACCATCTATGAAGGCGCCCGGAGTTTCGCCGATCTGCACGCGACCGTCACCCTGCAGCCACAGCACGGTGCCGCGATCGACTTCTCGCTCGACGAATGCACCGTCCCCTCCACAGTCTGCGCGCTCGCACTCATCACCAACAACGGCGGAGACCTCACCGTGCAGCGCGAAGCCCGCTATCTCGTACCCGAGCGCGGGGTGAGTCCGCAGCGCACCATCGACTACGCCTACGGGTGGGGGATGAACTGGACACCCGGCCGTAAATGACCGTTCCTAACCAGCGTGCATGAGTGAGTCTTGGGCCCTCTGCTGCGTGCTGGGTGCATCCCGAACGGTGTTGGATGCACTGGTCCCCCGCTTTCGCTTCCCGCTCGGCGACGGCCCTCCAGGGGGCCGGTCCGTTGTGGGTGGGCGGGTTCCCTCACGCCCCCGGTCACCTGGTCCGGCCTGGGCGGTCCGATGCCCCGCACGATCACTCCGGTCATGCGGGGGCGGTGCCGTCCTTCCCCAAGCTCTCAACTCCGTTCGAGCAGGGGATACCCCATCCCGGACCGGGTGTCCGAGGGCGCGTCTCCCGATCGCGATGCCCGCGGCATCGTGACGGGACATCTTTCGGCGTGGGGTGGCCAGCGGTTTCTGCCAGTGCTGGGCACCCCACAGGCTGGTGTAGGCGGGGTCGACCGCGACGATCGCGAGGCCGCGTTCGGCGGCCATGGAGACCAGCCGGGCCTTGAGCTTCCCGGTGGGGATGCCGGAGATGAGCTGGCGGAACCGCTTGCGGCGGCCGTGCTTCTCCCTGGTCTTCTCAGGCGTGAAGTCGAGGTCTTCGATGCCGATCGCGGCGACACCGACACACTTGGCCCAGTTGATCAGGCGGGTCAGGGCGTGGCGGATCTGGGCGTCTCGGTGACCGGCCGAACCGGACAGGTCGTAGCCGAAGCGGTGCGGATCGCCGACCGGGTTGCCGTGCCGGTCGAGAAGGTAGGCGGCGAAGTGGTCGGCGTTGGTGTCGACGCCGATCATGCCCCGGGCGCGGGCAGTCTCGAACGGGATGGTCTGCACGAGGGGGCGCTGCCAGGATGCGGTGAGGTACCAGCGGCCGCGCTCCGTGTCGAGGTGGATGCGGTAGGCGACGGCCCGGTTCGCGGTGATGCGGTCGGCCCACTCCTGGCCCCGGTGCGCGAACGACACGGTGGAGGTGAGGGTGTACCGGCCGTGCCGGGCGTTGGCCAGGTGCGCGAGCGGGGCAGGCAGTCTGATGGACACTTCGCCGTCCGGAGTGACGCGGATCGTCTCGTTCCCGAACCGCTTCCCCGACTCACCATCGGCAGCGATGAACCAGCGTTCCGCTTGCCAGCGTTCCCGCCACTGCGCCTCGGTGAGACCGGCCTGGGCGAGGTGGTGGCGGGTGTTCAGGAGACGCTTGCCGCCCCGCACCACCCGCACCCGTCCGGCCTGCCGGTCGGCGACAGCCGCCGTGTGCCGCGCCTCCAGCGCCGCGAGGCGCCGGGACTTGCGGAACCACTCGCTCTTCGACCGGTAGCCGCCCGCCACGCGCTTGGCGCCCTTCTCCCCGACCGGGAGGGACAGGCGGTGCCGCAGGGTCCTGATCCCGGCATCCAGCTTCCGGATATACGCCGCCTGGCAACGCCGCGCCAGCGCCCACTGATCGTGCGTGGCCTTTGGTGATCGCACCCGCGATCCGCGACGACGACAGCGCCGTCAGCTCCCGCTTACGCGACGCCCAGGTGTCCGCACCGTGCTCCAGACCGTCCACACAGCGAGCCCTGAGATCACGGGACGCCAGCGCACCCTGATGCTCACCGACCGCACGCAGCACCCTCTCGTCCTGGGCGGTCAGGTGCTTGAGACGGTCCCGGACCGCCACCCCGCACGGCCCGGGCACCACAAAGGGGGCCGTCAGCTCTCGCAAGGTACCCACCACATCACCCCTCCTCAGGCCGGACACCTGCCACCCAGCCCAACGAGCAACAGCCACCAAGGTCACCCATTCGGCCCCAGAACCCCCGTTCCCACCTCCGCAAACCCACCCACAGAACTCACTCCCGCACGCCACCACTCACTTCGGCTCAGTAAACCGACAGCAGCTCACCACCCCCGGTCCGTCCGGTCCCGCCACCGCCGGCGGACCGGTACCGCCATCCGCTCAACGGTCCGGCGCGGCCTCGGGACGGGCGTAGGTACGCCCCTTCCAGGCCGCGCCACGGCCCCGGTAGTGCTGCAGCGCCGAGTCGACCGTCATCAGCAGATAGAGCACGGCCGTGAACGGCAGCAGTGGCGCCAGCCAGAGCGACTGCCGGTAGAAACCCAGCATCGGCATATACGTCCCGGCCATCACCACCCACGCCGCGCCACCCGCCCACGCCGCCGGCGGATCCCCGCCCAGCAGCCCCGCCGCGAGCGTGACCGGCGGTGCGAGATAGACGAGCGCGAGGCCCAGCACCGTACCGACGAGCAGCAGCGGGTTGTGCCGCAACTGGGCGTACGCGCTCCGCGAGACCATCCGCCAGAGATCCGCCAGCCGGGGATACGGCCGCACACTGTCCACCCGCTCCGCGAGCCCCAGCCAGATCCGGCCGCCGCTGCGCTGCACCGCGCGCGCCAGCGACACATCGTCGATCACCGCCTGCCGGATCGACTCCGGCACCCGCGCCTGCTCCGCGGCCCCGGTCCGCAGCAGCACGCACCCGCCCGCCGCGGCCGCGGTCCGCGCCGTCGCCCGGTTCACCCACCGGAACGGATAGAGCTGCGCGAAAAAATACACGAAGGCCGGCACGACGAGGTGCTCCCATGCGCTCGCCACCCTCAGTCGCGCCATCTGCGAGACCAGGTCGAACCCGCCGGAGCGGGCAGCGGCGACCAGCTCCCGCAGGCTGTCCGGCTCATGCGCGATGTCCGCGTCCGTCAGGAGCAGGTACTCCGGCGCCGGCTCCCGGGCCCGCGCCAGGGAGATCCCGTGCCGCACGGCCCACAGCTTGCCCGTCCAGCCCGGCTCGGGCTCCCCGGGCGACACCACCGTCACCGGAAGCCCGCCGTACTGCACGGACAGCGCACGGGCCAGGTCCCCCGTGCCGTCCTTGCTGCAGTCGTCGACCAGGATGACCTCCGCGGCCCCCGGATAGTCCTGCGCCAGCAGCGACGGCAGACTCACCGGCAGCATGTCCGCCTCGTCGCGGGCGGGCACGACGATCGCGACCGACGGCCAGCCGTCCGGGGTCGTGCGCCGCGGCAACCGCTGGTCGGTCCGCCAGAAGAACCCTTGTCCCAGCAGCAGCCACATCCATGCGGCAAGCGAACCAACGGCGATCCAGGCAACGGCACTCATTCGCCGCAGTCTGCCCCACTGTGACGAGACCGCAAGGGCGGTCGACTATGGTGACCGGGTGAAGATCGCGCTCATGGACTCCGGAATCGGCCTGCTCGCGGCGGCCGCCGCGGTACGCCGGCTGAGACCCGACGCCGATCTGGTGCTCTCCTCCGACCCCGACGGCATGCCGTGGGGTCCTCGTACGCCGCAGGACGTGACCGCACGCGCGCTCGCCGTGGCCCGTGCGGCGGCTGCCCACCGGCCCGACGCACTGATCGTCGCGTGCAACACCGCCTCCGTACACGCCCTGCCGACGCTCCGCGCCGAGCTGGAACCCACGCTGCCGGTCGTCGGCACCGTCCCCGCGATCAAGCCGGCCGCGGCCGGTGGCGGTCCGGTCGCGATCTGGGCCACTCCCGCCACCACGGGCAGCCCGTACCAGCGCGGACTCATCGGTGACTTCGCCCGCTCGGTCGCCGTCACCGAAGTTCCGTGCCCCGGTCTCGCCGACGCCGTGCAGAACGCGGACGAAGCCGCGATCGACCGTGCCGTCGCGGCGGCGGCCGCTCTCACCCCACCGGACGTAAGGGCCGTCGTTCTGGGCTGCACCCACTACGAACTGGTCGCCGAGCGGATCCGGTCCGCCCTACAGCAGCCCGGCCTGCCGCCCGTCACGCTGCACGGCTCCGCCGGGGCCGTCGCCGCCCAGGCGCTGCGCCGGATCGGCGCCGTACCCGCTCCTTCGGCCGAACCGGCCACCTCGCTCACCGTGCTCCTCAGCGGCCGCGCCGCCGAGTTGCCGGACGTCGCCCTGGCCTACGCCGAGGGCCTGCTGCTGGGGGCCGTCAGCCCTGCCCGCTGAGCCTGCGGCGGCCCGGTGAGGGCCGTCGGAGCCGTCGCGGCTGCCCGGATTCTGAGTACGCTGCTGGCATGAGGGACCAGCCCCGAAAACCGACGCATGCCGGAGCCGAGACATCTCCCGCCGTCTGGACCGGCCGGGCCACCAACAAGGTGCAGTGGGTACTCGCGGCCGCCGGTGCGGCCTGCACGGCCCTGGGTATTCAGCTCGCGGTGAGCTCCAACTGGACCTCCGGCGTCATCCCGCTGCTGATGTCTGTGATCGGCTGCGTGGCGGCCGGACTCCTCATGCTGTTCGGCACGCTCGCCTTTGTGAACGTGGCCGTCCGGGTCGACGGGCACGCCCTTGAAGTGCGCTGCGGCCACATGGGGCTGCCGCGCCGCCGGATCCTGCTCACCCACGTGGTGGGCGCGGATTTCGTACCCCGGGTCACCCCGCGCCAGTGGGGCGGCTGGGGCTACCGCTGGCGCCCCGAGAAGGGCACGGCGGTGGTGGTCCGCAAGGGGGAGGGTCTGGTCGTCAGGCTCGGCGACGGCAGGAGCTTCACGGTCACGGTGGACGACGCGGAGGCGGGCGTACGGTTCATCCGCGAGCAGCTCCAGATGCCGGCGGCCGGCGCAGCGGCCGGTGCCTGAGCGGGTAAGAGCCTGAGTGGTTCAGCCGCCCCGGCCGGTCAGAGCGGGGTGCGATCCGCCCGTGGGCCACGTTCGGCCGTGGTCTGCGTCCCGTGCGCGGAACGTCCCGCATCCTCGTCACCCTCCGTGCGGGTCCCGTCAGCCGCTCCTGCCGTGTCCGAAGGGGCTCTGCCGTCCCCGATGGGCAGCCGGGCCGATGCCAGCCCTGCGAGCAGTCCTGCGCCCGCCGTCACGGGCGTGAAGCTCAGTGCGTTTCCGACACTCGCCAGGGCCGCCAGCGCGGTGAGCGCGGCACCCGCCGTCAGGACGACTGCCGTGGAGCGGGGCGAGCGCCGGAGCACGTACAGCAGCCAGCCGAAGGCCGCACCCAACAGCGTCACCCCCACCACGCCCTGTTCGGCGGCCTGCTGCAGCGGCGCCGAGTGAGGCTTACCGTCGGACCGCAGAGTGTGCTGGGCGGTCGGGCTCATCTCGGCGAACCGGTCGGGTCCGACGCCCAGCACCGGATGCTCCTTGGCGAGCGTCACCGCGTCCTGCCACAGAAGCACGCGGTTCCCGGTGAGCTGGCCCTCCAGGGAGATCATCAGGCCGTCGGGCAGCGCTTCCTCCGCCACCGCCCACGACGCACCGACGACCAGCGCCGTGACCAGTGCGAACCCGGCGAGCCCGAGCAGCCTGCGGCGCACTCTCGCCGCGGCCAGCGAACAGAGCAGTACCCCGAGCGCCGCGACGAATCCGGCCACCGACCGCATGGTCAGCGCGGCGCAGGCGGTACCGAACGCGAGCAGCCGCAGTGCGAGGCGTAACGGAGCCCGCCGGGCCGCCGCGGCCGCGCAGCAGGCGGCGCCCGCAGCCAGTACCAGCAGCGCGGCCGCCGCCCCGGTGTGCCCCGGCGCGATGTCGACGGCGGCGGTGGCCCCCGGCATGCCACTGCTGCGTGAGAGGAGGGCCATGACGAGGGCGGCGACGGCGGCAGCCGAGGCGGTGGCCACCGGCAGCAGCGTGCCGCAGATCCGACCGCAGGCGAAGCCCGCGGCGACGGCCAGCAGTGCCAGCAGCACGCCCTCCGGCCTGGTCTCCCGCCCGGCCGCGCTGACCAACGACCAGATCGCGCAGGCGGCGAGAATCACCGCTCCGGCTCCGTCGGACGCGTTGCCGCGTTCCCGAGCCGCGTACCCGCCTACCGGTGCAGTCATCCGTCCGACCCCCCGAACTGTGACCGTCCCGTCCGCGACGGCCGGATGCGGCCGGTCGGCGGGGGACTGGCGCACACGGTAACGGCAGTGGTGCGACTTTGTGGA
This sequence comes from Streptomyces sp. NPDC002206, assembly GCF_053593595.1. Taxonomy (NCBI): domain Bacteria; kingdom Bacillati; phylum Actinomycetota; class Actinomycetes; order Kitasatosporales; family Streptomycetaceae; genus Streptomyces; species Streptomyces sp. NPDC002206. Next base: position 50,730 of record NZ_JBSFCW010000031.1, read on the forward strand.
GGAAAAGCGCAGGAACGATCCGGCATGGATGATTCCGGCAATGGCACGGGACTGCCCCGCACACAGCCGACCACCGTAGACTCCGCCTGGTGAGCGCCACCATCACCGCAGTCGACGACCCACAGTCCACCCCTACGGCCGGGGGCAGACGGCTTCTGCCGGGGCTCGTACGGCCTGCCGCGGCCGTGCTCGCGGGGGTGATGCTGTACCTGAGCTTCCCGCCCCGGCCCCTGTGGTGGCTGGTTCTGCCCGGCTTCGCACTGCTCGGCTGGTGCCTGCACGGCCGTCGGCTGCGCGCCGGATTCGGCCTGGGCCTGCTGGCCGGCCTCGGCTTCATGCTGCCGCTGCTGCACTGGACGGGCGAGGAGGTCGGCCCCGTCCCATGGCTGGCGCTCGCCGTCGCCGAAGCGCTGTTCGTCGCGGTGGGCTGCATCGGGATCGCCGCCGTGTCCCGGCTCGCCTGGTGGCCGGTCTGGGCCGCCGCCGTCTGGACGCTGGACGAGGCGGTCCGGGCCAGGGCGCCCTTCGGCGGCTTCCCCTGGGGCAAGATCGCGTTCGGACAGCCGGACAGTGTGTTCCTGCCGCTCGCGGCCGTCGGTGGCACACCGCTGCTCTCGTTCGCGGTGGTGCTGTGCGGCTTCGGCCTCTTCGAAGCGGTGCGTTCCTTCCGTACGTACCGCAGCACCGGTCAGGTCCCCCGAGCCGCGGTCGCCGCCGCGGCCGTGACCGTCCTCGTACCCCTTGCCGGGGCGCTGGCCGCGCTGCCGCTCGTCGACGACTCGGCGGAGGACGGCACCGCGACCGTCGCAGCGATCCAGGGCAATGTGCCCCGTCTCGGACTCGACTTCAACTCCCAGCGCCGCGCCGTCCTCGACAACCACGCACGCCGTACCGAACAGCTCGCCCGCGAGGTGAAGGCGGGCAAGGTACCGCAGCCCGACTTCGTCCTGTGGCCGGAGAACTCCTCCGACCTCGACCCCTACCGCAACGCGGACGCGCGGATCGTCATCGACGACGCCGTGAAGGCGATCAACGCCCCCACCGTGGTCGGCGCGGTCGTCGAGCCCAACACCGGCAAACTGCGCAACACCCTCATCCAGTGGGACCCGAACGGCGGCCCCGTCGCCACGTACGACAAGCGCCACATCCAGCCCTTCGGCGAGTACATGCCGATGCGCTCGATCGCACGCGTCTTCAGCTCGGACGTCGACCGGGTGCAGCGCGACTTCGGACCGGGCAAGAAGGTCGGCGTCTTCGATCTGGCGGGCACCCAGGTGGGGCTCGTCACCTGCTACGAAGCCGCCTTCGACGATGCCGTACGGGACACCGTCGAACACGGCAGCCAGCTGATCGCCGTCCCCAGCAACAACGCCACCTTCGGCCGAAGCGAGATGACGTACCAGCAGCTGGCCATGAGCCGGGTGCGGGCCGTCGAGCACAGCCGGTCCGTCGTCGTCCCCGTCACCAGCGGGGTCAGCGCGATCATCCGCCCGGACGGGACGATCGTCCAGCAGACGAAGATGTTCACCGCGGACGCGCTGGTGGACAAGGTGCCGCTGCGCTCGTCCCTGACCCCCGCGACCCGGCTGGGCACGCTCCCCGAAGGGCTGCTCGTGCTGATCGCCGTGGCGGGACTGGGCTGGGTGGCTGTCCGGTCGGTACGGGTCCGCCGCGCGCGGTGAGCGGCACCGGGCGGGCCACGTATGGTCGTCCCCATGGCCACTCCTGACTTCATCCGCGAACTCCGTGTCACTGCCGGTACACAGCTGCTCCTGCTGCCGGGCGTCACTGCCGTGGTCTTCGACGACGAGGGCCGGGTTCTGCTCGGGAGACGCGCCGACACCGGCAAATGGTCGGTCATCGGTGGCATCTGCGAGCCGGGGGAGCAGCCGGCCGTGTCGGCGGTCCGCGAGGTGTACGAGGAGACCGCCGTGCACTGCGTGGCGGAGCGGGTGGTGCTCACGCAGATGCTCGATCCCGTGCAGTACGCGAACGGCGACCGGTGCCAGTTCCTGGACGTCACCTTCCGCTGCCGGGCGACCGGGGGCGAGGCGCGCGTCAATGACGACGAGTCGCTGGAGGTGGGCTGGTTCCCGGTCGACGCCCTGCCGCCGCTCAACGAGTTCGGGCTCCTGCGAATCAAGCAGTCGCTCACGGACGAACCCACCTGGTTCGAGCCCGCGGGGCAGCAGTGACGCAGTAGCAGCAGCCGCTCATGCAGACGCCGGACGGGCTCGACCACTCAGCCCGTCCGGCGATTCCAGGACTCACACAGTCAGATGCTCATGCGGTACGGGCGTCGGCGACCACAGCCGCGGACGCGTCCCGCTCCGGTGCCGCCTCGATGTTTTCGAGGTCGCGGTGCCGGGTCTCCTTGGCACAGACGACCGCCAGCACGGTGATGAGCGCCGCCGCGATCACATACAGCGAGATCCATGTCGAGCTGTGGTGGTTCTCGTATAGGGCGGTGGCGATGAGCGGCGCCGGGGCACCGGCTGCGACCGAAGAGAACTGAGCACCGATCGACGCACCCGAGTACCGCATCCGGGTCGCGAACATCTCCGAGAAGAAGGCCGCCTGAGGCGCGTACATCGCCCCGTGGAAGATGAGCCCGACCGTGACGGCGAGCAGCAGGCTTCCGAAGCTGCTGCTGTCGATCAGCGCGAAGAACGGGAACATCCACAGCCCCACACCGACCGCCCCGATCAGATAGATGGGCTTGCGGCCGAACCGGTCCGACAGCGCGCCCCACACCGGGATGACCGCGAAGTGGATGGCGGAGGCGATGAGTACGGCGTTCAGCGCCGTCTGCCTGCTCAGGTCAGCGGCAATCGTCGCGTACACGAGGATGAACGCCGTGATCACGTAGTAGCTGATGTTCTCCGCCATCCTGGCCCCCATGGCGATGAGGACATCCCGCCAGTGGTGCCGCAGCACGGCGACGAGCGGCATCTTCTCGGCCGCCGCGGCGGCTCCCTTGCGCTGCTCGGCCTGCGCCAGCGCAGCCTTGAACACCGGTGATTCATCGACAGAGAGACGAATCCACAAGCCGACGACCACCAGCACACCGGAGAGCAGGAACGGGATGCGCCAGCCCCAGGCCCCGAAGGCGGAATCCGACAGCAGCGCGGTGAGCGCGGAGAGCACCCCGGTCGCGAGCAGCTGCCCGGCTGGCGCCCCGGTCTGCGGCCAGGAGGCCCAGAACCCACGCCGCTTCGCATCCCCGTGCTCCGATACGAGCAGCACAGCCCCGCCCCACTCACCACCGAGGGCGAAGCCCTGCACCAGTCGCAGGGCCGTGAGCAGTACCGGAGCGGCGGCACCGACGGTGGCATGCGTCGGCAGCAGCCCGATGGCGAAGGTCGCCGCACCCATCAGCAGCAGACTCAGAACCAGCAGCTTCTTGCGGCCGAGCCGGTCGCCGTAGTGTCCGAACACCAGGGCGCCGAGTGGCCGGGCTGCGAAGCCGACCGCGTAGGTGAGGAAGGAGAGGAGCGTTCCGACGAGCGGGTCGGACTGGGGGAAGAACAGCGTGGGGAAGACGAGCGCGGCTGCTGACCCGTAGAGAAAGAAGTCGTACCACTCGATGGTGGTCCCGATGAGGCTTGCGGCGACGATGCGCTTGAGCGAGCGGGTGGTTGGCGGTGCGGATGCCGAGGCGGCCATGGGTACCACTTCCGGACGGTTGCGGGGACGTTTCCGTGTCGCCACACCGTAGGAAGGGGCAGGTCAGGGGCGTATGTGGTGGGAGACCATAGTTACGGACGCGGCTGTGCGCGCGGCCACCATGAGGCAGAGGTTCGGGCTCCGATGAGGTCGGCTGAGCGGGCACGGGCGCCTGTCCGAGTTGCGTCGTACGACATGGTTCGGGGGCTGGTGCTGATGCCCGGGCTCGTTTGGTGCTGACCTGGAACCCCACGTCAGCACCCCTGATTGCCTCCGCCGTCAGCTGGTGCGTTTCGCCGACCCGAGGCCGGCCGACGCCGCCCACCGTCCCGCCTCGCAGTCGGGGCACCGAGTACCGGATCCGGCAGGGAGGCCGTGTCCGGCCCACAGGTCATGAACTGGCCGGTGAGGCCCGTCACCAATTGCCGCGCCCGCACCGTCTTCCGGCTCGACGCAGGCCCTGGATACTCTCTGCGCGACGCAGCACGCGCCGAGGCGGTCGGGGGATGGTCATGAAGTGCATGATGGGCGTGACCGGGCTGGTGATCGTGACACTGTGCGTGACGGGCTGTGCCGGGAACGGGGACCCGCCCGAGAGCAGGGCCGGTGGAACGCCCACTGCAACCCGCTCCGACTCGGCCAGGACGACCTCTGGCGGCACACCGGCACCGGGTACCTCCGCGAGCGCACCGGCCCTGGAGCCGGACGCCGTCCTCGTCGCCTTCACGGAAAGCGGCGGCATCGACGGACGGCACAACTCCCTCGTCATCTACGGTGACGGCAGATACGTTGCCGTCACCCCCAAGAGGAAGAACCGGTCTGGCAGGATGAAGCCGGGCGATCTCACCGAACTCCGCGCCGCGCTGGCGGAAGTGGACTTCTCCCGACTGCCCTCCCGGCCGACCGGCCCGCCCGTGTTCGACGGCATCACCCGCGTGATCGTGCACGACGGCCACACGGCCGTCGACAACGGTGGCACGTCCCCCGCCGGGGCCTTGGCCGCGGTGTACCAGGCGCTGCCGCCGATACCTTGAGGCGACTTGGACTTGGCGGCGCAACAACGGTGCCGGCACGGTGATCGCGAGGGCTGGGAATCGTCAGCCGGCGCGCATCGCCTGCACTGCCCCCGCCGTGGTGGGTTGTGGCCGGGCAGACCGCTGCCACGGCGGCGAAATCGGGGTCGGCCGGCAGGCAGGCCGTCCAGCTGACGATTCGTCCACCCAGGTGCGCCAGGCGTAGTTCGGCTCAGGTCCTACGACCCTGCAGCTGATGGCGCTGGTTGCCATTGCGGTCGCCGGTCTGCAGGTCCGGCCGCCGGCGCCACCGTACCGGTGACGTGGCGGAGGCTGCCCAGGAATCGGCGGGCGCCTCGTGGGAGTTGAGTACGTCCTCACCGTAGATGTCCTGCAGCCAGTTGGTGTGGTAGATGGTGTCGAGGTAGCGCTCGCCGAGGTCCGGGCCGATGGCCACCGCGGTGAGCTCGCGCGCGGATCCGTTGTCCGGTTCGAAACCGTTGCCTCAGTCTCAGCTGACCACCGTCGAGCTGCCACTCGAATTCGATCGCAATGACGAGGCCGGGAACTCTCGACGGCACCAGGGAGTCCTCTCTGCCGGACGTCTGGTACCGGTAGCGCGGAGTGCGAGGGAGCTGTGCCGAGGCGCCGCATCTTTGAGACGGCAGAGCGACGACGCCCACACGCTTCTCAATGGTGGCGCGGTGGCACACGCGGCCGAAACCAGCTCATGTGACTCGATCCAGTGGGGTACGCCCATCCGGGGGTGATGACCTCGCGCCCGCGGCACTCACCCGGATGCCCACCGTACCCACGACGCGGCCACCGCCATGCCGCGGTGCGCCGACCGCAGGGCTTGACTCAGCGCTCCAGGACCAGGGCCAGGCCCTGCCCGACACCGATGCACAGCGCGGCCAGACCCGTGCCCGAGCCCGCTTCGGCGAGCTGGTGGGCGACTGCTCCGGCGATGCGGGCGCCGGAGGCGCCGAGGGGATGTCCCAGGGCGATGGCTCCGCCCCTCGTGTTGAGGACGTCGGGGTCGAGGTCGGGCAGGGCCGCGAGGCAGCCCAATGCCTGGGCGGCGTAGGCCTCGTTGAGCTCGATGGTGCGCAGGTCCCCGAAGTCGCGCCCGGCCTTCGTCAGGGCCTTGCGGATGGCTTCCACCGGGCCCAGACCGAAGTACTGCGGCTCGATGCCGGTCACGGCGCCGGCCCGGATCCGGGCCAGCGGCTCACGACCGATCTCGGCCAGCCCGGCCTCGTCGGCCAGCAGCAGGGCTGCCGCGCCGTCGTTGAGGGGCGAGGCGTTGCCGGCCGTGACCGTACCGCCCTCACGGAAGACGGGCTTGAGGCGGGCCAGCGCCTCGAGGGACGTGTCGTCCCTGATTCCCTCGTCGCGGGGCAGGTCGACACCGTCGACGGGAACCACCTCGGTGTCGTAGGCACCGTCCTGCCACGCCCGCGAGGCCTTCTCGTGACTGGCGAGCGCGAAGACGTCCTGGGCCTCGCGGGTGATTCCGTACGTGTCGGCGATCAGCTCGGCGCTCTCACCGAGCGGGATGGTCCATTCCTCGGGCATGCGCGGGTTGACCATCCTCCAGCCCAGGGTGGTGGAGTACAGCTGCTGGTTGCCTGCCGGGAAGGCCCGGTCCGGTTTGGGCATCACCCACGGGGCGCGGCTCATGGACTCCACGCCGCCTGCCACCGCGATGGAGGCATCGCCGAGCGCCACTGCACGGGCGGCCTGGATGACGGCCTCCATCCCCGAGCCGCACAGCCGATTGACGGTGGCTCCGGGGACCGTGACGGGCAGGCCGGCCAGCAGTACCGCCATGCGGGCGACATCGCGGTTCTCCTCCCCGGCGCCGTTGGAGTTTCCGAAGAGCACGTCGCCGATGAGGCCCGGGTCCAGGGCGGGGCTACGGTCGAGCAGACCGCGCAGCACGCCGGCGGCGAGGTCGTCGGGACGCACTGAGGACAGGGCCCCGCCGTAGCGGCCGATCGGGGTACGGACGGCGTCGACGACGTAGACGTCCCGCAGGTACTCGTTCATCGGGACTCCTTGTGGTGGAGAGGGAGAATGGGGGGTGATGCCGGCCCGCCGGTCCGGGGCGCTGTCCAGGAGACTCGGCCGGCGGGCGATCAGGGGGTGGGCCGACCGCAGTCAGCCGATGGTGTCGGGCACTCGTACGCGCGCGGCGGTACGGCTGACGACGTCGTCCGCGCTGACGCCGGGAGCCGTCTCGACGAGGACGAGACCGTCCTCGGTGACGTCCAGGACGCCGAGGTCGGTGATGATGCGGTCGACGCATGCCCTGCCGGTCAGGGGCAGGGTGCAGGCCTCGACGATCTTCGGGCTGCCGTCCTTGGCACAGTGGTCCATCACGACGACCACCCGCCGGGCGCCGTGGATGAGATCCATCGCACCGCCCATGCCCTTCACCATCTTGCCCGGGATCATCCAGTTGGCGAGGTCCCCGGCGGCGGAGACCTGCATGGCCCCCAGAATCGCGGCGTCGATGTGACGGCCTCGGATCATCCCGAAGGACAGTGACGAGTCGAAGAAGCTCGCGCCCGGCAGCACCGTGACCGTCTCCTTGCCCGCGTTGATGAGGTCCGGGTCCACGTCCGCGTCGGTCGGGTACGGGCCGACGCCGAGGATGCCGTTCTCCGACTGGAGCACCACGTGCACCCCTTCGGCGATGTGCTCGGGTACCAGCGTGGGCAGTCCGATGCCGAGGTTCACGTAGTCGCCGTCCTGGATTTCGGCCGCCGCGCGTGCGGCCATCTCGTCCCTGCTCCAAGCCATCAGCGCCGCACCGTCCCTCGTGCCGGAGGCGCGGAAACAGTGCGCCGTTCGATCTGCTTGTCCTCGGCCTGTTCCGGCGTCAGTTCGACCACCCGCTGGACGAAGACGCCGGGGAGATGGATCTCGTCCGGGTCCAGGGCGCCGGGCTCGACCAGCTGCTCCACTTCGGCGACGGTGACGCGGCCGGCCATGGCGGCGAGCGGGTTGAAGTTGCGGGCCGAGCGGTGGAAAACGAGATTGCCGTGGCGGTCGCCCCTGGCGGCGCGGACGAGTGCGAAGTCGGTGGTGATGCCGTGCTCGAGCACGTGGCGCCGGCCGTCGAACTCGCGTATTTCCTTGGGCGGTGAGGCGACTGCCACGGTGCCGTCGGGTGCGTAGCGCCAGGGCAGGCCGCCGTCGGCGACCTGGGTGCCGACCCCGGCGGGGGTGAAGAAGGCGGGGATGCCGCAGCCGCCGGCCCGCAGGCGCTCGGCGAGCGTGCCCTGCGGCGTCAGCTCGACCAGCAGCTCCCCCGAGAGGTACTGGCGGGCGAACTCCTTGTTGTCGCCGACGTATGAGCCGGTGACACGGGCGATGCGACCCGCGGCGAGGAGGATGCCGAGGCCGCCGCCGTCCACGCCGCAGTTGTTGGACACCACGCTGAGCCCGCTCGCGCCGGTCGCGTACAGCGCCTGGACCAGCACATTGGGAACACCGCTGAGGCCGAAGCCGCCCACGGCCAACGATGCTCCGTCCATGACGTCGACCAGCGCCTCCTCGGCGGTGGCAACCACCTTGTCCATGTGCACTGCACTCCGTTCGGGTCCGGCAGATCGCCGGACCGGCGTCAGCCTCGGTTCGTGTGATCCTGTGTGGGGCCTGTGCCGTGCCGTCAACACTGGAGCACGGCTCTCAACGCGCCGAGCAGCTCGGCGCAGGCCGAGGAGTCGGCCTGAGGTGGCCCGGAGGACCGCCAGGCGATGTGTCCGTCCGGGCGGACGAGCAGGCAACCGTCCTCGGGCATCTCCGATGTGCGGCGCCACTCGCCGTACGCGTCGCGGCTGTTCTCCGAGCCGATGCGCACGCACGTCAGCGGAATTCCCAGCGTGTTCCCGCATTCGGCCGCGGCGGCCTCCCACTCGCCACCGGACAGCCCGGTCAGCACGGTGAAGGTGCCCTTGCCGACGACGTCCAGCGTGGACAGTCGGTTGCCGTCGCCGTCGACGAGCCAGGCGTGCGGCAGTTTCGCGCCGGGACGGGTCGAGGGCTGGTGGAACAACTCCGGGTCCCGTGCCCACACCTCGCCGGCGTCGCCGTCCGGGACGACGGCGGAAGAGACGTAACGCTGGTTCATCTCGACGCCGTGGGCGTTGAACTCGTAGTTCTTCAGCTGGATGGCCTCCTCCAGCGCCTGCCGCCGCTTGGTGCCGTCGGCCGTCTCGCTGCGGCACGCGGCGAGACCGCCGGCGATGTCGTCCTCCTCGCTGTACTCGTCGAGTCCGAGCGCCTGGAAGATCGGACCGAACTGGTCGCGGCTGAGGTTGGCGCGGTCGACGATCTGCTTGCCGACCGGCGCCCGCTCGGCGGTGTACGAGTCCAGCAGCCCCGGTCCGGCCTGACCACGGATGACCATGGCGAGCTTCCAGGCCAGGTTGTACGAGTCCTGGATCGAGGTGTTGGAACCGAGACCGTTGGACGGCGGGTGCCGGTGCACCGCGTCCCCGGCGCAGAAGACACGCCCGGCCGAGTAGGTCGTGGCGTAGCTGTGGTTGACCGTCCACAGCGAGCTCGACGTGATCTCGACGGGGATGTCCCGGTCACCGATGAGGTCGTGGACGATGTCCCGGGCGGTCTCCTCGTCCATCTCGGGTGGGGGCTGGTCGATGTCGTATCCCCACACCAGCAGCCACTCGTTCCATGGCCGCACCATGCGCACCAGGCCCATGCCGATGCCGCCCATATGGGCGCCGGGACGCATCACCCAGTACAGAACGCTCGGGCGGTGGGCCACGTGCCGGGAGAGGTCGGCCTTGAAGGTGATGTTCATGCTGCCGGCCTTGCCGCTCTGCCCGGCGATCGGCAGCCCGACCTGCTCGGCCACACCGCTGCGGCTGCCGTCCGCACCGATCAGATAGCGGGCGCGCACGGTGAACTCGTCTCCGCGCAGCCGGTCCCGGAGCCGGGCAGTGACTCCGTCGGCGTCCTGTTCCAGGCTGAGGAACTCGGTGTCGAATCGGACCTTGGCGCCCCGCTCCGCGGCGTTCTTCACCAGGATCGGTTCCAGATAGGTCTGCGGAAGGTCGATCATCTGCACGGGGCTGGCGGCGCCGTACTCCGTCGCCGTGTGCGGGCCGGTGCCCCAGCTGCGGATCCGGCCGATCTCCTCGCCGGCCAGGGCGGTGCACAGAACGGTGTCGCCCATGAGCTCGGCGGGGCTTCCGGCCGCGGCGGCTTCGGCGTCGACGCCGAGGTCGCGCAGCACCTCCATGGTGCGCTGGTTGGTGATGTGCGCGCGGGGGGTGTTGGCCAGCCAGCCGTACTTGGTGACCAGCAGGGTGCGGATGCCGTAGGTGGCCAGAAGCAGGGCCGCGGATCCGCCGGCGGGGCCGCTGCCGACCACGAGGACGTCGGTGTCGTAGGCGTGGGTCGATTTCATGGGACTGCTCCTCGTCAGCTTGCCGGTGCGTCGGCGATGCGGGCGATGCGGAAGGTGAACTGCAGGCTGCGCCACTCCCCGTCGACGGCGCGGCCGTCCGGGGTCGGGCCGGTGCGGGGCGCGAAGTCGATGACGAGTCCCTCCTTGACGCCGAACACGGTGTCGGAGTCCAGGTACGGGCCGCCCTTCACGAACAACTGGGTGATCAGGCGGCGGTGGCCGGGTGCGGAGATCATGAAGTGGAGGTGCGGGGCACGGTAGGGATGACGGTTGACGGCCTGGAGCATCTGCCCCACCGGCCCGTCGTCCGGGATCGGATACTCGGCCGGCAGGATCGTCCAGAAGCGCAGCCGACCCTGGTCGTCAGTGCGCAGGCGCCCCCGCAGCACCGGGCCTTCGTGCTCGGGCAGCTGGACGTCGTAGAACCCGTCCTTGTTGGCCTGCCACACATCCACGACGGCGTCCGGCAGGGGGCGGTCGTCCGTGTCGGTGATGCGGATGTCGGCCCACAATGGGGTGCCGGCGACACCCCGCGAGATGTCGGCGCCCTGTGCGGTCTCCGGGGGACCGTCCGTGTAGAACGGTCCGAGCACCGCTGACGGTGTGGTCTCGGGGGTGCGCGAATTGGTGAGCAGGTCGACGATGCTGGAGACCCCGAGCGTGTCGGACAGCAACACGAACTCCTGGCGGGTGCTCGTGCAGATCTGCCCGGTACGGGTCAGGAAGTCGACGGCGTGCTGCCACTCCGATTCGGTGACGTCGTTGCTCGTCACGAAGTGGTGCAGGTGCCGTACGAGGTCACCGAGCAGCTGCCCGACCCGCGGATCCGGTGCGTCGGCGAAGCTCGCCACCACCTGATCGGTCAGGCGCTCCAGGTCCGCACTCGACTCGAGTGCCGGGGGAGCCTGCACCGCGGGAGCTGCCGGACGGTGGCCCCGCCAGGCGTCCTGCAGCAGGCTCTCGACGCCCTGGTACGTCAGTTCCCGGGGGTTCGGGTACGGCGTGGCGACGGCCAGCCGCGCGGCCTCCGGCAGATCAGCTTGCGCCATGCCCAGCTCGCCCAGCGAGGTGGGACCTCCCACGGAGGCGATCAGGTCGAACACCCCGCTCGGGGCGTCCGCCACGCCCAGTGCTTCGGCGATGCGGTTCATGACGTCCCGGGCGGCAGGGGCGTTGTAGGCCATGGCGTGCGGCAGGATCACCGTGTGTGTTTCGGCGTGCGGCAGTCCGAACGTACCGCCCAGTGTGTGGCACAGCTTGTGGTGGAGTCCCATGCCGACGGAGGCGAGGCAGGTACCGGCCAGCCATGCGGCATGCAGAAGGTCGGCGCGTGCCGCGGTGTCGGACGGCTCGGCGACGAGAGCCGGCAGGGCGCGGGCGATCCTGCGGACCGCGTCGAGCGCCATGCCGTCGATCACCGGGTTCGCCTGCGGCGAGTACAAGGCCTCCACGGCGTGGGCCAGGGCGTTGACTCCGCTGGTGACCGACATACCCACCGGCAGGTCACGGGTGAACTCGACGTCGTAGACGACGGTCTCGGGCAGAATCGCGGGCGAGGACCGGGTGATCTTGCGTCCGCCCTGCGTCTCGCCCAGTACGGGTGTGACCTCGGAGCCCGCGTATGTGGTGGGAAGGATCAGCTGCGGGAGATCGGTGCGCAGCGCCAGTGCTTTGGCCAGCCCTGTCGTGGAACCGCCGCCGACAGCCACCAGACAGTCGGCGGAGTGTTCCCGGAGTACGTCGAGCGCTCGCTCGGTCACCTCCACCGGGGTGTGCATCGCGGCACCGTCGAACTCCGCCACGATGAGGTCCCCGAGGACATCACGCACTCGGGCGGCGGCCTTGGCCACCGGCGGGCTGAACAGGAGCAGGACGCGGGAACAGCCGAGCCGCTCGACTTCGTCGCGGACCTGGCCGACTGTTCCGGTGCCGAAGATGACCCGCGAGGGGTGGGAGGTGTGGACGAAGTTCCTCATCGCTTTCCGCCTTCGCGTGTGCCGTGGGTCCCTGGATGTCTGTCACCGAGTGTCGGGGCCGTGGACCTCCCGTTTCCTGCACGTTTCGCGCGTATCTTCTGCCGGAACGGCGCGGCGCCATGGTGGTGAGAGGGACCGCGGACGGGTTTGAGCCACACCGGAAGGCGGCACAGGGGCGCATGCGGCGGGGCGGGCAGGAGTGATTGCGTCGGCGAGGGACGCGGAATCGAAGGTCAGCAAGCCCGACGGAAGGCCGCAGGGGTCGTGCCCAGCTTGGCGCGCATCACGCGTGTCAGGTGCTCCTGGTGGGAGAAGCCGCAGCGGGCGGCCAGGTCGGCGATGGGCATCGTCGTGGTGCGCAGCAGCCGACGTGCGTGGTCCAGCCGCAGTTGGAGCAGGAACTGGTGGGGTGACTTCCCGGTGCTGGCCCTGAACTGTCTGCTGAACTGGCTCGCGCTCAGACCGGTGGCCGAGGCCAGCTCGGCGACGGGCAGCGGCTCGGAGATCCGTGTCTCCATCAACTCGCGTGCGGACATGAGCTGCTGGCTCGTCAGTCCTGACGACGCGCTGTCGCGGTCCACGGGCCGGCCGGCCGCGTGTGCCCGGGCGAGCTGAGCAGCGAGCGTGCCCACAAGGTGATCCACGTAGGTACGGGCGGAGGGCTCCCGGAGCCGTACGACGCCGTCCAGAGCCAGGACGAGTTGCTCGATCAGCGGATCGGAGCTGCCCAGCTCCTCGGCGAGTTCCACCGTCCCGCCCTCACCTTGTGCTTCCTGCAGGACCGAGTCGCTGAGGTACAGGTGGACGGTGTCGAGTCCCCCCTGGAGTTCCACGTCCAGCGCGCGGCCGGCGGGGTGGAGGAAGATCCCCCCGGCCGGAATCCGCTGGGCCCGCATCGACCGGCTGATTCGGCGCCGGACGGTCACCGGGCCGCCCAGGTGCAGGATCAGCAGGTGGGTGGGCGCAGCGTCGAATGCGGCGTGATAGGGCTGTTCCCGCTGGGTGGAGACGTACACGTGCTCCCAGCCCAGTCCTGAGCTGGTCCGCTCCGGGCTCACCCCTGGTCGGCGCAGGATGCCAGTGGTGTCGAGGAGTCCCAGCTCAGGCATCGTTTCGCCCGAGGTCGAAAGTCCCATGCGATTCTCCCGTGCGGTCCGCGCCGTATTAGTTTATTTGAATGTTGGATCATTGTGATGTATTCCCTGCCGGGCCGCCCGCGCCCTCCCGCTGATCCGGTCGGCCTTCGGTGAGCGACTGCCGAGTCGCACAGGCTGCCCCCGCCGGCGGCGGCCCCTTCTGACCTGAAACCCGACGTCAGCACCCCTGATCACCTCTCGCGTGCTGAGCCGCGCCGGCAGGCCGGCAACGGCAACAGGTGAGGGGCGGGGTGGGTCCCCGCTCTTCACCTGATCCGGTCGACCTCCGGCCGGATCAGGCCGGCGCTCGCGGATCCGTGCGCTGTCCTCGAGTACCCCGCCCGTCGCTCAGCAGCTCGCGGGCTTCGTCCAGGAGCATTCGAGGTCGGTGCGCCCGGACTGCTCATCCCTGGCAGCGGGCGCATCGGTCGAGGGACGGTCGGAACGGGCCGTACCTTGTGGCTGCTGTGCGCCCTTCACGCTGTAGGCGGCGAGCGCCGCTCCGACCGCATCCTCGATGTTCTTGACCGAGCTCGCGACGTAGTTGTTGCTGACGAAGCTGAAGACGAGCTTCCGGCCGTCGGCGTCCGTGACATAGCCGGAGAGCCCCGACACGCCGGTCAGCGAGCCGGTCTTGCCGTGCAGATTGCCCGCAGCCGAGGTCCCGCACATCCGGGAGCGCAGCGTTCCGCCGGTCATCCGGTCGGACACGCAGGCGATCGGCAGGGCGTCGTACCACTCCTGGAACCACGGTTGATGGCGTACGGCGACCAGCAGTTCGGTGAACTGCTCGGTGGACACCACGTCCATCCTCGACAGACCGGAGCCGTCCATCTGACGCAGGGCAGCGGGGTCCAATCCGAGGGTGCGCAGGTGGTCGGCGATCGCCGACAGCCCGGACGACCAGGTTCCGCTGCCCTTCACCTCGTAACCGATGGTCTTGACCAGCACCTCGGCATGGTTGTTGTTGGACAGCTTCAGAAACGGCGTCAGAAGATCCTTCAACGGCATCGACGGATGGGAGGCCAGAGTCGTGGCACCCTGCGGGACGGCCTTGCCCAGCACCGTCCCCCGGGTCACTTTCACTCCGTGTGCGGCCAGCGCGTCCGCGAAGACGGCGGCCGCATAGCCTGTGGGCTCCCACACGCTCGTCCAGGATGTGGCTGGTGCGCTTCCGACGGGGATCTTGCCGCTGACCACGATCGTGTTGCTGCCGTGCATGCGATCGACGGTGATCGCACGGCTCTCACCAGCGGCGACCGTGGTGGCACGGTTGTCGATGCGGACGTAGTCGTTGGACGGGGTGACTTTCACCGCGGCCGCTTCGCCGGACGCGGAGCCGGGGGTCACCGAGAGGAGCACGGTGCCCGCGTCGTAGTCGGTGTCCGGGGCCACCGTCAGCGGAGAGATCTGCGACGAGTAATAGGCCGACTCGTCGTCGGCCGCCCAGGACGCGCCGAGCCGGCTGCTGTCGAACCGGGTGTCGTCGGCAACCAGTCGGCCGGTGAACCGGCGGATCCCCGCTGCGGCGACCGTGGCGGCCAGCCGGTCGTAGTCCTCGGCCAGCATCGTGGGGTCGCCGGTGCCGCGAAGATACACGTCGCCCTGGAACACCGACCCGTGGCGGGAGCCGTCCGCGAGTACATCGGTGCTGAACCGGTAGTCGGGGCCGAGCAGCGTCATGGCCGCGGTCGACGTCAGAAGCTTGGTACTGGATGCGGGTACCAGGCGGCCGTCTCCGTTGCGTTGATAGAGCGTCTGCCCGGTTTCGGCGTCGCTGACGACGACTCCGACCTGGGCGCCGTCCAGCCGGGTGTCGCTGAGAATGTGGTCAAGGGTCTGCGACAGGCCGGGCGCCGGGGTGTCGGCCCCGGCCGGCGCTCCTGAGGTGGCTGTCAGAGCCAGGCTTGCGGCGACGGCCCAGAGCAAGGCCCGATGGCGGAATCTTCGATGAGTCGTTGGCATGCGCATGGAAAGAGATGATCAGGCATCTGGATCCTCGGCGGAAGGCCTATGTCGTTCGGATCCAGGGGGCAACCCGGCCGGGGTGCCAAGGGGTGGCGGTCGGACGGAGGCCTGCTCCTGTCCGTAACCGGCACAGCTCACCGTTCCTACGGTGAACATGGTGGCTCCGGAGGGCATCTGATCAGTATTCAGGCGGCATTCACTGATTCAACCGGTCCGGAATGGGCCTTGTCCCGAGGGCTTCGGCGTAGTCGGGCGGCGTCCGATCTGTGCTCGAGCGAGGCCGACGTCGACAAGATCAAGACGGTTCGCGCGAACGCCATGCCATGGGAGGTGCGGCGGCGTCCCGCCACGGCGTGAAACCACCGCCCATCCTCCGTCCCAGCCCTTGCCTCACCTATCGAAATTCGATAGATTCCCATCGCGACTCGATGGAAGGATGGACCATGGGAAAGCTGACAGTGGGTGCGCTGCGCGCCGTGCTCGTGGTGGTGCTCGCCGGCACCGTGTTCGTACAGGCAGGGATGGTGTGGGCGTTGGCCACCGACCCGGAGGACGGGTCGCTTCCGCTGACCCCGCTGCGCGTGATCACGATCCTGGGCATGGTGTCGGCCCAGGTCGCCCTGGTCTGCGTATGGCGGCTGGTGACGATGGTGCGACGCGGAACCGTGTTCTCCCACACCGCCTTCCGGTACGTGGACGTCATGATCGGCGCGATCGTGGCGGCTTCCCTCGTGTGGTTCGCGGTCACGGTCCTCAATGCGCCGGGCCAGCGGGACGACCCGGGCGTCACCGTCATCATGGGCGGGGTTGGCGTGGCCATCCTGGGGGTCGCGCTCATGGTGCTCGTGCTGCGGATGCTGCTCGCCCAGGCCGTCGCGCGCGACGTCGAAGCGGCGAAGATGCAGGCCGAGTTGGACGAGGTGATCTGATGCCGATCGCCGTCGACATCGACGTGATGCTGGCCAGGCGGAAGATGTCCGTGGGCGAGCTCGCGGACCGCGTAGGGATCACTCCCGCCAACCTGGCGGTACTCAAGAACGGCCGCGCCAAGGCGGTGCGCTTCGCGACGCTCGCCGCGCTCTGCGAGGTGCTCAAGTGCCAGCCGGGCGACCTGCTGCGCTGGGAGGCCGAGGACGCCGCGGGCGGATGACGTGCCCCAGGACGGGCGTGAAAACGCCTGGCGCCACCGGCCCGTGACGCGGCACGTGGACCGCATGGACATGGATCGCCGATCACCCGTAGCACCGGCCTGACCCCGTTGAGCAGATTCCGGTTGACCTGCACCGCACCGTCCTGGTCGACGATCGCGACCTCCCCACAGCAACCCCCCGTCCGTCCAGCGCGGAAGGGCGGGGGTTCGTCGTTGGGCGGGCAGCCGGGGCTTCGCCGTAGTCGCTTGACGCCCGATTCGTGACAATCTCTCAGTTCGACGGGGTCAACCGGCTCCGCACCCCGCGCCATGGCGACCTGGCGCAACCTCGCCATCGGCGCCCTTCGCCTCGCCGGGGAAAGCAGCATCGCCGCCGGCCTCCGGCACAACGCCCGCGACGCCGGCCGACCGCTCGCCCTCCTCGAGCTCACATGATCATGAAACGGACGTCACGCGACTACGCCGAAGCCCTGGCCTTGCCCCCGGCTCCGTTGCGACGCACCTGATGCGCGACGGATTTTTTGCCGGGCCGAATGGATTACGAAGGCCGCGCAACGTGTGAACACAGCAGGCGTCAAGGGATGCACGCGAGCTCATGCCGACTTGCGGGTTTTGATTCAACACGGCGGTCTTCTCTGTTGAATCGACCGGCTTGGAAACGATTGTGGTGGAGGGAATCGAGTGGTGGAATGCGCGCCTCTCGACTCTGCGTCCACTGACTCTGCTTCCAGCGATCGCTGCATCAACACCGGGCGTCAAGTGGGGCGTTACCGTATCGCTCCCGGAGCAGGTGTGTTCACCGCCGGTTTCGATGCGCAGGATCAGGGTGGATTCAGATAGGCAGCCGAGGCGCGGACTGCCATCAAAGGGCTGTCCCGCAACGCCGGGCAAAGGTCTCGCTGCATTGCTACGACCGGCCATGTGACCGATTCCGAACTCCTCCGAGAACCGGACGGGCCCGAGGAGTACTCGTATCGAAGAGGACGAAGAGAGGGTTCCTGCGGAGCGCGCCCGCTTTGCCGAGAAGCTGAAGAAGATCGACCCAGCAGCCTTCGAGGCTACGTCGGGTTCATCTGGCCGGATCCCCTCGACCGCCGGCTTCAGCGATGGCGATCACGATCGTGTGCGCGTGGGTGTTGTCCGGTTTGGCCGTCCGGGACTGCAGGACGGCCAAGGCCTGCCGCTGCGCCTCGTCCGGACGGCCGGTATGCAGCAAGCCGGTGGCCGGGCGATGCTGCGCGGCGAGAGCGGCACGGTGATCAGCACCCAGGGCTCACCATCGCCATCACTTCTCTCGTGCTGCCGGACGGCCCCGGCGGGCGGGCAGGGCGTTTGCGCACCATGACGGGCACGCCGGAGGCGTACGGCACCTCCCGTGCCGGTCGGGGCGTCGTTCGCGTGAGCCTGCGTGACCCGGCCGGTGTGCGGCCACTCGTGTGCCGCAGCCGGTGTAGACGCGTGACGCGCTGTCGCGCCTTCCGCGAGGGACGTCCGTCCCGACGAGTCGAAGGCATCGCCCGCTTACCCGTAAATGTCTTAAATGTCCAATTTTTTGGCAATGGAGGGGAATTGCTCTCTATTGCCAGTGAATGCATGACTCGCACAAGTCGAGGTCTTGCGTGCCGGGCAAATCGCCCTTTTCGGGCCGAGTGGCGAGAGTCACTTTCCGGACACGCGGACGCGGCGGCGTACCGCTCGGTTCCCTTCTGCGCAAAGAAAGTTGGCTTCGCGGGCGGTGATGGATTGCCGATAATTCCCCGACTCGATCTTGTAAATGAATTGTGATCGAAAAGTGGGGGCTTGTTTAGGTCGGAGTTTCTCGCCTACGGTCACCGTCAATCCGGATGGAACGCCGAATCCTGCCGCCGTCCGGGAATCCGACCACTCACGTACGGCAGGAGCGGGGGACCCAGGTAAGCGGCCGATCCGGAATCCGGAACGGCTAGGGGTGAAGTCGTATTCCCATACGGCCAGGCAACTCCAGCCTGAACCCGACAGCTCACCTCGTAGGCGACGGAGAGGAATGCACCATGCCCGCAACGGGTAACCACCGTCGTCGTAGGCCCAGTTCGCTGACTCGCGGTTTCATCGCCGTGAGCGCGGGCGGAGCCGCTCTCGCACTTCCTGTGATCGGTGCGACCGCTGCCTCGGCAGCGCCGGCGCAGTCCGTCACCGCCGTCACAAATGCTGTGGCGCCCGCTGCGGCTCCTGCCAAGGCAATTGCCGCCGTGAAGGCTACGCCCTCCGTCTATTCCGTGATAGCCGGTGACACCCTTTACAAGATCGCTGCTGGGCATTCCGTGACCGGCGGCTGGCAGCAGCTGTACCAGGACAACCGTCAGGTCATCGGAGCCGACCCCGCCCGGATCCGCCCGGGCATGAAGCTGACCATCGGCGCCAAGGCCGGGTCCACGGCTGTCGAGTCCAAGCCGGCCGCGAGCAGTGCCGCTCCTGCCACTGCGAAGCCCGTGACGTACACGAACAACCTCGACGGCTGGATCAAGGAGTCGCTGGCCGTCATGGCCCAGCACGGCATCCCCGGCAGCTACGACGGCATCCACCGCAACATCATGCGCGAGTCCTCGGGCAACCCCCGGGCCATCAACAACTGGGACTCGAACGCCGCCAAGGGCACGCCGTCCAAGGGGCTCCTGCAGGTCATCGACCCCACGTTCAAGGCCTACCACGTGTCCGGCACGTCGATGGACATCTACGACCCGGTCGCCAACATCACGGCTGCGTGCAACTACGCCGCCGCCAAGTACGGTTCGATCGACAACGTGTTCGGGGCCTACTGACACCCGGTTGCGTTGATTCCGGTTCAGGAGTGACGGGTGGCGAGGGTCCGAGGGGCCCTCGCCACCCGTTCCTGTCTCCGCCCGATCAGGGGCATGGCCCGGTCATGCCCGAAACTCCCGCCCGAGTGCGGGCGTGCTCGCCT
Source organism: Streptomyces sp. NPDC002206 (assembly GCF_053593595.1). Taxonomy (NCBI): domain Bacteria; kingdom Bacillati; phylum Actinomycetota; class Actinomycetes; order Kitasatosporales; family Streptomycetaceae; genus Streptomyces; species Streptomyces sp. NPDC002206. The sequence continues at coordinate 70,023 of NZ_JBSFCW010000031.1, forward strand.
CGACGAACCCTGCGTGGAAGACGCCACGGGTGGCGACGTGGGGTTCGTCCCAGGTGATTTCCACCCCTGGCCGCGTGATCACCGGTAGCCGTCGAGTGCGCGGGCCCCGGGGTCGCGCGCGAAGCCGATCGTGGCGCGCGCGAGTGCGTACGTGATGCCGCGCAGACGGAAGCCCTTGCGGGTGACGAAACAGGTCACGGCCCAGACGCTGTCGTCGGTCCTGTCCTCCTGCCGTCCGGTCATGAGTCGACGCTCCGCGCCGGTCGAGCGGCACATCGCCGGGACCGGCCCGCTGCGCGCTGACGCCCGGCGTGGGCGTATCCGGGGTATGCCCCGAGCGGGCCCAAATTACCCACAGGTATGTAGTGACTTAACGCGCAAACGGCAGTAGAACCAGTTTCACTCTGTAGAGAGTGAGGCGTGTCACATGAGTGACTCTACCATGCATGATGCAGGCCCCAAGGGCGTTTCGCGTCGAAGGTTCATCACAGGAACTGGTTCTATTTTAGGGGCCGTGGCCCTTGCGGGTCACAGCACCCCGGCCCAGGCCGGGGTCGGCTCCGCAGCCGCTCCGATCGGCTCCGGGGCCCATGTCCCGGCCCTCGTGATCGGCACCGGATACGGCGGATCCGTCGCCGCCCTGCGTCTCGCCCAGTCGGGCGTCGACGTGCACATGATCGAAATGGGCATGGCCTGGGACACCCCCGGCCCGGACGGCAAGATCTTCGCCAACACGACCTCCCCGGACAGCCGGTCGTACTGGCTCCGCACCAGGACCAAGCAGCCCCTCAGCAACTTCCTCGGCTTCCCCATCGACAAGAACGTCACCCGCAGCACCGGGATCCTCGACGCCGAGGAGTTCAGCGGGATCACCGTCTACCAGGGCCGCGGCGTCGGCGGCGGCTCGCTGGTCAACGGTGGCATGGCCGTCACCCCCAAGCGCGAGAACTTCGGAGCCGTACTCCCGTCGGTGGATGCCGACGAGATGTACGGGATCTACTACCCGCGCGCCAACGCCGGGCTCGGCGTCGGCACCATTGATCCTGCCTGGTTCGAGACCGCCGCGTGCTACCAGTACGCCCGGGTCGGCCGCAAGCAGGCCCAGCGTGCCGGCTTCCCGTTCGTCTTCGTGCCCACCGTGTACGACTGGGACTACATGAAGCAGGAAGAGGCCGGAACCGTCCCCAGGTCGGCGCTGGCCGGCGAGATCCTGTACGGCAACAACTACGGCAAGAAGTCGCTGCAGAAGACGTACATCGACCGGATCAGGGCCACCGGCAGGGTCGCCATCTCGCCGCTGCACAAGGTCACTTCGGTCGCACCGGCGACAGGCGGCGGCTACACGGTCGTCATCGACCAGATCGACACCGGCGGTGCCACCACGGCCACCAAGACGGTGACCGCGGACCGGGTGTTCTTCGCGGCCGGCAGCGTGGGCACCAGCAAGCTGCTGGTCAAGCTGAAGGCCACCGGCGCGCTCCCCGGCCTGAACGACGAGATCGGCAAAGGGTGGGGCGACAACGGCAACGTCATGTGCGGCCGGGCCAACCATCTGTGGGACCCGACCGGCAGCCTCCAGGCGTCCATTCCCACCGGCGGCATCGACAACTGGGCTGCCGGTGGCGCGTTCGCCGAGGTCGCCCCGTTGCCCACCGGGATCGAGACGTTCGCCTCGTTCTACCTGTCCATCACCAAGAACCCGAACCGGGCCGAGTTCACCTGGAACGCCGCGACGGACAAGGTCGACCTGAACTGGCAGACCGCCTGGAAACAGCCGTCCATCGACGCCGCCAGGACGATCTTCGACAGGATCAACCAGAAGGAGGGGACGATCTACCGGACCGATCTCTTCGGTACCTACAAGATCTGGGGCGACCACCTCACGTACCACCCGCTCGGCGGCGCGGTGCTGAACCGGGCCACCGACAACTACGGCCGCCTGCACGGTTACTCCGGCCTGTACGTCATCGACGGCTCGCTGATCCCCGGCAACACCAGCGTCAATCCGTTCGTCACCGTCACCGCGCTCGCCGAACGGAACATCGAGAAGATCATCGCCACCGACCTGTGACGATCAACGGCCGGGCAGCGCGCACACGGTGTCGAGGCCCAGCACATGGTTGAGCCTGCCGAACGCCAGCCATGATCCGATGCTCATGCTCAGCTCCACGATTTCCAACTGGCTGTAGTGCGCGCTCATCCGGGACCAGAACGCGTCGTCGAGGTTGTGGTGATCGAGGACGTACCGCTCGGCGTATTCGGCGGCCAACCGGGTCCGGTCGTCGAAAACGTCGGTGGTACGCCACTGGGTCACCGCGTCGGCGAAACCCTCCTCGACCTTCACGCCGTCCCGTTCGGTCCGCCAGTCGAGACAGAAGACACACCCGTTGATCTGGGCGATCCGCAACCGCGCGGCTTCGAACTCCCGAAGTCCCAGGGTCGTATGGGCGTACACCGCCAGCGAGAAGTTCGATGCGGCGATCCCGATCCCGGGCACCATCTCGCCCCACACGTACTCGATCGCGTCCTTGCCCTCGGGGATGTCGATGTTCAAGGTTGTCTCCTTCCGAGCCTGCCGACTGCGGGGCGCAGCGGGACGTCGAGCGCGTCGTAGAGTCCTGGTTCCGCGTTCACGAGCCAGTCGATGGCGCTCACGAGCCGGCCCACCGCGGTGGCGTTCCCGCCCGCGGATCTGTTCTCGCCCTCGTCGGTGGCCTCGACCGTGACCTCGATGCGCGGGCGGCCCTCGATGATCACTCGATGCGCGCCGTCGCCGTCGGGCGGCGTCGGCCAGTCCGGTGCGCAGGAGGGGTGAATGCGCGTGATGTGCTCGATGACGATGCGGGGTTCGCCCCCGACGATGCCCTGCACTTCGAACCGCACCGCGCCCTGGGTGCCGGCCTCGAACGAGCCCATCGTCCTGGTGCTCACCGTGGCGTCGAGCGCGCGCCGGTCCAACGTCTCGCGGATGTCGTCGAGTTCGGCTCCCAGAGCCCTGGCCATCAGTCGTATCTGCCCACCCCAGACCATGGTCGGGACGGTCGGTGCGAGCATCAGCGGTTCGTACTCCATCGGCTGGCCCATGCCGACCAGGTACCGGACCGATTCCTCCTGCTCGTAGGTGGAGTAGTCGAAGATCTCCTGACAGCGGATCACGTCGACGGAGGTGCCGAGTCCGCTGATCAGCAACGGGAGTACGTCATTGCCCCAGCCGGGGTCGACACCGGAGACGAACAGCGAACCGCCACCGTCCGCGATGGCGGCCAGCACCGGATCCCGCAGCTCCGGCGGGGCGCCCAGCTGGTCGTACAGGGCGTACAGCGCGGGGGTGACGACCACGGCCCCGGCCCGGATCGCCCTGCCGATGTCGGCGAGAGCCTCGTCGGGGCGGATGTCGCCGGACGCGGCGTAGACCACGGCCCGGGGGCCGGTGGCCAGCACGGCATCGACGTCGTCGTTCGCCACGACCCCCAGCGGGCGACCGAGCCCACCGAGATCGCCCGCGTCACGTCCCACCTTGTCGGAGTTGTGGACGAGCACGGCGGTGAGTTCGAGCGCCGGGTGGGCCTCGACAGCGCGGATTGCGGCGCGGCCGACGTTGCCCGTGCCCCAGACAACCGTGGAAATCATGCGCGGAGGGTAGCGAGAGGGCCTATCAGTTCCTAGTGCCGTGACACGACGAGTTTGTCGGGCGGGACAGGGGAGTCGGGGCCTCACCGGGAAGCGGCTCGGGCTGCGCCCGCTACGTCGTCAGCGCAGTGGATACACCGCGGCACTGTGTGCTGCGCCCCGGGCTCGCGTGGTCGGTTCCGGTCAGGCCGCCTCGGCCTCCAGACGACTGGGAGCGGTACGCGGCGAGCGGAGTACGTGGGCCGAGCACACGGCCACGACGCAGAACCCGAGAGGCAGCAGAAAGGTCAGGTTGAGCGGCATGAAATGCGTCAGCGGGCCGATGACGGCGGGGCCGGCGAGCATGCCGAGATAGCCCAGGCCGGCGACGCGCGAGACATTCGTTCCGGCGGCGCTCGGATCGACGTTGCCTGCGGCGCTGAAGAGCTGGGGGATGCAGCCGGACAGTCCGGCCCCGAACACGGCCCAGCCGGCCAGGGCCAGCGGGATCCACGTGGAGAACGTAGCCGTCGTCAGACCGATCGCGGCCAGGGCCGCCCCGTAGCGGAGGATGGCCACCGGCCCGAAGCGCATGGCCACTCGGTCGGCCAGCAGTCGACCGACGGTCATGGCGGTCGAGAACGCACCGTAGGCGAGAGCGGCGATGGCGGCGGAGGCGTTCAGGACATCCCGCAGATGCAGAGTGCTCCAGTCGTTGGCCACGCCTTCGCAGAGCATGAGCATCAGCGCGAGCGCGGCCAGCGCCCAGATGCGGCGGGATGTCCGGTGCACCGGTTGCGTCACACCGGCGGGGGCCTCCGCGGCAGACGAGGGGGTGTGCTCGGCCGGCAGGAGCCCGCGGGCGGCGAGCGCGGCCACGGCGAGACCGAGAACGGCCACCGAGCCGAGCGTCACCGCCGGGCTCCAGCCCCAGCTGAGCGTGCGCGCGCCGAGCAGCGCGGCAAGGACGCCACCGATGGAGAACGTGGCGTGGAAGGCGGACATGACGGGACGTCGGTAGCCCCGCTCGACCTGGATGGCGTGGGCGTTCATGCTGACGTCCAGACAGCCGTTGCCGAGTCCGAGCAGCGCAAGTGCTGCTCCCAGTGTCCACGCGTCCGTGGCCAGGCCCGGCAGGATCACGGCTGCGCTGCACAGTGCTGCGCTGAGCGGTACGACGGTGCGGGCGCCCCACCGATCGGTGAGCGGGCCCGTGATCCGCATCCCCGCGAAGGCTCCCGCGCCGAGGAGCAGCAGCAGCCAGCCGAGCACGGCATGACTGATGCCCACGTGGCGCTCGACGGCAGGGATGTGGACGACCCACATCCCCAGGACGAAGCCGTTCAGGGCGAAGTAGACGGTAGTGACCAGTCGGCCGGTCCGCAGCGATCTCTCCATGCCGATGAACATAACGAACATTTCTGATGTTTGAAAGCTTGCGTTTTGAACATCGGTGATGTTCTATCGCTGATGTGGCGAGTACGGATCGACTGAGACGGATCACCGAGGCGGTACGCGGAGCGGGCAGTGCCGGCGTCGCGGAACTGGCCGCCCTGACCGGTGCGTCGGAGATGACCATCCGCCGTGATCTGGAGACCCTGGCCGAGCAGGGCATTCTGGAGCGGTACCGAGGAGGAGCGAGGAGCCTGCTGCTGCGCGGCGACGAACCCCCCTTCGGGCTGCGGGCGACGGAGGGACTGGAGGCCAAGCGACGCATTGCCTCCGAGGTCGCCGGGCTGATCGCCGACGGGGAATCCGTGGTCCTCGACAGCGGCACCACCTGCCTGGAAGTGGCCCGCGCGCTGGAACGCCGGCGCCTGACGGTCATGCCCCTTTCTCTGCACGCGGTGAACGCACTGACCGGAGCGCCGGACCTCACGCTGCTGGTGCCTGGCGGCCGCCCCCGGCGGGGCGAGCTCGCACTCACCGGCCCGCTCGCCGAGGCATCGCTGGCCGCCCTGCGTTTCGACACCGCGGTCATCGGCTGCTGCGGACTGAACGCGGCGAACGGCCTGACCGCGTACGACTTGGACGACGCCGCCACCAAGCGGGCCGCGATCGCATCGGCCCGCCGGGTCATCGCGGTCACGGACGGCGCGAAGTTCTCCCGTACCGCCCTTGCCTTCGTCGCGCCCGCCACCGCACTGCACGCCGTTGTCACCGACGAGACCGCGCCCGAGGGCGAGGTCGACGCACTGGCCGCGGCGGGCGTGCACGTCCGACAGGTATGACGTGGGCATCGGTTGAACGGCACGCGCCCCAGCGTTCCGTCTTGATGCTGTCCAGAATATGTGTGCTCGCCGCGTCGCGCGCACTGCGGAGCAGCAGGCTCTTCTGCCCGGTGGGCCGGTCACCGCTGCTCCACCGCACATGATTACTCGTGATCGAGATCCATTCCTGCGGCAGGCCTCGAAGTCCGACGACCGCCGCCATCGGCCCTGGCCCGGGTCGCGTTGGCGGCGAGCAGGGCCAAGCCGAGCGGCGTGAGCGTGTGCAGCACGGTGGTGGCGTAGCGGACGCTGGCGATCAACTGCGAGTCGCGCAGCGCCTGGGTGTGGAAGGTGACGGTGCCAGGGGATATGCCCAGAGAACGGGCCAGTTCGCTCCCGGTGGCCCCCGTGGCGGAGGCACGCAGCACAAGTGCACGAGTACGCCCCAGCAGCGTGGTCAGCGGGACCGCGTCGCCGTCGGCGTTGTCTGCCGTTGCGGCCACCCGCTCGTGGCGCATCGGGTAGACCAGAACGGGCGGTAACTCGGGGTCGGCCAGCACCACGGCTGAACCCCAGCAGAAGTACGAGGGCACCAACCGCAGTCCTCTGCCGCCCAGATGCAGGTCCGCGTCGACAGTGGGGTGGTCCGCCTCGAGGACGGGGCTGCGCCAGCGAAAGCCCGGACCCAGGCCGGACAGCATGTCCTCGACTCCTCTTCCCAGCAGGGAACGGGTGCGGAAGACCCGCTCGGCCTCGATGCGGGTGCGAATGGTCGCCTCGTGCGGCGCGATGAGCGCGTCGTAGTACGCCCTCAGCCCTGCGGTCAGCTCGTTCCTGTGTTCAGCGGCGGCCAGCCGAGTCAGTCCGCGCGGAGTCGCGGTCACCACTCTGGTCAGCTGATCGAGTTCGGCCGCCACCCGGGCGGACGGGGTGGCGCGGATGGCTTCGAGACCGGGAGAAAGCCCCTCGCTCGCGGCGGCGGGCGTGAGGAAATCCGGAAAGTAGGCGGCGCGCGGAAACAGTGGCAGCAGCAAATGCCGCACCGTACGCGCCAGTGCGGGATCGTTCAGCTTTTCGCAGGCGAAGCGCAGCCATGCGGCGTAGGTCCCGCGGCCGCGCTTGGTCTGGAGGCGGTGGAGTGAGGCCGCTGTCTCCCACAGGGGATCGGGCTCGGCGGTCAGGCGGGTCCGGCCGAGATCGGGTCCGGAGAAGTGAATGCGGAGCACAGTACTCCTTCACGTGAGGTGCCCGTTTCAACAGAGCTCGAACAAGGTAGCTGCCTGTGAACAGCGGTGGCAATCTCTGTGAAGGTGCGGTTCAACCGGCTTCACAATTCGGTGATTCGGTTGGATTGCGTGTTTCGGTATCGATCGAGAAGGGGAGAAAATGAAGCTGGCCAAGTTCTTTGCTGCCGCGGCTGTGGCTGGAATGTCCATTGCCGGTCTTGCGGCCCCCGCGAGTGCCACGGAGCACAATGGCGTGTGTGAGTCGGGCGAGTTCTGCCTCTGGTACAACCCGAACTATGCGAACGGCATCTGGGACATGTACTACGCGGACCTCAACCTCAACGACAACTACTTCATCGGCAACTCCGGTCAGCGGGTCGGCAACAACTCCGCCTCGGCCAAGAATCGGGACTCCCTGCGGTGGTACGTCTACTTCGGGACGAACAAGACCGGTACGTCCGGCTGGTACGACTCCGGTGAATCCGGCGGATCTGGCGCTTTCCGTACGGGAGCTGGGATCGGTGTACCTGGGCGGCGAATCGCTGGTCTCACTGGCACGGGCCGGGCGGGTACAG
>NZ_JBSFCW010000032.1:0-74758 GCF_053593595.1 Streptomyces sp. NPDC002206
GTACTGCAGGGGGGACCCTGTGGGAGAGTAGGACGCCGCCGAACAATTATTCCGGGAAAGCCCCGCACCTCTGGTGCGGGGCTTTTCTGCGTTTATCGGATGCCGGCTCACCGGGGCGCACGATCGCTGTATCGGACCGCGGGGCAGGCGAAGCCAGGTGCCGGTGAGAAGGTTTGGACTTAGGCTGCGCGTGGTTATGAATATCCCCGAGTTCGGGGTATGCTCTACCTCGTTGTCACCGCGCAGCAGGCCCCAATAGCTCAGTCGGTAGAGCGTCTCCATGGTAAGGAGAAGGTCTACGGTTCGATTCCGTATTGGGGCTCAGATAATGCGAAAGGCCCCCGCCATAGGCGGGGGCCTTTCGCATTATCTGAGCCTTCAGGTTCACTCTCCTGGAGGTGGTCCGGATTGCCGGTGCCGGGGGCGGCGACCAGCTCATCGATGAGTCGCCGTCAGGCCGTGGGCGGTTCCGGCACTCGCATCGCCAGGATGGCCATGTCGTCGGAGGCCGGTTCGGCGGCGAAGCGTTCGACGGCCCGCAGGACACGGGACGCCACCGCTCCGGCCGTGAGGCCCGTACACGTGGTGAGGACGTCGGCCAGGCCGTCGTCCCCCAGCATGCGGGTACCTTCACGGCGTTCTGTCACGCCGTCGGTCACGCAGAGCAGCACATCGCCGGGGCTGAGGGTGACCGTCTGCTCGTACAGTTCGAGGTCCTCGATGACGCCCAGCAGCGGCTGTGGTTCGGCTGCTGCCTCGACCGTGCCGTCCTGGCGCAGGCGCAGTGGCAGGGGATGCCCGGCGCACACCACCTTGAGGAGGGCGCTGCCGTCCTTCTGGGGCCACAGCTCTCCGTAGAGGAGGGTGAGGAAGCGGCTGCGGGAGCCCTCGTCGAGGATTGCGGCGTTGAGACGTTCGAGGACGGCCGGGCCGCCGAAGCCCTCTCGGGCGAGCAGGCGCAGGGCGTGGCGGGCGAGGCCCGTGACGGCCGCGGCCTCCGGGCCCGTACCGCAGACGTCACCGATGGCGAAGCCGTATGCGCCGTCGCGGATCGGGAAGACGTCGTAGAAGTCGCCGCCGACCTCGTTGCCCTCGCCGGCCGCTCGGTAGATGACCTCGATCTCGACATTGGGGACATCGGGGAGGCCCGGCGGAAGCAGGCTGCGCTGCAGGGACTGACTGATCGCCATGCGCTCCGAGTAGAGACGGGCGTTGTCGAGGGCGAGGGCGGCACGGCGGGACAGGTCCTCGGCCAGTTCGAGGATCTCCTGGCGGAAGTGGTCGTCGGACGGTTTGCCGAGCGTGAGCATGCCGATGACGCGGTTCCGGGCGACGAGCGGCAGGACCACCGTCTCGCCGCCCACCGCGGCTGCGGTGGCCAGCGTCGAGCGGATGCCGGCGCCGAGAGCGGTGGACTCGCTGAGGCTGAGGCTGCGCATGGAGGTGCGCAGGGCCGCCTCGTGGGCGGCCTCGGAGGGTGCGGCCCAGACCCGGGCGCCAGGTGTCGGCACGGGGTCCGGCGGTGAGATCTTGGAGAGCAGCGCCTTGAGGCCGTCGATGAGCTCCTCGTCCTCGTGCAGCACATAGGAGAGGTACGGCTCCGAGGACTGGTCGGCGATCGTGTAGACGGCGCACCAGGTGGCCAGGGTGGGGACCGTCATCTGGGCCATCAGCGCCAGTGTCTGGTCCCGGTCGAGTGTGCCGGCCAGGAGGTCGGAGGCCTCGACGAGGAAGGACAGCGAACCGCGGCGGAGCCGTTCGAGTTCGCCGAGGCGGGCCGATTCGACGGCAAGTGCGATGCGGTCCGCGGCGAACTGGAGGCGCAGGGCTTCCTCGTTGGTGTACCGGCCCGGTGCTTCGGCGGCGACACCGAGTGAGCCGGTGAGTCGGCCTTCGACCTTGAGCGGGACGGTGACGACGGAGCGCATGCCGGTGTCGCCGAGCAGGGGTACGGCCCCGGGTACGGCGGTGAGGTCCTCGTGGACGGCGGGCATCCGGGCGGAGCCGTACCGTCCGGTGCCGGCTTCGACGGGGACTCGGGCGAAGCGCTGACGGGCGGACGGGAGGCCGGTCGTGGCCCGTACCTCCAGCTCCGTCTCGTCGTCCGTGGCCAGCAGCAGGAATGCCGAATCCGCGTCGAGCATGTCGCGGGCCCGCTCGACGGTGCGCTGGAGCAGTCCGTCGAGGTCGTCGGGGGCGGGGGAGCCGATGAAGACCTCGAACGGGTCCGTGGCGCGGCTCTCGGCGCCGAGGTCGGAGACGGGGGTGCGGACCGGGGACTGCAGCACGGCGCGCTCGTAGTCGCGGACGAGCAGACAGACTGTCGACGGTTCGCCGTGGGTGTCGCGGACTCTGAGGTGTGAGGCATAGACCGGGATGGTGCGGCCGTCGGCGCCCCGGATCCCGTAACTGCCCTCCCAGCGGGAGAGCTGGAGAGCGTCGGCGATGCCCGTGTTGGTGCCGGGGGTGTGCGGCCACGCCATGAAGTCGGTGAGTTGCTTACCGGTGACCTGATCCGCGCTGTAGCCGAAGAGGAACGCGCAGTCGTCGTTCCAGGCGGCGATGGAACCGGAGCTGTCGATCTGGACGACGGCGACCCGGATGCGCTCGTCGGCCACCGGGAGGAGATCGATGGGGAGCAGGGGGCCGGCGGAGCGGATGCCTACCGGGCGTTCGGGGAGATCGAGCTGGAACCAGACGTGTTTGTGCGTCGGGGTGTACTCGACGCCCCACCGGGAAGCGAGCGCCGCGCAGAGCAGCAGACCGCGGCCGCTCTCCCGGTCCGGGCTGCCGAAGTCCAGGCCGGTGCTCTGGAGCGGGATCTCCCGTTCCGGATAGTGGTCGGAGACCTCGACCCGGACGCCGTCCTCGGTGCGCAGACACAGCACATCGGCGGCGGTGCCTGCGTGCACCACCGCGTTGGTCACGAGCTCGCTGGTGAGGACGACCGCGTCGTCCACGATGTCGGTGTACCCCCAGCCCTGAAGGGTGTCACGCACGAAGGCGCGGGCGGTCGCGACGGAGCGCCCGACCGGGTCGAAGGTGGCAGCCGCGCGCGCGGTGATCACAGCACTCCCCATATGGTGTCTCGTCGCTTCCCCGAGTCCTGTGCCCGTTTCTCGCCGCTTCGATTCGCTTAGCCAGGCTAGACGCTCGGTCTCGGTTCCGGGTACACGAGGGCCGAGTTCGGACAAGGGCGACCAGGATGTGGTCGATGAGTGGACAAGTGTGGGCTTCCCAACGGAGGGATGAGGGACAACCGTTGGAGGTTCCACCTCGATATGTTTCGGCCTGGTACGTTTCAACGATTTGACGTCCGCATGGTCACCCGTCAACGGTGGGCAGTGGCGGTGAGCCGATGTGGAACTGGGCAAGCTCCCAGGCAAAGGCCCGAGCGATACGGTCAACCCCTGCGGGAGGGACACGGTGGAGTCTGGCGTGGCGGCGCGGGGATCAAGCACGCGCACAAAAGGCGGACAGTCCGTGAAGAAACAGCGCAATGGAACGATCGACGTCGATGCTGCGGCGCTCAACAGACTGCTCGCGGGCCTGGTGGCGATGCGCGACGGGAACTTCCGCCGGCGGCTGACCGTCTCGGGCGACGGCGTGATGACGGAGCTCGCGGCGGTCTTCAACGAGGTCGCCGACCGTAATCTTCACCTCACCGGCGAACTGGCACGTGTACGTCGCGTGGTCGGGCGCGAGGGGAAGCTGACCGAGCGGCTGGAGACGGGGGCCTGCGAGGGCTCCTGGGCCGCCGCCATCGATGCCTCGAACGAGCTGGTCGACGACCTGGCGCGGCCGGTGTCGGAGGTCGGGCGGGTGCTCTCGGCGGTTGCCGACGGTGATCTCGAACAGCGGATGGAGCTCCGGTCGCACACGGCCGACGAGACCGTGCGACCGCTGCGTGGCGAGTTCCTCAAGGTGGCCCGTACGGTCAACAACCTGGTCGACCAGCTGTCGGCGTTCACCGAGCAGGTGACGCGGGTGGCGGTCGAGGTGGGTACCGAGGGCAAGCTGGGCGGGCAGGCCCAGGTGCGCGGAATGTCCGGTTCCTGGAAGGACCTCACGGACTCCGTCAACACCATGGCGTACCGGCTCACCGCGCAGGTGCGGGACATCGCGTTGGTGACGACGGCGGTCGCCAAGGGTGATCTGTCGCGGAAGGTCACCGTCCATGTGGCCGGCGAGATGCTCCAGTTGAAGAACACCGTCAACACGATGGTCGACCAGCTGTCGTCGTTCTCCTCCGAGGTGACCCGGGTCGCCCGTGAGGTGGGCACGGAGGGCGAGCTGGGCGGTCAGGCGACGGTGCCCGGTGTGGCCGGGGTGTGGAAGGACCTCACCGACTCCGTCAACACGATGGCCGGAAACCTCACCTCGCAGGTGCGCGGAATCGCCGAGGTGACGACGGCGGTCGCCAATGGTGACCTGTCGCAGAAGGTCACGGTCAGTGCCCGCGGCGAGGTGGCGCAGCTCGCCGAGACGATCAACCAGATGACTGAGACGCTGCGGACCTTCGCGGACGAAGTGACGCGGGTGGCGAGCGAGGTCGGGGGCGAGGGTCTGCTCGGCGGTCAGGCGCAGGTGCCGGGTGCGGCGGGTACGTGGAAGGACCTCACCGATTCGGTGAACACGGTCTTCCGGAACCTGACGACGCAGGTGCGGGACATCGCGCAGGTGACCACCGCGGTGGCCAGCGGCGACATGACGCAGAAGGTCACGGTCGATGTGGCCGGCGAGATGCTGGAGCTGAAGAACACCGTCAACACGATGGTGGACCAGCTGCAGTCCTTCGGTTCCGAGGTGACCCGGGTCGCCCGGGAGGTCGGTGTCGAGGGCCGGCTGGGCGGACAGGCCGAGGTGCCGGGTGCGGCGGGTACGTGGAAGGACCTCACCGATTCGGTGAACACGGCGTTCCGGAACCTGACGGGTCAGGTGCGGGACATCGCGCAGGTGACGACGGCGGTGGCGAACGGCGATCTGTCGCAGAAGGTCACCGTGGATGTGGCCGGCGAGATGCTGGAGCTGAAGAACACCGTCAACACGATGGTGGCGCAGCTGTCGTCCTTCGCCGACCAGGTGACACGGATGGCGCGGGACGTGGGCACGGAGGGCCGGCTCGGCGGCCAGGCGCGGGTCGACGGTGTCTCCGGTACGTGGAAGGAACTCACCGACTCCGTCAACTTCATGGCGGGGAACCTGACCTCGCAGGTGCGTCAGATCGCCCAGGTGACGACTGCGGTCGCGCGGGGCGATCTCTCGCAGAAGATCGACGTGGACGCCCGCGGCGAGATCCTCGAGCTGAAGAACACCATCAACACGATGGTCGACCAGCTCTCCGCCTTCGCCGAGCAGGTGACCCGGGTGGCCCGTGAGGTGGGCACGGACGGGCGGCTCGGCGGCCAGGCGCAGGTGCCCGGCGTGGCCGGTGTGTGGCGCGATCTGACCGATTCGGTGAACGGCATGGCGGGGAACCTCACCGCTCAGGTGCGTAACATCGCGCAGGTCGCGACCGCGGTGGCGCGCGGTGACCTGTCGCAGAAGATCGATGTGGACGCCCGCGGCGAGATCCTGGAGCTGAAGAACACCCTCAACACGATGGTGGACCAGCTGTCGAACTTTGCGGAGCAGGTCACGCGGGTCGCCCGTGAGGTGGGCACGGCAGGCATTCTGGGTGGTCAGGCCGAGGTGCAGGGCGTGTCCGGTACCTGGAAGGACCTCACCCAGTCCGTCAACGGCATGGCGAACAACCTGACCCTGCAGGTCCGCAATATCGCCGAGGTCACCACCGCGGTCGCCAAGGGCGATCTCTCAAAGAAGATCACCGTCGACGCCAAGGGCGAGATCCTCGAACTGGTGACGACCGTCAACACGATGGTCGACCAGCTCCTCAACTTCGCCGACGAGGTGACGCGAGTCGCGCGCGAGGTGGGCACCGAGGGCATCCTGGGCGGCCAGGCCCGGGTGCGAGGTGCGACGGGAATCTGGAAGGACCTCAGCGACAACGTCAACCTGATGGCCAACAACCTGACCAGCCAGGTGCGGAACATCTCCCGGGTCTCGTCCGCGGTTGCCAACGGCGACCTCACCAAGAAGGTCACCGTCGAGGCCCGCGGCGAGGTCGCCGAGCTCGCCGACACCGTCAACACGATGGTGACGACGCTGTCGTCGTTCGCCGACGAGGTGACGCGAGTCGCCCGTGAGGTGGGCACGGAGGGTGAGCTGGGCGGTCAGGCGCGGGTCCCGGGCGTCTCCGGTACGTGGAAGGACCTGACCGAGTCGGTGAACTCGATGGCGTCCAACCTCACCGGTCAGGTGCGCCAGATCGCCACGGTCACCACAGCCATCGCCAAGGGCGATCTCACCAAGAAGATCGACATCGATGCCCGCGGCGAGATCCTGGAGCTGAAGAACACCATCAACACGATGGTCGACCAGCTGTCGTCCTTCGCCGAGCAGGTGACCCGGGTGGCCCGTGAGGTGGGCACCGAGGGGCAGCTGGGCGGTCAGGCCCGGGTCCGGGACGTGGACGGCACCTGGCGCGACCTCACCGAGTCCGTGAACGAGATGGCCGGGAACCTGACCCGTCAGGTGCGAGCCATCGCGGCCGTCGCCACCGCGGTGACCCGCGGCGATCTCAACCTCAAGATCGACGTGGACGCGGCCGGCGAGATCCAGGCCCTGCAGGACAACATCAACACGATGATCGCCAACCTGCGCGACACCACGGCCACCAACAAGGAGCAGGACTGGCTCAAGGGCAACCTTGCCCGGATCTCCGGTCTGATGCAGGGGCGTCGCGATCTCGACGACGTCGCTTCGCTGATCATGAGCGAGCTGACCCCGGTCGTCTCGGCGCAGCACGGGGCGTTCTTCCTGGCCGTGCCGACCGGCGACATCGAGGCGGTGGGGGCGGACGCCGACAAGGAAGGCGCCTATGTGCTCCGGATGCGGGGCAGCTACGGCTACTCCGCGGGATCGATGCCGACGTCGTTCCGGCCGGGCGAGACGCTCATCGGCACGGCGGCGGAGGAGAAGCGGACGATCCAGGTGGACAACGTGCCGCCGGGTTATCTGAGGATCTCCTCGGGGCTCGGCGAGGCACCGCCCGCGCATGTGATCGTGCTGCCGGTGCTCTTCGAGGGGCAGGTCCTCGGTGTGATCGAGCTGGCCTCGTTCCAGCCGTTCACCCACATTCAGCGGGACTTCCTCAATCAGCTCGCCGAGATGATCGCGACGAGCGTCAACACGATCAGTGTCAACACCAAGACGGAGAAGCTCCTGGAGCAGTCGCAGGAGCTGACCGAGCAACTGCGGGACCGCTCGGAGGAGTTGGAGAACCGGCAGAAGGCGCTGCAGGCCTCCAACGCCGAACTGGAGGAGAAGGCCGAGCTGCTGGCCCAGCAGAACCGTGACATCGAGGTGAAGAACACCGAGATCGAGGAGGCCCGGCAGGTTCTGGAGGAGCGCGCCGAGCAGCTCGCGGTCTCGATGCGCTACAAGTCCGAATTCCTGGCGAACATGTCGCACGAGCTGCGTACGCCGCTCAACTCGCTGCTCATCCTGGCCAAGTTGCTCGCGGACAACGCCGAGGGCAATCTCTCGCCGAAGCAGGTGGAGTTCGCCGAGACGATCCACGGGGCCGGTTCCGATCTGCTCCAGCTGATCAACGACATTCTCGATCTGTCGAAGGTCGAGGCGGGCAAGATGGACGTCAGCCCGACCCGGATCGCGCTGGTCCAGCTGGTCGACTATGTGGAGGCGACGTTCCGGCCGCTCACCGCGGAGAAGGGGCTCGACTTCTCCGTACGGGTGTCGCCGGAGCTGCCTGCGACGCTGCACACGGACGAACAGCGGCTGCTGCAGGTGCTGCGCAACCTGCTGTCCAACGCGGTGAAGTTCACCGACAGCGGCGCCGTCGAGCTGGTGATCCGGCCTGCCGGCGCCGATGTGCCGAATGCCATCCGTGAGCAGCTCCTCGAAGCCGGTTCGCTGCGCGACGCCGACGCAGATCTGATCGCGTTCTCGGTCACCGACACCGGTATCGGGATCGCGTCCAGCAAGATGCTGGTGATCTTCGAGGCGTTCAAGCAGGCGGACGGTACGACGAGCCGCAAGTACGGCGGTACGGGGCTCGGGCTGTCGATCAGCCGGGAGATCGCCCGGCTGCTGGGCGGCGAGATCCATGCGGCGAGCGAGCCGGGTCGTGGCTCGACCTTCACGCTGTATCTGCCGCTGCACCCCAGTGAGCTGCCGCCGCAGGGCTACCCGCAGATCGGTCCCGGTCCCATCGAGACGCATGGCCAGGCGGTCGAGGAAGGGCTGATTCCGGAGGCGGGGGCGGGCACCGGTCTGTCGGCGCCGCTGCGCGATCGGATCGGTTCCGCAGGGCTGTTCCGGCATCGCCGCAAGGCGCTCGGCGGACGGGAGCAGAGGCCCGCGCTGTCGCCGAGGAGCACCGCGCCGACCGCGCCGCCCCAGGAGTCGTGGGCGGCGGCCGGTCAGGAGGAGTCCGAGGCCCGCAAGGTGTTCCGGTTCGACGGCGAGAAGGTGCTGATCGTCGACGACGACATCCGTAACGTCTTCGCGCTGACCAGCGTGCTGGAGCAGCACGGTCTCTCGGTGCTGTACGCGGAGAACGGGCGCGAGGGTATCGAAGTCCTGGAGCAACACGACGATGTGACGGTCGTGCTGATGGACATCATGATGCCGGAGATGGACGGCTATGCGACAACGACGGCGATCCGCCGGATGCCGCAGTTCGCCGGGCTGCCCATCATCGCGCTGACCGCGAAGGCGATGAAGGGCGACAGGGAGAAGGCGATCGATTCCGGTGCTTCCGATTATGTCACCAAGCCTGTTGATCCTGACCATCTGCTCTCGGTCATGGAGCAGTGGATGCGCGGAGAGTGATCGTCGTTTGAGCGGATCGCGATAAGTTGCTGATCGACTGTGCTCGTAGGGGTGTGAGGATGCCGTGGACGGGGAACCTTCTGGTCTCCCACCGCGTTTCTGGTATGTGCACAGTGACATCGCGGTGACAGGGTGTGGTGACGGGCGGGGTGCGGCTACCATGACCGGCACAAGGACGGACGGCGCAAGGGAGTCGTCCCCTGGGGCGGCGCCCGGTGCAATTCCGGGGCGAGGAGGACGGGCCATGGTGCAGAAGGCCAAGATCCTCCTGGTCGATGACCGGCCGGAGAATCTGCTGGCGCTGGAGGCCATCCTCTCTGCGCTCGATCAGACGCTGGTGCGGGCATCGTCAGGGGAGGAAGCGCTCAAAGCGCTGCTGACGGACGACTTTGCGGTCATTCTGCTGGACGTCCAGATGCCGGGCATGGACGGTTTCGAAACCGCCGCGCATATCAAGCGGCGGGAGCGGACCCGGGACATCCCGATCATCTTCCTCACCGCGATCAATCACGGTCCGCATCACACCTTCCGGGGGTACGCGGCGGGCGCGGTGGACTACATCTCGAAGCCGTTCGATCCCTGGGTGCTGCGCGCCAAGGTCTCGGTCTTCGTCGAGCTCTACACGAAGAACTGCCAACTGCGCGAGCAGGCCGCACTGCTCAGGCTCCAGCTCGAGGGCGGCGGCCGGCCGAGCGCGGACCAGGAAAAGGAGCCCGCCGGACTGCTGGCCGAACTCTCGGCGCGCCTCGCGGCCGTCGAGGAACAGGCGGAGGCCCTCTCCAAGCAGCTCGACGACGAGTCGGCGGACGCCGCGGCGGTGGCCACGGCCGCCCATCTCGAACGGAAGCTGACCGGACTGCGGCGTGCGCTCGACGCGCTGGAGCCGGGCACCGGGAGCGGCACGGCCGCGCTTCCTTCGTAACGCGTCCTCCGCGGAACTCCCCGGCCCGCAAGCCGCGTTCGAGGTCGGGACGCTGACGGTCCGTCCACGATGAGGGCGCGTCAGTTTCCGGCCTCTGCACCGCGACACGGTCGGGTGAACCCAGAGGCACACGTGTTCACGGCCGCCGACACCGGTAACCTCGGCACCATGGCCTCACGTACGTCCGGCAAGGGTTCCCAGGGCACGGCGGGCACCGCGAAGCGTCCCGGCCGTACCGCGGGTCCGGCGAAGAAAGCCGCGCCCGCGAAGAAGGCCGCCGCGAAGAAGACGGCGCCCGCGAAGAAGGCACCGGCCAAGAAGGCGTCGGCCAAGAAGGCGGCTGCGCCCAGACCCGCACCGTCACCCACCGGGGGTGTGTACTGGCTGGTGCGCGCCATCTGGCTCGGTGCGGCCCATGCAGTCGGCGCGATGCTCCGCGGCATAGGGCGCGGCGCCAAGGGACTCGATCCCGCACACCGCAAGGACGGCGTCGCCCTTCTGCTGCTCGGCCTCGCGCTGGTCGTCGCCGCGGGCACCTGGTCGAATCTGCGGGGGCCCGTCGGCGACCTCGTCGAGATGCTCGTCACCGGCGCCTTCGGCCGGCTCGATCTGCTCGTCCCGATACTGCTCGGCGCGATCGGCGTGCGGCTGATCCTCTACCCGGAGAAGCCCGAGGCCAACGGTCGTATCGTCATCGGACTCTCCGCCCTGGTCATCGGGGTGCTCGGGCAGGTGCACATCGCGTGCGGATCGCCGGGCCGCGGGGACGGCAGTGAGGCGATGCAGGACGCGGGCGGCCTGATCGGCTGGGCCGCCTCCAAGCCGTTGATCTACACCATGGGCGAGGTCCTCGCCGTACCGCTGCTCCTGCTCCTCACCGTCTTCGGACTGCTCGTCGTCACCGCGACCCCGGTGAACGCCATTCCCCAGCGGCTGCGACTGCTCGGCTCCAAGCTGGGGCTCGTCGACCCGGAGTACGACCCCGAGGCGGATGACGAGAGCGACGACGAGCGGTACGACGAGCAGTGGCGCGACGCGCTGCCCGCCCGCTCACGACGGTCCTCCGCACGCCGCTCCGAGGCGCCCGAGGAGTACGACCCCGCGCAGGCGGAGGCCGAGGCGCTCTCCAAGCGCCGCAGGCCGCGCAGGCCCTTCGTGCAGCCGGCGATGAACCGCACCATGGACGCGGTGGACGTCGCCGCGGCCGCGGCCGCGGCGCTCGACGGGGCGGTGTTCAACGGCATGCCGCCCTCGCCGATCGTCGCCGACCTCACCCAGGGCGTCACCGTCGAGCGGGACCGTGAGCGGTCCGGCACCCCGGTGCCCGGCGCCCGGGAGGCGGAGCCGGACCGGGGGGCGGGGAAGTCGGAGAAGGGTGCGGCGCTCTTCGACGGCGTACCCGATCTGACGAAGCCCGCTCCCGACCGCTCGCAGTCCCAGCCGCTCCCGGCCCGCGCCGAGCAGCTGCAGCTCTCCGGCGACATCACGTACGCGCTGCCCTCGCTCGACCTGCTGGAACGCGGCGGTCCGGGCAAGACCCGCAGCGCCGCCAACGACACGATCGTCGCCTCCCTGACGAACGTCTTCACCGAGTTCAAGGTCGATGCCGCGGTCACCGGCTTCACCCGCGGACCGACGGTGACGCGCTACGAGGTGGAGCTCGGCCCGGCTGTGAAGGTCGAGCGGATCACGGCGCTCGCCAAGAACATCGCGTACGCCGTCGCCAGCCCCGACGTCCGGATCATCTCCCCGATCCCGGGGAAGTCCGCCGTCGGCATCGAGATCCCCAACACCGACCGCGAGATGGTCAACCTCGGCGATGTGCTGCGGCTCGCGGACGCGGCCGAGGACGACCACCCGATGCTGGTCGCGCTCGGCAAGGACGTCGAGGGCGGCTACGTGATGGCCAACCTCGCGAAGATGCCGCACGTGCTGGTGGCCGGTGCGACCGGTTCCGGCAAGTCGTCCTGCATCAACTGCCTGATCACCTCGGTCATGGTGCGGGCGACCCCGGAGGACGTACGGATGGTGCTGGTCGACCCCAAGCGCGTCGAGCTGACCGCGTACGAGGGCATCCCGCACCTGATCACGCCGATCATCACCAACCCGAAGCGCGCCGCCGAGGCACTGCAGTGGGTCGTACGGGAGATGGATCTCCGGTACGACGACCTCGCCGCGTTCGGATACCGGCACATCGACGACTTCAACCAGGCCGTGCGCAATGGCAAGGTCAAGCTGCCGGAGGGCAGCGAGCGGGAGCTCTCCCCGTACCCGTATCTGCTGGTCATCGTCGACGAGCTGGCCGACCTGATGATGGTCGCTCCGCGCGACGTCGAGGACTCCATCGTCCGCATCACCCAGCTGGCGCGCGCTGCAGGCATCCATCTCGTGCTCGCCACCCAGCGGCCCTCGGTCGATGTCGTCACCGGTCTGATCAAGGCGAATGTGCCCTCCCGGCTCGCCTTCGCGACGTCTTCGCTCGCCGACAGCCGTGTCATCCTCGACCAGCCCGGCGCCGAGAAGCTGATCGGCAAGGGGGACGGACTGTTCCTGCCGATGGGGGCCAACAAGCCCACCCGCATGCAGGGCGCGTTCGTCACGGAGGGCGAGGTCGCGGCCATCGTCCAACACTGCAAGGATCAGATGGCGCCCGTCTTCCGCGAGGACGTGGTGGTCGGCGGCGCCAAGAGGAAGGAGATCGACGAGGACATCGGCGACGACCTGGATCTGCTCTGCCAGGCCGCCGAACTGGTCGTCTCCACCCAGTTCGGCTCCACCTCGATGCTCCAGCGCAAGCTGCGGGTCGGCTTCGCCAAGGCCGGCCGGCTCATGGACCTCATGGAGTCGCGGAACATCGTCGGACCGAGCGAGGGGTCCAAGGCACGCGACGTCATGGTGAAGCCGGATGAACTGGACGAGGTGTTGGCACAGATCCGCGGGGAAACTGCTTCGTAAGGGTCTGATGGGCAACCGTTTCGCCGGGTCGCACGTCAAGTTGAGGGAAGGGACAGCAGGATGTTCTTCCAGAGGGCGTCCGGCGAATGGGACGGCGTTCGCATCCGATGGTGTTCGAATCCGATGGCGTACAAAGTCCTTGCTCCCGGTTGCCTCACCCTTTCGTACCCCCCCTAGACTGAACACCCAGCAGGTGGCTCACGCTCGAAAGGCGCCCCCGTGTCCATCGGCAACTCCCCCGAAGACGACCGGCCTTCGATCGGTCGAGTGCTTCAGCAGGCTCGTATCGCCGCAGGTCTCACGGTCGAAGAGGTCAGCTCGTCCACCCGGGTGCGCATCCCCATCGTGCACGCGATCGAGGAGGACGACTTCTCCCGCTGCGGCGGCGACGTGTACGCCCGCGGCCATATCCGCACCTTGGCGCGTGCCGTCTCCATCGATCCGGAACCGCTGGTTTCGCAGTACGACGCCGAGCACGGCGGTCGTCCCGCGCCCACGCCGGCGGCGCCGATGTTCGAAGCCGAACGGATCCGTTCCGATCCCCGTCGGCCCAACTGGACCGCGGCCATGGTCGCGGCGATCGTCGCCGTGGTCGGCTTCGTCGGCTTCACCTTCTTCAAGGGTGGTGACGACGGCGGCACGTCCACGCAGGTCGCGGAAGGTTCGACGCCCAACACAACCAACCCCAAACCCAAGCCCACCAAGACCGCCGACCCCAAGCCCGTACCGTCCGACAGCGCCATCGCCGCGGCCCCGCGGGACAAGGTCACGGTCAAGCTCAGCGCCACTCAGGGCAAGAGCTGGATCTCTGCCAAGGACCACAACGGGCGGCAGCTGTTCGACGGGCTGCTGCTGCAGGGCCAGTCCAAGACCTTCCAGGACAAGGAGCGGATCGACCTCGTCCTCGGTGACGCCGGTTCGATCGAGCTCTTCGTCAACGGCAAGAAGGTCGAGGACAAGTTCCAGCCGGGCCAGGTCGAGCGGCTCTCGTACACGAAGGGCGACCCCGAGGTCGGCTGACGGCAATGTATACACCGCGAGCGCCCGGCAATCCTGCCGGGCGCTCGCGTCATTGTTACTCCCTGTAACAGCGGAACCCTGCTCGGCGGGGTGAGTGCCAGGACAAAGTAGTCTTGAGCCCATGCCCGAACGCCGTACCGTCGCCCTTGTCACTCTTGGCTGCGCCCGTAACGAGGTGGACTCGGAGGAGCTCGCAGGCCGCTTGGCAGCGGACGGCTGGGAGCTCGTCGAGGATGCCTCCGACGCGGATGTCGCCGTCGTCAACACCTGCGGATTCGTCGAGGCCGCCAAGAAGGACTCCGTCGACGCTCTTCTCGAAGCCAACGATCTGAAGGACCACGGCCGGACCCAGGCCGTGGTCGCGGTCGGCTGCATGGCCGAGCGCTACGGCAAGGATCTTGCCGAAGCCCTGCCGGAAGCCGACGGGGTCCTCGGATTCGACGACTACGCCGACATCTCCGACCGCCTCCAGACCATCCTCAACGGGGGCATCCACGCCTCGCACACCCCGCGTGACCGGCGCAAGCTGCTGCCGATCAGCCCGGCCGAGCGGCAGGACGCCGCGGTCGCGCTGCCCGGGCACGCGCAGGAAGCCGTCCCGGCCCCTGCGGACCTCCCGGACGGGGTTGCGCCGGTCTCCGGGCCACGCGCGCCGCTGCGCCGCCGGCTGGGCACCAGCCCGGTCGCCTCGGTGAAGCTCGCCTCCGGCTGCGACCGCCGCTGCTCCTTCTGCGCCATCCCGTCCTTCCGCGGCTCCTTCATTTCGCGGCGCCCCTCGGACGTTCTGCAGGAGACCCGCTGGCTGGCCGATCAGGGCGTCAAGGAGGTCATGCTGGTCTCCGAGAACAACACCTCGTACGGCAAGGACCTCGGCGACATCCGGCTGCTGGAGACGCTGCTGCCGGAGCTCGCGGACGTCGACGGGATCGAGCGGATCCGGGTCAGCTACCTGCAGCCCGCCGAGATGCGGCCCGGTCTGATCGACGTACTGACGTCGACGCCGAAGGTCGCCCCGTACTTTGATCTCTCCTTCCAGCACTCCGCCCCCGGGGTGCTGCGCGCGATGCGCCGCTTCGGGGACACCGACCGCTTCCTGGAGCTCCTGGAGACCATCCGCAGCAAGGCGCCACAGGCCGGTGCGCGGTCGAACTTCATCGTGGGCTTCCCCGGGGAGACCGAGGCCGACCTCGCCGAGCTGGAACGCTTCCTCACAGGTGCGCGCCTCGATGCCATCGGCGTCTTCGGGTACTCCGACGAGGAGGGCACCGAGGCGGTCGGCTACGAGAACAAGCTCGGCGCCGACGTCATCGCGGAGCGGCTCGCGCACATCTCGCAGCTGGCCGAGGAGCTGACGTCCCAGCGCGCCGAGGAACGGCTCGGAGAGTCCCTCCAGGTGCTGGTCGAGTCGGTCGACCCCACGGACGACGAGCCGCGCGCGGTGGGGCGTGCGGCGCATCAGGCCCCCGAAACGGACGGCCAGGTTCTCTTCACCGGGCGCGAGGGCCTCGTGCCGGGCCGTATGGTCGAGGCAAAGGTGGTGGGCACCGAGGGAGTGGACCTGGTGGCCGAGTGTTCCGAGCTTGCGGAGGCAGCCAGATGACCGGAGTCCCGGCATCCGCAGCAGGCGGATCCGGCACGAAGCCGGTCCGCGGCGGCAAGCTGGGCACTGCGGCCGTCAACCAGGCCAGCCTGTGGAACATCGCCAACATCCTGACCATGGTGCGGCTGCTGCTGGTGCCCGGCTTCGTCATGCTGCTGCTGCACAACGGCGGCTACGACCCGGCCTGGCGCTCGTTCGCCTGGGCGGCGTTCGCCATTGCCATGATCACTGACCTCTTCGACGGTCACCTGGCGCGCACGTACAACCTGGTCACCGACTTCGGGAAGATCGCCGACCCGATCGCCGACAAGGCGATCATGGGTGCGGCGCTGATCTGTCTGTCGTACCTCGGCGATCTGCCGTGGTGGGTCACGGGCGTGATCCTCTTCCGCGAGGTCGGCATCACCTTGATGCGGTTCTGGGTGATACGGCATGCGGTGATTCCGGCCAGTCGCGGCGGGAAGATGAAGACACTGGCGCAGGGGACGGCCGTCGGGATGTATGTCCTGGCGCTGACCGGCCCGCTTGCCACGCTGCGCTTCTGGGTGATGGCGGTGGCCGTCGTGCTGACGGTCGTCACCGGGCTCGACTATGTGCGTCAGGCGGTTGTGCTGCGGCGCAAGGGGCTGGCGGCTGAGCGGGCTGCTGCGGCCGACCTGGCTTCCGGGGCATCCGCGTCCGCCGGCGCTTCGGATTCCGCAGAGGCCGAGCGGTGACTTCCGCGGCCCGGGTGCTGCAGCTGCTCGTGGAACGCGGTGAGACTCTCGCCGTCGCCGAGTCGCTGACCGGCGGCCTGGTCGCGGCGGAGCTCACCTCCGTACCCGGTGCTTCGCACTCCTTCCGTGGGTCCGTGACGGCGTACGCCACGCCCCTGAAGCGGGACGTGTTGGCTGTGGACGGGGCCCTGCTGGCAGCGCACGGAGCGGTGGATCCCGAGGTCGCGCGGCAGATGGCGACAGGTGTGCGGCGCGTTCTCGGTGCAGACTGGGGCTTGTCGACCACCGGCGTCGCGGGACCCGAGCCACAGGACGGCAAACCCGTCGGAACGGTCTACGTAGCGGTCGTGGGGCCGGACGGCGCGGAGAAAGTGGCCGCGCTGCGGTTGAACGGTGACCGGGCGGACATCCGTAGAGAGAGTGTACGGAGCGTGCTCGAATTGCTCTCCGGCGAACTCGGCGAGAATGCGAGCGCACAGGATACGGAACACAACGGGGGGAATTGATGTTTGCAGCCCTGAGTGAACACGACATCGCTCCCCGCACGGCCGCAGCGCTAGGCGGTACGGTGGGGCGTGAAGGATGCGGCTACGCGGTCCGAGGAGGGAGCCACCGATGATTCTGCTCCGTCGCCTGCTTGGTGACGTGCTGCGTCGGCAGCGCCAGCGCCAAGGCCGTACTCTGCGCGAAGTCTCCTCGTCCGCCCGAGTCTCGCTCGGCTATCTCTCCGAGGTGGAGCGGGGGCAGAAGGAGGCATCCTCCGAGCTGCTCTCCGCCATTTGCGACGCGCTTGACGTACGGATGTCCGAGCTCATGCGTGAAGTGAGCGATGAGCTGTCGCTGGCTGAGCTGGCCGAGTCGGCAGCAGCCGGCGATCCGGTACCTGTACCGGTGCGCCCCATGCTCAATTCCGTCTCCGTGACGTCGGTGGCAGGTGTGCCGACGGGACGGGTGACAATCAAGGCACCCGCGGAAGCGGTGGATGTCGTCGCCGCCTGACCCGCGCACCCGGTGTGCACCGGAGCCCCGGTCGGCCCCTTCTGGGGTCGGTCGGGGCTTCTGCGTCTACGGAGGCTCGGACGGGGGATGTGCGCGATGAGTTGCTCGGGAAGTCTGCATATCAGCTGAATTTCCCGAATAACGGTTTCAACTCATATGTGCCATCGTGGGTGATGCGTCAACGGCTATGAGGTCATGAGGCCCTACGAATGGAGGCTCGTCCGCGCCGTGCGCGCCGGTACTGCACCGGTGCGCTCTCCCGCCGGGTGATCGGGCCCGACTAGGTTCGGTCGGAGGAGGCAGCCATGGTACGGCGATGGGTGCCCGCGCTCGTTCTCGGCGGGGTGTGGTGGTGGGCTGTGCTGCGGCTGCTGCTGGAGCCGGAACGCGCAGGGCTGGTCGAGGGAGCGGTGGCAGCGGGCGGTTGGGGGCTGAGCCTCCTGCCCGTTCATGTGGCCGCGAGCGCCAGGCCGACCGGAACGATCGGGGTCGACGGTGACACGGCCGGGTGGTTCGAGGTCGGGATGCGCCGTGCCGGCAGGGCGTGGCGCGCTGCCGGAGCGTGGGGCGCGACCGGGGCGCGGCTCACTGCCGAGGCGTGGCGTACTACCAGGGCATGGCGACGCCGCCGTTCGGGCGGAGGATCTGGCCGGTCATGAAGGCCGACGCGTCGGATGCCAGATGCAGGACCGTGTGGGCGACATCTTCCGCCTCACCCACCCGGCCGAGCGGAGAGATCCGGATCATCGCGGTCTCTGTCCGATGCTGCGATTCCGCGTCGTGTTTGGCGGTCATCGGGGTACGGATCCAGCCGGGCGCGACGGCATTGACGCGGATGGCACGAGGTCCGAGCTCGGCCGCCAGGGTCTTGGTCAGTTGGACGACCGCCGCCTTGGCCGCGCTGTAGCAGAGCAGGCCCGGGCTTGCGGCGTCGACCGCGCCCGAGGCCATGGTGATCAGTGAGCCGGGTGCGCCGCGCGCGATCATGCTGCGGGCCACCTCCTGGCAGGCGTACAGAACACCTTTGAAATTGACGGCGAGGACGCGGTCGAGGTCCTCGTCCGCCGTGTCCAGGACGCTGCTCGTGTGCATGATTCCGGCGACGGCGGCCAGGATGTCGATGCCGCCCGCTGCGGCCACCGCGTCCCGGAGCTGACTGCGGTCGGTGACATCGAGTCGATGGGTGTGGGCTGCACCACCCGCTTCGGTGATCATCTCCTGCGTTTCCAGGAGGCCTGTCCCGTCGCGGTCCGCGCAGTGGACGGTTGCTCCCGCCTCCGCGAGCAGGACGGCGCTCGCCCGGCCGATACCGCCGGCTGCGCCGGTGATGAACGCGGAGCGGCCGGCGAGGTCGTACGCGGTGAGAGCCATGCCCGGACCGTACGACCGTATCTGACGGTCCGTCAACTATGGTGTGGGGCCCGATTGGCAGCGTGGGCACCAATACGTGGGACGGGCGTCCTGCTCCGCCGTACGAATGGGGGCGCCGCACCTCAGACATGGGCGGTGGGTCCGGCCGTACACCCACAGCCGCTCAGTCGGGCCGTAGCCGCGCGCCCGGGAACCGGTGGTCGTGCGGACCGGTCGGTCCCGATTGGCTTCGAGGAGCTGCTTGGCCGTGGTGACCAGGCGCACGGCGGTGGTGGCGGGCAGGTCACCGACGGGGAGCCAGGGGGTGGCGCGGGCGAGGAAACAGAGTTCGGCCTTGTAGATGTTGCCGATGCCGGCCAGGTTGCGCTGGTCCAGGAGGGCTTCGCCGAGAGGACGGACGGGGGCGGCGAGCAGGTTGCGCAGCGCGGTGTCGGGGTCCCAGTCGGGGCCCAGCAGATCGGGGCCGAGATGACCGACCGCCTTCTCCTCGTCGACTGTGCGGAGGAGCTCCAGGACGGGCAGCCGGTAACCGACCGCTGTGTGGTCCGCGGTGGAGAGAATCGCGCGGATCTGATGGGTCGGGCCCCCGCGCCAGCGCTCGCCCGGGGCGTAGACGCGCCAGGAACCGTCCATCCGCAGATGGCTGTGGAGAGTGAGGCCGCCCTCGATCCGGGTGAGGAGGTGCTTGCCGTGCGAAAGGGTGCCGAGGACGGTCCGGCCGGTGAGATCGGCGGTCGCGAACCGGGGGACGCGCAGGTCGGAGCGGGTGAGAACCTGATCGGCCAGTGCAGTGTGCAGACGCTTGGCGGTCTGCAGGACGGTATCTCCTTCGGGCATGTCTCCATGATGCGCGGTGGGGGCGGGGTCCGACGGCGGGCGCATGGCTGTGGGTCGGGCGGGTGCGGGTGCGGGTGCGGTGGCCGGGGCCGGTGAGGCGGGCGCGCGTGGGGCCGGCCGGGCGACGCGTGGAGGTCAGGCCCGCAGACGGAGACCTCTCGGGGTGGCGTGGAAGCCGGCCGCCTCCAGTGTGCGGCCCAGCGGCGAGGTCAGGGACGAGGCACCGTTGGTGCGCTCCACCGTGACCGTGCCGAGCGCCCCCGCGCGGGCCGCGGTGGCCAGTGCCTCGGCCGCCGCCCGGAGCGAGAGGTCCTCGGGATCGGTCGGCCAGGCGAGCAGGGTCTTGCCGCCGCGCTCCATGTACAGCGTCAGTTCGCCGTCGACCAGCACCACCAGGGCGCCGGCCTTGCGCCCCGGTCTGTGTCCGGCGCCGTCCGGGGGATCTGGCCAGGACAGGGCAGCGCCGTACGCGTTGGCCGGGTCGGCGGCGGCGAGGACCAGGGCGCGGGGCGCCGCTCCCGGTTCCGTGCGGTCGCGTGCGGTGGACGCCGCGCGGAGCCGGTCGACCGCTCCGTCCATCGCGAACTGGGCTGCTCCCAGGCCCTCGACGACGTAGCCGCGGCGGGCCTGCCCGTTGTCCTCGAAGGCGGAGAGGATGCGGTACGTCGCGGAGAAGCCGCCCTCGACGCCTTCGGCCTGGACCGCGCCGCGGGTCACCACGCCGTGACGGTCCAGGAGCGTGCGCGCCAAGGCGTGCGCGCGGTGTGTGGGGTCGGGCTCGGCGGTGGGCAACAGGGACCAGCGGCCCGAGACAGTGGGCGGGCCGGTGCGTGACGCGGGGCGGACGGCGGCGGTGAACGAGCCGTAACGGCCTCGGGGGACGCTGCGCTTGGCGCGGTGGGCGGTCGATCCGGCCGTACGTCCGGAGCCGAGGAGCGAACGCAGCGGCGCCAGCGTGTCGTTGGTCAGTCGGCCGGACCAGGTCAGCTCCCAGATGGCGTCGGCCAGTTGAGGGTCGGTGCAGTCCGGGTGGGTGGTGGCGCGGACCTGATCGGCGATCTGCCGGAAGAACAGCCCGTACCCGCCGGTCAGGGTGGTCAGAACGGATTCGTGCAGTGCACTGAGTTCGAGTGGGTGCGGGGGCGGGAGGAGCAGGGGTGCGCTGTCGGCGAGGTAGAGGGACAGCCAGCCGTCCTTGCCGGGGAGGGCGCCCGCGCCGGCCCAGATCACCTCGCCGGTGGTGGTGAGTTCGTCGAGCAGCGCGGGGGCGTACCCCGTGACCCGGCCGGGCAGGATCAGCTTCTCCAGCGCCGATGCGGGGACGGGGGCACCCTGCAACTGTTCGATGGCGCGGGCCAGTCCGTCGATTCCGCGCAGGCTGTTGTTGCCGAGATGCTGCCACTGAGGAAGGAAGCCGGCGAGGGCGGCGGGCGGGACCGGCTCCAGCTCGTGCCGGAGCGCGGCGAGGGACCGGCGACGGAGCCGACGCAGGACCGTGGCGTCGCACCATTCCTGGCCGATGCCTGCGGGGTGGAACTCGCCCTGGACGATCCGGCCGGACGCGGCGAGCCGCTGCAGCGCACCGTTCGTGACCGCGGTGCCCAGGCCGAAGCGGGCGGCGGCGCCGGTGGAGGTGAACGGGCCGTGCGTACGGGCGTAGCGGGCGAGGAGATCGCCGAGCGGGTCCTTCACCGGTTCGGTGAACGCCTCGGGGATGCCGACCGGGAGGGCGGTGCCCAGCGCGTCACGCAGCCGGCCCGCGTCCTCGATCGCCGCCCAGTGGTCGGCTCCTCCTATCCGGACCAGGATGGCCCGGCGGGCCGAGGCCAGCTCCGGGGCCCACGGCTGCTCGGCACCGCGCTCGGCCAACTCGGCGTCGGTGAGCGGGCCGAGGACGCGGAGCAGGTCGGCGACCCCCTCGACGTCCTTGATCCGGCGGTCCTCGGTCAGCCACTGGAGCTCCTGCTCCAGCTCGCCCAGCACCTCGGCGTCGAGCAGCTCGCGCAGTTCCGCCTGGCCGAGGAGCTCGGCGAGGAGACGGGAGTCGAGGGAGAGCGCGGCCGCCCGGCGCTCGGCGAGCGGCGAGTCGCCCTCGTACAGGAACTGCGCCACATAGCCGAAGAGGAGCGAGCGGGCGAAGGGGGAGGGCTCCTGGGTGGTCACCTCGACCAGGCGGACGCGGCGCGCTTCGAGATCGCCCATCAGTTCCGCGAGTCCGGGAACGTCGAAGACGTCCTGCAAGCATTCACGGACCGCTTCGAGGACGATCGGGAAGGAGCCGAACTCCGAGGCCACCTGGAGGAGCTGGGCGGCGCGCTGACGCTGCTGCCAGAGCGGGGTGCGCTTGCCCGGGCTGCGGCGGGGCAGCAGCAGGGCGCGG
Organism: Streptomyces sp. NPDC002206; assembly: GCF_053593595.1. Lineage (NCBI taxonomy): Bacteria > Bacillati > Actinomycetota > Actinomycetes > Kitasatosporales > Streptomycetaceae > Streptomyces > Streptomyces sp. NPDC002206. The sequence continues at coordinate 21,717 of NZ_JBSFCW010000032.1, forward strand.
GCCGCGCATTCGCGGAAGCGGGAGGCGAAGAGGGCGGATCCGCCGACCTGATCGGTGACGATCTGATTGATCTCGCCCTGGTCGAAGACGACATCGGCGGCGGCGACGGGCGGCTGATCGCTGTCGTACACCATTGCGGCCAACGGGGCCGGCTCCCGTGGCGAGTTTCGGGACGAGTTCTGCGACGGGTCAAGGGCGAGGTCCTGGGCCGGATCGAAGTCCAGGAGGTCCAGTCCCATCATGTCGGCGTCGGGCAGCCGCAGCACGATGCCGTCGTCGGCATGCATCACCTGGGCATCCATGCCGTACCGCTCGGCGAGGCGGGCTCCCAGTGCCAGCGCCCACGGAGCATGGACCTGCGCGCCGAACGGGGAGTGCACGACCACCCGCCAGTCGCCCAGCTCGTCGCGGAATCGCTCGACGAGGATGGTCCGGTCGTCCGGGACATGGCCGCAGGCGGCGCGCTGTTCGCCGATGTACGACAGGACGTTGTCGGCGGCCCAGGTGTCGAGACCGGCGGCGAGCAGCCGCGACCTGGCGTCCTCCGACGACATTCCGCCGATCTCGCGGAGGAACGCGCCCAGGGCGCGGCCCAGCTCCAGCGGGCGGCCCAGCTGGTCGCCCTTCCAGAACGGCAGCCGTCCCGGAACCCCGGGGGCCGGCGACACCAGGACCCGGTCGCGGGTGATGTCCTCGATCCGCCAGGATGTGGTGCCCAAAGTGAAGACATCGCCGACCCGGGACTCGTACACCATCTCCTCGTCCAGCTCGCCGACCCGGCCGCCGCCCTTCTTGGGGTCGGCCCCGGCGAGGAAGACCCCGAAGAGCCCGCGGTCGGGGATCGTGCCGCCGGAGGTGACCGCGAGCCGCTGGGCGCCGGGGCGGCCCGTGACCGTACCGGCGACGCGGTCCCAGACCACGCGCGGGCGCAGCTCGGCGAAGGCATCGGACGGATAGCGGCCGGCCAGCATGTCCAGCACGGCCGTGAACGCCGACTCCGGCAGCGAGGCGAAGGGGGCGGCGCGGCGGGTCACGGCCAGCAGATCGTCCACCTGCCATGTGTCCAGGGCGACCATGGCGACGAGCTGCTGGGCCAGCACATCCAGCGGATTGGACGGGATCCGCAGTGCCTCGATCGAGCCGGTGCGCATCCGCTCGGTGACCACCGCAGCCTGGACCAGGTCGCCGCGGTACTTCGGGAAGACCACCCCGGTGGAGACCGCACCGACCTGGTGCCCGGCACGGCCGACCCGCTGCAGCCCGGAGGCGACCGACGGCGGCGACTCCACCTGGACCACCAGATCGACCGCACCCATGTCGATGCCCAGCTCCAGACTGGAGGTGGCGACCACGGCAGGCAGCCGGCCTGCCTTCAGATCCTCCTCGACCTGGGCGCGCTGCTCCTTGGAGACCGAACCGTGGTGTGCACGGGCGAGCAGCGCCGGGGCGCCCTTCGCCGCACCGGACTCGGCCATGATCTCGGCGGGGGAGTGGGCCTCCGGCAGCGTCTCACCGGTGGCCCGCTCGTATGCGATCTCGTTGAGCCGGTTGCACAGTCTCTCCGCGAGACGGCGGGAGTTGGCGAAGACGATGGTGGAGCGGTGCGCCTGGATGAGGTCGGTGATCCGCTCCTCGACATGCGGCCAGATCGACGGCTTCTCCGCCTGGCCCGCCTGATCCGGGTCGGTGGCGGGCGAACCGCCGAGCTCGCCCAGATCCTCCACCGGTACGACCACCGACAGATCGAACCGCTTGGTGGACGGCGGCTGGACGATCTCCACCTTCCGCTGCGGCGAGAGGAACCGCGCCACTTCGTCGACCGGACGGACCGTCGCCGACAGCCCGATCCGCCGTGCCGGACGCGGCAGCAACTCGTCGAGGCGCTCCAGCGACAAGGCTAGATGGGCGCCGCGCTTCGTACCGGCCACTGCATGCACCTCGTCGAGAATCACCGTCTCGATCCCCGACAGGGCCTCCCGAGCAGAGGAGGTCAGCATCAGGAACAGCGACTCGGGAGTGGTGATCAGGATGTCCGGCGGCCGGGTCGCCATCGAGCGGCGCTCGGCGGGCGGGGTGTCACCCGAGCGGATGCCCACCCGCACGTCGGGCTCGGGCAGCCCGAGCCGCACCGATTCCTGACGGATCCCGGTCAGCGGTGAGCGCAGATTGCGCTCCACGTCGACCGCGAGGGCCTTCAGGGGCGATACGTACAGCACGCGGCAGCGCTTCTTCGCCTCGGCGGGCGGCGGGACTGCGGCCAGTCGGTCCAGCGCGGCGAGGAACGCGGCGAGCGTCTTGCCCGATCCGGTGGGCGCGACGACCAGCACGTCCGAACCCTCGCCGATCGCGCGCCAGGCACCCTCCTGCGCGGACGTCGGCGCGCTGAAGGCACCCGAGAACCAGCCGCGGGTGGCGGGGGAGAACGAGTCGAGCGCAGAGCCGGCCATGTCCCCCATCGTGCACCCGACCACTGACAACGGACGGTGGCAGTCGCCGGTACCTGCGAGAATTCGGGAATGGCGGCAGGATCGGGCTCGCGCTCGGGTTCGGGCTTCGGCTCGGCCTCGGCTTCGGGAGAGTGGGCGAGGTACTGGCAGTACGCGGAACTGCCCGACCTCGATCTGTTGCGTGCCCGGTACGTGCGCCACACCTTCCCGCGCCACAGCCACGAGGGCTACGTCTTCGGCACCATCACGCGGGGGATCGAGGACGTCGGGCTGCCCGGCGGCACCGTACATGCAGGCCCGGGCGCCGTCGTCATGATCAATCCGGAGGTGCCGCACACCGCGCGGGCCGGTGTTCCCGAGGGCTGGGTGTACGCCACGCTGTACCCCTCCGCACAGGTGATCAACGACATTGCCGCCGATACGACGCGCCTGCGCGGCACTGTCGGTTTCGCCGAGACCAGCGTCGTCGACCCGGAATCGGCCCGGCTGATCGGCGAGGTGCACCGGGCGGCCGAGGAGGGCAATGCGCTCGCCGCCGACAGCGTCCTGCGGATCCTGGTCGCGCGGCTGCTCAGCAGCCATGGCAGCGTGCTGCCCACACGCTCTCCCCGGTCGGCGGGCGCCCGGGACGCGGCGCGGGCGCGCACGGTGCTGGAGAGCAGGATGGCCGAGCCGCCGACTCTGGAGGCGCTGGCCGTCGAACTCGGCACCAGCCCGTTCGCCCTGCTGAGGGCGTTCAAGAAGCAGTACGGGATGCCGCCGCACACCTGGCTCACCGATGCCCGGGTGAGGCGGGCGCGGCGGATGCTGGATGCGGGTGTGGCGCCCTCGGTGGCCGCGATCGAGGTCGGCTTCACCGATCAGCCGCACCTGAACCGCCATTTCACCCGGATAGTGGGGGTGCCGCCCGGCGCCTACCAGCGCGAACGCGCAAGAACGTACAAGACCGGTCCTGATCTGTCCCCGTAGCGTTCCGTCTGTGCCAGAACAGACAACATCCCCAGAGAAAACCGGTGAGCCGGCCGAGACAGCCGCCGGTGAGGTGAAGTCCGATGCGGCCGTCGTGCGCGACGCCCTCGGCGTCGGTATCGCCGTGGGGCTGTCCGGCTTCGCCTTCGGAGTCACCTCGGCAGGCTCGGGCCTCAGCCTGCTCCAGACCTGCGTGCTCAGCCTCCTCGTCTTCACCGGCGCCTCGCAGTTCGCGCTGGTAGGCGCGCTCGCGGCGGGCGGCAATCCGTACACAGCGGCTGCCGGGGCGTTCTTCCTCGGCGTACGCAACGCGTTCTACGGTCTGCGGCTGTCGCAGCTGCTCGCGCTCCCGCGCGCGCTGCGACCGCTCGCCGCGCAGTGGGTGATCGACGAGACGACCGCTGTGACGCTTTCCCAGCCCACCCGGCGGGCCGCGCGGATCGGCTTCACCGTCACCGGAATCACCCTGTACGTGCTGTGGAACCTGACCACACTGCTGGGAGCCCTGGGCGCGGAGGCGCTCGGCGACACCGACAGTTGGGGACTGGACGCCGCGAGCCCCGCCGTCTTTCTCGCCCTGCTCGCACCCATGCTGACGAGCACGACGGAGCGCATCACCGCCGCGCTCGCCGTCCTGCTCGCCCTCGGTCTGCTGCCCGTGCTGCCCGCGGGTGTACCGGTGCTGCTCTCCGCGTTGGCCGCGCCTGCCGTTCTCTTCCTGATGGGGCGCAGGAACGGTTCGCCCAGTGACACCCCCGCCGTCGCGGCGACCCCGACGGAGGACGGTCGATGAACGTCTGGACAGCGATCGCACTCACTGCCGTCGGCTGCTATCTCGCGAAGCTGCTGGGACTGCTGGTGCCCGCGGACGCACTGGAACGTCCGCTCGTCCAGCGCCTTTCCGCACTCCTGCCGGTGGCGCTCCTGGCGGCCCTCACGGCGCAGCAGACGTTCGGAGACGGACAGCAGCTGGTGCTGGACGCCAGGGGCGCGGGACTGGCCGCCGCGGCGCTCGCCCTGGTCCTGCGTGCTCCCTTCCTGGTGGTCGTGGGCGCTGCCGTGGTCGTCACGGCAGGGGTGCGTGCGCTCGGATAGAGGTCCGTGCGGAGCAGGACAGGGCCGCCCGTAACAGTGGACAGAGGTGTGTTGGGTATGGGGCTCGCCCCCCTGGGACTGAGCCCCTTACCCAACGGCCACCATCGACGGCTCAGTGCACAGGAATGGCCACCGCCGGTGTTTCCGGTACGCCGAGCCGCACCGCGTCCTTCTCCGGCCGCAGGAAGCAGACGGCGAGCACACCGGCCGCCGCTACCAGCGCCGTCATCAGCAGGTACGCCGAGTGGTAGCCCGTCGGCACGGATGACGCCGCATCCACCATCCGGCCGGTGACCAGCAGCGACAGGATGCCGGCGAGTGCATGGACGAAGGCCAGGGCGCCCAGGGCCACCCCGCGCTGCCCGGGCGGTGCGATCCGCGCGACGGCTGTCTGCGACATCGTGAGGATCACATTCGTCACCGCCGTCGGGCCGACCGGCAGCGCGATCTTCACGGCCACCGCGTCCACTCCGGCGAACGTCGCGATCGACAGGGCGGCCACACACATCACGACACCTCCGCCGAGCCCCACGGGCAGCTTCGGCGCAGTCTCCCTCCGGGACGCCCGCCGCCCGAGCAGTCCGTGTCCCAGCAGCACCACGGCGGTTGCCGACGGCCGTTGCCGTCACCACCGCCCCTGACTGCTTCAGGCTCCGCCCCTACACCTCGTGCAGGTAGTCCGGCGCCCAGATCGGGCCGGTCCGGGAACGCGGGGTCCGGGCAGATCCGGTACCGGCAGTCCGGTGACCGTACGGCGCCGGATGCGGCGCATCCAGACCGTGCTCGACCAGAGATTCGGTACGGAGCCGCTCTTCCTGTTCGACGCGGGGGCAGGCCGTGCCGTCGTACCGCAGGAGTGCGAACCACCCGGCGATCTGGCCCGGCGGCTGACCCGTGCCCGCGCCGGGCGGCGTGGTCGCGGCCGTCCGTGGGCCCGCTCACGGACGGTTGGCGGTCGATGTCCGCCCGGCGCTCAGCCGATGCTGCGGCCGTGGGCCCGCAGCGTCAGCAGCGCCTTGAGCGTCACCAGCGGCCGGCCCTCCAGAGCTGTGCCCGGTGCCCACTGCCGCCAGTTCAACGGCCAGCCGCCGTCCGCCTGCTGCTCCGACGCCAGATGGTCGAGGGAGCGTTCCAGCTCCTCGTCGGTGAACCAGCGACGGGCGAGCGAATCGGGTGTACGGGCGTAGTCGTACGGGAAGTGCTGCTCACCCGGCGCATATCCGGCCGCCACCGGGTACTGCGCGCGCTGCTCCGGATCCAGCACGGCCAGCCGCTGTTCTCGCACCAGCCGTCCGAGGCGGTCCGCCGCGGCCTCCGCCCGCGCCCGGTCCGGTGCACCGTCCAGGAAGGCGACCGCCGCCTCGATCTCGTACGGATGCGAGTGCTCCAGCGCGTCGACCGCCGCCCAGCAGAAGTCGGTGGCCCGGAAGAGCCAGGCGTGCCAGACCGCATTACGGTGCAGCAGCCCGACGACAGGACCGGTGGCGAGCAGCTCCGCCGGCGGGTCGTCGAGGAGCTGGATGAACGGCGCGACCGGATAGCCTCGCTGCGAGGGCAGGAGGGCGGGCAGTGCACCCTCCTTGGTCGACACATCGGTCAGGAAGCGGCAGATCCGTTCCACCCGCAGGCCGCTGCAGCGCCCGATGGAGTCGAGAACGTTCACCGCATGGGCCGTGTGCAGCGGCTGGCTGACCGGGCCCCGCAGATCGGGTTCGAGTGCGTGACCGTATCCGCCGTCCTCGTTGAGATAGGCGGTGAGCGCGGTCTCCACGGCATCGGCGCTCCCTGCCAGGAAGTGGTGGGCGAACCGCCGCTGTTCGAGGACACGGGCCGTGAGCCAGATGAACTGCTCGGCGCGGTTGAGGGGGCTTGCTCCTGTTCCAGCCATGGACCGACGGTAGGCCGGTAAGCGCTCTCGAGATGTCGTAGCGGCACGGCTGCACTCTCAGGAGCGGGATACTGAAGTCATGCGGTTGACGATTTTCTGGGAACGGATGGAAGACCATTTCGGCACGGGGTACGCCGACTCCTTTGCGCACGACCATGTGATGGCCGAGCTCGGCGGGCGGACGGTGCACCAGGCGCTGGCCGCGGGCTGGGAGGCGAAGGACGTCTGGCGCGGCGTCTGCAAGGCGGTCGGCATCCCCGCCGACAAGCGCTGACGAACTGCTCGTCCCCGCGGGACCGCACCCGCTCTCCGGGGCGGGCGGCCGACTGTCACAGCCGTGGGCGAGACTGGGTCCGTGGCACTGACAGACGAGACCGCCCAGCCCCAGCCCGCCCCCACTCCGCCCGTCCCGCCGGCCGCGCCACCGACCCAGCCGTCCGGTGCCGGGTCGGCCCGAATGCCTGCATGGCTGCCGCGCGCCATGGTCCTCGCCCTGGCGCTCTATGCCTGCTTCCGGCTCGGCAGCTGGGCGTTCGACCAGCTCATCGGGCTGTTGATCAATGTACTGATCGCCTTCTTCCTGGCGCTCGCCATAGAACCCGCGGTGGGCCGGATGTCGGCGCGCGGCATGCGTCGCGGCCTGGCGACCTTCCTGGTCTTCCTGGTGGTCCTGATCGCCGGGGCCGGGTTCGTCGTACTGCTCGGATCGATGCTTGCGGGCCAGATCGTCGAGATGGTCGAGGAGTTCCCCAAGTACTTGGACTCGGTGATCAACTGGGTCAACCAGAACTTCCACACCGACCTCTCGCGGGTCGAGGTGCAGGACAGTCTGCTGCACTCCGACTGGTTGCAGAAGTACGTCCAGAACAGTGCGACCGGTGTGCTCGATGTCTCCACCACTGTGCTCGGCGGGCTGTTCCGACTGCTGACGATCTCCCTGTTCTCGTTCTACTTCGCGGCCGACGGCCCCCGGCTGCGCCGCGGTCTGTGCTCCGTACTGCCGCCAGCCCGGCAGGCCGAGGTCCTGCGGGCCTGGGAGATCGCCGTCGACAAGACCGGTGGCTATCTCTACTCACGCGGGCTGATGGCACTCATCTCCGGAATCGCGCACTACATCCTGCTGGTGTTCCTCGGTGTGCCGTACGCGCCGGCCCTCGCGGTCTGGGTCGGTCTTGTCTCGCAGTTCATCCCCACGATCGGTACGTATCTGGCGGGCGCCCTGCCGATGCTGATCGCGTTCACCATCGACCCCTGGTACGCCCTGTGGGTGCTCGGATTCGTGGTGATCTACCAGCAGTTCGAGAACTATGTGCTGCAGCCCAAGCTCACCTCCAAGACCGTCGACATCCATCCGGCGGTCGCTTTCGGTTCGGTCATCGCCGGTACGGCGCTGATGGGCGCCGTGGGCGCGCTGATCGCGATCCCGGCCGTTGCGACGCTGCAGGCGTTCCTGGGTGCCTACGTGAAGCGCTACGACGTGACGGACGACCCACGGGTGCACGGCCGTCACCAGCGGCGGCGCGGTGAGTCGGTGTTCTCGCGGCTGCGCGGCGCGACCCGGGCTCCCGGGAACAACGACGAAGAGGATGCGGAGCGACCGGAAGCACCGGGTCCGCAGCCGCGGGTCTGAGAGACGGCGGGACACGGGAGTTCCTGCGCGGTGCGGGAGCGCCGGCGGGGTGCGCGCGGCCGGGTGCGGTGCGGGAGGTCTCGCAGGGTGCGGCCGTGCTCAGCGATAGCCCGTCACGTCGGCCGGCCGGCCCGCGTCCTGGACTTCGGGGACGTACCTCCAGGCATCGGGTCGGCTGCCGTCCAGATCGGTGAAGCCGTAGACCCGCGCCAGCTGCCCGCTGGACAGCGACTGCCCGTTCCAGCGCGCCACCCCGGGGTCCTGCGCGAGCGCGGCCACGGCGCGGCCGACGAAGGCCGGACTCTCGGAGATCGCGAAGTGGGGTGCGTGGGCGATCGCGTCGCGCCAGTTCGCTTCGGTGACGCCATGGGCGTCCAGCATCGCCTCGGACCGCAGCCAGCCGGGTGTGAGTGACACCGCGGTCGCGCCGTGGGGCTTCAGCTCGTGCGCGAGGGCGAACGCCATCCGGTTCACCGATGCCTTGGCCAGGTCGTAGAAGAAGGAGACCCGGTAGTGGGCGGCGTCGTACTCATCGGTGCCGTCGGTCACCTCGACGACCAGGCCCCCTGGCTGCTCGATGAGGAGCGGAAGGACGTAGTGGCTGGTGATGGCGTGTGTGTCGACGGCCAGACGCAGGGTGTGCAGACCCGTCTCCAGGGAGGATTCCCAGACGGACTTGTCCCACTCGATCTCGGCTCCCCAGATGTCGTTCACGAGGACATGCAGGTGGCCCTGGTCGCGCCGGATGCGTGTCACGAGCGCGCTGACTTCCGAGGGTACGAGGTGGTCCACCCGGACCGGGATCCCATGGCCGCCCGCCTCGTCCACGAGAGCTGCGGTCTCCTCGATGGTCTCCGGGCGGTTCATCTCCGACCGCTGGGTCGTGGTCGTCCGCCCGGTGACATAGACGGTTGCTCCCGCCGCTCCCAGTTGAACTGCGATCCCGCGGCCCGCGCCTCGTGTGGCACCGGCGACCAGGGCCACTTTCCCTGCCAGTGATGTCCCCATATGGTCGGAATCTAGCATGATCTTGACCACTTGATCTTGACTCTCCAAATGCAGAGTGCTAGGGCGCTACTCTGGGGGCGGATCGGTCCGGCGTGGTGTGCTTGACACCAAAATCGAACATCCATTCTCATGGGATTCCGGCCGGGTTTTCCCGGGCCCGACCGTGGAGTTGTCCACAGGCCGGGAGGACGTCGAGGCCCATTGTCAGTGGCAGGGGTTAGCGTCTTTGACGTGAAGCGATCGACTCAAGCAAATCGGGTGGAACCCATGGCAGGAACCGACCGCGAGAAGGCGTTGGACGCCGCACTCGCACAGATTGAACGGCAATTCGGCAAGGGTGCGGTGATGCGCCTCGGTGAGCGACCGAACGAGCCCATCGAGGTGATCCCCACCGGGTCGACCGCACTCGACGTCGCCCTCGGCGTCGGCGGACTGCCGCGCGGCCGTGTGGTGGAGGTGTACGGGCCGGAGTCCTCCGGTAAGACGACGCTGACGCTGCACGCGGTGGCGAATGCACAGCGGCTCGGCGGCTCGGTGGCCTTCATCGACGCGGAGCACGCCCTCGACCCCGAGTACGCGAAGAAGCTCGGTGTCGACATCGACAACCTCATCCTGTCCCAGCCGGACAATGGTGAGCAGGCGCTCGAGATCGTGGACATGCTGGTCCGCTCGGGCGCTCTCGACCTGATCGTCATCGACTCCGTCGCGGCACTCGTGCCCCGTGCGGAGATCGAGGGTGAGATGGGTGACTCGCACGTGGGTCTGCAGGCCCGACTGATGAGCCAGGCACTCCGCAAGATCACCAGCGCGCTCAACCAGTCCAAGACCACCGCAATCTTCATCAACCAGCTCCGCGAGAAGATCGGTGTGATGTTCGGCTCCCCGGAGACCACGACCGGTGGCCGGGCGCTGAAGTTCTACGCATCGGTGCGCCTCGACATCCGTCGTATCGAGACGCTGAAGGACGGCACCGACGCCGTCGGCAACCGCACCCGCGTCAAGGTCGTCAAGAACAAGGTCGCGCCGCCCTTCAAGCAGGCCGAGTTCGACATCCTCTACGGTCAGGGCATCAGCCGTGAGGGCGGTCTGATCGACATGGGCGTGGAGCACGGCTTCGTACGCAAGGCGGGTGCCTGGTACACGTACGAAGGCGACCAGCTCGGCCAGGGCAAGGAGAACGCCCGCAACTTCCTCAAGGACAACCCCGATCTCGCCAACGAGATCGAGAAGAAGATCCTCGAGAAGCTGGGCATCGGTGTCAGGCCGGAGGCGGCTCTGCCCGCCGAGCCCGGGGCGGACGCGGCGGGCGGTACGGCGGCTGCGGCCGACAGTGCGGCGAAGTCGGTGCCCGCTCCGGCCGGCAAGGCAAAGCCGGCCAAGACTGCGGCGGCCAAGAGCTAGACCGTGACACGTCGTACGGAGTGGCCGGGCAGCGACGCCGAGCCTGCCCCCGACCCCGGCGCCGGTCCCGATTACGGCACCAGCTCGGGCGGAGGGTTCGGCGAGGGTGCGGGCCGTCGGGCCCGCTCCCGCTCCAGGAGCAGCGGCTCCCCTTCCTCGTCGAGGGCCGAGAAGGGGGAGCCGCGAGACCCGGTCGAGCAGGCGCGCAGCGTCTGTCTGCGTTTGCTCACCGGGACCCCGCGCACCCGCAAGCAACTCGCGGACGCACTGCGCAAGCGGGAGATCCCGGATGAGGCAGCCGAAGAGGTGCTGTCGCGCTTCGAGGATGTCGGGCTGATCGACGACGCGGCGTTCGCGGATGCCTGGGTGGAATCCCGGCACCACGGCCGGGGCCTGGCCCGCCGTGCTCTTGTGCGGGAACTGCGCACCAAGGGGGTGGACTCGGCGGTGATCGACGAGGCGATCGGGCAGCTCGACTCCGAGCAGGAGGAAGAGACCGCCCGGGAGCTCGTCGCGCGCAAGCTGCGCTCCACCCGCGGCCTGGACCGCGACAGGCGTATGCGTCGCCTGGCGGGCATGCTCGCGCGCAAGGGGTACGGGGAGGGGATGGCCCTGCGCGTGGTGCGTCAGGCACTCGAAGGAGAGGGCGAGGACACGGAAGGTCTCGACGAGCCGTTCTGACGCTGGGCGCATCGGGGGGTGCGCGCAGAGGGTCGGCGGGGAAGCGAAACCGGGTGCGGGAGGCGGGGCCGTTGCGCGGTGGGTGGCGCGTAGGAGTCAGTGTCCGGCGCACGAGGCGCGGCGGATGGTGGCGTCCAGCAGGGCCAGGGCATCCGATGCGGTGCGGCCGGGGTGGCGGTTCCAGGGGCCGATGAGGTCGGTCCAGCCCTGCGAGCGGAGTTCGGCGATGAGCCAGGCGCCGGCCCGGTCCACGGTGTCGAGGGAGCCATAGCCCAGGCGGTGCGCGGTGAGGAGGGCGCCGCAGACGCAGCGGGCGCCGCGGGCGTTCCGCAGCCGGTACGGGGTGTTCTGCCAGCCCCACTCGGTCAGGATCTGCCGTGCGTAGGCGAGGTGGGTGGAAGGCCGCAGTTCGGGCTGCCCGATGCGACGCCAGGCGTGGAGCCGGTCCGGGAGAATCGCGCCGATTCGTCCGGGGAGTGGGCGCTCGCCCGGCAGCGCCGGGGGCAGGGCGCGCATCGAGTCGGCGATCAGCTGGTCGACCGGCACGGACAGCAGATCGCGCCAGTCGGCCGGGTGACGGTCCGGCGGGTGCGGCGCGCTGTCAGGTGAGACGGGGCGCACGGGTTCGGGGGTGGTGATGTCCCAGCCCGTGACGATCTGCTGCCAGGCCTCCGTGTCGTGGAGGCGTGCGGCCTGACGGTCGAGCTGGTCGGGGGTGAGGGTGGTGGTCGGCATCGGTGCGACGGCTCCGTCATCTCAGTCCTTGGTATTGGAGCAAATGTCCGCCTTGTGCTGAATTTGCTCCACTGGGGCGAGGCGTTCGGGTGTGTCGAGGTGGATTCGGGGGACATGGGAGCCGCCGAGAGGGGGCTGGCCCCCGCACGAAGACGCAGGCATGCTCCAGTGCACAGGCATCTGTGCACAGAGCAGTGTGTGACGCATGGCAGAGAAGCCCGGCGGTACCGAAATCACGGAGCTGGCCGCTCTCAAGGCGCTCGCTCAGCCGCGACGCCAGCAGATCCTTCAGCACCTCACCCTGCACGGCCCGGCGACATCCGCGATCCTTGCCCGCGCCCTGGAGCTGAACACCGGGGCCACCAGCTACCACCTGCGTGAACTCGCCAGGTACGGCTTTGTGGAGGACGCCGCGGCCGAGGAACTGGGCGGCCGGCGGGCGAGGTGGTGGCGGGCCGTTCCCGGCGACCGGCGCTTCCCGCCCCGTTCCCGCCAGAGCCCCGAGGTGCGGCTCGTCATGGACGAGCTGAACCGCCATGCATACGCCGCCGACCTCGCCCTCTTCGAGCGGCTCCAGCGCGACAGTCGCGAGCCGGTCGGCGAACTGGGCGAGTGGGCCGATGCGTTCCCGTACTCGCGGGGTTCCATCCGGCTCACGCTCCCCGAACTCCACGCGTTCTTCGAGGAGTTCATCGCCCTCATGAACCGCTACAAGCGGCCCGACGCCGACATCCCGCCGGGCGCCCGCACGGTTCACACCCGGCTGCTTGCCTTCCCGGCCCCTCTCCCGTCCCCGGCGAACGACGACGCGGCCGGCAACAAGGACGCGGACGACAACAGAAGAGAGACGGACGCATCATGATGCTGCGCTATGCCCTGCGGACAATCCGGGACCGCAAGGGCGGGTTCCTGGGCGCCCTGCTGGCGCTGATGTGCGCCGCCGCCCTCATCACCGCCTGCGGCACCCTCCTGGAGACCGGACTGTGCGGAAGGATCGCCACCGAGCGCTATACCGCGGCTCCGCTCGTCGTCTCCGCCGACCAGAACGTCCACCGGACCACCGTCAAGCACAAGGGCAACGGAGAGACGAAGGCCAAGCACAAGGCGAAGCCCGTCGCCGAACGCGCCTGGCTCCCCGCGGCCACCGCCGACCGGATCCGGCCCCTGGAAGGCGTACGCAAGGTGATCCCCGAGCTCACCTTCCTGGCCGAGCCCGTCGCCGAGCCCGTTGACCGGCCTTCGTACGGACACTCCTGGGCGTCTGCCTCCCTCACCCCGTTCACGCTCACCACAGGCCGAGCACCCGCCACCGCAGGCGACATCGTGATCGACCGAGCATTCGCCGAGCGCGCCGGCCTGAAGCCAGGGGGCCGGCTCACTGTGCAGTCCACCGGTGCTCCCCGTACGTACCGCATCAGTGGCATCGCGGCCCCGGCCGACCGCGGTGAGCTCGAGCAGCAGACCTCCCTGTTCTTCTTCGCCGCCGAGGCCGAGCGGCTCGCCGCCCGCCCCGGCCAGGTCACCGCCCTCGGTGTGCTGCCCACGCCCGGCACGGACCTCACCGAGCTGAAGCGGCAGGTTGAGCGAGCGCTCAAGGGCACCACCGCACAGGTGGCCACGGGTGACGACCGCGGTCCGGTCGAGTTCCTGGACGCCGCGGGCGCCCGTATCAAGCTCGTTTCGATGGGTGGCTCGATGGGCGGCACCTCACTCCTCGTCGCGATCCTCGTGGTCGTAGGCACCTTTGCCCTCTCCATCCAGCAGCGCCACCGCGAACTGGCACTGCTGCGCGCCATCGCCGCCACATCGCGCCAGATACGCCGTCTCCTCGGCCGTGAGGCGCTGATCGTCGGATCCGTGGCCGGTGTGCTGGGCTCGCTGGCCGGACTGCCGCTCGCCACGTGGCTGCACAGCCGATTCATCGACATGGGGGCGATCCCCGCGAACCTGGAACGCACCGCGGGCATCTTCCCGGCCTTCGCCGCCGTCGCCGTCACCCTTCTCGGAGCCTGGGCAGCCGCCAGGATCTCCGGCCGCCGGATCGCCCGTATCCGCCCGGCCGAAGCCATGGCCGAGTCCGCGGTCGAGCGCGACCGGCCGGCCCGGGGCCGGATCGCCGCAGGTCTGGTGCTGCTCGCGGGCGGCGGAGTCCTCGTCGCCGTACTCAGCGGCCTCCGTACCGAGGCGGCCTCGACCCCCGTCACCTTCCTGGCCGTCGTGGTGCTGGCCACGGCAGTGTCGCTGCTCGGCCCGCTCCTCATCAGGATGGCGTCGGTGCTGCTCGCGGGACCGCTCCGGCTGGCCGGTTTCGGCGGTACTCTCGCCACCGCGAATATCCGCGGAAACTCAACCCGGATGGCCGCCGTAGTCACCCCGCTCACCCTGCTCATCGGGATGACCTGCACGGTTCTCTTCGTTCAGCCGACCCTCGGCGGCGCCGCCCGCACCCAGGCCCGAGAAGGTACCCGTGCCACCTGGGTCCTGGCCGCGCAGAGCCCCGGGATCCCGTCCGTCGCCGCCGAGACCGTCCGTACGACCCAGGGCGTCACGGCCGCCACCGAGGTCGTACGGACCACCGTCCGGGTCGGACTCGACAAGTACCAGGCCCAGGGCGTCACGCAGACCGGCCTGAGCCGCACCTGGGATCCCGAAGTGACCGGCGGTTCGCTCGCGGACTTCGCGGCGGATCCCCGCACCGCCGCGGTCAGTGAACTCGCCGCAGAGCGGCTGGGACTGCACCCCGGCAGCACACTGAAACTGCACCTCGGCGACGGGACGCCCGCCACCCTCACCGTCGCCGCCGTCTACGCCCGCGGCCTGGGCTTCGGCGACCTGACCCTGCCCCACGACCTGGTCGCCCGTCATATGGACAACCCCCTCGCTGCCACGGTCCTGGTCGCCGGGGACAGCGACCGCGGCCGACTCGCTGCCGCGCTGAAGGAGTTCCCCGGCATCGCCGTGCTCGCCCCTGCCACTGCCGACCGGCTCCAGGCGGACCGGCAGCAGGAGAACGCCGAGGTCAACTATCTCGCCATGGGCCTGATACTGGCCTTCACCGCGATCGCGGTCGTCAACACCCTCGCCATGTCGGTGTCCGAACGGATCAAGGAGTTCGCCATGCTCCGCCTGGCCGGTGCCACCCGGCGCCAGGTCCTGCGGATGCTCCGTATCGAGGCCCTGTCGGTCCTGCTGATCGCCGCCGTCCTCGGCACCGGCATCGCACTCGCCGTACTCACCGCCTTCAGCATCGGCATGACCGGCGGCGCGGCGCCCACCGTCATGCCGGTGGTGTACGCGACGGTGGTGGGCGCAGCCGCGCTGCTGGTGCTGGTTGCCTCCGCGCTGCCCGGCCGGGTCGCACTGAAGGCCCGCCCGGTGGAGGTGGCTGCTTCCCGGCAGTGACACGCCGGAGGTGCAGTTGCGGCCGGTGCCCCGAGCGGGCACCGGCCGCAACTGTCACCCGTCAGGTGTCACCCGCCTCGGGTCAGGCTCGGACCGGCAGTCCCGCCGCCCGCCACGCCTGGAACCCGCCGATCAGATCGGTCGCCCGGCGCAGCCCCAACTGCTGCAGGGATGCGACCGCGAGACTCGACGCGTAGCCCTCGTTGCACACCACCACCACCTGCAGGTCATGGCTGACCGCCTCCGGTGCGCGATGGCTGCCCTGCGGGTCCAGCCGCCACTCCAGCTCATTGCGCTCGACGACCAGCGCCCCCGGAATCAGTCCGTCCCGGTCGCGGAGCGCCGCATAGCGGATATCCACCAGCAGGGCCCCGTCCGCGGCGGCGGCCGCCGCCTCGTGCGGACCGATCCGGTCGAACCCGGCCCGGACCCGCTCCAGCAACTCGTCGATTCCCACCCGCTCCGTCCCCCTGTTCCGGTCGCCGCTCACTGCCAGTCCTCCGGGTGCTCGACGTGCTCAAGACGGAGTACCGCGCCCGTGCGGCTGTAGCGCCGGATCCGCGGCAGCGGCGGATAGTACGCATGGACCGAGACGGCGTGCTCGGTGTCGGACTCGTTCAGCACCTCGTGCACATGATGTCGGCCGAACGCCCTGCCCTGACCGGTCGACAGCTGCCGGGAGCGATCGACGCCTTCGGCCAGTTCAAGCGTCTTCCAGCCGTCGGTGGGCAGCCGCACCGCGAGCGACTGCTCCTTCAGGGTGCCGGCCGCCGTGCTGAAGGCGCCGAGCGAGTCGGCATGGTCGTGCCAGCCGGTGCCGGTGCCCGGCGGCCAGCCGATCAGCCAGGCCTCACTGCCTCCGGGCCCGTCGAGCCGGATCCAGGTACGGCCTTCGGGATCGAGGGGGAGTGCGGCGATGAGAGTGGTGTCCGCCGCAGTGCGGCGGACGAATTCGAGCAGTTCGGCGGCTGTCGGGCCGGGTCCGGCACCGGAGTGCGGACCGGAGACAGGCGTGCGCAGGGAGGGCGAAGGAGAGGCAGACACAGGGACCGTCCTGAGGGTTCGCGTGTGATGCCCGGCGTGCGACAGAGCGCGTGCCGCGGCAGGAAGAGGCGATTCAGCAGGACGGACGACACACGCAGCCCGCATAGCGGACGAGGTCCATATGGACCCTCCGCCACAGGCGCACATCAGTGTCGGTCACGTTTCGGAGTACACCATGTGCCGCCTGCGGGGGTCAATTGATGTCTGCGGTCTGGTCGGCGTGTACGGACGCACGTGGCTCACCGCCGCGCACCGCGTCCGCCGCCGCGAAAAGCTCCCTCGGCCGGACCCCGCAGAACGACGCCACCAGGTGTCCGTCCGGGCGGACCAGCAGCACAGTGTGGGCCGATGCCCCCGGGTAAGCCTCGGTCACCAGGAGCTCGCCCCTTACCGGCAAGGCGTCGACCGCCTCGACCAGCCGGGGCATCACGCCTGCCATCAGCCAGTGCCGCCGGTCCCACACCCGGGTCCCCGGAGCGACCAGCACCACCAGCAGATGCCCCTGCCCCAGCCGCTCGCGCAGCCGTACGGTCGTGCCGTCGGGCGCCGTCACCCGCACATCGGCAACCGGCGCACCGGGGGGCGTGCCGACCGTTGTGTGCGCCTCGGCGCGTGGAGGCGAAAGAGGGGAGTGCGTGTACGAGGGGGGCGCACCGAGCGGGCCGCAGCCCAGATGACCGTCGGCGAGCAGCGAATCGTGCCCGCGTGCGCTCCCCGGAACCAACGTCCGCAGACCTCCGCCACCACGCAGTATCGGCAACGACTGGTCCGCGGCGCGCAGCCGCGAGGCGACCGCGGCCCGGCGCTCCGCCTGGTAGCTGTCGAGCAGCACGTCCGAGGCGCCGTGATGCCAGGCCTGTGCCAGCTTCCAGGCCAGGTTCTCGGCGTCCCGCAGTCCCTCGTCGAGCCCCTGCGTACCCAGGGCGCCCAGCAGATGTGCGGCGTCCCCGGCGAGGAAGGCCCGCCGGACGCGCCAGCGCCGGGCCAGCCGGTGATGCAGCGTGTAGACGCCCGTGTCCAGCAGTTCGTACGGCGGGGTCTCGCCGCCGCACCAGCCGGCGAGAGTGTCCCGCACCCGGGTGATCAGGGCATCGGGCGTGACGAGCTCGCCGCGCGGCGGAAGCAGCCAGTCCAGCCGCCACGCGCCGTCCGGCAGTGGCCGCGCGGTCACCTCGGCGCCGCCGCTGCGCCACGGCGGCAGCCGGTGCAGCACGGCTTGGCCGGGCCAGGGCAGCTCGGTGCGCAGCGCGGCGACGGCATGCCGCTCCACCGCCGTACGCCCCGAGAACCTGATGTCCAGGAGCTTGCGCACGGTGGACCTGGCGCCGTCGCAGCCGACCAGATAACTTCCGCGCCACCACGTCGAGTCGGGCTCCCTGGTGTGCACCGTGACACCGGCCGGGTCCTGCTCGAGTGTGTCGATCCGGCTGAACGGTGCCATCTGCACCAGTTTCTGCCGGGCGATCGCGCCCCGCAGCCCGCGCGTCAGGGCGTGCTGCGGCAGATGGACCGGGGACGGCAGCCGATCACCGTACGGGGCGTCCTCGCCGAGCGGCAGTTCGCTCACCAGCTGCTTGCGCCGCATGGACCTCCAGCCGGACCACCGGACGCCCTCGTCCCGGAGCGTCGTGCACCCGAGCCGTACCACCAGCGCCGCGGTGTCCTCACGCAGCACCACCGTCCGGGCGGGACGCGTCTCATCCTTCCCCGCATCCTCGTCGAGAAGTACGCAAGGGACGCCCTGCGCGGCGAGGGCGAGCGACAGCACCAGGCCGACGGGCCCGGCACCGACGACGATCACCGGGTCCACGGCGCGACTCCCCGGGCCCGTGCGGTCGTAAGGGTGGTGGCGGATGTGGAAGCGAGCGTTCGGTCGGCGATCACAGAACGTATGCAACCCACTGCCGGTGCTTGCGTCAAGTGACACCGGAACGCGGCGAGGGGCGCCGGTGGATGCACCGGCGCCCCTGCGAGGAGATGTCGACGAACCGTCAGACGGCGCGTCCGTCATCGACGATGAGCGTCGGCGGACCGATGGTCTCCAGACCTCCGGCGGGTCCGGTACCGACCACGGCACCCGTGCTCTTCTTCCTGCGCCGCAGCCGGCCCTCCAGCCAGCTGGCGAACGAGGTCAGCGCGAAGTTCACCACGACGTAGAGAAGGGCGATGATCGTGAAGCACGCAATGGTGTTCGCGCCGTAGTTCGCGCTCATCGGGCGGATCGAGGCCAGCAGCTCGGGGAAGGTCATCATGGCGCCACCGAGTGCGGTGTCCTTCACGATGACGACCAGCTGGCTGACGATCGCCGGCAGCATGGCCGTCACCGCCTGCGGCAGCAGCACGAACACCATGGTCTGACCCTTGCGCATGCCGATCGCCTTGGCCGCGTCCGTCTGGCCCTGCGGAAGGGAGAGGATGCCGGCCCGCACGATCTCGGCGAGCACCGAGGCGTTGTAGAGGACCAGGCCCGTGACCACGGCGTACAGCGGCCGCGAGTCGCTGCTGATGTTCGTGTACTCGGAGTACACCGCATTCGCGGTGATCATCAGGATCAGCACCGGGATGGCGCGGAAGAACTCCACCACCGCACCGGCCGGCAGCCGTACCCATCGATGGTCGGAGAGTCGCCCGATGCCGAACAGCGCACCGAGCGGCAGCGCGATGATCAGGGAGAAGAACGCGGCCTTGAGCGTGTTCTGGAGGCCCGGCCAGATGTACGTCCCCCAGGGCTGGGAGCTGGTGAAGAAGGGCTTCCACTTGATCCAGTCGAGCTGGTGCTTCGCGGCGAGGCCGTCGTACACCCACCACACCACTGCCGCGGCGCACAGCACGAACAGCACCGTGTAAAGGGTATTGCGCTGCTTGGCGCGCGGTCCCTGGGCGTCGTAGAGGACGGAAGTCATCGCTTCACCGCCACCTTCTTGCTCACCCAGCCGAGGATCAGGCCGGTCGGGAGGGTCAGAACGATGAAGCCGAGCGCGAAGACCGCGGCGATCAGGATCAGTTGGGCCTCGGCCTCGATCATGCCCTTCATCAGGTACGAGGCTTCGGCGACTCCGATCGCGGAGGCGACCGTGGTGTTCTTCGTCAGCGCGATCAGCACATTGGACAGCGGGTTGACGACCGTGCGGAACGCCTGCGGGAGGACGATCAGCCGCAGCACCTGGGTGAAGCTCAGACCAAGGGCACGTGCCGCCTCGGCCTGGCCGACCGGGACGGTGTTGATGCCGGAGCGCAGTGCCTCGCACACGAAGGCGGAGGTGTAGGCGATCAGGGCGAGCACCGCGAGCCGGAAGCTGATGTCCTTGGAATCGCTGGCGTTGAGGGTGATGCTCAGGGTCTGGTAGAGGCCCAGCGACGAGCACACGATGATCACGGTCAGCGGAATGTTCCGGACCACGTTCACATAGGCGGTGGCGAAGCCGCGCATCAGGGGGACCGGGCTGACCTTCATGCCGGTCAGCAGCGTTCCCCATATGAGGGAGCCGAGAGCGGAGTAGACGGTGAGCTGCACCGTCACCCAGAAGGCCCCCAACAGGTCGTAACCTTCAAGAAAGTCGAACACGATCTCCCGCGCTTCCGCGTGTAGGAGGGCATGGCGCGCCGCCGTTCACGGACGGCGCGCCCGGTCAGCCCTGCTTCACTTGACGATGTTGCCGATCTTCGGGGCGGGCTCGTTCTTGTAACTCGCCGGACCGAAGTTGGCCTTCACGGCCTTGTCCCAGGAACCGTCCGAGACCATCTTGGTGAGCGCGTCGTCGATCTTCTTCTTGAGGTCGGCGTCGCCCTTCTTCAGACCGATGCCGTAGTTCTCGTTGCTCATCTTGAAGCCGGCCAGCTTGAACTTGCCCTGGAAGTTCTGCTGCGAGGCGAAACCAGCCAGGATGCTGTCGTCGGTGGTCAGTGCGTCGACAACCTTGTTCTCCAGACCGGTCAGGCACTCCGAGTAACCGCCGAACTCCTGGAGGTCGGCCTTCGGCGCCAGCTTGTCCTTGACGTTCTGCGCCGAGGTGGAGCCGGTGACCGAGCACAGCTTCTTGCTGTTCAGGTCGGCCGGGGACTTGATCGAGTCGTCGTCGGCGCGGACGAGGATGTCCTGGTGCGCCAGCAGGTACGGGCCCGCGAAGTCGACCTTCTGCAGACGCTCGTCGTTGATCGAGTAGGAGGCGGCGATGAACTTGACGTCACCGCGCTCGATCGCCGTCTCACGGTCGGCGCTCTTGGTCTCCTTGAAGGTGATGTCCTTGGCGTCGTAGCCCAGTTCCTTGGCGATGTACGTGGCGACGTCGACATCGAAACCGGTGAACTTGCCGTCGGGCGTCTTCAGACCGATGCCGGGCTGGTCGATCTTGATGCCGATCGTGATCTTCTTGCCGCCGCCCGCCGAGTCGCCGCCCTTGTCATTGGAGGAGCCACAGGCGGTGGCGGTGAGAGCGAGCGCGAGCACGGCGGCCGATGCGGCGGTGACCTTACGAAGCTGCATGGTGAACTTCCCTAGAGTTGACGCGATGTGAGTGAACGGCTGATCCGGAAATCAGTGGTGCAGGATCTTCGAGAGGAAGTCCTTGGCACGGTCACTGCGCGGATTGCTGAAGAACTGGTCGGGCGTTGCCTCTTCGACGATCTTCCCGTCCGCCATGAAGACGACACGATTGGCCGCCGAGCGCGCGAAGCCCATCTCATGGGTGACGACGACCATGGTCATGCCGTCCCGGGCGAGCTGCTGCATGACCTCCAGCACCTCGTTGATCATTTCCGGGTCGAGGGCGGAGGTGGGCTCGTCGAAGAGCATGACCTTGGGGTCCATCGCCAATGCCCGCGCGATGGCCACTCGTTGCTGCTGGCCACCGGAGAGCTGGGAGGGGTATTTGTCGGCCTGCGTCGCCACGCCCACCCGGTCGAGCAGCGAACGCGCCTTGTCCTCGGCAGCCTTCTTGTCCGCCTTGCGGACCTTGAGCTGGCCCAGCATCACGTTCTCGAGCACCGTCTTGTGCGCGAAGAGATTGAACGACTGGAAGACCATGCCGACATCGGCACGCAGCCTGGCCAGCTCCTTGCCCTCCAGGGGCAGCGGCTTGCCGTCGATAGAGATCGCGCCCGAGTCGATCGTCTCCAAGCGGTTGATCGTGCGGCACAGCGTGGACTTCCCGGACCCGGAAGGCCCGATGACGACCACGACCTCGCCCCGGGCGATGGTCAGGTCGATGTCCTGGAGCACATGCAGCGCGCCGAAGTGCTTGTTGACGTTGCTCAGTACGACAAGGTCGTTCGCCGCAGGCACGGCATCCTCGGCGGCCTTGGTCACTGAAACTCCGCTCATCGGCTTCTTGCTCCGTCCTCCTCGGTTGGGAAGGACCCTAATGACGCAGTGCGACCACCGTCATTACATCTGAGCGGAAATTGAGCATAACGATCCGGCGGCAACCGGACACACCGCGTGAACGGGACGGTGGGAGATGTGGCTGGGGCGTACCGGGTGCATAACGGAAACCTCGATGTAATGGGCGGGCTCTTGACTGACGTACCGGTCATCGGCGTGGATGCCCTGATAGGCCTTGACGTGAAACACCCCGGTACGGGGAAGTACCGGGAAGTATGGACAAGCGCACGGAGGCGCTTGAAGACAGCGCCGCGGGAGAGAGACCGCATCGCGGAGAGGAAAGGGGGGCCATGAGACTCCTGCTCGTCGAGGACGACAACCATGTGGCGGCCGCCCTGTCCGCGGTGCTCGCCCGGCACGGCTTTCAGGTCGTGCATGCGCGCAGTGGCGAGGAGGCCCTGAAGGCCCTCCTGCCTGCGGACACGGAACCCTTCGGGGTCGTGCTCCTCGACCTCGGACTGCCCGACCAGGATGGCTACGAGGTGTGCGGGAAGATCCGCAAACGCACCTCCACGCCGGTGATCATGGTCACCGCTCGGGCCGATGTCCGGTCGCGGATCCACGGCCTCAACCTCGGAGCGGACGACTACGTCGTCAAGCCGTACGACACCGGCGAGCTGCTCGCTCGCATCCACGCGGTCAGCAGGCGCAAGTCGGCCGGCAAGGACACGGTGCCCACGCCCGTCGCCGCCCTGCGGATCGGCCATGTCCACATCGAGCTCCCGACCCGCCGGGTCAGCGTCGACGGCACCGAAGTCCAGCTCACCCGCAAGGAGTTCGATCTGCTCGCGCTGCTCGCCCAGCGCCCGGGCGTGGTGTTCCGCCGGGAGCAGATCATCAGCGAGGTGTGGCGCACCAGCTGGGAGGGAACGGGCCGCACGCTCGAAGTGCATGTCGCGTCCCTGCGTTCCAAACTGCGGCTGCCCGCACTGATCGAGACCGTGCGCGGGGTCGGCTACCGGCTCGTCGCCCCGTCCGCGTAAGGGCGTACATCCCAGGTGCGTACCCGTCTCCTTCCCCTGCTCATCATCCTCATGGCGGGCGTGCTGCTCGCCCTCGGTTTCCCGCTGGCCGTCAGCGTGGCCGCCGCCCAGCAGCAGCGTGTCGTGATCGATCGCATCGACGACACGGCACGCTTCGCCGCACTGGCCCAGTTCGTCGCGGAACAGACCAGCGGCACCGATGAACGGCGTCGCACGCTCCAGGACGAACTCGAGACGTACGACTCGGTGTACGGGATCCGGGCCGGCGTCTTCTACCGCGACCGCAGCGCCATGGCGGTGGCTCCGGCAACCTGGCGGCTCCCGGTCGAGGGGGAGGGTCGCGAGGCGTTCAGCGAGGCGCTCCTCGGGCGCCGCAGCCACGATCCGCCACAGGTCTGGCCCTGGCAGCGCGGCCGGGTCGTCGTCGCCTCGCCCGTCGTGCGGGACGGCGATGTGGTCGCCGTCGTGGTTCTCGACTCGCCCACCAGCGAAATGCGCTCCCGGACGATACGTGGCTGGCTGCTGATCGCGGTCGGCGAAGTGTTCGCGATGCTGGTGGCCGTCGGTGCCGCGATCCGGCTCACCGGCTGGGTTTTGCTGCCCGTGCAGACCCTGGACGCGGCGGCGCACGACATCGCCAGCGGCCGGATGAGATCCCGGGTGGTGGCCTCCGGAGGACCGCCGGAACTCAGACGCCTGGCCCGGTCGTTCAACGAGATGGCGGACAACGTCGAAGAAGTGCTGGAGCAGCAGCGCGCCTTCGTCGCCGACGCCTCGCACCAGCTGCGCAACCCCCTCGCCGCGCTACTGCTGCGCATCGAGCTCCTCGCGCTCGAACTTCCTGAGGGGAACGAGGAGATCGCCGCCGTCCGTACGGAGGGCAAGCGGCTCGGTCAGGTTCTGGACGACCTGTTGGACCTGGCGCTGGCCGAGCACGCGGAGGCCGATCTCCAGCTCACGGACATCGGCGCGCTCACCGCCGAACGGGTCGCCTCGTGGCGTCCGTTCGCGGAGGAGAACGGTGTACGACTGACAGCGGACGGGGCATCCGCCGTGACCGCCTGGGCGGACCCCATCGCGCTGTCGAGCGCCCTCGACGCCGTCATCGACAACGCGTGCAAGTTCACCCCCGCCGGTGAGGAGGTCCGTGTGACGGTCGCCTCCGGCCGGGAGGACGTCACGGTGGTCGTCGCCGACCGCGGGCCGGGCCTGACCGACCAGGAACTGGAGCGGATCGGTGACCGTTTCTGGCGCAGCACCCGGCATCAGAATGTGCGGGGATCCGGCCTCGGGCTCTCCATCTCGCGCGCTCTGCTCGCTGCGGGCGGCGGCTCCCTCACGTACGCACCGCACGAGCCCCACGGACTGCGGGTGACGGTGACGGTCCCGCGCAACGGCCCGCACGGCTGACGGCGCGCGCGGTGCTGGCGCGGGGGCCCGCCATCGTGCGGCCGAGCGGAGAGCGTGGGGGGTGCGGGGGCGTCACCTCCGTACTGAGGGGCTCGACCGGGCGAGGGTGTGCGGGACGCCACCTCCCGTATGTCAGGGTTTGACCGAGCGGTAGTAGCGCCTCGCCCCGTCGTGCAGCTGCAGCGGATTCGTGTAGATCGCCGTCCGCAGGTCGACCAACTGCGCCGCGTGCACCTCACGCCCGATGCGGTCCCGGCTGTCGATCACGGTCCGGGTGAACGCCTCGGTCATCGCGGCATCCGTACGGTCTGTGGTGACCACCACATTGGCGACCGCCACCGTCGGCACGGCCTGCCCCTGCTGCGCATTGCGATAGGCGTCGGCAGGCATCACGGCCGAGCGGTAGAAGCGGGTCGACCCGCCTGCCGCCTGAAGCTGCTTGATCAGAGGGTCCTCCAACGGCACCAGCCTGATCGCGAACCGGTCCGACAACTCCTGCACCGCAGTGGTCGGCAGCCCGCCGGACCAGAAGAACGCGTCGAGCAGGCCGTTCTCCAGCCGCTTCGGCATCGTGTCGATGCCGGCCGGAACGGGAGTGATGTCATGCGCCGGATCAAGACCCGCAGCTGTCATCAGACGGTCGGCGACCAGCCGCACGCCCGAACCCGGCTGCCCCACCCCGACCTGCTTGCCCTTGAGATCCGAGACCTGCTGCACGTCGGAGTCCCGGGGGACGACGAGCTGGATGTAGTCGTCGTACAGCCGCACGCAGCCGCGCAGTCGTTTGGCACCCGGCTTGTCGTCCCGCAGATACGTGGCCAGGGCGTCGGCCGTGGCGATGGTGAAGTCGGCCTTCCCCGTGGCCACCCGCTCGATGTTCTGCTGGGAGCCCTCCGAGGTCTGCAGCCGTATCGACACCTCTGGCATGTCCTTGGCGAGTGCCCCTTTGAGCCGCTCGCCGTAGCGCTGGTAGACCCCGCTGCGCACCCCGGTGCTGAAGGTCAGCGACCCGCTCGGGGTGGGCTCGCCGGGCGGCAGCACCCACCACAGCAGCAGCCCGAGAACGACGACAGTCGCGGCGCCCCCCTGGAGGGCTCGCCGCCGGCCGGTACGGGACAGTGCATCGAGCATGGCGCGATCCTGCCAGGTCACTGAGCGCGATGGCCAGAGCCGGGCCTGTGGAAGGGGGCGGCGAGAGGGTCGTGCGACCTCGTACCCTGGTGGACGAGATGAGCGAGGTAGAGGGTTTGAAAACGTACGAGGTGCGCACCTACGGGTGCCAGATGAACGTCCACGACTCCGAGCGGCTGTCGGGGCTGCTGGAGGGCGCTGGTTACGTACGTGCGCCCGAGGGCGCCGACGGTGACGCCGATGTCGTTGTCTTCAACACCTGCGCGGTGCGGGAGAACGCCGACAACAAGCTCTACGGCAATCTCGGCCGGCTCGCCCCGATGAAGACGAAGCGGCCCGGGATGCAGATCGCGGTCGGCGGCTGTCTCGCGCAGAAGGACCGCGACACGATCGTCAAGCGGGCCCCGTGGGTCGATGTCGTCTTCGGCACGCACAACATCGGCAAGCTGCCGGTGCTCCTGGAGCGCGCCCGTATCCAGGAGGAGGCGCAGATCGAGATCGCCGAGTCCCTGGAGGCGTTCCCCTCCACCCTCCCCACCCGCCGCGAGTCCGCTTACGCGGCGTGGGTCTCCATCTCCGTCGGCTGCAACAACACCTGCACCTTCTGCATCGTCCCGGCGCTGCGCGGCAAGGAGAAGGACCGCCGGACCGGCGACATCCTGGCCGAGATCGAGGCGCTGGTCGCCGAGGGTGTCTCCGAGATCACCCTGCTCGGACAGAACGTGAATGCGTACGGCTCCGACATCGGGGACCGCGAGGCCTTCTCCAAGCTGCTGCGGGCCTGCGGGAAGATCGAGGGACTGGAGCGGGTCCGCTTCACCTCGCCGCACCCCCGCGACTTCACGGACGACGTGATCGCGGCGATGGCCGAGACACCGAATGTGATGCCGCAGCTGCACATGCCGATGCAGTCGGGCTCGGACACGATCCTGAAGGCGATGCGCCGCTCGTACCGGCAGGAGCGGTTCCTCGGCATCATCGAGAAGGTGCGCGCCGCGATGCCGGACGCCGCCATCTCCACCGACATCATCGTGGGCTTCCCCGGCGAGACCGAGGAGGACTTCGAGCAGACCATGCACGCGGTCCGCCAAGCGCGCTTCGCGAACGCCTTCACCTTCCAGTACTCCAAGCGACCCGGAACCCCGGCCGCCGAGATGGAGGGGCAGATCCCGAAGGAGGTCGTCCAGGAGCGGTACATGCGCCTGTCCGCCCTCCAGGAGGAGATCTCCTGGGGCGAGAACAAGAAGCAGGTCGGCCGGACCCTGGAGGTCATGGTCGCGGAGGGCGAGGGCCGCAAGGACGGCGCCACCCACCGGCTCTCCGGCCGCGCTCCCGACAACCGTCTGGTCCACTTCACCAAGCCGGACGAGGACGTGCGGCCGGGCGATGTGGTGACGGTCGAGATCACCTACGCCGCCCCGCACCACCTGCTCGCCGAGGGTGCGCCGCTGAGCGTACGGCGCACCCGTTCCGGCGACGCGTGGGAGAAGCGCAACGCCACCGAGGCCGCCAAGCCGGCCGGGGTGATGCTGGGACTGCCCGGCATCGGCGCCCCGGCGCCGCTGCCGGCCGCGTCGGCTCCCGGCTGCGGGTGCGACTGACCAGCAGCAGAAGGCGGTACCCGCGGGCTGCAGGAGCTCGCGGGCGACGGGTACCCGCAGGCGGCAGGAATCCTCAGGCCGTATGACCAGGGGAAACAGTCGACGCAGTACGCTGCGCAGCATGCTTGTCGCCGCAGCTGTCTGCCCCTGTCCGCCCCTGCTGGTACCCGAGGTCGCCGCCGGTGCCGCGTCCGAGCTCGACGCCGCGAGGACCGCCTGCATCGACGCCCTGGGCGTGCTCGCCGCGGCCCGCCCCGACCTGCTGATCGTGATCGGGCCCGCGGATGTCGACGGGCGCGGTCCGTATCCCGAGGGGACCCAGGGCTCCTTCAAGGGGTTCGGCGTCGATCTCGATGTACGGCTGGGGCTCGGGGGAGACTCCGGCGCTTCGGCGGAGCGTCCGCTTCCACCGTCCCTCGCCGTCGCCGCGTGGCTGCTTGCCCGTGCCGACTGGGCCGACGCCCCGGTCGAGGGTCTCGGGGTGGGGGAGACGCTCGAAGCCGAGCGCTGCGCGACCGCCGGGCGGGAGCTGGCGGCCAGGGCAGGCCGGGTGGCTCTGCTGGTCATGGGTGACGGCAGCGCCTGCCGCACGCTCAAGGCGCCCGGCTACCTGGACGAGCGCGCCGTTTCGTTCGACACGGAGGCGTCCCGGGCTCTCGGCGCCGCGGACATCGCCACGCTGAGCGCGCTGGACGAGTCGCTGGCGTACGAACTGAAGGTGGCGGGCCGGGCGCCCTGGCAGGTGCTGGCGGGCGCTGCGGAGGGGGCCGGCCTGAGCGGTCGGCTGCTCTACGAGGATGCCCCGTACGGTGTGGGATACATGGTCGCCACCTGGTTCTGAGACCGCGTCACCCGGAGCCGGTGTCGCATGCCCGACGCCCGTGAAGCGATGCAGCTCCACGGACGTCAGGTGCGTGACATGACGTAAGGGTGTCGAGGTCAGGGAGTCGGCGGCATACCGCCCTCGCTCTTGTGGGACAGCCGTTCGACCGCATCCTTGGCCTTTCGTGTGCCGGACTCGATCTTTTCGGTGTACTTGCCCTTGGTCTTTTGATCGACCGTCCGAGCAGCCTTGTCGAGTCCTTGGTCGATCTTGTCCCCATGGTGCTGCGCGAAATCGCCGACCTTGTCCCTTGCCGGGCTGAGCTTGGCCTTCAGACTGTCCATGAGACCCATCGGACACCTTCTCTGCTGGGGGACCGAGTGCGGGCGCCCTCTCCGACTCGTCAGTCGTTGTGACGGCGGCTGTCGCTTCTTCGACCGTCCTGGAGGACGATCGGCGAAACTGTGGAATAACGCCCATATCTGCTCAATATTTTACCCGTGCGGGCGAAATCCCGCGCCGACCGGGAGCCTCATCGCGCCGCTCGCGGCTCGTGTGCGCGCCGGGGAGCGAACGCCTCCGGCTTCGCGCCGTCACGTAGCCGGCTCAGGGAGCCGGCACGTAGCTGGTTCAGGAAGGGGTCCGGAGGTTTGCGAGACTGGGGCGGTGAGAAGTCCATCTCCCGCACCGCGGGTCATTGCCGTCGTCGGTCCCACCGCAGCCGGAAAGTCCGATCTGGGGGTATTTCTCGCCCAGCAGCTCGGTGGCGAAGTGGTCAACGCCGACTCCATGCAGCTCTACCGGGGGATGGATATCGGCACGGCCAAGCTGACGCTCGCCGAGCGCGGATCCGTACCCCACCGGCTGCTGGACATCTGGGACGTCACCGAGACCGCCAGCGTCGCCGAATACCAGCGACTGGCCCGCCTCGAGATCGACCGGCTGCTCGCCGAGGGCCGCACCCCAGTCCTGGTCGGCGGCTCCGGGTTGTACGTGAAGGGCGCCATCGACGCCCTGGAGTTCCCCGGTACGGACCCCGGCGTACGCGCCGAGCTGGAGCAGGAACTGGCGGAGCACGGCTCCGGTGCGCTGCACGACCGGCTCGCCGCCGCGGACCCCGAGGCGGGCCGGGCCATCCTGCCGAGCAACGGGCGGCGCATCGTCCGCGCCCTCGAAGTCATCGAGATCACCGGCAAGCCCTTCACCGCCAATCTTCCGGGTGGCGAAGCGGTCTACGACGCCGTTCAGATCGGGGTCGACGTGGCCCGCCCCGAACTCGACGAACGCATCACACTCCGGGTCGACCGGATGTGGGAGGCCGGGCTCGTGGACGAGGTACGCGCCCTGGAGGCGCAGGGGCTGCGCGAAGGGCGAACCGCCTCCCGCGCGCTCGGCTATCAGCAGGTGCTTGCCGCGCTGGCGCAGGAGTGCACCGAGGACGAGGCGCGCGCCGAGACGGTACGCGCCACCAAACGCTTCGCGCGCCGTCAGGACTCCTGGTTCCGCCGCGACCCGCGTGTCCGGTGGCTGAATGGTGCCGCCGACCACCGCCGGGAACTCCCGCACGCGGCGCTGGCGTTGGTCGAACGAGCGGTTACAGCCTGATCACGTGATGGCATCGGGAAGCCCTGCCCGTCATTTCGGTGACCGGGAGCGTGCCATCATCGAGCATCGATCGACCAGTGGAGTCCGAGTTGGGAGGGCGCGTGGCGATGGAGGCCGGCCCTCGCGACACAGAACAAGACGCACCGGACACGCAGCACGAGGCGGGACGTCTGAGCCCTGACGGGCCCGACGAGCTCGAGGTGACCCCCGAGGTGGAGGTCGAGCTGCGGCCCGCGCGCCGTCTGCGGATCTGGCAGCTCGCCCCGATCGTCATGCTCGCGGCGGTCGGCTCGCTGATGTTCGCCTTCCCGCTCGCCTTCGAGTTCGGCGACGGCGGTGCGGTCGTCGCCATGCTGGGACTGCTGATCAGCTGCTGCGCCGCCGGCTGGGGCATGATGGCTGCCCGCCGGGTCGGGCACACCTGGCCGGGCCTGCCCGCCAGGGGTATGGGTGAGCGCCCCGACTGGCGCGTGATCGCGCTGTACGTGGCCGTGTGCGGGGTGCTGGTGGCGCTGGCCGTGTGGCGCGTGGCCCGACTGCGCTGACGCGGCTCCCGGGGCGGCCGGCTCATCTGCCGGCCCGTCTTGCCCCTGCCGTCCTGCCTCCGTCCTGCCCTTGGCTGCGTGGCCCGCCTGCGCCCGCTCTCGGTGCGGCCTCGTACAGTTGCCCTGTGAGCACCTCGCAGATCGCCTTCCTCAAGGGCCACGGCACCGAGAACGACTTCGTGATCGTTCCCGACCCGGACAACGCCGTCGACCTGCCTGCATCCGTCGTCGCCCGGCTCTGCGACCGCCGGGCCGGTATCGGAGGTGACGGGCTGCTGCACGTCGTGCGGTCTGCCGCGCATCCCGAGGCGCGAGCCATGGCGGGCGAGGCCGAGTGGTTCATGGACTACCGCAATGCCGACGGCTCCATCGCCGAGATGTGCGGCAACGGTGTACGGGTCTTCGCCCACTATCTGCAGCGCGCCGGGCTCGTCGAGGAGGGCGATCTCGCGGTCGCGACCCGGGGCGGCGTGAAGCAGGTGCACATCGCCAAGGGCGGCGACATCACGGTCTCCATGGGGCGCGCCCTGCTCCCCGGCGCGGGCGTCACCGTCACGGTGGACGGCCGCAGCTGGGACGCCCGGAACGTCAATATGGGCAACCCCCACGCGGTCGCCTTCGTCGACGACCTGGCGCACGCCGGTGAGCTGCGCTCCGTGCCGCCGTTCACCCCCGCAGCCGTCTACCCCGACGGCGTCAACATCGAGTTCGTCGTGGACCGCGGACCGCGTCACGTCGCGATGAGGGTGCACGAGCGCGGTTCCGGCGAGACCCGCTCCTGCGGCACCGGCGCCTGCGCGGTGGCCGTCGCCGCTGCCCGCAGGGACGGCGCCGACCCCACGCAGACGGGCACTCCGGTCACGTACACGGTCGATCTGCCCGGCGGCACCCTGGTGATCACCGAGCAGCCGGACGGCGAGATCGAGATGACCGGAGCCGCTGTCATCGTCGCCGAAGGCATGATCGATCCGGCCTGGCTCGAAACGGTGACCGGCTAAAGCTTCGCTCGAATGGGTGATCCGTTTCACGCTGAGCGAGAGCCGGACTCCGCCACGTGGTGGGGTCGGTAGCATCAAGCACCGGCCCGGAGGCGCGTCCGCACCTCCCCACCGCCGGTCGACGTTTGCCGGAGGTGCCCCCATGAGCGCAGAGGCCACCGACCCAGGTGCTCCCATCCGCAGACGAGGCCGTCCCCGGATCGATCTTCGCAGGCTCGGCCGGGTCGCCCTGCTCGGACCCGTCTCCCGCGACCGGCTGCCCGATGCGATCGGCCATGTCGCCGAGGCCCACCGGGCCCATCATCCGGACGCCGACCTGACCGTTCTGCACAAGGCCTACGTCCTGGCAGAGTCCTCCCACCGGGGGCAGATGCGCAAGAGCGGTGAGCCATACATCACGCACCCGCTCGCGGTCACGCTGATCCTCGCCGAACTCGGCGCCGAGACGACGACGCTCACCGCGTCCCTCCTCCATGACACCGTCGAGGACACCGAGGTAACCCTTGATCAGGTGCGGGAGCAGTTCGGCGAAGAGGTCTGCTACCTCGTCGACGGCGTCACCAAACTCGAAAAGGTCGACTACGGTGCGGCGGCCGAACCCGAGACGTTCCGCAAGATGCTCGTCGCCACCGGGGACGACGTCCGCGTGATGTCGATCAAGCTCGCCGACCGGTTGCACAATATGCGCACCCTCGGGGTGATGCGCCCCGAGAAACAGGCGAGGATCGCCAAGGTCACCCGAGATGTGCTGATCCCGCTCGCCGAACGGCTCGGGGTACAGGCCCTCAAGACCGAGCTGGAGGACCTTGTCTTCGCGATCCTCCACCCCGAGGAGTACGAACACACCCGGGCACTGATCGCCGCAGCGTCACCGGGGTCGGCCGCCTCGGGTGCAGCGGGCGCCACCGCCACCGACGACCCTCTCTCCACCATCGCCGAGAACGTCAGAGCCGTGCTGCGGGACGCCGGCATTCCCGCCGAAGTCCTCATCAGGCCGCGCCATTACGTCTCCGTGCACCGCGTCCGGATCAAACGCGGCGAACTGCGCGGCACCGACTTCGGCCGCCTGCTGGTGCTGGTCGGCGAGGACGCCGACTGCTACGGCGTCCTCGGCGAGCTCCACACCTGTTTCACCCCGGTGATCTCGGAGTTCAAGGACTTCATCGCGGCCCCCAAGTTCAACCTGTACCAGTCGCTGCACACCGCAGTCGTCGGCCCGGGCGGCGCGGTCGCCGAAGTCCTCATCCGTACGCATCGGATGCACAAGGTCGCCGAAGCGGGCGTGATCGCGCTCGGCAACCCCTACACCGCGGACAGCACCTCCGCGCCGCAGACGGCCGAACCCGCGGACGGCGAGCGCGCCGACCCGACCCGGCCTGGCTGGCTCTCCCGGCTCCTCGCATGGCAGCAGTCCGCCCCCGACCCGGACACCTTCTGGACCACACTCCGCGCCGACCTCGCAGAGGACCGCGAGATCACGGTCTTCCGTACCGACGGCGGCACCCTCGGCCTCCCCGCCGGGGCCAGTTGCGTCGACGCCGCCTACGCGCAGTACGGCGACAAGGCGCACAGCTGCATCGGAGCCCGGGTCAACGGCCGGCTCGCCAGGCTCTCCACCGTGCTCAGCGACGGCGACACCGTGCAGCTGCTGCTGGCCGAGGACGCGACGTCCGGCCCCTCACCCGACTGGCTCGACCACGCCCGTACGCCCGCCGCACGCATCGCGATCACCGGCTGGCTCGGCGCCCACCCGCAGGACCCCCAGGGTTCCTACGGCAGCCCGCCCGCGGGCCGCAGGCCCGAACCGCAGCCCATGTCTTCGGAACCTTCCGGAAACGACCGGTCCGCCGACCGTGCGGCGACCGTCGTCGTGGGCCGGCCGGAAGCCACCGTACGTCTCGCGGGCTGCTGCACACCCGTACCGCCCGACGCCGTCACCGGATTCACCGTGCGCGGCGGCGCCGTCACCGTGCACCGGCAGGAGTGTCCCGCGGTGGCCCGGATGCAGGCCGCCGGCCGGACGCCCGTCGCGGTCGGCTGGGGCGATGCGGCGGCCTGCCGGGTCACCCTCGTCGCCGAGTCCTTCGGACGCCCGCGGCTGCTCGCCGATCTCACCGAGGCCATCGCGGCAGCGGACGCCGCGATCATCGCCGCCACCGTCGAACCACCCAGCGAGCAGCGCGTCCGGCACACCTACACCCTTCAGCTCCCGGACGCCGCCGGACTGCCCGCGCTGATGCGCGCGATGCGTGACGTGCCGGGGGTGTACGACGTGAGCCGTGCCCAGCACCCGGCCGCCGCCGTCTGAACCACCGCCTCGCAGCGCCCGGCCGCCGCACCGGCCCCTCATTCGAGTGGCGCGGCGCGCGCCGTACCCGGCCCCGGCGTCCGTCGCTGGTAGCCGTAGTCCATGCCGTTCATCCCCCGCCGCCTGCGGGCCGCCCTGCTTGCCACTGCCTCGGCCACCCTCGTTGCCGCCGCCCTGCCCGCACCCGTGCCGCTCGGCATCGGAGACTCGCTCTTCCCGCACCTCGGCAACCCGGGCTACGACGTCCTCTCGTACGACATCGGGTTCACCTATCACGGCAACAACAAGCCACTGGACGCCGTCACCACGATCGACGCGCGGACCACCGAACCGCTCGACCGGATCAACCTCGACTTCGCCCGCGGCTCTGTCCGTTCGGTCGACATCAACGGCCTGCGGGCCGACTTCGCCACCGCGGACGAGGACCTGGTCGTCGAGGCCCCCGGCAGGCTTCCGGCCGGAGTGCCGCTGCACATCACCGTCCGGCACACCAGCGACCCGAGCGGCGACCAGAACAGCGGCGGCTGGCTGCGCACCTCCGACGGCCTCGCCATGGCCAACCAGGCCGACGCCGCGCACCGGGTGTTCCCCAGCAACGACCACCCGGCCGACAAGGCGTACTTCACCTTCCGGGTCACCGCACCCGAGGAACTGACGGTGGTCGCCAACGGTCTGCCCGCAGGCAAGGTCCGGCACGGCTCCTCGACCACCTGGACGTACCGGACCGCACACCCCATGGCCACCGAGCTGGCCCAGGTCTCCATCGGGCGCTCCACCGTCCTTGAGCGGACCGGACCCCACGGGCTGCCGGTTCGCGACGTGGTGCCGGCCGCCGATGCCAAGGGCCTCGAACGCTGGCTGAAGAAGACGCCGGGGCAGCTGGAGTGGATGGAGCGGCAGGTCGGCCGCTACCCCTTCGAGACGTACGGACTGCTGATCGCCGACACGAAGACCGGCTTCGAGCTGGAGACCCAGACGCTCACGCTCTTCGAACGGTCCGTGTTCACCGCCGGCCTCTACCCCGAGTGGTACGTCGACTCGATCATGGTGCACGAGCTGGCGCACCAGTGGTTCGGCGACAGCGTCTCCCCCCAGGCCTGGTCCGATATCTGGCTCAATGAAGGACACGCCAGCTGGTACGAGGCCCGCTACGCCGAGGAACACGCCAAGCGGCCGCTGGAACGCCGGATGCGCGACGCGTACACCCGGTCCGACAGCTGGCGCGCCGCCGGAGGCCCGCCCGCCCGCCCCGTCGCCCCGTCGCCCGGCGAGAAGATCAGCATCTTCCGGCCGACCGTGTACGACGGCAGCGCACTGGTCCTCTACGCGCTGCGCCAGGAGATCGGCGAGCCCGCCTTCGACCAGCTGGAACGCCGTTGGGTCAGGACTCATCGCGATTCCACCGCGACCACGAGGGACTTCGTCCGGCTGGCATCGCAGATCGCCGGGCGTGACCTGACCGCGTTCTTCGACAGCTGGCTGTACGGGGCGAAGACCCCGCCGATGCCGGGGCACCCGGACTGGCACAGCACACAGCCCACCGAACGGGGGTAAACCCGAGTGACGGGCCCAGCGGGGCCATGCCACTATCGACGGGTCGCCGCGGCGGCCGGACCGGAGATTCTCCCCGGAGGGAATCATCCAGGAAGGTCACACGTTGTGACTGACGTAACGGACTTCTATCGACGTAAGGATCCAATGACCTCCTCTTCTTCCCTTCCCCAGGACGCGCAGAATGCGCAGAGTGCCACGGAGAACGTCACCGAGAGCCTCACCGAGAGCCTTCGGGCCGACGCCCTGATGGAAGAGGACGTCGCCTGGAGCCACGAGATCGACGGAGAGCGGGACGGCGAGCAGCTCGACCGTTCCGAGCGTGCCGCGCTGCGGCGTGTGGCGGGCCTCTCCACCGAGCTCGAGGACGTCACCGAGGTCGAGTACCGACAGCTGCGCCTGGAGCGCGTGGTGCTGGTCGGCGTCTGGACCTCGGGGACCGTGCAGGACGCGGAGAATTCGCTCGCGGAGCTTGCCGCGCTTGCGGAGACGGCGGGCGCCCAGGTGCTCGATGCCGTCTTCCAGCGCCGCGACAAGCCCGACCCGGCTACGTACATCGGCTCCGGCAAGGCGCTGGAGCTGCGTGACATCGTCCTCGAATCAGGGGCCGACACCGTCGTCTGCGACGGTGAGCTCAGCCCCGGCCAGCTGATCCATCTCGAGGACGTCGTCAAGGTCAAGGTGGTCGACCGGACCGCCCTGATCCTCGACATCTTCGCCCAGCACGCCAAGTCCCGAGAGGGCAAGGCGCAGGTCTCGCTCGCACAGATGCAGTACATGCTGCCGCGACTGCGCGGTTGGGGTCAGTCGCTCTCCCGGCAGATGGGCGGTGGCGGGTCCAGCGGCGGTGGCGGCATGGCCACCCGTGGTCCCGGTGAGACCAAGATCGAGACGGACCGGCGTCGGATCCGCGAGAAGATGGCGAAGATGCGCCGGGAGATCGCGGAGATGAAGACCGGCCGCGAGATCAAGCGGCAGGAGCGCAAGCGCAACAAGGTGCCCTCGGTCGCGATCGCCGGCTACACCAACGCGGGCAAGTCCTCGCTGCTCAACCGGCTGACCGGTGCGGGCGTCCTTGTGGAGAATGCACTGTTCGCCACGCTGGACCCGACCGTCCGCCGGGCCGAGACGCCGACCGGCCGGACCTACACCCTGGCCGACACGGTCGGGTTCGTACGGCATCTGCCGCACCACCTCGTCGAGGCGTTCCGCTCCACCATGGAGGAGGTCGGCGAATCCGACCTGATCCTGCATGTGGTGGACGGCTCCCACCCGGTGCCGGAGGAGCAGCTCGCCGCGGTGCGCGAAGTGATCCGCGATGTGGGTGCGCTGGACGTGCCCGAGATCGTAGTGATCAACAAGGCTGATGCGGCCGACCCGCTGGTCCTTCAGCGCCTGCTGCGGATCGAGAAGCGTGCCATCGCCGTCTCGGCGCGCACCGGTGCCGGTATGGCGGAGCTGCTCGCGCTCATCGACACCGAACTGCCGCGGCCGTCGGTCGAGATCGAGGCGCTCGTGCCGTACACCCACGGCGGACTTGTCTCCCGGGTGCACGCCGACGGCGAAGTGATCTCCGAGGAGCACACCTCGGAGGGCACGCTGCTCAAGGCGCGGGTGCATGAGCAACTGGCCGCGGACCTCGCATCGTTCGCTCTCGCGGCGCACTGACAGCACGACACCGTACGGACCGAAGGCCCGCTCCCTCGCGACGAGGGAGCGGGCCTTCGGGCGTGAACGGGGCTCTTGCTACTGACCGGCGAACTTGTCGCTCATCATCGTGAAGATCTCCTGAGCGCCCTGACCCAGGTGGGGTCCTGCGAGCCAGCCCGAAGTCACCGGACCGATGGAGGTGTTGGACACCAGGGCCGGCTTGCCGTCGGCGCCCTCGCTGAACCAGCCGCCGCCGGAGGAACCGCCGGTCATGGTGCAGCCGATGCGGTACATCGTCGGGGTGCTGGGGCTGATGGAGAGCCGGCCGGGACGGTCGACGCACTTGTGCATGATCAGACCGTCGTACGGGGGAGCGGCCGGGTAGCCCCAGGCGCCCATGGCGCTGATCTGCGAGATCTCGGGGGCGTCGAAGTTGACCGGCAGGGCGTTGCCCACGGTCTCCTCCAGGGACTTCGTGCCGTTCTCCGGCTTCACGTGCAGCACCGCGTAGTCGTACGGAGCACCCTCGCCGCCGGTGGGACCGCCACGGGCGATCCACTCGCCGGAGGACGTGGCCCAGTCGGCCCAGAACCCGCCGTACGGGGCGATCTCCTCCGGCCGGGCGTTCTCCAGTGCGGCGGCGGACTTGCCCTTGTCGTTGTACGCGGGCACGAAGACGATGTTGCGGTACCAGCCGCCCTTGGCGCCGGCGTGGACACAGTGTCCGGCCGTCCACACCAGGTTGGACCTGCCCGGGTTCTTCGGGTCCTTGACGACGGTACCCGAGCAGACCATGGAGCCCTCGGGGGAGTCGAAGAACACCTTGCCGACCGGGGCCGCGTGGTCGTGGTAGGGAAGGTCTTCGGGCCGGGCCTTGACCGGTGCGGGCTCCGGGTCGGTGACGCCCTGGTCGCCGGAGAAGTCACCGGCCGCCATCGTCTTCGCCGGGTCCTTGGCGGACTTCATCCGTTCGGGCTTCCACAGCCCGTCGATCACCGGGTTGACGAAGTCCTTGGCCTCACGCAGCCACTTGTCCTTGTCCCAGTTCTTCCACTCGCCGTTCTTCCACTTCTCCGGGTCGACGCCGTGCTTCTTCAGCGTCTCGGCCAGATCGGCGGGGATGCCGTCGCTGCCGTCGATCGCACTGGCGGATTCGGCGGCGGCCGGCTTGTCGGCAGCCTCGTCCTCGCTTGGACCACAGGCCGTGGCCGACAGCGCGAGCGCGGCGACGAGGCCGGTCGCGGCGAGCAGCGGACGTATGGATCGCATGGAAAAGATTCCCCCTGAAATCTCTGAGAATTGCCATGAACTTGTCATGCGAAGAGGTGGTCGGATCCGCGACCACCGAATGTGCAGGGACACCCTATGACGGTCCGGGGCACGGCTTTTGCCGCCGGGGTACCGGATGCGAGGGTCCCCTGCGGGCCGGACGACCGCCCGGTCCGCAGGGGCCTCCGGCGGACTGTCGTCGCGCCGAGGGCCCCTGGGCGACTGTCACCCACAAGTCAGCGGGCGCCAGTTCGTACGGGTCACTGCCCGGCGTACTTCCTGCTGACCGCGTCGTAGACGCCCTTCGCTTCCTTGCCGAGGCGCGGCCCGGCCAGCCAACCGGCCGTCACCGGGCCGATGGACGTGTTCGATACGAGGGCGGGCTTGCCGTCCTGGCCCGCCGCGACCCAGCCGCCACCGGAGGAGCCGCCGGTCATGGTGCACCCGACGCGGTACATCGTCGGGTCCTCCTTCGTGAGAGAGAGCCGGCCCGGCTTGTCCTTGCACTGCAGCAGCTTCTGACCGTCGTACGGCGGCGCGGCCGGGAAGCCGGTTGCCGTCATGCTGTCGATCCTGGGCACGGCCGGAGCGTTGAAGTCGACGGGCAGCGCCGCACCGACCGTCTCCTCCAGAGACTTTCCGGTCGCCCCCTTCTCCGGGGCGACATGCAGCACCGCGAAGTCGTACGGAGCGCCCTGGCCGCCGGTCGGGCCGCCGTCGGTGATCCACTGGTCGGACGTCTGCGCCCACTGGCCCCACCACACGCCGTAGGGGGCGATCTGCTTCTTGGGCGCGTTCTGCAGCTCGGCGATCGACAGGCCGCTGTTGTTGTAGGACGGCACGAAGGCGATGTTGCGGTACCAGCCGCCCTTCTTGCCCGCATGCACACAGTGCCCGGCCGTCCACACCATGTTGGACTTTCCGGGGTGCGCCGGGTCCTTCACCACGGTCGCGGAGCAGACCATGGAGCCCTCGGGACCGTCGAAGAAGAGCTTCCCGGACTCCGCGGCGCTGTCGTGGTACGGAGTCCGCGCATTCGTGGCCTGCACCGGTGCCGGCGTCGGATCCGTCACACCGGCGTCGTCCGAGATGTCGTTGTCGACCGGCTGCTCGGGCGCCGTGTCGGCATCCCGCATGCGCTCCGGGTCCCAGAGGTCCTCGATGATCGGGTTGACGAAGTCCTTGGCCTCACGCAGCCACTTGTCCTTGTCCCAGTTCTTCCACTCGCCGTTCCTCCACTGGTCGAGGTCGATCCCGTGCTCCTTGAGCCGGTCCTTCAGATCGTCCGGAATGGCGATCTTGTCGTCGGAGGACTGGTCGGCGGAACTGCTGGGCTCGGTACTCGCCTTCTCCTCGCTCGGCCCGCAGGCGGTGGCGGTGAGTGCGAGAACGGCCGTGGCCGCGGCCACAGCGAGCAGGGAGGAGGGCGCGCGACGTGCTATCCACCCCTGACGTGCCGTGAGAACTGGTCGAATGAGTCGCATGTGGTGATCCCCCTGGGACTTCGTAACTCAACACTTCTGTACTGCACTCGGACTGCACTGGGGCGCTGTCTCAGACACTGCTCCGAACGCATCGCTGCCAACGCACCAGGGACTCCGAGAAGTTGCCCGAAGCCTCGGCGCGGTCCTCCACTATGCCGGTGCCGGTGGGGACGGAACGCGGCAGGGCCACGGTTCCGTCTCCGCCAGGATCTTCCGATTTACCCGTGATCCCCTGCGTCCGGCGTCGTTGGTACGTACGCGGGGCTTGCGGACAGCGTTCAGTTCAGCAGTCCGTCCTTGCGGAAACGTACTGACGTGCAACGCAACTGTTACAGCGGGAGGACCGACAGCCGTGGCCGTGACCGAACCTGCACCGTTGGCACCGCCCTCGGTGCACGAGGGGATCCTGCGCCGACAGTCGCTGCGCGAGTCGGCCGCCCGTACCTATGCGCGGTCACTGCCGATCGTGCCGGTACGGGCCCGCGGGCTGACCATCGAAGGCGCGGACGGACGACGCTATCTCGACTGTCTCTCCGGAGCGGGCACGCTGGCCCTCGGGCACAACCATCCGGTCGTTCTGGAAGCGATCAAGAACGTCATCGACTCGGGTGCGCCCCTGCACGTCCTCGACCTGGCAACCCCGGTCAAGGACGCCTTCACCACGGAATTGTTCGCCACACTCCCACCGGAGTTCGCCGACAACGCCCGGATCCAGTTCTGCGGGCCGGCGGGTACGGACGCGGTCGAAGCGGCCTTCAAACTGGTCCGTGCCGCGACCGGGCGCAGCGGGCTTCTGGCCTTCACCGGTGCTTACCACGGGATGACGGAGGGAGCCCTCGCGGCGTCGGGCGGCGCCGAGGACGTCCGGGTCACCCGGCTGCCTTTTCCGCAGGACTACCGCTGCCCCTTCGGTATCGGCGGCGAACGGGGGGCCGAGGTCGCCGCGCGGTGGACCGAGAGTCTTCTGGACGACCCCAAGGGCGGTGCGCCGGCGCCGGCCGGAATGATCCTCGAACCGGTACAGGGCGAGGGCGGCGTGAACCCCGCCCCCGACGGCTGGATGCGCCGGATGCGTGAGATCACCGCGGCCCGGTCCATCCCCCTGATCGCCGACGAGGTGCAGACGGGCGTCGGCCGGACCGGTGCCTTCTGGGCAGTCCAGCACAGCGGGATCGTCCCCGACGTGATGGTGCTGTCCAAGGCCATCGGCGGCTCCCTCCCGCTCGCTGTGATCGTCTACCGCTCCGAACTCGACACCTGGCAGCCAGGCGCCCACGCAGGCACCTTCCGCGGCAACCAACTCGCGATGGCCGCCGGTACGGCCACCCTCTCCTACGTTCGCGAGAACGGGCTCGCCGAGCGCGCCGCGACGCTGGGCGCCCGCATGCTCGCCCGCCTCCAGGCACTGGCCATCGACCACCCGTGCATCGGAGACGTCCGCGGACGGGGCCTGATGATCGGAGTGGAGCTCGTCGACCCCGAGGCCGACATGCCCAGCGGGGGCACCGGCGGCCCCGAGGCACCGCCCGACCCGGTCCTCGCCTCCGCAGTGCAGCAGGAATGCCTGCGCCGCGGCCTCATCGTCGAACTCGGCGGCCGCCACTCCGCCGTCGTACGCCTGCTCCCTCCCCTGACGCTCACCGACGAACAGGCAACCGCGGTTCTCGACCGCCTCGCCGATGCCCTGGCGGCAGCCGAGCGTTCGTCGAACCGCCGAACCATGA
Organism: Streptomyces sp. NPDC002206; assembly: GCF_053593595.1. Lineage (NCBI taxonomy): Bacteria > Bacillati > Actinomycetota > Actinomycetes > Kitasatosporales > Streptomycetaceae > Streptomyces > Streptomyces sp. NPDC002206. Next base: position 62,479 of record NZ_JBSFCW010000032.1, read on the forward strand.
CCGGGTCGGCTCGCTGACCCCGGACACCCTCACAAGGAAGACCGCCGTGAACCCCAACCCCGCGCCCGAGGCCGACGGCCTTCCCGCCGGCCAGCAGCGAGGACAGGCCGGGCTCGTCGGCCGACTCGCAGTCGAGCAGACGATCGTGCCCCGCCAGAAGGCCGCGCCTCACGGCGGTTGGCGCACCCCACAGGCACAGGTACCACCGACCGGCGCAGGAACGGCCGATCTGCTCGACCACCCGGACCCGCTCATGGCCGCAGACACGGCAGGTGTCGAGAACCTGTTGCGCTGCTGGGTCCGGGAGAACGACCTGCCCCGACCGGACCGGGACACCCTTCGCATCGCGCTGCCCGCCAGCGGGACCGCTCTGCTCGTCCCTGTTCTCTACTGGTCCGCCACGGGATGGCACCGCTTCGGCCGGCCCGCCCTGGAGGACGCACCCGACGGCGCGCCGACCACCGATGCCGTCACGGTCGCGGCCCTCCTGGGCCGCGAGGCGGACCGGAACGAGGGCGCCGACATGGTGGCCAGAGTCGCCGACTCGGTACGCCGCACGGCCGGATTCATCGCCGAGCGGCGCCGTACACCCACGGCTCCCGCCGACGCCGACCTCTTCCTCACCGCCGAGCAGTCACTTCTGCTCGGACACCCCCTGCACCCCAGCCCCAAGAGCCGCGAAGGCCTCTCCGAGTCCGAATCCCGCCTCTACTCACCCGAGTTGCACGGCTCCTTCCCGTTGCACTGGATGGCTGTGGACCGCTCCGTGCTGGCCACCGAGTCCTCCTGGACGGAGGGAGGCCGCCCCGTACCGGCCGAGGACCTGGTCGCCCAGCACGCGGAGGGACTGCATCTACCCCACAACACCGCACCGATTCCGCTCCACCCCTGGCAGGCCCGCGAACTCAGCCACCGGCCCGAAGTGGCAGCGCTGCTCGATGCGAAGCTGCTCCATGACCTGGGACCGCACGGCAAGCGCTGGTACCCCACCTCCTCCGTCCGGACCGTCCACCGGCCCGGTGCCGACGTCATGCTCAAGCTCTCCCTCGGCGTACGCATCACCAACTCCCGTCGTGAGAACCTCCGCAAGGAACTCCACCGAGGGGTGGAGGTCCACCGGCTGCTCCGCAGCGGACTCGCCACGCAGTGGCACGCCGTCCACCCCGGCTTCGACATCGTCCGCGACCCCGCATGGCTCGCCGTCGACACGCCGGACGGCGAGTCCGTCCCCGGGCTCGATGTCATGCTGCGCCACAACCCGTTCCACCCGCTCGACGATGCGGTGTGCATCGCCGGCCTTACGGCCCCGCGCCCCTGGCCCGACCGGCCAGGCGTGCACTCGCGCCTCGCCGATGTCGTCGTCCGCCTCACCGCAGCCACCGGCAGAAGCAAGGGAGCCGTCGCCACCGAGTGGTTCCTGCGCTACCTCGACCGCGTCGTACGCCCCGTGCTCTGGCTCGACGCCACAGCAGGCGTCGCCCTCGAAGCCCACCAGCAGAACACGCTGGTGCTGCTCGACGCCGACGGCTGGCCCGTCGGCGGCCGCTATCGGGACAACCAGGGCTACTACTTCCGCGAGTCCCATCGCGCGGCCCTCGAGCACAGGCTCCCGGGCATCGGAGCAGCCAGCGACACCTTCGTCTCCGACTCGGTCACCGATGAACGGTTCGCCTACTACCTCGGCATCAACAACCTCTTCGGTCTCATCGGAGCCTTCGGTTCCCAGCGCCTCGCCGATGAGCAGGTGCTGATCGCCGCGCTCCGCCGCTTCCTCGGCGGAGTCACCGGCCTCGGCACCCCGCTTCCCGCGCAACTGCTGGAGAAGCCGAACCTACGGTGCAAGGCCAACCTGCTGACCCGGCTGCACGGCCTCGACGAACTCGTCGGTCCGGTCGACACCCAGTCCGTCTACGTCACCATCGCCAACCCCCTCTTCGCCTGAAGGAACATGACCCCCGCCTGAACTGCTGAGAGGAGAGGCATCACCGTGCCTCCCGCCGATGCGCACACCGGCGCCGGAACCGGCCCTGCCTCCCAAACCGGTACGGGCGCCGAGGACACCCTGGACCTGCAGCTCCCCGACGAATTCCTCGCCCTGTTCGGGGAAGACAAACCGGCAACGGAAACGCCGACCCCCGCTTCGCCGCTCGACGGACCCCTGTCCCTGGAGGAGTCCCTGGCCCGGGCCGGATCCACGTCGACCGAGGGGGAGAACGTGAGCACAGGCACGGTCACAGACGCGCACCCGAACCGAGCCCCGAGCACGCGTGGTGTCACGAGCAGGCTGGAGTCTTCCGATCTGCTCGACAACCCGGCCGAGTGGAGACCGGTCACCACGCCGGCCGGAGTGTTTCAACTGGTCCCCGTACGGCTGGAACGCGATCTCGCGGTGATCAGCCGCTGGATGAACGATCCCGCAGTCGCCGCGTTCTGGGAACTGGGCGGGGAAGAGGACGTCACTGCCGCCCATCTGCGCCCCCAACTCGACGGTGACGGACGCAGCGTCCCCTGCCTGGGCGTGCTGTCCGGCATCCCCATGAGCTACTGGGAGATCTACCGCGCGGACCTCGATCCGCTGGCGCGTCACTACCCTGCCCGACCGAATGACACCGGAGTCCACCTCCTCATCGGTGGCGTGACCAACCGCGGGCGCGGCATCGGCACCACCCTGCTCCGGGCCGTCTCCGACCTCGTACTCGACAACCGTCCGCAGTGCGCGCGCGTCGTGGCGGAACCCGACCTGCGCAACACCCCCTCCGTCTCGGCTTTTCTGAGCGCCGGCTTCCGGTTCTCCGCGGAAGTCGAACTCCCCGACAAGCAAGCCGCTCTGATGATCCGCGACCGAGCCCACCGAGCCCAGCTGTGATCGACCTGCTGCATTACTTACACCGCTCGAACCCCATCGGTTCCGTCCCGAGGAGTCCCCGTGCCGCAATATCCTGCGAACCATGAGTCAGCGGAGTCGCCCGAGCTGCTCAGCACCCCAGAGCTGAACCGGACGGTCTGGGACCGAGTCGCCACCCGGCTGCTCGCGAAAATGCTCGGCGAGTTCGCGTACGAGGAAGTCATCGAGCCGGCCCTGCAGCCCGGTGGGAGCGACACATACACCCTCCCGCTGGACGACGGCGCAACGCTGAGCTTCCGAGCCGGACGAGGCGTCTACGGCAGCTGGCACGTCGCCGCCGACTCGATGCGCGCAAGCGATCGGAACGCTCCTGCCGGGACCCGCGAGGACGGCAGCACCCGGACCGTCCCCTTCCGTGATCCGCTGCAGTTCCTCGCCCGCGCCCGGCGCCTGCTCCACCTCGACGGAGCCACCCTCGGCCACCTCATCCGAGAGATCACCACCACGCTCGCCGCCGATGCCCGGCTGGACCACACCACCTTCACCGCCGCCCGACTCGCCGAGCTCGACTACGCGGAGCTCGAAGGACACCAGACCGGCCACCCCTGGCTCGTCGCCAACAAGGGACGCCTCGGGTTCTCCGCCGCCGACGCCTCCCGCTTCACCCCGGAAGCCCGCAGACCGGTCAAGCTGCCGTGGATCGCCGTCAGCACCCGGATCGGCGGCTACCGGGGCGTGACCGGCCTCGCCACCCCCGAGCAGCTCTACGCACAGGAACTGGACGCCTCGGTACGCACATCCTTCGCCGCCGAGCTCCGCGCCCGCGATCTCGACCCCAGCGCCTACCTCTTCCTTCCCGTGCACCCCTGGCAGTGGGACGAGTGGATCGTTCCGCTGTTCGCACCGGCCATCGCCGCCGGCGACATCGTCCCGTTGCACACCGACGACGACCTCCGGCTGCCGCAGCAGTCCATCCGTACGTTCACCAATCTGGGGCGCCCCGACCGGCACACCGTCAAACTGCCTCTGTCGATCCTCAACACGCTGGTCTGGCGAGGCCTCCCGACCGAGCGCACGCTCGCGGCCCCCGCCGTCACCGCTTGGGTCCAGAGCCTGCGCGACCGTGACCCGTTTCTGCGCGACACCTGCCGCGTCATTCTGCTCGGCGAGGTGGCCTCGGTGACGGTCGAGCATCCGCTCTACGACCATCTCCCTGAGGCGCCGTACCAGTTCAAGGAGATCCTCGGCGCGATCTGGCGCGAGCCGCTCCATCCCCGGCTCATGCCCGGCGAGCGCGCCCGTACCCTCGCCTCGCTGCTCCACATGGATCCGCAGGGCCGCGCCTTCACCGCCGAGCTCGTGACCCGCTCGGGCCTGACCCCCACCGCATGGCTGACCCGGCTCTTCGCAGCGCTGCTCCCGCCCCTGCTGCACTTCCTCTACCAGTACGGAACGGTCTTCTCCCCGCACGGCGAGAACGCCATCGTCGTCTTCGACGACCAGGGCGTGCCCGTGCGGCTGGCGATCAAGGACTTCGTCGACGATGTGAACATCAGCGCCCAGCCGCTGCCCGAGCACGCCACGATGCCGGAGGACGTGCGCGCCGTCCTGCTCACCGAGGAGCCCGGCTTCCTCACCCAGTTCATCCACTCGGGGCTCTTCATCGGTGTCTTCCGCTTCCTGTCCCGCCTCTGCGAGGAACAGCTGGGGGTCCCGGAGGCCGAATTCTGGTCACTTGTGCGGGCCGAGATCCTGCGGCATCACACCCGCTTTCCCGAGCTGAAGGAGAGGTTCGAGATGTTCGACATGCTGAAGCCGCGCATCGAGCGCCTGTGCCTGAACCGCAACCGTCTGTATCGGGACGGTTACCGTGACCGCTCCGAGCGCCCGCACGCCGCCGTCCACGGCACCGTTCCGAACCCGCTCCACCCCTCCGCATGAGTCCGGGAGTGATCCCCGTTGTCAGTGGTGCCCCGTAGGCTGGTCACGCTATGACGAAGCCATCCCTCCCCGAGCTCCTGCACGCCGCCGTGACCGCCGTCGGCGGTACGGAGCGGCCTGGCCAGGCTGCCATGGCCGAGGCAGTCGCCGAGGCCGTCGACGACAATTCCCATCTGCTCGTCCAGGCCGGCACAGGCACGGGCAAGTCCCTCGGCTACCTGGTGCCCGCACTGGCACACGGGGAGCGGGTCGTGGTCGCCACGGCGACCCTGGCGCTGCAGCGCCAGCTCGTGGAGCGTGACCTTCCGCGTACGGTCGACGCACTGCATCCCCTGCTGCGCCGCCGACCCCAGTTCGCGATGCTCAAGGGGCGCTCGAACTATCTCTGTCTGCACCGGCTTCACGAGGGCGTGCCACAGGAAGAGGAAGAAGGGCTCTTCGACCAGTTCGAAGCTGCGGCTCCGTCGAGCAAGCTCGGCCAGGATCTGCTGCGGCTGCGGGACTGGTCGGACGAGACCGAGAGCGGCGACCGCGACGACCTCACCCCGGGTGTCTCCGACCGGGCCTGGGCCCAGGTCTCCGTCTCCTCCAGGGAATGCCTGGGCGCCAGCAAGTGTGCGTACGGTGCGGAGTGCTTTGCGGAGATGGCCCGCGAGCGCGCAAAGCTCGCCGATGTCGTCGTCACGAATCACGCACTGCTCGCCATCGACGCGATCGAGGGCGCTCCGGTGCTCCCGCAGCACGAGGTGCTGATCGTCGACGAGGCCCATGAGCTGGTCTCCAGGGTCACCGGAGTGGCCACCGGAGAGCTCACCCCCGGCCAGGTGAACCGGGCGGTGCGCCGCGCGGCGAAGCTGGTCAACGAGAAGGCTGCCGACGCCCTGCAGACTGCGTCGGAGGGGTTCGAGCGGGTGATGGAGCTGGCGCTCCCCGGTCGCCTGGAAGAGGTCCCCGAGGACCTCGGCTACGCACTGATGGCGCTCCGGGACGCCGCTCGTACGGTGATCTCGGCGCTGGGTTCCACCCGGGACAAGTCCGTCCAGGACGAGGACGCCGTCCGCAAGCAGGCCCTGGCATCGGTGGAGACGATCCACGGTGTTGCCGAGCGGATCACCCAGGGGTCCGAGTACGACGTCGTCTGGTACGAGCGCCACGACCGCTTCGGCGCATCCGTCCGCGTCGCCCCGCTCTCCGTTTCCGGCCTGCTGCGCGAGAAGCTCTTCGCCGACCGTTCGGTCGTGCTCACCTCGGCCACGCTCAAGCTCGGCGGGGACTTCAACGGGGTGGGAGCTTCCCTGGGACTGGCCCCCGAGGGCACCGCGGGCGACGACATCCCGCAGTGGAAGGGCCTCGACGTCGGATCGCCCTTCGACTACCCGAGGCAGGGCATCCTGTACGTCGCCAGGCACCTGGCCACGCCCGGTCGGGAGAGTTCCCGTACCGACATGCTGGACGAACTCTCCGAACTGGTGGAGGCTGCCGGCGGACGCACCCTGGGGCTCTTCTCCTCCATGAGGGCGGCGCAGGCGGCCGCTGAGGAACTGCGTGGCCGGCTCGACAAGCCGATCCTGCTGCAGGGCGAGGAGACACTCGGGGAGCTGATCAAGAACTTCGCCGCCGACCCCGAGACCTGCCTCTTCGGCACGCTCTCGCTCTGGCAGGGCGTCGATGTCCCCGGGGCGAGCTGCCAGCTGGTGATCATGGACCGGATCCCGTTCCCCCGCCCCGACGACCCGCTGATGAGCGCGCGGCAGAAGGCGGTCGAGGAGGCGGGCGGCAACGGGTTCATGGCTGTCGCGGCGACCCATGCCGCGCTGCTGATGGCCCAGGGCGCCGGCCGTCTCGTGCGGGCCATGGGCGACAAGGGAGTGGTCGCGGTGCTCGACCCGAGGCTGGCCAATGCTCGGTACGGGAGCTACCTCCGGGCCTCGCTGCCCGACTTCTGGTACACGACGGACGGCAACCAGGCGCGCCGCTCACTCGCGGCGATCGACGCCGCCGCCAAGGCAAACGAGCAGTGATCCCGAACGCGCCCGAGGTCCCTGCTCGTCCTTGGTCACCGCCACTGCTCGGGGATGCGTTTCGACGGCCCAGGCGGGCATAGGCAGGCCCCGGGATCGGCGCAGTGGATCCCGGGGCCCGGTCGGAACCGGCGAGCTTCACACCCGCCGCAGCACCGCCACGACCTTGCCGAGGATGGTCGCCTCGTCGCCAGGGATCGGCTGGTACGCGGAGTTGTGCGGGAGCAGCCATACATGGCCGTCCTCCCGCTTGAAGCGCTTGACCGTCGCCTCGCCGTCGAGCATGGCGGCCACGATGTCGCCGTTCTCCGCGACAGGCTGACGGCGCACGGTGACCCAGTCGCCGTCACAGATCGCCGCCTCGATCATCGAGTCACCGACGACCTTCAGGACGAACAGCTCGCCGTCCCCGACCAGCTGACGGGGGAGCGGAAAGACGTCCTCGACCGATTCCTCGGCGAGGATCGGTCCGCCGGCTGCGATTCGGCCGACCAGCGGTACGTACGAAGCGGCGGGCTTGCCGGTCGTGTCGGTCGGCTGGGTGCTGGGCTGGTCCGAACCGCGGACCTCGTACGCCCGGGGGCGGTGAGGGTCGCGGCGGAGGAAGCCCTTGCGTTCCAGGGCCATCAGCTGATGGGCGACGGAGGATGTGCTGGACAGCCCCACCGCCTGACCGATCTCCCGCATCGAGGGTGGGTATCCCCGTCGCTGCACCGAGTCGCGGATGACCTCGATCACTCGCCGCTGCCGGTCCGTGAGCCCCGAGCTGTCCGCTCGGATTCCTGGAGGTCGGCCGGGGAGCGAGCGCGCTGGGCGCACCGGCTCTGGCCCCTCCGTGTTCCTGACTGAGTCATTCATGGCATGCACCGGCTCGAGTCGGCTCTGGGAGCGGTCCTGGGCAGTGATGGTGGCACTGTCTGCGGTGGTGGTCACGTCGGCCCCTCTCGAATGGTCTCCCTAGCTCCACAACGGTAGTAGCTTTCGAAAGGTTGCGCCAAACACACGTTCGAGTGAAAAACGAATAAAAGTCTGTGCCGTGTTCATAGTCGGGTGTATGAGCGAAGCGCGGGTCGGATTCCCGCCCGGCGCGGACGGGTTCGACGCGTGCCATGCACGACCGGCAATTCGGATCATTACGCTAGCGTTCGCGGCTGCGGCGCCGCCACGCGGGGTGGTCTCCCGGCCGCCGTTCCGGTCCGTCGTCGGGCGCCCTGCGATCCGGGCGGTCGAGCCTGTCCCGTAACCTCGTGGTCGGTCGTACGCCTCCTGTGGGCCGCCCGGGACGCGCGACACGCGCTAGGGCCGAATGCGCGACCAAACCCAAGATCTAGTGGTTGGATTGTTCCAGCTACCCAGAAGTTGTGGTCCCTGGTCGATTGAGTCCGTGACCATCGCCTATGCTTATGGCTGCTTCGAGGGTCCCTGACGGGACCTGAAGAGGCTATTCAGTCGTGCTGTGAAGGAGGGTTGGGAGCCATGCACTGCCCCTTCTGCAGGCACCCCGACAGCCGGGTCGTCGACAGTCGCACCACCGATGACGGCACGTCGATCCGCCGTCGCCGTCAGTGCCCCGAGTGCTCCCGCCGTTTCACGACGGTGGAGACCTGCTCGCTGATGGTGGTGAAGCGCAGCGGAGTCACCGAACCCTTCAGTCGCACCAAGGTCATTTCCGGCGTGCGCAAGGCATGCCAGGGGCGACCCGTCACCGAGGACGCCCTCGCCAAACTCGGCCAGCGGGTCGAGGAGGCGGTGCGCGCCACCGGAAGTGCCGAGCTGACCACCCACGACGTGGGTCTGGCCATCCTCGGCCCCCTGCAGGAACTCGACCTCGTCGCATACCTGCGCTTCGCGTCCGTGTACCGGGCGTTCGACACACTCGAAGACTTCGAGGCCGCCATCGTGGAACTTCGCGAGCGGCGGCCTCCCGTGGAGGGATGCGGGACCGGAGAGACCCTGGCGGTCCCCGTTCCCGCCGTCGCCGCCGACTGAGCGACACCGGCTGATCGGCGCAGGCGTATCGATCAGCGGCAGGGCGGCTACAGAGATCTGCTCCGGGTGCTGCGCGCGGCGTCCGAAGCATCAGACACACATTGTGCCCCGGGAAGTTCTGGGCACTTCAGGGCGTTTTTGCCCACATATGGGAGGCGGCATGACAGAGACGGCGAGCGGCCCGGCACGAGGTTCCCGAGCCAAGGGATCCAAGTCGACTGCGACCAAGCAGGGCCTGCGTATCGAGCGCATCCACACCACCCCCGGCGTGCATCCGTACGACGAGGTGGCGTGGGAGCGCCGTGACGTCGTCATGACCAACTGGCGCGACGGCTCGATCAACTTCGAGCAGCGTGGCGTCGAGTTCCCCGACTTCTGGTCGGTGAACGCGGTCAACATCGTCACCAGCAAGTACTTTCGCGGAGCTGTCGGCACGCCGCAGCGCGAGACGGGTCTGCGACAGCTGATCGACCGGATCGTGAAGACGTACCGGAAGGCGGGCGAGGACTACAACTACTTCGCCTCTCCGGCCGACGCCGAGATCTTCGAGCACGAGCTGGCGTACGCCCTCCTGCACCAGATCTTCAGCTTCAACTCGCCGGTCTGGTTCAACGTCGGCACGCCCCAGCCGCAGCAGGTCTCCGCCTGCTTCATCCTGGCCGTCGACGACTCCATGGAGTCGATCCTCGACTGGTACAAGGAAGAGGGCATGATCTTCAAGGGCGGCTCCGGAGCCGGCCTGAACCTCTCCCGTATCCGCTCCTCCAAGGAGCTGCTGTCCTCCGGTGGCAACGCCTCCGGTCCTGTCTCCTTCATGCGCGGCGCCGACGCGTCCGCCGGAACGATCAAGTCCGGTGGCGCCACCCGTCGCGCGGCCAAGATGGTCATTCTCGACGTCGACCACCCCGACATCGAGAACTTCATCGAGACCAAGGTGAAGGAGGAGGAGAAGATCCGCGCCCTGCGCGACGCGGGCTTCGACATGGACCTGGGCGGCGACGACATCACGTCCGTCCAGTACCAGAACGCCAACAACTCGGTCCGTGTGAACGACGAGTTCATGAAGGCCGTGGAGTCCGGCGGCAAGTTCGGGCTGCGCGCCCGGATGACCGGTGACGTCATCGAAGAGGTCGAGGCCAAGTCCCTCTTCCGCAAGATGGCCGAGGCCGCCTGGGCCTGCGCCGATCCCGGCATCCAGTACGACGACACGATCAACCAGTGGCACACCTGCCCCGAGTCCGGCCGGATCAACGGCTCGAACCCGTGCAGCGAGTACATGCACCTGGACAACACGTCGTGCAACCTGGCCTCGCTGAACCTGATGAAGTTCCTCAAGGACGACGGCAAGGGCAACCAGTCCTTCGAGTCCGAGCGCTTCGCCAAGGTCGTCGAGCTGGTCATCACCGCGATGGACATCTCCATCTGCTTCGCCGACTTCCCGACCGAGAAGATCGGTGAGAACACCCGCGCCTTCCGTCAGCTCGGCATCGGTTACGCCAACCTCGGCGCCCTGCTGATGGCGACCGGCCACGCCTACGACAGTGAGGGCGGCCGAGCCCTCGCCGGTGCCATCACGTCGCTGATGACCGGTACCTCGTACAGGCGTTCCGCCGAGCTCGCCGCGGTCGTCGGCCCGTACGACGGCTACGCCCGCAACGCCGAACCGCACCAGCGCGTCATGAAGCAGCACGCCGACGCCAACGCCGCGGCCGTCCACATGGACGACCTGGACAACCCGATCTGGGCCGCCGCCACGGAGGCCTGGCAGGACGTCATCCGTCTCGGCGCGAAGAACGGTTTCCGCAACGCGCAGGCCTCGGTCATCGCACCCACCGGCACCATCGGTCTCGCGATGTCCTGCGACACCACCGGCCTCGAGCCCGACCTCGCCCTGGTCAAGTTCAAGAAGCTGGTCGGCGGCGGCTCGATGCAGATCGTCAATGGCACCGTCCCGCAGGCCCTGCGCCGTCTGGGTTACCAGGAGGAGCAGATCGAGGCGATCGTCGCCCACATCGCCGAGCACGGCAATGTGATCGACGCCCCCGGTCTGAAGGCCGAGCACTACGAGGTCTTCGACTGCGCGATGGGCGAGCGCTCCATCTCCGCGATGGGTCACGTCCGCATGATGGCGGCCATCCAGCCGTGGATCTCCGGTGCACTCTCCAAGACGGTGAACCTGCCGGAGACGGCCACCGTCGAGGACGTCGAAGAGGTCTACTTCGAGGCGTGGAAGATGGGCGTCAAGGCGCTCGCCATCTACCGCGACAACTGCAAGGTCGGCCAGCCCCTCTCCGCGAAGACCAAGGAGAAGGAGAAGGCCGAGGTCACTGCCAAGGCCGAAGGCACCATCCGTGCGGCGGTCGAGAAGGTCGTCGAGTACCGCCCGGTCCGCAAGCGTCTTCCCAAGGGCCGTCCCGGCATCACCACCTCGTTCACGGTGGGCGGCGCCGAGGGCTACATGACCGCCAACTCCTACCCGGACGACGGTCTCGGTGAGGTCTTCCTGAAGATGTCCAAGCAGGGCTCCACCCTCGCGGGCATGATGGACGCCTTCTCCATCGCCGTCTCGGTCGGTCTGCAGTACGGCGTCCCGCTGGAGACGTACGTCTCGAAGTTCACCAACATGCGATTCGAGCCGGCCGGTATGACGGACGACCCGGACGTGCGGATGGCGCAGTCGATCGTCGACTACATCTTCCGCCGCCTGGCGCTGGACTTCCTGCCCTTCGAGACCCGCTCGGCGCTCGGCATCCACTCGGCCGAGGAGCGTCAGCGCCACCTCGACACCGGTTCGTACGAGCCGTCCCTCGAGGACGACGAGCTGGACGTCGAGGGCCTGGCCCAGTCCGCCCCGATCCGGACCGAGCCGCTGAAGGCGGTCGCCCCTCCGAAGGAGGCGGAGATGCCCGCCCCGAGGACGGCGCACACCTCGGCGGAGCTCGTCGAGATGCAGTTGGGTATCAGCGCGGACGCGCCGCTCTGCTTCTCCTGCGGCACGAAGATGCAGCGCGCCGGATCCTGCTACATCTGCGAGGGCTGCGGCTCGACCAGCGGTTGCAGCTGATTTTCGGGCACCTGCTGGGCATGAACTAGCTGGTCAGGGCGGTGGAGCTGATATTCAGGCTCCACCGCCCTCGGCATTTCTTGATCCAGGGCTGTTGTATCTGATGCATCGGATCGCGTGGAAAGGACTCGGCTCTGTGCGTATTGCTGTGCCATGCTCCGGGACATGATCAGCAGAATCGAGCGTTCCCTCCGCCGGTGAGCGAGATGGCCGGGACCGAGCTTCCCGGATCCAGGACCCCGCTGTTCCTGCACGCGCTCCGGCTGCATCGGCAGGCGTCGTGCACCGGGTCCGCGGTCCTTCGAGTCGGCTCCCCGCCCCTGTTGGCGAATTCCAGGGGTCGTTGCAACACAGGTGATCAACTGGCTGTTGCCAGGAGCTTAGCGAGACGCTCGGCTGGGGTTTCCCAGCAGAGCGTTT
>NZ_JBSFCW010000033.1:0-74096 GCF_053593595.1 Streptomyces sp. NPDC002206
GACGACGAGCAGGTCCCGCTCGCAGGCGAGTTCGGCGATCGCCGCCAGCTCCTCGCGGGTCAGGACGGTGCCGGTGGGGTTGTGCGCGGACCGGTCCGGCGGCCGCACCCCGGCGTCAGCGGACCCCGAGCAGGTGGTCCAGCGCCAGCTGGTCCAACGCCTCGAAGGCCATGCTGCGCTCCGCCGCGGCGGTCACATCGAAGTCCTCGTACGCCGACCGGTCGGCCAGCAGCCCCGCCACGCCGTCCTCGGCGGTGGGCAGGGCCAGCTCGTCGAGCCGGGACGCGCGCAGCGCCTCCTGCACGGCCGGGTCGGCGCGGAAGGCGGCGGCGCGCTCCTTGAGGATCAGGTAGTTGCGCATGCAGCCGGCGGCCGACGCCCAGACACCGTCGTAGCCCTCGGTCCGCGGCGGCTTGAAGTCGAAGTGGCGCGGGCCGTTGTAGTCGGAGGTCTCCAGGAGGTCGACGAGCCAGAAGGCCTGGCGCAGGTCGCCGGCGCCGAAACGGAGGTCCTGGTCGTACTTGATGCCGGACTGGCCGTTGAGGTCGATGTGGTAGAGCTTGCCGGCCCACAGGGCCTGGGCGATGCCATGCGGGAAGTTCAGTCCGGCCATCTGCTCGTGGCCGACCTCGGGGTTCACGCCGTACATCTGCGGGCGCTCCAGGCGCTCGATGAACGCCAGGGCGTGGCCGACGGTGGGCAGCAGGATGTCGCCGCGCGGCTCGTTCGGCTTCGGCTCGATCGCGAACCGCAGGTCGTAGCCCTGCTCGACGACGTACTCGCCGAGCAGGTCGAAGGCCTCCTTCATCCGGTCCAGCGCCACCCGCACGTCCTTCGCGCCACCGGATTCGGCGCCCTCACGGCCGCCCCAGGCCACATAGGTGGTGGCGCCGAGCTCGACGGCGAGGTCGATGTTGCGGATGACCTTGCGCAGCGCGTACCGGCGCACGTCACGATCGTTGGCAGTGAACGCGCCGTCCTTGAACACCGGGTGCGTGAACAGGTTCGTCGTCGCCATGGGCACCACGAGACCGGTCGCGTCCAGCGCCTGCCGGAACCGCTTCACGAGGCCTTCGCGCTCGGTGTCCGTGGAGCCGAACGGGATCAGGTCGTCGTCGTGAAAGGTCACACCGTACGCACCGAGCTCCGCGAGCCGCTGGACGGACTCGACCGGGTCGAGCGCCGCGCGGGTCGCGTCGCCGAACGGGTCACGTCCCTGCCAGCCCACCGTCCACAGACCGAACGTGAATCGGTCTCCCGGGGTGGGCGTGAAGCGTTCCGTCATCGTCTGACCACCTTCGGTGCAGTCGGGTCCACAACCGATCGAGGTCGCCGAACCCCTATTTGTTCAGTGTCATGATTAATCTTGCACGGCACTCCTGTGCGCCGTAACCCCTCGTCACCCATCGCCTCCGCGAATCCGGGGACGCCCCTGGTCCGAACGCACGCGATCGCGTAATTTGTTTTCAGCACGATCAAATCGATCGCACCTGTGCCCACCAGCACACCAGTGCATCCACACACCCGCACACCTGCACACCCGCACACCTGCACACCCGCACCGCGAGAATGAGGTAACCCATGCCGCCGCGTACCGTCGTCATCGGCGTGGACAGCTCCACCCAGTCCACCAAGGCGGCCTTCGTCGACGCCGCCACCGGTCAACTGCTCGCCGTCGGACGTGCCCCGCATGTCGTCACGGGTGAGGCGGGGGCCCGCGAGACCGACCCCGAAGTGTGGTGGCAAGCGCTGCGCGCCGCCGTCGCCGCCGGGCTGAAGGAGTCCGGCGTACCCGCCGCGGACGTCACCGGCATCGCGGTGGCCGGCCAGCAGCACGGCCTGGTCGTCCTCGACCGTGAGGGCCGGCCGCTGCGCCCCGCCCTGCTGTGGAACGACACCCGCTCCGCCCCGCAGGCCGCCGCCCTCACCGCCGCACTGGGTGGTGCGGCCGCCTGGACCGCCCGCACCGGATCGGTGCCGGTGGCCTCCATGACCGCGTCGAAGTGGCAGTGGCTGCGCGAGAACGAGCCGGAGACCGCCGCCGCGACCGCGGCGATCCGCCTCCCGCACGACTTCCTCACCGAACGGCTGACGGGCGTGGCCGTCACCGACCCCGGCGACGCGTCGGGCACCTGCTGGTACTCCACCGCCACCGGTGCGTACGACCCCGAGCTTCTCGAACTGCTGGGCCTGGACCCCGCCTTGCTGCCCGAGGTGGCCACGACCGGAGCGGCCCGGGCCGGTTCGCTGACCGCCGAAGCGGCACAGACGCTGGGCCTGCCGGCCGGGATCGCCGTGGCGGCGGGCACCGGGGACAACATGAGCGCCGCGGTCGGCCTCGGTCTCGGTGGCGCCGGGCTGCTGGACCACCCCGTACTCAGCCTCGGCACCTCGGGTACGGTCTTCGCCGCCTCCGGGACCCGGCCCGCGTCGGCGGCGCTCTCCGGTTTCGCCGCGGCGGACGGTACGTACCTCCCGCTGGCCTGCACGCTCAACTGCACGCTCGCCGTGGACAAGGTCGCCACCCTGCTCGGCCTGGACCGCAACGACACGGCACCCGGCGGTGAGGCGGTGCTCCTCCCCTACCTCGACGGCGAACGCACCCCCGACCTGCCCACGGCCTCCGGCCTGCTCACCGGCCTCCGGCACGACACCACCCCGCAGCAACTCCTCGGCGCCGCCTACGAAGGCGCGGTCGTCACCGTGCTGCGCGCCCTCGACGAACTGCTGAGGGCCTGCGGGCTCGACCCGGCCGACCCCGAGGTGGCCGCCCGACCGCTGCGCCTGATCGGCGGCGGCGCGCAGGGACACGCCTGGGTGGAGACGGTACGACGGCTCTCCGGACGGCCCGTCATCGTGCCCGGCAGCGGCGAACTGGTGGCGCTGGGCGCGGCCGCACTCGCCCAGGCGGCGGCCACCGGACAGGACCCGGTCGCGATCGCCACCTCCTGGGACACCGGTGACGACACCCAACTGCCGCCCGTCGAAAGGGACACGGAGACCTGGGAGCGGGTCGGCTCCGTCCTGGAGCGGGCCGCGGAGCCGCTGCTGGGCGGTGTCAAGTAGCGCGGTGACCTCGCGCGTTCACCGGGTGGTGCAGCCCCCGTTCACGCATTTGTCGTCAATCGCCTGACGGGCTCGATCGCCGGTTTGGGGAAGCCATGTGATCTTCACTAGTATCCGGCGATGATCATAAGAAGAAGGCTGACGGTCGGGGTGGGCATTCTGCTTGCCACCCTGACCGCCGGGCTCGGCACGGCCCTCCCCGCCGCTGCCGACGAAGCCCCCACCAAAGCCTCCCCCAAGGTCGAGCTGGTACTCGACGTCAGCGGCTCCATGCGGACCCGTGACATCGACGGCCAGTCCCGGATGACCGCCGCGAAGCAGGCGTTCAACGAGGTCCTGGACGCGGTGCCCGAGCAGGTGCAGCTCGGCATCCGGACCCTCGGCGCCGACTACCCGGGCGACGACCGGAAGGTCGGCTGCAAGGACACCAAGCAGCTCTACCCGGTCGGCCCGCTCGACCGCACCGAGGCGAAGACCGCGGTCGCGACCCTGGCCCCTACCGGCTGGACCCCGATCGGCCCCGCCCTGCTGGGCGCGGCCGACGACCTCGAGGGCGGCGACTCCACCCGCCGGATCGTGCTGATCAGCGACGGCGAGGACACCTGCGGCCCGCTCGACCCGTGCGAGGTGGCACGCGACATCGCGGCCCGCGGCATCCACCTCGTCATCGACACACTGGGCCTGGTGCCGAACGCGAAGATCCGCCAGCAGCTCACCTGCATCGCCGAGGCGACCGGCGGGACGTACACGGCCGTCCAGCACACCGATGAACTCTCCGACCGCGTCACCCAGTTGGTGGACCGGGCGGCCGAGCCCGTCGTCACCCCGGTGGCGACCGAGGGCGCGGACAGCTGCTCCGCCGCCCCGCAGCTCAAGGCGGGTCTCTACACGGACCGGCAGAAGTTCGGCGAACACCGCTGGTACCGGGTGGATGTGCTGCCGGGTCAGGAGCTGCGCGCCTCGGTGAGTGTGTCGGCGGACCGAGCCGTCAACAACGACTACGGCGTGCTGCTGCGCGCCGTCACCGTGCACGGCCGCGAGATCGTCAGAGGATCGGAGTCCGGCACCGGCCGCACCGACGCGATCTCGTCCGGTCTGCGCTACCCCAAGCCCGAGCAGGACGACACGGACAGCGCGGACGGCGAGGACAAGCCGGCCGCGGAGACCGTCTGCCTCCAGCTCAGCAACTCCTTCTCGGCCCCTGCCTCCGTGAAGACCTCGCCGGGCATGCCGGTCGAGCTCACCGTCGACGTGGTGGACGCGCCGGACGACGCGGCCGACGCGGCCGCGTTCGGTCTCGGCCGCGGCTGGTGGCTGCTGGGCGTACTCGTCCTGACCGGACTGATCGCGGGGCTGCTCCTCGGCTGGATCTCGCGCTGGCGCATCGCCGTATGGAGGACCAACTGATGGTGCGTACAAGACGAGTACTCGCGGGTGCGCTGCTGGCCGGGTTCGCCCTGCTGACATCGGCGGGGGCGGCCTCGGCCGACGACCCGTCCGCGAGCCCGAGCCCGAGCGCGTCCGACGGCAGTACGGGTCCCACCGAGGCGGGTACCACATTCCGTACCGCCACGGCGATCCAGCAGAACCAGCGCGCCACCGCCGGGGCGTCCACGGGTGACTACCTGTACTGGGTGTTCCCCGCCGACGCGGGCCAGCGAGCCACCGTCAAGGCGACGGTCACCCTGCCCGAGAGCGCCACCCGGCACGGCGTGTCGACCTGGCAGGTCGATGTGTACGACGGGCTGCGGCGCCGGCAGGCCTGCATGTACGGCCACCAGACCAGGAAGGCGGCCGCGGACGCGTCGACGGTCGAACTCTCCTGCGTCCTGCGGACCGTCCGTGCCTGGTCCGAGCCGTGGGCCGACGACCCGCTGCCGGGCAGCTACTACGTACGCCTCACCGTCGTCGATCTGCCGTCGGCCGATCTGGGGCAGCCGGTGCGGACCGAGGTCGAGGTGACGGCAGCCGACAAGGGCGGAGCCCACGACGTCGACGGCGCACTGAGCGAGCCGCTGGTGCCCGGGGCGTCCTCCGTGCAGCAGACGTCCGACGACGCGTCCTCGGGCGACGAGTCCACGACCCGGGTGTCGCTCGGCAGCGAGCCGGACGACGGCTGGGCCTCAGGCTGGTGGACGGACCGCTGGATCTGGACCGTCGGCGGTGGCATCCTCGGTGCGCTCGCGGCCGTGTTCGGCTACTCCCTGACCCGCGGCAGCGGCCGCCCGTCCCGGGTCCCGCCGGGCGTCTGACCGTCCTTCGGCCGCACTCCGGCCCCCTCCACGGCGCCTTCGCCCCTCACTCCCGGGGCGGGGGCGCCGTGGCGCGACAGGCCGACATGACGGAGTCCGCCGAGGAGATGGGCGCGGAACACGGGGTCGAGGTACGCCTCGCGGGTGTGCCCGAGCGCGGTGTAGAAGACCCGGGCGCCGGCATGTTCATGGGCCCAGACAAGGGGATGGTCGCTTCCCATGCCGCCGCCTTCGTACGAGGACTCGTCGGCGCGGGCGAGCACCCGCACACTGCCCCGCGGGTTCGCCCGGAAGTCGTACCACTCGTCGGTGAACTCCCAGGTGGCGCCCAGATGCGCGGTCGCCGGGTGACCGTGGTCCTCGACGATCACCGTTCCCGGCTGGAGGGCGGGATGGCGGTCGAACCGGGCTCCGAGGAGTTCGCCGTAGAACGGCCAGTCGTACTCCGTGCAGGCCGCGGCATGCACCCCCATGAACCCGCCGCCCCCGGCGCAGTACGCCTGGAGTCCGGTGCGCCCGGCAGGGGTGAGGACTTCCCCGCTGGTGGAGAGGAACACCACGGCGGCGTAGGCGGCGAGCCCGCTCTCGAAGACGTCCGGCGCCTCTGTCGCGTCGACGGCGAAGCCGTGCCCGGCACCGAGTTCACGGAACGCGGTGACTGCGTCGGGGATCGAGTCGTGCCGGTAGGCGGTGGTGCGGGTGAAGACGAGGATCTTCGGAAGACTGCGCGACGCCATCACATGCTCCGGAGGCCGGGTCGGGCGGGACGCCCCTCATCATGCGCGCCGGACGACCACGATCTCACCGGCTCACGGACGGGGCCGGGGACGGTCGGATCCAGCTGGTGGAAAGGGGCTTGTGCTGTTCGATCCGCCGGGATTCGCTTGTCCCATGCAGCGAACGGTCTCTTCGTACCACCATGCGCATGACCACGCATCCCACCGACCGGGCACGCTCGATCACCGTTACCGGGGCGAGCACCCGGTGCGCACGCTCGGCTATCTTCTGCGCCCCGACCGTCGACGCATCGCGATCGCCGCAGCCGCCTTCGTCGTCAAGCACAGCCCCGTGTGGCTGCTTCCGCTGATCACGGCGAACATCATCGACGTAGTCGTCCAGCACCGCCCCGAACGGGAACTGTGGCTCAACGCGGGCGCACTGCTGTGCGTGCTCGTCCTCAACTACCCGATGCATCTGCTCTACGTACGCTGCCTCGGCGGCAGCGTCCGCCGGATGGGCACCGCACTGCGCGACGCGCTCTGCCGCCGCATGCAGCAGCTGTCCATCGGCTACCACTCGCGGACGAGCGCGGGCGTTCTCCAGGCCAAGGTGGTCAGGGATGTGGAGAGCGTCGAGCAGATGGTGCAGCAGTCCGCCGACATGGGGCTGGCCGCCGTCATCACGCTGATCGGCGGGCTCACCGTCATCGCCATCCGTGTTCCGTCGTTCCTGCCGGTGTTCCTGGTGGTCGTCCCGGCGGCCGCCCTGCTGGTGATGCGGCTGCGGGCCCGGCTGCGGAGCCACAACGAGTCGTTCCGCCAGGAGGTGGAACAGCTCTCCGCGCGGGTCAGCGAGATGACCAGCCTGATCCCCATCACCCGCGCCCACGGCCTGGAACGCACGGCGCTCGGCCGCGTCGACGGTTCACTGCGCCAGGTCTTCACGGCCGGCCTGCGCCTCGATCTGCTCAACGGCCGCTTCGGAGCACTCGCCTGGATCCTGCTGAACTCGCTCGGCGTGGCCTGCCTGGCAGGATCGGCCCTGGTCGCGTACCACGGCTGGCTTCCCATCACGGCGGGCGACGTGGTGATGCTGAGCGCCTTCTTCACCACGCTCACCGGATCGATGAGCACGCTGCTCAGCCTCGCGCCGATCATCAGCAAGGGCCTGGAGTCGGTGCGTTCGGCCGGCGAGGTCCTTCAGGCTCCGGACCTGGAGAGCAACGCGGGCAAGGACCGGGTCGACGAGGTGCAGGGCCGTATCGACTTCGAGCGGGTCGGCTTCGGTTACGACGGAGTGGACAGCCCCGCCGTCGAGGACTTCACCCTGTCGGCGCGCCCCGGCGAGACGGTCGCCCTGGTCGGCGCCTCGGGGGCAGGCAAGTCGACCGTGCTGAACCTCCTCATCGGCTTCATCCGCCCGACGTCGGGCCGCATCCTGCTGGACGGCACCGACATGGCCACCCTGGATCTGCGCAGCTACCGCCGGTTCCTGTCCGTCGTACCGCAGGAGTCCATCCTGTTCGAGGGCAGCATCAGGGAGAACGTCACCTATGGCATGGGCGAAACCGATGAACAGACTGTCCGTCAGGCTCTGCGTGACGCGAACGCGCTCGACTTCGTCGAAGACCTGCCCGACGGCCTCTCGACGGTCGTCGGAGAGCGCGGGGCGCGGCTGTCGGGCGGCCAGAAGCAGCGGCTCGCCATCGCCCGTGCGCTGATCCGCAACCCACGGGTACTGATCCTGGACGAGGCGACCTCGGCCCTGGACACCCGCTCGGAGGCCCTGGTCCAGGAGGCGCTCGCCCGGCTGATCCACGGCCGCACGGTCTTCGTCGTCGCCCACCGGCTCTCCACCATCCGGGCGGCGGACCGCATCGTGGCCATGGACCGGGGCCGGATAGCCGAGGTGGGGACCCATGAGGAGCTGGTGCGGCGGGGCGGGGTGTACGCGGGGTTGCAGCCGGCGAAGTCCGCGTAGGGCGTCCCGGCGCAAGGACGAGCACGGCACGCCCGACCGCACTCCCGTAACGCGGCACGGTTACCCTCGACAACTCACGTACTCCACAAGGCCGATGACCTCTTCTATCCATCGGGACATCGTGGAGTCCAGCCATGTCGCCGCGTACCGGATCCGGGTACGCCACCAGCGAGCGGAGACCTTTCATGTCCACGGAGACCGGCCCCGCCGTCGACGCCGAGCCGAGCGGCCACGTGCCCGTACCGGGCCCCAAGGGGCTGCCGTTTCTCGGGAATCTGCCGCAGTTCGGGAAGAACCCGCTGGCGTTCTTCGAGCGGCTGCGCGGGTACGGGGACATGGTCAGCTGGCGCTTCGGCCCCAACTCCTCTGTGTTCATAGCCGATCCGGAGTGCATAGGCGAACTGCTCACCGAGACGGAACGCACCTTCGACCAGCCGGCGCTGGGCATCGCGTTCCGCACCGTGATGGGCAACGGCGTGGTGGTGGCGCGCGGTCCGGACTGGCGGCGGAAGCGGTCACTGGTCCAGCCGTCCGTACGGCCGAAGCAGGTGCGGTCGTACGCGGCGACGATGGCGGGCAGCACAGTGGAACTGGCGGACACCTGGTCCGGCGGTGAACGCATCGACATCAAGCGGGAGATGGCCGCGCTGACGCAGAGGATCGCCGTCCGCACCATCTTCGGGGTGGACACCCCGGCGGACGCCGAGGCGATGGGCCGGGCGATGGACGTCGCCCAGCAGGAGATCGGCAAGGAGTTCAGCGGCATCGGCGCGCTGCTCCCCGACTGGGTGCCGACACCGGGCCGGGCCAGGATCAAGAAGGCCGCCGCGGTCATCGACGCCGAGGTGGGCCGGGTCGTCGCCCGGCACCGCGACGGGGACGGTGAGCGCCCCGACCTGCTGAGCCGACTGCTGACCGCGGTGGACGAGAACGGCGCGCAGCTCACGGACAAGGAGATCCGCGACGAGACCGTCACCCTCTACATCGGTGGGCACGAGACCACCAGCTCCACCCTGGTCTGGGCGTGGTACCTGCTGTCCCGCAATCCGCAGGCGCGCGCCGCGCTCACCGAGGAGCTGGACCGGGTGCTCGGCGACCGGGAGCCGGAGTTCGACGACTACGCGCGACTGACGTACACCCAGGCCGTGGTCAAGGAGACGCTGCGGCTGTACCCGACGATCTGGCTGGTGACCGGGGTCGCCAAGGAGGGGGCGCGGATCGGCGGCGTGGACATGCCGAAGGGCACCAGGGTGTGGACGAGCCAATGGGCGACGCACCGCGACGAGCGGTGGTTCCCGGAGCCGGAGGAGTTCCGCCCGGAGCGCTGGGACGCCGAGAGCGGCGACGACATCGCGGAGTACGCCTGGTTCCCGTTCGGCGGCGGCCCCCGGGTCTGCCTCGGTACGCGGTTCGCAATGGTCGAGGCGGTGCTGATCCTCGCGGTGCTGGCGCGCCGGTTCGAAATGGAGGTGGACGCGGGCGACGTCAACCCCGTGCCCACGCTGACACTCCAGCCGGACCGGGACGTCATGGCGACGGTACGGGCCCGGTAGTCCGCCGGGAGCGTGTCCGGATGGCGGAACGGCCACGTGCGCGATGTGCAACCACCATCCGCCGTACGGCATCCTCGTGCTGAACGAGTAGTCCGGCCCCGGACCCGGTGGGTGATCACGCCGGTGCGGGGCCGCACCTGACGGCGGAGGATGCGGAACCCGATGACTGACAACTCCGAGATGGTGGCCTTTGTGCGGGCGCGCCTGGCCGAGGAGGAACAGGTTGCGCGAGCGGCCGGCGGCCAGAGTTGGCGGTGCCCGGCCGAGACACCGGGGGAGGTCCATGACCGGACCGGCGCCATCGCGTTCAGCCTGCGGACACATGGTTACGACGATCACATCGCCCTGCAGGATCCCGCGCGCTCGCTCCGACGCATCGAGACGAGCAGGGTCCTGCTGGACGAGTACGAAGAGGTCGCCGCCCTGGACGCCGACCGCCCCCACCACGACTTCGCCTCCGGCCGCGCGGTCGGACTGGGCTTCGTCGTACGGCAGATGGCCGCGGAGGACGCCGGGCACCCCGACTACCAGGCGAAGTGGCTGCCGCGGTTCACCCAGTGACGACCCGTCCGTGCGGCGCGGCGCCACCGGGCACGCCGGGTCAACCGGCCGTCGGCGTCGGAGGGTCGACGCGGGCGGCAACGCGCCGCGCCCGCAGTTGGGCACGGACACGTGGTCGGAACTTCGGCTCCTTGCCGCAACCACAGGATTGCCGTCCTTCGTAGCGCAGCCCTTCGCCGAGCACTGCGCTCACCACGGACCGCCCGCGGACGTCCGGCCGGCACCTCCCGCCGCTGCCCACCCGTCCCGAACCGCCGGATCACGCCCTCGAACTGCTGCCGTAGCCGCTCCGGGTACGGGTACGGGTACGGGTACGGGTACGGGCCGAACTCGCCGATCGGCAGGTAGGGCACGATGAACTCCCACTCCGCATCCGTCAGTTGCGCTCGCGTCATGCAAGACGCTCTACCGGATCCGCCCCACCGCGCGGGGCGAATCCGCCGGATTGATCACAACCAGATACGCACCCTAGCGGGACCGGCGCCGAGTACGTCGTGCGCCTGCGCTACGGCGGATACGCCACCACTTGGGGCTTCGCCCTCCATCTCGCCGACACCGACGGTGTTCGCCCCGCTGAGGG
This sequence comes from Streptomyces sp. NPDC002206, assembly GCF_053593595.1. Taxonomy (NCBI): domain Bacteria; kingdom Bacillati; phylum Actinomycetota; class Actinomycetes; order Kitasatosporales; family Streptomycetaceae; genus Streptomyces; species Streptomyces sp. NPDC002206. Next base: position 10,713 of record NZ_JBSFCW010000033.1, read on the forward strand.
TGTTGCTCTGCCGCCGTCCCGTGTGATCCGCCGGGCCACGGGGCGGCGACTGCGTCCCGGGCAGCCGTGCCCTGGGGCACACCTCAACCCTCCTCATCCCACCACCGCGTACACCACGAACCGCCCGCGGGAGCCGGTGCACCGCATCGCCTCGCCGCAGACCCGCCGTGTGGCCACCACGGATGTGCGGCCGGCACCTACCGCGGTGAAGTCGGCCGTGCTCGTGCCGCAGCCGGCCGTGCGGGTCGGCCCCGAGCAACTGGCGGCCGGCCTGGCGACCCCGGTGGCGTCCTGCCGCAGGACCCGGGGCGCGTCCGACTGGTGGAATGTCCAGTGCGGGCTGTCCAGCGCAATGTGGAGTCGTTCCCCGACCGTGAGGTGAACGGGCTTTCCGTTGTCGGACAACGACAACGACACCGCGCCCGGGCTGCCGGCCGTAGTGGTCGGCGGCGGTGTGCCGGGGCTCCTCGGCGTGGCTGGCGTCGGCGGTCCGGAGCCGGGGGCCGAGGCGGTCGGTCCGGACGTCGGCGGAGTGGTTGCCGGACTGCCGGACACGCCGCCGGACGTGCATCCGGCCAGCGCCAGCGTGGCAGCGATGACGACGCAGGCGCCGAGCCGGGGCAGACGACTTGGTCGAGCCATCGATTCTCCTCGTCAGGTCACGGGCTGTGGCGACCGGTCGTCGTGCGTTCCCGGCTTGGACGGCTGCCGGAGCGACCAGGTTCCCGCAGCCACGCGGTTTATGTCTGACCAGCACCTGCACGGCCACGCACGGCTTCGCGACCCTCACCCCGACCATCGCCGGGGCTCCGGTCACCGTTCCGAGCGCGCCCAACAGTGTGAGCGGCCTGCCCTGCGGCGCCCGGGTGGTGATCAATGAGCAGTCGGCCGTGCTCGATGCGGGCTTCGGCACCACGGTGAACGCGGCGCATCTCGTCGTACCGTCCCTGCTGGGGGGCACCACGGCGGACGTGGTGATCCGCTCCGCCACCCGCAATGACTCCGCCCCGGCAGCGGTTCCCTGCCGGGGCGGAACGTGTCGTGCTGTGCCCAGGGAGTCCTGGTGGGGTCAGGAGGCGTTCAGGGCGGTGTCGTCGACCACGAAGCTGGTCTGGAGGCTGGAGTCCTCCGTGCCGGTGAACTTCAGCGTCACCGTCTGACCGGCGTAGCTGGACAGGTTGAACGACTTGAGTGCATAGCCACTCGCCGCGTTCAGGTTGGAGTAGGTGGCCAAGGTAGTGGTGCCGACCTGGACGGTCAGTTTGTCGTAAGCGGACGTTGTGGTGGTCTCGGCGGTGTCGACGTGCAGGTAGAAGGAGAAGGTGGCGCTGCATCCGGCCGGGATGGTCACCGACTGGGACACGGTGTCGGTATGGGCGCTGCCGTAGCCGTCCAGCCAGGCCTTCCAGCTGCCGGAGTGGGCAGGCTCACCGCTGGAGTTGTCGATCACGCCGCTGCTGGCCGTCCATGGCGAAGCAGTGCCCGTCTCGAAGCCGGGATTGCCGAGCTTCTGACCCGGGCTGGCGCAGCCGCCGGTGCTGCTGACGGTCCAGCTGAACGAGGTGCTGCCGGAGGCTCCCGTGCTGTCCTTGGCAGTGACCGTGACGGAGGAGGTGCCGGCCGTGGTCGGGGTGCCACTGATCCGGCCGCTGGAGGAGATGCTGAGTCCGGCCGGCAGCCCGGCCGCAGTGTAGGTGAGGGTCTGGCCCGAGTCGGAGTCGGAACCCGTGATCTGCAGGGACACGGCAGTGCCCACGGTGCTGCTCTGATTCCCGGGGTTGTTGACGGTGACCGTGTTGCCTGTGCTGCCGCCGACGATGGCGTGGGTTATGGCGCACGCATTGGTGTCGTTGGACCAGCTGGCCTGCTCGGCGAAGGTGCCGGTGCCCATCGTGACGTTCGCCGCTCCGCCCGCGCTACCCGGCGAGATCCAGGCACACTCGTCGGAGTTCTCCTGGCCGTTGTATGAGCTGCCGGTGTGGTTCGTCCAGCCACCTGCCGGGTTCTGGTCCGACATCATCTCTTGCCACTCGTGGCCGAGCGTCATGGTCCAGCCGTCGAGGGTGCCAGGGGAGTTCACGAACCCGACGCCGCAGCCCGCGCCCGAGTCGATGTTGTACGGCTGGTTGCTGAAAGCGATGTCGCCGACGGTCGATGTGACCGCACCGCCCGTCAGCGTGGTGTCACCGTTCCAGTCGTGCCACGCGCAGTACTGGCCCTGGTAGCTGTCGGGGTTGGTACCGTGGGGCGACAGGATCACGTAGTACGCGTCGCGGTTGGATGCAGCCGTGGTGTTGCCGAAGTGGCTGGCTGCCTTCACAGCCTCGACGCCGAGCTGGTGCCCTGTGGCGGCACTCGGCGACGCCGCCGAATTGTCGTACCACGCGCCGGCCAGGACGCCGCCGCTCTGGTAGGGGATGAAGTTGGCGTTCGAGGGACAACTGGTCGCGCCGGTCGGCACGTTCGGACCGTCGCACCACTGGGTCAGGTCGGCCGACCACCGCTCGTTACCGGTGCCGATGTCCTTGAACATCTCCTGGGCAACGGGCGCGGCACCCGCCGAGTCGCCGGAGAAGGTCATGTCTCCGTTGCTGTTGGTGCTCTGCGTGCCCCACTGGGTGCCGTAGAACACCACATAAACCTTCGAGTGGCCGCTCTGGACGCCGATGCCGTCGACGCCGCCGCCGTAGGACAGCGTCTGCGGCCCGGTCGCGACGCTCGCGGAAGCCTGGGAGGCTGCCCAGGCCTTCATCTTTGCGTTCTGCTTGAGGGTCGGAACGGCGCCGTGCCGATACGAGTGGTGGTACGCGGGGCTGTAGGGGTTGGCGACGGAGCCGCCCGGCGCCTGGGGCGCGGCCGGTGCGGCCACCGCCTGGGGCGCGGCGGCCAGCATGCCGCCGGCTACCAGGGCTGCGGCCGACACCAGGGCGGCGGCCCCGCGGCGGGTGAATCGTCGGAGCGGGTTGGGTCTCGCGTAGTCCGGGTTCTGCGATCGCAAGAGACTGCCCTTCATGGGGAGTTGGTGCCCTACGGCGGGAAGTCTCGCTATGTCAAGGTCATGACAAAACAGTCATGCTTCGACAGGACACGGATCAACTGCTGCCGGGGGCTTCAAGTAGCGCACGTTCTTCGGGGTGAGCTGCCACCCCGGTCAGTGGTGGCTGTCCGTGATGCTACTGAGTGCCCACCCCAACGGAGTTTCAGTCAATGGCAAAGCCTTTGCCTCGGTAAGGAATGCAGCGGAGACCCAACCGCTATGAATCAGGACAGAGTTGACTTTGTCCGTCCCCCGACGAGGGGATCGGAACAGATCGGCTATAGCGTGTGACGCCATGGACCTGGACGACGCATCGGTCAGCGACCTCATAGCACTGGGCCTGGCACGCTACGAGGCGCGGGTCTACCTCGCGCTGGTCAGACGCGAGTCGTACACCGCCGCCGAGGTGGCGCGTGAGGCGGATGTGCCCCGCCAGCGCGTCTACGACGTATTGGACGCCTTGGTGCGGCGTCGCCTCGCCACCGTCCGCCCAGGCCGGGTGGCCACGTTCTGCGCGGTCGCACCCGAACTTGCCACCGCCCGGCTCATGGCGCTGCAACGCGAATCCCTCGAACGGCTCGAGCACGTGTCTTCGGCACTGGTAACTGCCCTGCTGCCCGTCTGGTCCGACGGGCGCAACAAGACCGACCCGCTCGACTACATCGAGGTGCTGCGCGATCCCAAGGTCATCGCCGAACGATTCGCCGACATCCAGGAACAGGCCGGACGCGAACTGTTGAGCTTCTGCCAACGGCCCTTTCTCGCCCCGGTCGCCAACACCGAGGGGATCGCGACGGTGCGCCGACTGCGCAGGGCAGGCGGCCGGGCCCGGGCCATCTACACCCATGACGCGCTCAACGACGCCGAAGTGCTGGAGCACGTGCGGTGTTTCAGCGAGGCGGGGGAGGAGGTGCGGCTCACCGCCGAGTTGCCGCTCAAGCTGATCATTGCCGACGCCTCGCTCGTGCTCTGCGACATGCAGGATCCGGTTGCCGGCACCGGCGCCACCACCGCGCTCTACATCGAACACCCGGCGCTCGCCCACTGCTTGCAACTGGCCTTCCAGAGCGTCTGGGACCGTGCCGAGCCGGCGAATACTACGCGCGGACTCTAGACGCAATACCGGTGTGCCCTCACCCCGCCCCCGTGGCGCGGAGTGAGGGCACGTCCGTGCGGACGTCGACGCGGCCCTCAGACCGCCGCCACCTCCACCGTCCCCGCTCCCTGCCCTGTCGCCCCGGTCTCCTCCACGATCACGCGGTACGGACGGTCCGTCCCCTCGGCGGTGACCCGTGTCGAGCCCGAGGCGCTGTCCCGTACGACCCGGAAGGCCGCCGCAGCGGCGCCCGTCAGGTCCACCAAGGTGACAACTGTGTCGGTCGTCGCGGGCGCCGGGCCGAAAGCCCGCAGCGTCAGGCCGTCCAGCCAGTCGCCGTCCGGCCGCTGGTCGTCCGCGCCCCACGGGAGTACCGCGCCGGGGCGGACCAGGAGCGGAAGGCTGTCGAAGCCGTGCGTCTCGTGGCGCCAGGCCGGTCCGGTGACCGTTTCGCCGGTCAGGAGATGGGTCCAGGTGCCTTCGGGTACGTAGTACTCGACCTGGCCGTCCTCCGTGAAGACGGGGGCCACCAGCAGGTCCGGGCCGAGCATGTACTGGCGGTCCAGCATCCGGGTGGTCGGGTCGCCCGGGAACTCCAGCAGCATCGGCCGCATCATCGGGATGCCCGTGCGGTGGGCCTCGGCCGCCACCCCGTACAGGTACGGCATGAGGCGGTGTTTGAGGAGGGTGAACTTCCGGGCCACGTCCACGGCCTCGTCGCCGAACGCCCACGGCACGCGGTACGACACGTTGCCGTGCAGCCGGCTGTGCGAGGAGAGCAGGCCGAAAGCGAGCCACCGCTTGAAGACCGCGGGGTCGGGGGTGCCCTCGAAGCCGCCGATGTCATGGCTCCAGAAGCCGAAGCCGGACAGCGACAGCGACAGACCACCGCGCAGCGACTCCGCCATCGCGGTGAACGAGGCGAAGCAGTCGCCGCCCCAGTGGACCGGGAACTGCTGGCCGCCCGCCGTCGCCGAGCGGGCGAAGAGCACCGCTTCGCCGTGCCCGCGCTCCTTCTCCAGGAGTTCGAAGACGGTCCGGTTGTAGATCTGCGCGTAGTAGTTGTGCATCCGCTCCGGGTCGGAGCCGTCGTGCCAGACGACATCCGTCGGCACCCGCTCGCCGAAGTCCGTCTTGAAGCAGTCGACGCCCTGGTCGAGAAGGACCCGCAACTTGGCGTTGTACCACTCGCGGGCGGCCGGATTGGTGAAGTCGACGAGTGCCATGCCGGGCTGCCACAGGTCCCACTGCCAGATGTCGCCGCCGGGACGGCGCACCAGATAGCCGTGCTCGGCGCCCTCCGCGAAGAGCGGTGACTTCTGAGCGATGTACGGGTTGATCCACATGCTGATGCGCAGTCCGCGTTCCTTGAGCCTGGCCAGCATGCCGACCGGGTCGGGGAAGACGTCCGGGTCCCACTGGAAGTCCGACCACTGGTATTCGCGCATCCAGAAGCAGTCGAAGTGGAAGACCGACAGCGGGATGTCCCGCTCCGCCATGCCGTCGACGAACGAGGTGACGGTCTCCTCGTCGTACGACGTGCAGAACGAGGTGGTCAGCCAGAGGCCGAACGACCAGGCCGGGGGCAGCGCGGGCCGGCCGGTGAGGGCGGTGTAGCGGGCCAGGATGTCCTTCGGCGTCGGCCCGGCGACGATGTAGTACTCCAGCGACTGGTCCTCGACGCTGAACTGCACCTGGCCGACCGACTCCGAGCCGATCTCGAAGGAGACCTTGCCGGGGTGGTTGACGAAGACGCCGTAGCCGCGCGAGGAGAGATAGAACGGGATGTTCTTGTAGGCCAGGTCGCTGCTGGTACCGCCGTCCGCCTGCCAGATGTCGACGGTCTGGCCGTTCTTGACGTACGGGGTGAAGCGCTCACCGAGTCCGTAGACGTTCTCGCCGACGTCCAGGGCGAGTTGGGCGATCATGTGATGGGCACCGTCGGGGGTGGTGGCGAAGGCGGTGCCCTTGCTGTCCACTCCCGTCAGGCGGCGGCCCCGGGCGTCGAGAAACGTCATGCCCCACGGTCCGTCACCGTCCATGCGCAACGTCAGCGGGCCGCTGGTCAGTTCGGTGACCGCGCCGTCCCGGAGAGTGCGGGCGGCGGCGGTCGCGGTGTCGAGTCCGGGGAACTCGAAGTCCGGTCCGTGGTTGACCTTTCCGGCGTGATGGGTGGTGCGTACGCCGATGATCCCTTCGGCCGGGGAGAAGCAATCGACCGTGATGAGAGGGGTGTTGAGGGTGTCGCCGCGCTCTTGGACCTGCTTGACCGCGGCGTAGGCGGTGAACTGTTCGGCGTCGACCCGCAGGTCGCGGATCTCGGTCGCGTAGCAGGCGCGGACGCCCTCTCGCATGAGCCAGAAGCCGTCGGTGAACTTCATGAGGACTCCTTGCCGGGGGCAACTGGACGGAGGTGAGAGTCAGGACGTGGGTACGGCGGGGTCACTCGGTTGCTCCCGTGAAAGCGATCCGGGCCAGACGCACCGTGCCCCGCAGCGTGACCTGTACGTCCCGCACGCCGGAGGCGGTCAGCGGCGTCTCGTGGCTTCGGTAGTCGTAGGGCCCGCCGGTGGCGGGGATGTCGACGGTTGTCGTGCGGCCGTCGACCGTGATCTCCACGGAGCCCTCCCCCACCGCGGACACCTCGACGGTGCGGGTACCGGCCGCGAAGTCGCAGCGGCGGAAGAGGAGCTCGTTTCCGGGGGCGATGGCGGCGACGGCGTCGCCGTCCGTCTTCGTGCGGTCGACGATCTCGGTGCCGAGCTGCTCGTCGTAGTCGGCCGCTTCGAGTCCGTGGTGCAGGACGGGGCGGGGGCCGGACGGTTCGCCGTCGACCGTGACGGCGGTGGTGAGCCTGATGTCCGCGGCGGAGGCTCCGGCCTGGAGTTCGTACGCCCCGGGTTCGACGGTCCAGCGGCTGTGCGCCACGTCCCAATGGCCGAGTTCGGTCACCGGGACAACGAAATCGATACGCTGCCCGGCGCCCGGCGCGAGGTACAGACGCCGGTGGCCGACGAGCTGACGCAGGGGCCGGACGACGGACGGTGCCAGCGCTCGTACGTAGAGCTGGGCGACCTCGTCGGCGGCGACGACGCCCGTGTTGGTGACGGTCACCGACACGCGCAGCCGGTCGCCGTCGCGCTCGGCCGTCAGCCCGGAGTAGGAGAACGTGGTGTACGACAGTCCGTGGCCGAACGGGTAGAGCGGCGTGCCCTCGTAGTAGAGGTACGTCTGCCGTGAGCCGATGATGTCGTAGTCGAGCAGGCCGGGCAGCTCCGCGTCGGAGGTGTACCAGGTCTGCGGGAGCCGGCCCGCCGGGGAGACGTCGCCGCACAGGATCCGGGCGAGCGCGGTCCCGGCTGCCTGGCCGCCGTGCGCGGTCCAGAGCAGGGCGGGGAGTGCGGCCGCCGCGTCGGTGAGTGCGTACGGGTAGGCGGAGGTGACCGCCAGCACGGTGCGCGGGTTCGCGGCGTGCGCGGCGCGCCAGAGGCGTTCCTGGTGGGCGGGCAGGTCGAGGGTGGTGCGGTCCTCGGTCTCGCGGCCGTTGATGTGCGGGTCGTTGCCGACGACGACGATCACGGTGTCGGCGGCCGCGGCCGCGCGGGCGACGGCGTCCTCGCCGCGCTCGACGACCTCGATCTCGAAGACGGTGGCGGCCGGTCCGGTGACCGTCCCGGCGTGTCCGGAAATTTTTTCGTCCGCCCCGGCAACCTTTACGCCGTCGGCGGCAACCGAGACGTACCCACCCGTTCCGATGTGCACAAGGCGGTGCCCCCCGGCGTGACCTTCCACCTTCTCCCAGCGGAATGTCTCCTGGACGATCCAGCCGCCGGGTTCGTCCGCGGACGCGCGTACGTAACCGTCCTCGGCGACGGACAGATAGCGGCCGTCGGGGTCCCGCAGGGTGAGCACACCGTTGCCCCAGTCGACGAGCGCCAGCTCGGACGGGGTGTCGCCGCACGTCAGCGGCGGAAGGTCGGTTCGGCCGGCGAGGAGCGCCGGGTCGAGGGCGCCTTCTGCGCCACGGCCGGTGCCGGCGTCGGCCTCGGCCTCGGCAGGGATCTGCAGCCAGCCCGCCGCGCACTTCAGGCGGACCAGGTCGGCGCCCTCTGCGAAGGTCACCCGGTCCGCGCCGAACCGGTTCCGTACTCCGTCGAGCGGGGTGGACCGGTGGATCAGCGTGCCGCTGTACCAGTCGAGCTTGCAGGCGTCGGCGAGCAGGCCGACGACCGCGATCGTCCCGGGGGCCCCGGGGTCGAGCGGCAGCAGATCGTCGTTCTTCAGCAGGACGACGGCCTGTTCGGCGGCCTCCTGGGCGAGCGCCCGGTGTTCGGCCGTGTCGAAGGCGGTGGTGTCCGCGTACGGGTCGAGGCCGGGGTCGAACTCTCCCAGCGAGTAGCGCAGTTCGAGCAGCCGGCGGACGGCGGTGTCGATGTCGGTCTCGTCGAGGAGGCCCTGCTCCAGTGCGCGGCGGATGCGGCCGGTCATGACGGTGGAGTCCTGGCCGTGGTCGGTGAAGCTGTCGACTCCGGCCTTCAGCGCGGCGGCCGTGGCTTCTTCGTGGGTGTCGAAGTAGTGCTCGGAGTCGACCAGGTTGGACGGTGCCCCGGCGTCGGAGCAGACCACGAGCGACTGCTCGGTCCAGCGTCGCAGCTGCTGGGACAGGAGCGGCGAAACATGGTTGGGCCGCCCGTTGACCAGGTTGTAGGCGGGCATGACGCCTGCCACCGCGCCGGCCCGCACGGCGTCGCGGAACGCCCGGAGGTCGTACTCGTGCAGCACCCTCGGGCGGACCGACGAGGAGGCGGTGTCCCGGTCGGTCTCGTTGTTGTGGGCGAGCCAGTGCTTGAGCACCGGGGCGGTACGCCAGTAGTGCGGGTGGTCGCCGCGCAGTCCCCGGGTGTATGCGACGGCAATGGCGGAGGTCAGGGCGGCGTCCTCCGCGTACCCCTCCTCGCCGCGCCCCCACAGCGGATGGCGCAGCAGATTCACGGTCGGGGCCCAGACGTTGAGGCCGACCCGGTCGTCCTTGGCCCGCTTGGCCCGGACCTCGTTGCCGACTGCCTCGCCGACCCGGCGCACCAGGTCGTCGTTCCAGGTGGCGCCCAGGCCGACGGCCTGCGGGAAGACGGTTGCGGGGCCCATCCAGGCCACACCGTGCAGCCCCTCCTGGCCGGTACGGAAGGCGCCGATCCCGAGCCGGTCGACCGCGGGCGCGAACTGGTGCAGCATCGCAATCCGCTCGTCGAGGGTGAGCCGCTGCAGCAGATCGTCGATGCGTCGGGCGAAGGGCAGTTGCGGGTCGCGGAAGGGCTGCGGTTGTTCCGTCACGTGCGGGTCCCCTTGGAGAGGTGGGAGGTTTTGCGATGTCCGGGCCTGCTGAGGAACGCCCAGGCCTCGGAAGATCCTTCGAAGCGCTTCGATGCTCTGCGTCAACCCTTGCGGATGTCAAGGGTGCAGCCTCGCCATTCACGGTCAACTGGGCTCGATCACGCCGGGAAACGGTTCGGAAACAGGTCGGAGGAATCTGGAAACGGACTCTTGTGCCTCCGGGGCCCTTCACTTAATCTCGCTGCAACATCGAAGCGCTTCGACAGAGTTTCGATGGGGCGCCGGTCGCCCGCAATCTCCTCGATCTCCCGGGACGGTGACACGTTCTGTCACCGTGTCACCTTCTTGTTGAACCGCTTCACCTAGGCCGGTTCAGCCGGTTCCACCGGCCCATCCGGCTCAGCCAGTAACGCCCCACCTCAGACACAGGAGCCGAACGGCGGTCGCCCGCCGCGTGTCGTCCTGGTGCGCCTCGAAGGGTTGACGCAATGACGCCGAATTCCTCCCCCGCCTCCACCGCCCCGAGCCGACGAACCTTCCTCGCTTCCAGCGCCGTCGCAGCGGTCGCCGTGGCCGGCGGAGTACCGCTGCTCGCCGCGTGCGGCGGCGGCTCCGGTTCCGGGAGCAAGGAAGGTACGACGACGGGCAAGGCGCTCAAGAAGGTCCTGCCGAACTACGTCCCGTCGAACCTGGTCCAGCCCGACGTGGCGAGCGTCAACGGTTCGAGCCCCGGCTTCACCGCGCTGCCCGACCCGCTGGTCACCTCGGTGAAGTCCGCGCCGGGCAAGGGTTCCGCGTTCCGGATCATGACTCCGCTGTGGGGCACCGTCCCGAAGAAGAACAACCCGTACTACACGGCCGTGAACAAGGCGGTCGGCGCGACGCTGAACTTCGACCCGCAGGACGGCAACACGTACCAGGACAAGATCGGTGCGGTCCTCGCCGGCTCCGACATCCCGGACGTCGTGACCATCCCCGGCTGGAACATGCAGGGCCAGATCCGCAACGCGATCACCGCCAAGTTCGCCGACCTGAGCCCGTACCTGGCCGGTGACGCGATCAAGAAGTACCCGAACCTGGCGAACATCCCGACCGGCGCCTGGCAGTACTCCGTCTTCGGCGGCAAGCTCCGCGGTCTGCCCATGCCGTCGCCCGTCATCGGCAACGCGATCTTCTACCGCAAGGACCTGATCGGCTCCGGCGCCGTCCCGGGCAGCGCCGCCGACCTGCTGGCCTTCGGCAAGGAGTACACGGACGCGAAGAAGAAGGTCTGGGCCTTCGACGACCTGTGGACCTGCATCCAGAAGATCTTCGGGCTGCTGCCCGACGCCCCGCACTACTGGAAGCTGGAGAACGGCAAGCTCGTCCACAAGATCGAGACACAGGAGTACCGCGAGGCGCTCGCCTTCGCCCGCAAGCTCCACGAAGGCGGTTACGTCCACCCCGACGCCGAAGCCGGCAAGGACGCCGACTCCAAGATCCGCTTCACCGGCGGACACGTCCTGATGTACAACGACGGCACCGGCGGCTGGAAGGGCATGGTCACCGAGCAGGCCGCCGCCAACCCGAAGTTCGACATGCAGGCACTGGACTTCTTCAACCAGGACGGCGGAAAGCCGGTCCTGTGGCAGGACGACCCGGCCGGCATCTTCACCTTCCTCAGCAAGACGCTGCCGAAGGCGAAGATCGAGGAGTTCCTCGGCATCGCCGACTTCGCCGCGGCGCCGTACGGCACCAAGGAGTTCATGCTCACCAACTACGGCGTGCAGGACACCCACTACACGATCAAGGACGGGGTGCCGACCTTCACCCCACAGGGCATCCAGGAGGCCCAGCCCTCCACCTTCCTGTTCCTCGCCTCGCCTCCGCACACCATCGCCTTCCCGGACGAGCCGCAGCTGGTGAAGGACTACGCGGGCTGGATGGCCCGGCAGGCCCCGAACGTCAAGAAGCCGCTCTTCTTCGGCATGCAGATCGTCGAACCGCAGCGGTACGCCTCCCTCTACACACCCTTCGACGACCTGCAGAAGGACATCCGGCGGGGCCGCAAGAAGGTCAGCGACGTCGACGCCGCGGTGACGACGTGGAAGAACAGCGGCGGCGACAAGCTGCGCGCCTGGTACCAGGACATTCTCGAGAAGAACGGCTCCGGCAACTGACGCGTACGGCGGACACGGACCCGTACGTACGACAGCGAGACGGCCGCCGGGCGCAGGGACGCCCGGCGGCCAGAGCGGAGAGCACGACATGGGGAGCACACGGTGAAGCCACGGGCCACGGTTGCGACCGAAACGGACCGAGCGGCCGACCGGGCGACGGGCCCGATCGGCGACGGCGGGAGCGGGGACAGCAGGAGCGCGGACAGCAACAGCACCGCAGGCGACAGGGACACCAGCAGGAAGACCCGGGCCGCGACCAGGACTCGACCGGCGGCGGGCGGCATCACCTGGCGCCTGCGTCTGCGCCGGGACCGCACGCTGGTCTTGATGACGCTGCCCGCCATCGCCCTGCTGCTGATCTTCAACTACATCCCGCTGCTCGGAAACATCGTGGCCTTCCAGGACTACGACGTGTACGACCTGGGCATCACCGGCAGCCCCTTCGTCGGCTTCGACAACTTCACCCGGATCTTCGAGGACTACCGCTTCTGGCAGGTCCTCATCAACACGCTGGTCATCTTCCTGACCCAGCTGCTCCTCTTCTTCCCCATCCCGATCGCCATCGCCCTGCTGCTCAACACGATCATGAGTGCGCGGGTACGGGCCTGGGTTCAGGCCGTCGTCTATCTGCCGCACTTCTTCTCCTGGGTGCTCGTCGTCACCGTCTTCCAGCAGATGTTCGGCGGGGCCGGCCTGGTCGCGCAGTGGCTGCGCGAACACGGCCATGAGGGCTTCGACCTGATGACCAATGCGAGCTTCTTCAAGTTCCTGGTCACCGCACAGGCCGTGTGGAAGGACGCCGGGTGGGGCGTGATCGTCTTCCTCGCGGCGCTCGCCGCCGTCAACACCGACCTGTACGAGGCGGCGGCCGTCGACGGTGCGGGGCGCTGGCGCCGCATGTGGCACGTCACGCTGCCCGCGCTGCGTCCGGTCATCGCCCTGCTGCTCGTTCTTCGGGTCGGCAGTGCGCTCAACCTCGACTTCGAGCAGATCCTGCTCCAGCGCGACCAGGTGGGTCCGGGCGCTTCCGAAATCCTCGACACCTACATCTGGTGGACGGGCATCAAGACCGGCGACTTCGGCTACGCGGCCGCCGCAGGAATCTTCAAGGGACTGTTCAGCGTCGCCATGGTGCTGGGTGCGAACAAGGTCGCTCACATGCTGGGCGAGCAGGGGGTGTACTCCAAGAAATGACGACTCTCCTGGAAACGGACAAGGGCAACGGCCGGACGGAGCAACCCTCCACGGCACCCAAGGAGTCACCGCTCCAGCGCGCGCTGCGGATCGAGCCCCGCCCGGTGTGGGAGGAAGAGCCCACCAAGGCAGGTCTCGCCTTCAAGGGCTTCGGTCTCGTCACGATCTGCGCGATCGTGCTCGTACCTCTGTGGGTCGTGGTCGTCACCAGCCTCTCCGACACCAAGACGATCAACGACGCGGGAGGTCTGGTCGTCTGGCCGAGGACCATCACCTTCGTCGCGTACAAGGAACTGCTCGGCGGCGGCGCCGTCACCCGGGCCGCCCTGGTGAGCGTCGGCCTGACCCTCGTCGGTACGGCGTTCAGCATGGTCATCTCGGTGCTCTGCGCGTACGGGCTGAGCCGCCGGGACTCCTTCGCGCACAGCAAACTGCTGATGACGCTGATGGCGACGATGTTCTTCGGCGCCGGGCTCATCCCCACCTATCTGCTGGTCACCGGCATCGGACTGGGCAACAGTTACTGGTCGATGATCCTGCCCAGCGCGATCAGCGTCTTCAACATCCTGGTGCTGCGCGGCTTCTTCATGGACACCGCGCCCGAACTGATCGACGCGGCCCGGATCGACGGCGCGGGCGAGTGGCGGATCCTGCTGCAGATCGTCATGCCACTGTCGCGAGCGGTGATCGCCGTGATCTCACTGTTCTACGCGGTCGGCTACTGGAGCCAGTGGTTCAACGCGATGCTCTACATCCAGGACAGCGACAAGTACCCGCTCCAGATGATCCTGCGCCAGCTCGTCCTCCAGCACCAGGTGCCGCCGGGCGCCATGGGCGCGGCGGTCAGCAGCGGGGCGATCAACAGTCTCGCCGTGCAGATGGCGGTCATGGTGCTGGCGCTGATCCCGGTCGCGGTGCTGTCGCCGTTCGTCCAGAAGCACTTCCAGAAGGGCATGCTCACCGGCGCCGTGAAGGGCTGACACGCACCACCCGCTCCGGTCCCCACCGCTTCCTTCGCTCTCTCCCTCTCCTTTCCTCCACCGGAAGGTGTTCGCCATGCGCGCTTCGTCCGCGCCCACGCCCAGTCGTCGCACCGTGCTGGCGGGAGCAGCTGTCGCGGCTGCGGCCGTTGCTCTGCCGGTCGCGGCTCCGGCTGCCGCCCACGCGGCGAGCCGGCGGACGCCCCATGGAGCGCAGGGGGCCCAGGCCCACCGCTGGCGCACGGCGGCGATCGGCGGCACCGGCTTCGTCACCGGTCTGCTGTTCCACCCGTCCGTCAAGGGACTGGCCTACGCCCGTACCGACATCGGCGGTGCCTACCGCTGGGACGACACGCAGTCCCGCTGGACCGCGCTCACGGACCAGCTGGGCTGGGACGACTGGAACCTGCTGGGCGTCGAGGCGCTGGCCGTCGACCGGGCCCACCCCGACCGGCTGTATCTCGCGCTCGGTACGTATGCCCAGTCGTGGGCCGGACCCGGTGCGGTGCTGCGGTCCGAGGACCGGGGAGCGACCTGGGCCCGTACGGATCTGACGGTGCGGCTCGGGGCGAACGAGGACGGCCGGGGCGCCGGCGAACGGCTGCTCGTCGACCCGTGCGACAGTGAGCAGCTCTGGCTCGGCACCCGCCACGACGGGCTGCTGCGCTCCACGGACCGGGGTGCCACCTGGTCGTCGGCCGACTTCCCTGCCACACCGTCGGCGAACGGCCAGGGCATCATGTTCCTCGTCGCCGCGGGTCGCACGGTGTACGCGGGCTGGGGCGACGGCGGTACGCCTCTCTACCGTACGAACACCTCCGGCGGCTGGGAGGCGGTGCCCGGTCAGCCATCCGGCGGTGTCGCGGCGTCGAAGGTACCGATCCGGGCGACGTACGACACCAACACCCATGCTCTGTACGTCACTTACGCGGACGCACCGGGCCCCAACGGGCAGTCCGACGGCTCGGTGCACCGCCTCGACACGGTCACGGGCAGCTGGACGGACGTCACTCCGGTGGCGCCGAACACCGGCGCCGGGGACGGCTTCGGGTACGGCGGGGTCGCCGTCGATGCCGGGCGGGCCGGCACGGTGGTCGTCACCACCAACAACCGGTGGGCGCAGATCGACACCCTGTTCCGGTCCACCGACGGCGGCGCCACCTGGACGTCGCTGAAGGACACGGCGGTCCTCGATGTGTCGGAGACGCCGTATCTGCGCTGGGACGGGGACGCGGCCAAGTTCGGCTGGTGGATCCAGGCCGTTGCCATCGACCCGTACGACTCGCGGCACATCGTGTTCGGCACGGGCGCCACGATCTTCGGGACCCGCGATCTCGTCCACTGGGCGCCTCAGATCCGCGGCCTGGAGGAGTCCGCGGTGAGGTTCCTCATCGCCCCGCCGACGGACGGTGCCCGACTGCTCAGCGGACTGGGCGACATCGGCGTGATGTACCACGAGTCGCTGACCGCGTCCCCGTCCCGCGGCATGGCATCGAACCCGGTCTTCGGTACCGCCACCGGTCTCGCGCTGGCCGCGCTCAAGCCGTCGTACGTCGTACGGACGGGCTGGCCGTCCGGTTCGAGTGCGGCAGGCGCCCACTCCGACGACGGCGGCAGCAGCTGGCAGCCGTTCGCCGCCCAGCCGGCGATCGCGGCATCGGCTCCCGGTCCGGTCGCGGTCGGGGCGGACGGGGCGACTCTGCTCTGGTCGTTCATCCACTGGGACGGCACGAAGTATCCGGCCCATCGCTCCACGGACAACGGCGCGACCTGGTCCGAGGTGACCACGTTCCCCAAGGGCGGCACACCGCTGGCCGATCCGCTCGACCCGACGCGGTTCTATGTGTACGACACGGACACCGGGGCGGTGTTCCGCTCCACCGACTCCGGCGCGACCTTCACCCAAGGCGCTACTCAGCTCCCCTCCGGTGACGTCCAGTTCAAGCTTGCTGCCGCCCCCGGCCGCAGCGGTGACCTGTGGCTGTCGGCGAAGGACAACGGACTGTTCCGGTCCACGGACGGCGGACTGACCTTCAGCGCCGTGGCGGGCTGCCAGGCCTCGCACGCGCTGGGCTTCGGCGCAGCCGCGCCGGCCGGCCCCAGGAAGTCCGGCCGCCGGGTCCGCGACTCCTACCCGGCGATTTTCCAGACCGGGCGGGTCTCCGCCACCTTCGACGGGGTGGCGGTGCTGCGCTCGGACGATGCCGGCGCCACCTGGGTCCGGATCAACGACGACAGCCACCAGTGGGGCTGGACCGGCGAAGTGATCACCGGCGACCCCCGCATCCACGGCCGTGTCTACCTGGGCACCAACGGCCGCGGCATCCAGTACGCAGACCCGGAATGAGGAACGAGAAGTCCATGCCGTCCCTGCGCGACGCAGCCCGTGGCCGCATCCTCTTCGGCGGCGACTACAACCCCGAGCAGTGGCCAGAGGAGGTGTGGGAGGACGACGTACGGCTGATGAAGGACGCCGGGGTCAACTCCGTCACCCTCGGGGTGTTCTCCTGGGCGAAGATCGAACCACGTCCAGGGGCACGGGAATTCGGCTGGCTGGACGGTCTGATGGATCTGATGCATACCCATGGCATCGGGGTCGTGCTCGCCACACCGACCGCGTCCCCGCCGCCGTGGATGGGGGCGGAGCACCCGGAGACGCTGCCGCGCGGCGAGGACGGCTCGGTCGTCTGGTACGGATCGCGGCAGCAGTTCTGCGCGAGTTCGCCGGTCTACCGGCGTTACGCGGCGTCCCTCACCGAGGACCTGGCAGCGCGGTACGCCGATCACCCGGCGCTGACCGTGTGGCACATCAACAACGAGTACTGCACGCACTGCTGGTGCGACGGGACCGCCGCGCACTTCCGCCGGTGGCTGCGCGGCCGCTACGGCACCATCGAGGCGCTCAACGAGGCCTGGGGAACGGCGTTCTGGAGCCAGCGCTACGACACATGGGAGCAGATCCTGCCCCCGCGCAAGGCGCAGTACATGAAGAACCCGACGCAGGTGCTGGACTTCAAGCGGTTCACGTCCGACGCGCTGATGGAGTGCTACCTGGCCGAGCGCGACATCGTCGCCCGGCACACCCCTCATATCCCGGTGACCACCAACTTCATGCCGTTGTGGTCGGGGCAGGACGCCTGGGCGTGGTCGGCCCAGGAGGACATTGTCTCCGTCGACATCTATCCGGACCCGAAGGACCCGCAGGGCGCCCAGTACAACGCGATGCTCGCCGACATGACGCGCTCCCAGGCGGCCGGACCGTGGATGCTGATGGAACAGGCGGCGGGACCGGTGAACTGGCGGGGCGTGAACCATCCCAAGCCGACCGGCCTCAACCGGCTCTGGTCGCTCCAGTCGGTGGCGCGCGGCGCCGATGCCGTCTGCTACTTCCAGTGGCGGCAGTCCCGTCAGGGCGCGGAGAAGTTCCACTCCGGGATGGTCACGCACGCGGGCGAGAACGGCCGCACGTTCCGGGAGGTCAAGCAGCTCGGCGTCGAACTGGCCACGATCGGGGCGGCGGTGAGCGGTGCGGACGTACCGGCCGAGGTGGCGATCCTGCACGACTGGGACTCCTGGTGGGCGGGCGCCCAGGAGGGCAGGCCGTCCAAGCTCCTCGACTACACGGAGATCGTGCAGAGCTGGCACCGGGCCCTGTGGGAGTCCGGTATCTGCACCGAGTTCACCCGTCCGGAGGCCGACTTGAGCCGGTTCCGGATGGTGGTCGTGCCCCAGCTCTACCTGCTGACGGATGCCGCGATCGACAACCTGGTCGCCTATGTACGGGGCGGCGGGACGCTGGTCTGCGGCTTCTTCAGCGGGATCGCCGACGCGGACGACCGGATCAGGCCGGGCGGAATGGATGTGCGGCTGCGTGAACTGTGCGGCATCCGTACGCTCCACGAGTGGTGGCCGCTCGACGCGGACACCACGGTGGAGTGCGACGGCTTCCGGGCCTCGGTCTGGTCGGAGGAGCTCGAAGCGGATCCGGGTGCGCAGGTCGTCTCCGCGTACCAGGGCGGCGAGCTCGACGGGCTGCCCGCCGTGGTGCGCAACGACCGCGCGTACTACGTATCGACGCTGCCCGAACCGGAGGCGCTGCGCGCTCTGCTCGGCCGGGTGGCGGCCGAGGCGGGGGCGGGGCCGGTGCTGGCCGGGCTGCCCGAGGGTGTGGAGGCGGTCCGCCGCGGCGATCTGCTGTTCCTGCTGCATCACGGCCGGGGCAGCGTCACCGTGCCGGTACCTGGTGCGCAGGTGGATCTGCTGACCGGCGCGGCGGTCAACGGCAGTGTGGAGCTGGGCCGTTACGGCGTGGCCGTGCTACGCGGCGCAACCCTGTGACCGCCGCCGATACGACGGCCGGCGCCCCGGGCCGCGACGGCACGTGGGAGCCACGCCCCGCGGCCCGCTGGGAGGACGCCTTCCTCGGGGGCAACGGCCGGCACGGAGCCATGGTGTACGGAGATCCGGCCGACGACCGGGTCATCGTCAACCATCACACCCTCGTCCGCCCCAACGGCAGCGAGCACGCCCGCCCGCCCCAGCTCGCAGACCGGCTGGAGCACCTCCAGGACGCGCTTCTCGCCGGGGACACGACGGCGGCCGAGCAGTTCGGGGCGGAACACCCGCTGCTGTGGGTCCAGCCGTTCCACCCCGCTCTCCAGACCCGGGTCCGCCGCCTGCCGTCGCCCGTCGAGCGTCGCACGGGGACGGCCGGTTACCGCCGCTCCGTCGACTTCGCCACCGGTGAGATCTGCGCGTCGCACGAGGACTGGCGGAGCCGGGTCTTCGTCTCACGGGCCGACGACGTCATCGTCCAGTGCATCACCGGGTTCGGACTCACCACGGAGTTCACCCTGGACCACGCACTGCCGGGTGCACCGCCGCGTCTCGCCATCGGCCGCAGCACCGCACTGACGGCCGACGGCGCCCGGCTGGCCCTGCGGGCCGGCTACCCGGACAGCGATCTCGCCTACACGGGCGTCACCGTGGCCCGGGTGGACCGCGGATCCGTGACCGTGTCGGGCGAGGGTATCCGCATCGACGGCGCGCGGACTCTGCTGCTGCTGACCCGGGTGCGGCGTCATACGGGCGACCTGGACCTCGCCGAGGAGTGGGGAGCCCTGCCGTACGCCGACTACGAGACGCTGCTCGCCCGGCATCAGCCCCTGCATCGCACCGCCTACGAGCGCGCCGCCCTCACCCTGCACGCCGAGGCGAGCGAACGCGCCATGCCGGGAAGCGAGTTGATACGCCACTCCGAGAGCCCCGCGCTCCTGGAGCGGCTGTTCGCAGCGGGCCGGTACCATCTGCTCTCCGCCGCCGGGGCGCTCCCGCCACGGCTGACCGGTCTCTGGACGGGCGACTGGGACACCGCCTGGTCCGGTGCGTTCACCACCAACGCCAATCTCAATCTCCAGATCGCGTCGGCCGCCGCGGCGGCGCTGCCGGAGGTGTCCGAAGCCCATGCCGGTCTGGTCCGCGGCCAGCTGGCCGACTGGCGGGACAACGCCCGCGCGATCTTCGGCACCCGGGGCATCGTCGCCCCGACCCACACGGACGGCGAGTCCGGCCACACCCGCCACTTCCAGCGCGCCTATCCGCTGCACCTGTGGACCGCTGGTGCGGACTGGCTGCTGCATCCCCTTCTGGAGCACGCCGAGACCACCGGCGTCACGGACCCCTGGCTGACCGATGCGCTCACCGAAGTGGCGGAGTTCTACGAGGACTTCCTCACCCGGCACGCCTCGGACGGCACCCTCGCCGTCGTCCCTTCGTACTCACCGGAGAACCGTCCGGCCAACGCAAGCTGGGGGACGATCAACGCCACCATGGACATCGCGGCGGCCCGTCACGCCCTGACCACCGCCGCCGGACACTCCCCCGGCCACCCGGCCGCGGACCGCTGGCGCGCCCTTGCCGACCGGCTCCCCCGGTACCGCGTCAGCGAGGACGGGGCGCTCGCCGAATGGGCCTGGCCGGGCCTGCAGGAGACGTACGACCACCGGCACCTCAGCCACCTCTACCCGGTGTGGCCGCTGGGTGCGATCAACCCGTACGACACCCCGGAGCTCGCGGACGCCGCACACCGCGCACTGGAGCTGCGCGGTGCGGAGAACGACTCCGCCCATGGCCATCTGCACCACGCGCTGATCGCTGCACGGCTGCGGGACGAGGCGCGGGTCTCCAACTCGCTGAGCGCGGTACTGGCAGGCGACTTCTTCCACAACTCGCTGATGAGCGCCCACTACCCGTCCCGCGATGTCTACAACGCGGACGCCGCCCATGCACTGCCCGCGGTGGTCATCGAGATGCTCGTCCAGTCGACACCGGACCGGCTGGTCCTACTGCCTGCGCTCCCCGCGGCGTATCCGTCCGGCGAACTGCACGGTGTGCGGACCCGGTTCGGTGCCCACCTGGATCTGGCCTGGTCGGCCGGGAACGCCACAGCGGTCCTGCACCCCACCCGTGACGCACGCGTCGGCGTACACGCGGGTGAACGACTCGCCCTCACCGAAGTCGCAACGCACAGCTCCGCCGAGACCTCCGCCGGAACTCCCGTCGCCCTGCTGGACCTGACGGCCGGCGTGGACCGCGTCCTCACTATGAGGCCGCGGTAGCGCATCCCCCCACCATGGAAGGGACGACCATGGCACGACGCACTCTCAGCAGGTTCGTACTGGCACCGGCAGCCGCAGTGGCAGCCCTGATCGGCTTCGCCGCCGCCCCCGCCCAGGCCGCGGTCTGGTGGTCGACGGACCAGTGGGGCAACTACACCACCTCCGACGGCTACACCCTCTACAACAACATCTGGGGTTCCGGCGCGGGTGCCCAAACCATCTGGGTCAACTCCTCCAGCAACTGGGGCGTGTGGGCCGACCACCCGAACACCGGCGGCATCAAGTCGTACCCCAACGCCAAGAAGGTCGTCGGCAAGTCCATCACCTCGATGGCGTCGCTCAAAAGCAGCTACAACGTCACCGTCCCCTCGTCCGGTGCCTACAACACGTCGTACGACATCTGGGACACCGACTACGACTACGAGGTGATGCTCTGGGTCAACTACAACGGTGCGGTGGGCGCACTCGGCACCTCCCAGGGAACGGTGACGCTCGGCGGCCACACCTGGAACGTCTACAAGGGTGACAACGGCGCCAACCAGGTGTTCTCGTTCCTGCGGACCTCGGACTCCACCTCGGGCACGGTGGACGTCCTGCCGATCCTGAAGTGGATCAAGGACACCAAGGGCTGGTGGGGCAACGAGACCATCGGTGACGTCCAGTTCGGCTACGAGATCACCTCGTCGTCCGGCGGCCTGGACTTCAGGACGAACAGCTTCAGCGTCTCGTCGAGCTGACCCGCACAGGAAGGAGCCGGCCCCTCGCGGGGCCGGCTCGTTCGCTGCGTGACGTCAACCCACAGGCGCGGGACCGCTGCTCGCCCGCACCGTCAACTCCGGTGCCAGCAGCTCGACTTCGTCCGTGCCGCGGCCGGCGAGCTTCGCGACGACCTGCTCGACGGCGCGCCGCCCCATCTCCTGTGCCGGTATGGCGACCGAGGTGAGCCGCACGGAAGCCTCGGAGGCAAGCTGCTGGGGACAGATGGCGACGACCGACACGTCCTCGGGCACCGCACGCCCCTGCTGGCGCAGCAGATTGAGCAGCGGCTCGACCGCCGACTCGTTCTGCACGATGAACCCGGTGGTGCCCGGCCGCTCGTCGAAGATCCGGGCCAGCGTCCGCTCCATCGCCGCGTACCCGCCCTCGCAGGGCCGGTGCAGCACCCGCACCCCGGCCTGCTGCGCCTTCGCCCGCACGCCGTCCATCGTCCGCTCGGCAAACCCGGTGTGCCGCTCGTACACCGCGGCCGCCTCGCCGATCACCGCGATCTCGCGGTGGCCGAACCCGGCGAGGTGCTCCACGCAGAGCGCCCCGGTCGCCTCGAAGTCGAGGTCCACGCAGGTCAGCCCATCGGTCTCGGCAGGCAGACCGATCAGCACGGCGATCCGGTCGTTCTCCAGGAGCAGCGGCAGGCGTTCGTCGTGCAGCTCCACATCCATCAGGATCATGGCATCGGCGAGCGAACTGCCCGCGATCCGCCGAACGGCCGCCGGGCCTTCCTCCCCGGTCAGCAGCAGGACGTCATAGCCATGCGCACGAGCGGTGGTGGCGACGGCGATGGCGATCTCCATCATCACGGGCACATACATGTCGGTGCGCAGCGGCACCATGAGTGCGATGATGTTGGACCGACTACTGGCGAGCGCGCGGGCTCCGGCGTTGGGGTGGTATCCGAGTTGCTGAATACTTCGCTCCACCCGCTCCCGGGTGGACATGGAGATGGACCGCTTCCCACTGAGGACGTAGCTCACCGTGCTCGCGGAGACTCCGGCATGCTGGGCGACCTCGGCAAGGGTGACCATTCGGCTCTCCATCACAGGACGACGGCGGATTCCGGCACACACTCTGACACGTACCGACAGTTTTGGCGAAGCGCTTCGATTCCGACTTACCCGCCTGCGACATGCACGTACAGTTCGAGCCTAGACTGACTCGCACAGCGAGTCCAGAGGTTTTGTCGAAGCGCTTCGACACAACCGGACACAGATCGGCCCAGGAGGCCGGGTCCGCCCGGCGATGAGGACGGACGCCGGGACTCCCCGCGGAGCAGCGGGGCTCCTTCGACCGCACCACCCCGCTCGCGGACCAAGCCGCCCGGGCGGCGCCCGACGAGGCCCCAGCGGCCGTCGCCTGCTGGGGTGACAGGCACGTCGGCCTCACCGAGCGGCTCGCCGAGGACTTCGGGGTCCGGGGCATCGGCACGGCGGCCGCGGCCGTCAGCACGGACAGGGTGGCACAGCGCCGCGCGATGGAGCCGTACGGGCTGAACCCGGTCTGGCCGTCGGGTACGACTCCCGACGCCCTCCGGGCGGCCGTCGACACCCTCGGCGTGTCGGGAAGCCCCTTGTCGTCACCGAGGACCCGGCGGAGCTGCCGGCGGCCGTGGCGGACGTACGGAAGCTGATCCCCTGACGGGCCTCAGCCGCCGCCGGTGGGCGCCCTCGCCTGCCAAAAGGAGCGGGCCGGCGGCACCATGTCGAAGCCGCGGCCCCCGTCCTCACTCATCCGTTCAGCAGCACCGGGAAGGCCTCCATATCGTTCTGCGTCATCACCGGCAGCTTGCGGATCTCCTCGTCCGGCACGGCAAGCCGCAGCCCGGGAAAGCGCCCGAACAGCGCAGGCAGCGCGATCCCGGCCTCCACCCGCGAGAGTGCCGCTCCCGGGCAGATGTGCGGGCCGTGGCCGAAGGTCATGTGGCGGATCGGGGTCGGCCGCGTGATGTCGAAGGCGTCGGCGTCCGGTCCGTGCTGCTCGACGTCACGGCCGATGACCCGGTAGGAGATGACGACCCCCTCCCCCTTGGCAATCACGTTGTCGCCGACCTGAATGTCCTCCGTGGCGAACCGCATCAGCAGATGCGTGGTGGGGGTGTCCCAGCGCAGCGTCTCCTCGATCACCGTCTCCCACGGGATCTCGCCGTCGAGGACCTTGCGCAGCTGGTCGGGGTGGGCGAGCAGGGCCCGTACCGCATTGAGGATCAGCCCGATGGTGGTCTCGTGCCCCGCCGCCACCATGGCCTTGAGATTGCCGACCACCTCTTCCTCGGTGAGCGGGTCCCCGCCCTCCTCGGCAAGGATGAGCGCACTGGTGAGATCGTCCGTCGGCCGAGCTGTCTTCTCGCGGACGAGTCCGGCGTAGAAGACGTCCAGCTCGGCGAGCAGGGCCATCCGTTCCTCGTGCGGGGTGAGCATGGAGAAGAAGGCTTTGTACTTCTTCGTCAGCATGGCGTGCTGGGACTCTTCGACACCCATCAGCATGCCGACCACCCGCATCGGCAGCGGCTGCGCGAACACGGACTTGAGGTCGACCACGCCGTCCTTGCCCTGTTCGGCCAGAGCGTCCAGCAGCTCCTCGGTGAACTTCTCGATGTCCGGTCGTATCGCTTCGAGGCGGCGGGGTGTGATCGCCTGGGAGGTCTTGGTGCGCAGCCGCCGATGCTCCTCGCCGTCCACGGTGAACATGGAGCGCCCGGCATCGATCATGCCGATCAGCGGCCAGGCGTGGGTCACCGCTCCGCTCTGCCAGAGCCCCCACGCGTCGAGGTCCTTCACCAGGCGTGGGTCGACAAGCAGTTGGCGGGCCTCGGCGTGCCGGGTGACGGTCCAGGCCGGCACACCCAGCAGCTCGATCCTGGCGAGCGGTCCGGCGTCGCGCAGCCGCGCCGTCTCACCGTCCAGGTCCTGGACCATGGGGTCGATGACCACGGTCCCGCCGGCCTGGGCGGCCTCGTGGGCAGCGGCGTGAGGGCAGTTCACGAGAAGTCTCCTGTCGTACGTACGGGGCTGAACCGGACGGGCAGCGATTCCATCCCACGCAGGAAGGCGGACCGCCGCCGGACGAGTGTCTGCGCGGGAACCGCCAGGGCGAGATCGGGCAGCCGGTCGAGGAGCACCTCGATCCCGGTACGGGCGATGGTCTCGGCGATCTCCTGGGCGGGGAACGGGCAGCGGTACTCGCCGTAACTGAAAGCCAGATGTGCGCTGTTGCCGCTCTGGCCGGACGGGTGGCCGGTGGAGAGATGCTGCCGTACATGCGGATCGGAGTTGGCCGCGCCCAGGCCGAGCAGCAGCATGTCCCCGGCCCGGATCGACCGGCCGGCGAGCCGGGTGTCCCGGGCCGCCCAGCGGCCGGCGAGGATCTGGGTCGGGCTCTCCTCCCAGAGGACCTCGTTCATCGCTTCGGCGACACTGTGCCGGCCGCCGGAAAGGGAGTCGGCGAACTGGTCGTCGGTGAGCATCAGCCGCAGGGAGTTACTGATCCAGTCGGCGGTGGTCAGATGCCCGGCGGCGGTAATGGCCATCAGGTCGAGGACGAACTCCTCCTCGGTGAACGGCTCGTGGTACGCAAGCATCCGCGAGGTCACATCGTCCCCGGGCACCGCCCGCTTGGCCGCGACCAGCCGCTGCATGTGCTCGCCGAACCTCGCATACGCGCTCTGCGCCTCGGGCCCGCCGTCGGCCAGGTCCTTCAGCACCCGGGCGATGTCCGCCCCTTCCGCGTCGGGGAAGCCGACGAGCCGGGCGAGGACCAGCACGGGCAGCGGCTCGGCGAAATCCGCGACCAGATCGGCCGTGCCGCGCGTGCAGATGCCGTCGATGATCCCGTCCGCCAACTCCTCGCAGTGGCGCCGGATTTCGAAGGGGTCCGCGCCCTCCAGGGCGGCGCCCACCATTTCGGCGTGGCGGCGGTGCTCGGCGCCCGCGGTGAAGTAGATCGACGGCATCGGGCGCCCGACCATCGGGAGCAGCGGCCAGTCCTCGGGGATGTGCTCCCACTGGTTCCAGAGCCCGACGTCCCGGGGGAACAACTCGCCGTCGCTGGTGACCTGGTGGAGTTCCCGGTAGCCGATGATCAGCCAGGCGGGGAACCCGCCGGGCAGCTCGACGGGCACGACGGGGCCGTGATCGCGCCGCATGGTGCGGTAGAGGGTCTGGGGCTCGGTATGGAACTCGGGGCCGCTGAGGGGCACTGCGCCCGCGCCGTGCTGAACGGGGCAGCCACCGCCCAGTGGTTCCGCGGGCGTGGGATCGGCGGTTGAGGGGCGCGTCATCGAGCTGACTCCTTCGGCGGCGACTCGCGTTGCGTACCCATGATCAACGCGGCACCACTATAGGGATACGGAGTGAAACTTCCGATGCCAATCGCGATCATTCTCTCCACATCTCTGATCACGGCACCTCCGAGTCGCACCGGACCCCACAACCACCCGTTGACATGCACCTGCATAATGGTGAATCCTCGTGCGAGAAGTTGCACGATCTGACGTATGTTCAAGCATTTACAAACATCCAGTGCTTGGTTCGAAGGGATGTATCCCGTGCGAAGACTTCACCACCGGGCCCGCCGGCCGGCCTTGGCCGCGGTAGGACTTGCCGCCACTCTGACCGCCGCTCTGCTCGGCGCCCCCGCCGAACCCGCCCACGCGGCGACCCCCGCGAGCACCGTGCTCGATGACGCCCACAAGAGCGTGACGTGGCAGAGTCCCGTCTATCCCAAGGGGACGGTCGGCGGCCCCAGTGACTGTCCGCCCGCCGCGGAGGACCCGGACAACAAGGTCTGCGACCGCTTCGACCTCACCGTGTCGACTCCCGACGGCTACTGGGACGACAACCCGGAGGGTGGTGTGCCGATCTCCATCGAGTGGCAGAAGCCCGCCGAGGACTTCGACATGTACATCTACGACTCCGCCGGCAAGCAGGTCGCCTCAAGTGCGGGCACGGCCGACCCCGAGGCCACGGTGATCCCCCGGGCCGACGGGACTTACCACGTGATCGTCGTGCCGTACGACGTCACCGACAACTCGTTCACGGGCAAGGCCTATCTGCCGGAGACCACCGACTCGGGGAACTTGACCTCCTTCGGCGGAGGCCACGGCAGCTACTCCATCGAGGCCGGAGAGCTCAAGGCGAAGGCAGACTTCCTGACGGGTGGCCAACTCCGCCTCCAGGCGTCCCCCTCGGGTGAGTTCACCGACCCGGCCGGCTCGGCGATCATCCGTAAGCAGCCCGCGGTGCAGAAGCACACCAGCACCTTCGACAAGGGCGACTACTACGGCATCCGCTCCCCCGACGCCGTCCTGCGCGTCTACAAGAAGCCGCTGCGATTCGGCCTCTACAAGGCCGACAACCGCACCCGTATCTGGCAGGAGGACAAGCCCCTGCGCTGGTCCACCGGCGGTATGCGGCAGAGCCTGGAGCGCGGCGCGGACGAGCAGTTCTTCGGCGGCGGCGAACAGAACGGCAGCTTCTCGCACCGCGACAAGACGGTTTACGTCGCCAACAACACCAACTGGAACGAGGGGGGTTACAACAACTCCCAACCCTTCTACCTCTCCAGTGCGGGCTACGGCGTCTACCGCAACACCTTCGCGCCCGGCGTCTACCACTTCGGCTCCCCGGTCCAGACCGGCCAGCAGGAGCGGCGCCTCGACGCGTACTACTTCATCGGTGACGCGAAGAAGGTGATCGGCAAGTACACCGCTCTGGTCGGCAAGCCGTTCATGCCGCCGGTGTACGGCCTCGAACCGGGCGACGCCGACTGCTATCTGCACAACGCCAACCAGGGCGAGCGCCACACCCTGGACGCCCTGAAGGTCGCCGACGGCTATACGCAGAACCAGATACCGCTGGGCTGGATGCTCGTCAACGACGGCTACGGCTGCGGCTACGAGAACCTGCCGGAGACCGCCAAGGGCCTCCAGGACCACAACGCCCAGCTGGGGCTCTGGACCCAGAACGGCCTCGACAAGCTCGCCGACCAGGTGAAGGCGGGCCAGCGGGTCGCCAAGCTCGACGTCGCCTGGGTCGGCCAGGGATACGGCATGGCGCTGGACGCCTGCGACGACGCCAAGGCCGGCATCGAGGAGAACAGCGACGCCCGAGGCTTCGTCTGGCTGCCCGTCTCCTGGGCCGGCGCGCAGCGCTGCGGCGTTCTGTGGAGCGGCGACCAGTCCCTGTCCTGGGACTTCGTACGCTGGCAGATCCCGACCTATGCCGGCGCCACCATGTCCGGTATCGCGTACAACACCGGTGACGTCGGTAGCATCTACCGCCACGACGCCAAGATGTACGCCCGCGACCTGCAGGCCAAGTCGTTCCTCCCGGCCCTGATGACGATGGACGGCTGGGCGACGGACCTGACGACCAAGAAGAAGATCAACCAGCAGCCGTGGGTGGACGGCGAGCCGTACACCTCCATCAACCGCAAGTACCTCCAGCTGCGGGAGCGGCTGCTGCCGTACCTCTACACCCTCTCCGCCGAGGCCGCGAAGACCGGCGTGGGCTCGGTGCGCCCGCTGTGGCTGGAGTACCCGGACGACCCCGAGACCCTGGGCACGAACGCCAAGTACGAGTACCTGGCGGGCTCCGACTTCCTGGTCGCCCCGGTCTACGAGGACTCCGATACCCGTAACGGCATCTACCTGCCCAAGGGCACCTGGACCGACTACTGGACGGGCAGGACCTACCAGGGCCCGACCACGGTCAACGGCTACCACGCCCCACTCGACACCCTGCCCCTGTTCGTCAAGGGCGGCTCCATCGTGCCGATGTGGCCCAAGGGCACGACGTCCTGGCAGACCCGGGACCGGAGCGAGCTGGACTACGACCTGTACCCGCAGGGCACGAGCACGTACACCCTGTACGAGGACGACGGCGTGACCCGGAAGTTCACGGAGGGCGCCTCGGCGACGCAACAGGTACGCGTGCAGGCACCCACCCACGGAAGGGCGAGCACCACGATCAAGGTCGGTGCGAGCGTGGGAAGTTACGAAGGGAAGCCTGCCGCCAGGTCGTACCGCTTCACCGTGCACGGCAAGGACGCACCGTCACAGGTGGTCATGAACGGCAGCCGCCTCCAGCGACTGACCTCCGCAACAGCGCACACCTCGGCCGAGTCCGGCTGGTACACGGACCCCACGACCGGGATAACGGAGATCAGGACGCCGCCCCTCTCCACGAGCCGCGGCTTCACGGTCGAGCTGCGTAAGTAGCAAGCACGAGGTCAGGGGCCGTCTCCGGACGGCCCCTGACGCACGTCCGCAGCCAGGGACTCCTGACGTGTCCTGGAGCCGGGGTCGACGTACGGGCAGGCTCGCTGTCCGGCGCGAGGCAACCCGCGATCAGTGCCGCTCGCCGTTGTCCGGCGCGGCTGCAGTCCCGCCGGCCGCGGCTCGCCCCCTGTCCATGACGAGGCGGTGAGCCGCGGCGCCGGCGTCGGACCCGTACGGATGTGTCAGGCCTCGGGTTGCACGGCGTCCGGGTGCAGGACCCGGGCGAGGAAGGCCTTGGTCCGGGGGTGCTCCGGCCGGGCCAGTACATCCTCCGGGGCGCCCTCCTCCACCACTCGGCCGTCGTCCATGAAGACCACGCGGTCGGCGACGTCGCGGGCGAAGCCCATCTCGTGGGTGACGACCAGCATCGTCATGCCTTCGTCGGCCAGGGTGCGCATGACCCCCAGTACGTCGCCCACCAGCTCGGGGTCGAGCGCGCTGGTCGGCTCGTCGAAGAGCATCAGCCCTGGCCCCATCGACAGGGCCCGCGCGATGGCCACACGCTGCTGCTGGCCGCCGGAGAGCTGGGAGGGGAAGCTGTCCTCACGGTCGGCCAGGCCGACTTTGGCCAGGTTCTCCCGGGCGATGCGGCCGGCTTCCTCCCTGCCGCGTCCGAGAACCCGGCGCTGAGCGATCGTCAGGTTGTCCAGGACGTTCAGATGAGGAAACAGGTTGAACTGCTGGAAGACCATGCCGATCCGCCGGCGCATCGCGTCCAGATCGATGTCCGGATCGGTCATGTCCACACCGCCGACGGTGACTGTGCCGCTGGTCGGCTCCTCCAGCAGATTCACACAGCGCAGCAGGGTCGACTTCCCCGACCCCGAGGGGCCGACGACGCATACGACCTCGCCTGGCGCGACCGTGAAGTCGATACCGCGCAGCACTTCGACGTCGCCGAACGACTTGTGCAGCCCCTGGATCTCGATCGCCGCAGTCATGTCCGCCATCCCGTGATCACCTCGCCTGTGCGTGACGGGCCTCGAGGCGCCGTACGAGATAGCCGAGCGGGACAGTGACCAGGAGGTAGCACAGGCCCGCGACGAAAATGGGGGTGGTGTTGGCCGTCGTACTGGCCAAGTCGCGCCCGAACTTCGTGAGTTCACGCTGCTGCAGTGTGACGCCCAGGAAGAGCACCAGCGAGGAGTCCTTGAAGAGCAGGACCATTTCGTTGGTGAGCGGCGGCACGATGATCCGGAAGGCCTGAGGGATCACGATCGACCGCATCGCGGTGGCGTGCGACATGCCCAGCGTGCGCGCCGCCTCCAGCTGGCCGCGCGGTACGGCCTGGATGCCCGCCCGGATGGTCTCCGCCATGTACGCGGCGGAGACCAGACCCAGGGCGCAGGCGACCTGCCCGTAGGTCTCCCCGGGGAAGACGAGCCCCGGGAAGGCCAGCGGGACACCCACCCCGACGAAGATGAAGATCAGCAGGGCGGGCAGGCCGCGGAAGAACTCGATGTACGCCATCGCGAGCCAGCGGTACGGCGCAACGGACGACAGCCGCATCAGGGCCACCACGAGGCCCAGCACGAGTCCGACACCGAAGCCCGTCAGCGTGTACACCACGGTGTTCAGCAGCGCGACCGTGATGAGTTCGGGGAAAAGCCGCTGGGCGACCGACAGGTCCAGAAACTGCTCCTGGAGCTGCTGCCAGTCGGCCAGCGCGCCCACGACCACCACCGCGACCACGAAGACGGCGTACTGCACCCCACGGGAGATACGGCGCCGGCGTCGTGGCGACATCCGGGGCCGCGCAGCCGGCTCCTCCCGGTCCTTACCGGTGATCAGGGCGGTCACTGGGCGTCGGCACCCTTCGGCATGGGCCCGATCCACTGCTCGTACAGCTTCTTGTACGTGCCGTCGGACTTCGCGTCCTTGATGGCCTGGTTGATCGCCGCGAGAAGCTTGGGGTTGCCATCCTTGCGGACCGCGAAGCCGTACTGCTCACCGGTGTCGAGATTGCCCACGATCTCGAACTTGGCCGAGTTGGCGGGGTCCTTGAGCCAGTTCTGCACGACCGGGTAGTCCTGCACGATGACATCGACCTGGCCGGTACGCAGTCCATTGAGCTCGGCATCGGAGCTCTCGAAGGACTGCGGATCGGCGCCGTGCGAATGGGCGAAGTCCTCGCCGGTGGTGGAGGACTGGGAACCGAGCTTGAGCTTCTGCTTGGTGATGTCCTCGACGGACGCCGCCTTGACGCCCTTGCGGGCCAACAGCGCCTGGGTGGCGTCGAAATACGGGACGGAGAAGTCGAGATTCTGCTTGCGCTCGTCGGTGATCGTCATGCCGGCGGCGGCCACATCACAGACACTGGCATTGAGGTCGGCACCGGTCTTGATCGTCTCGAACGACTTGTCCACGACTTCTTGCTTCACGCCCAGGTCCTCGGCGACAAGATCGATCATCGAGACATCGAAACCGACCACCTTTCCGTCCTTCTCGGACTGGAAGGGCGCGTACGGCAAGTGCGTACAGGTGGTTATCTGGCCGGACTTGATCAGCTTCGCACCTTTGACGGTCGCGCCGTCACTGCTGCTACTACAGGCACTGAGCGGGAGTGCAAGCGCGACGGCCGCGCAGATCACGGCGATCCGGCGGGAGGGCAGGCGGGACGAGCTCATGAGAGTTCCCCTTGTGCACGAAGGACGGACTCGCGGACTGACTCGCGGATCGACGCCGAGCCGCGATCAAGGTCCGCACAGAATGTCGGAGCACTGACCGAAAGTCCACCCTGACGGAGTGGTAAGGGACTTCGTCCCGCTTCGCTCCGGGAGGCTCACACCCGGGGCCCGGTTGGGTCTTCACCTCCCTGGTATTTCACCGGTTCTCTCGGGGAAGGACAAAGATCACCCAGGCAGGTCGCGGGCCATCAGCCGAGCCAAGTCGCCCACGGCGGCCATCAGATCAGCCTGTGACTGGTCCAAGTCCAGTGCGTGCTGGTGGATGACGATGCCTGCGTGCCGCACATGGTGGGCGGCATGCGGGGCGTTGCCCTTCGCGTAGACGAGGTGCCCTTCGGAGAGCCCGAGCGCGGTGCAGTAAGCCAGCATCTGGTAGAGGTCGGCGTCCGGGTATCCGTCCGGCTTCTCCGCCTTGTACTTGGCGTCGACCACAGCTTGCGGTTCGCCATCCGGCCCGTACAGGACGAAGTCCGGCTTCATCCGGATCTCGTGCGCCTCGTCGAGGTGGTGCGGATCCTGGAACCGGCAGCTGCGGTCGCTACCCCGGTGGGCCTCCCGTAGCGCGACCGTCAGGAAGTCCTCGAAGAGCTTGTTCATGTTGAACAGATAGCCGTCGATACGCAGCCCACCGGCCTGATGCTCGGGTGAAGCCCCGTCGAGCACGACGCCGGCCCGGTGGAGGGCGTGGTGGTAGCGGGAGTTGAGGCGGGTGGGGTGCCAGACGGGCAGCGCCTGGCCGCGGATGAGCGGGGTGATGTCCGCGAGCCTCGCCCGCTGGTGCATCAGACGGCGGCGTACCTCGTGCGGGACGCCGGGCAGCCGCAGCAGGCGTTCGACGGCGGCACGCAGGATCCGGTTCTCGGCAATGTCGGTGGTGAATTCGTCGTACGCAATCTCGACGGGCAGAGTCGCCCCGAAGTGCCGCCGGATCTGCTCGGCCTCGCGGATGCGGCCCCGCACGACGAGGGACGTGTCTTCCGTGGCCCGGTAGCCCTGGAGCAGCCCGCACCGGAGCGCCCGGTCCACCTGGCGTTCGACGGCGTGCGCCAGGGCAGGCAGCAAATCACGGTGATCCCCGACCTCCACCCCGCCGTCGCGCCAGGCGCGCGGGTCGAGGCTGTAGCCGAGGAGGAAGAAGAGCCGGGCGATGGGCACCTTGGGTGCGATGCGTACGGTGACGGGCTCGCCTCCCGGTACCTCCAGGCGTACGGCTCCCACCTTGCTACCGGCCCGCAGGACCCATCGCCCCTCCGTGTACGGGTCGGGGGCGGCGTCCACGATCCGCGAGGAGGCCAGCGCTCGGCCGGCTGCGTCCGGCAGCGGAACGGACACAGCCCGGGCATGCTCGACAAGCTCGACGGTCGTCACGGGGAGGCGGGGCCTTCCGCGGCCTTCCGCAACGCCGCCAGGCCGTACCGCTGCTCGATGTCGACACCTTCGCCGTAGTGGTGCTCCTCCAACAACGGCAAAATCTTTGTGCGCCAGGTGCGCTCCAGCCCGCCTTCGCGGTAGACGCCCCGCTTCATCAGGTACGAGGGCCCGATACGGAAGTCGGCTTCGTCGATACGGTGGTTGAGCGCGTCGAGCAGGTCTGCAGGCTCACTCTCCCTGCCCTCCTTCGCGAGCCAGCGCCTCAGCAGCCCGCTGGTCGGCTCGGTGCGCGGGGACAGCTCCACGAACGCGAACCGCCGACGCATCGCGGCATCGACGAGTGCGATGGACCGGTCGGCGGTGTTCATGGTGCCGATGACGAAGAGGTTCGGCGGCAGTGCGAAGTCGTCGCCGGAGTAGGTCAGCCGTACGGACTTGTTGCGGTACTCCAGCAGGAAGTACAGCTCGCCGAAGACCTTGGCGAGATTGGCCCGGTTGATCTCGTCGATGATCAGGAAGTGCGGGATGTGCCGGTTGCCCCGCGCGACGCCAGATCTGCGAGCTCACGCAGCGGCCCCGCGGTCAGCCGGAAGGCCACCTCCCGGGTTTCGGGGTCCTCCTGCGGCCTGAAGCCCTCGAAGAAGTCCTCGTAGGAGTACGAGGGATGGAACTGCACGAGCTTCACCTGCTCCAGCCCGCCCCCGAGGAACTCCGCAAGGTGTTGGGCGGACCGGGAGAGGGCCAGGATTCCAGGGTGGGGCCCCTGACGCTATGCGTGATCGCCCCCTCTTTGTGCCCCCGCAAGGGGGCTCCGGCGACACTGGCTCGGTCAGTCCCCTGCTCTACAGTGCGCGAATGGACATGCAAGATCCGCAAGAGATAGGCATCGCCTTCGGCGCGATGATCATGGGCGCCACGGTGAGCAACGAACCTCCGGACCCGTCGTCCCCGCTCGGGCGCATCCGGGCGTTCACCGCCGAGCACGGCGAGGACGCGCTCACCCCTGAGCACTTCACCGCCGCGCGCGAAGGACGTCCGCTCCTCCCTTGAGAGCAATCGGCGCTGGTACCGGCGCCTCCGCCGCCGGATGGGCCCACCAGCCGCCGCTGATCGAGGACGCGCTCGGCAAGCAGATGCTCACCCTCCCGATCCAGCTGGATGCCGCCTGCACCGCCGACGACGATCTCGCCGGGGCGGTGGAAGAGGCGTTCCCTCAACATCCGGACACTGAAGTCCTGCCGGAACGCCAGACGCCGTCTTCCCACAGCTGTCCAGTCAGTCCCCCGTCGGCGCCGTGGGCCGCTTCCGGTCATGAGCCTCCAGTGCTGCGCGGGCCCCGTGGACCACCTCGCCATGACGACCCTGGGCCTGCGCCAGCGCCAGGTCGATCGCCAGCCGCACCTTGGGTGCCTCCCCGTGGCCATAAGCAACGCCGGAGGTCTTCTGCCGGCTGCTCACCGTGATCAGCGTCTGGGCCGCGCCCTCATGATGTTCATGGTGGAGCCACTTGCCGTAGGCCCACTCACGTCGGCCGGCCACACCGGCGAAGAGAACGCGCTTGTCGGTGACGGCGATCTCGCCCGCCCACGTGTTCTCCGTGTGGCTCACGCCCTGTCGCGTGCGGACCTCCACCAGCGACGCGGACGCGATCAGGAGCACCCTCTCGTCCCGTTTGCGGGCACCCCAGCGGAAGTCCGCCGCGCTGTACTCCGTACCCCGTAGTTGACGTACAAAATCGTGGTCGGCCGCGAGCCTGTCCCGGGTTCGCTGCCAGCCGGCCAGTTCGCGCTCATATGCCTCCCGAGCACGCCGGAGTGCTTCCCGGCGACGGCGCGCATCGGCCTCCTGCCGTGCCACGCGGACACGAGCCGCACGCTGCTCGGCGGCCATCCGTGCGTTCTCCCGCCGACGGGCCCACCACGCGATGACCGCTCTGCGCCGCCGCCACAACAGAAACCCGCCGATAACCAGGACGAGCACTACGCCGGCCGTCCACAGCAGGGTGTTGCGGATCCGTGCGGCGGTCCAGTCGTCCGAGACGTGGACGGTGAGATCCGTGCGGTTGATGTTGCCGTGGGCGTCGATGAGTCGGGCGACCAGCCTGTGGTTGCCGGGCGCTGCATGCCAGCGGAACGTCCGGCGCTCCGCACCCAGGGTGACGGTCCGCTTCTCGCCCGCGCCGGACAGCGCCAGGCGGGCGCCCCGCTCGCCGGTCACGGTGAGGACTACGTCGCCGTACTTGGCACGCTCGGCGTCATACACAAGCCTCAGTGCTGGCGGAATGGTGTCCACAGTGAAGGTGCCCGAGCTCCCGGTGCCCGAGCGTCCGAAGGCGTCATTCAGGTTCACCAGCACACGGTGGGAGCCGTCGTCGACCGAAATGGACACAGCGGCGCGCCCGTCGCTGTCGAGCCGTACGGGCTCGGACTCGCCTCCGGTGGAAACGATGCCTGCCGCACCGGGCGGCCCCGCGACCTCGACCTGCGTCGTTCCTCCGCCGACCGGAGGCTCGACATGCACCTGGGGCCGGAGCTTGTCCAGCGACACGGTGGCGGCGACCTCGATACGCGTCCGGTTGCCCACCTCGTCCCGCACCACGGCAGTGAGCCGGTACGAACCGTTGGGGAGCCAGAGCGAATCCCGCACCATGCCGTCGTCACCGACCGTGCCGCTGAGCTGTTCCTTGCGGCCCTCGACACTCACTTCGTACCGTGCACCCGCTTCGGCCTCGAAGGAGACCTGGACCGCACCCGTCACCGCGTCGGCCGCAGTCACGACCGGCTTGCCCGCCTCGGGCCGGCTCGCGTCGACCGTTACGGAGAACTCCTCGCTCGCCTCACTCGCGTTGTCGGCCGAATCGACGGCCACGACGGAGTAGGTGTGGTCACCGTCCTTCGCGGCGAAGGTGACCGTCTGCGCGGAGCCGGTGGCCGTGGCTCTGCTCACGACCGAGTCCTCGGCGTCCCGCACCTCGATCCGCGATCCCTTCTCGGCGGTCACGATGACAGTGACGCGGCCACCGGCCACGGCCTTCGCGCTCTTGGTCCTCGGCCGGTCCGGCGCCTCGATGTCCTCGGCTTCTTCGTCTTCGTCTTCGGCTCCGGAGCCGGAGCCGGAGCCGGAGCCGGAGCCGGAGCTCGGCAGAGAGCTGTAGCCGCAATAGGTGAAGTACCCAAGGTCCCCACAGATGTAGGACCCGCTGTCGGACGGACAGGAGTGCCAGCGGTGGCACCCGTCCCGGTGCGCGGCCGCGGACGGCGCACCAATCCAGAGGGCAGCCGATGCGATGAGTAGCGCGAGTACGGCATTAAGGGCACGACGAAGGCAGGTACGTATCTGCACGTGGCTGGTCCCCCCAGCTCAGCGACGGCTCAATGCACGCCGGATGCGGGATGGTGTCAGACAATGTGAAGAAATTGCAAGTTACTTGTGGAGAAGGCCGACTGTCTGATCCGGTTATGCCGGCGGTGGCGTTCGATGTGCCACCCACGCCGCAAAAGCGAGGCGAAGCCACAGGGCCATCGGACCCAACTCACCCTGGATCCATGCGAGTTGTTTACGTTCATCGGTGAGACCCGGATCGACGAATGAATCGACCTCGCCGACACCTTCTACCGCTGTGACCCGAACGACGCGCAGCACGGTTTCGCCCGACCAAGGGCCTCCAGTCCTCCCTCGACCGCAGCGCCCGCCGCGCCGTGTGGCGGATGCTCCGCCGTGACGAGGGGGGACGACGCGGCCTGACCCCCTGGGGCCAGACATACGCGTGGGACCTGCCGCGGCGGCGCGCGGCAGGTCCCACGGGGCGCGCAGGACTCAGAGCGACCGGTCGGCGGCCAATCCGACGAACCCGGCCCACGCGTGGGGGGAGACGGTCAGGACCGGTCCGGCGGCGACCTTTGAGTCCCGGATGTGTACGGCTCCGGTGGCGTTGGCCACCTCCACGCAGTCGCCCCCCTCGGCGCCGCTGTAGCTGCTTTTGAACCAGGCAAGTTCCGGAGCTGCGACCGAAGTCTCTGCGATGTTCATAGCTCTCCCAGCAACTTCTCGACGAATCCCTGGGTCTCGCGCGGATTGAGAGCCTGGGACCGGATGATCCCATAGCGCGCGGCGGCGAGACGGACCTCTTCACGATCCGTCAGCAGGCTACTTCGCGCTTGGACCTCCATGTACATGAGCTGCTCACCACCCTTGCGCGTGATGACGGTGAATGGGCCGTCCACACCCGCGTTGTCCTCACGGTCGAGGGGCATGACCTGGATCTCGACATTGCGCTTCTGACCGATGAGCAACAGTTGTTCGAGCTGCCCTCGCAACACTGTTTTCCCGCCAAGTGGCCTACGTAGAACGGTCTCTTCGAGCACGAAGCTGAGCAGTGGCGCGGGCCAGCGATTGAAGATTTCCTGCCGAGCGAGACGGGCTGACACTCGCAGCTCAATCGTCTCCTCGTCCAGCAACGGGCGCCGCATGGCGAGCAACGCCCGCGTGTATTCCTCAGTCTGCAACAGCCCCTTGACGACGTGCGTGTCATAGGCGCACAGCTCGACCGCCTCCGCCTCCAAGCGCGCCATGTCCCGGAAGAAGGCCGGGTACTGCGCCCGCCCCACCTCCTCCTTCAGCGCCTTGAGAACGCCCCCGGCATCCAGCACCTCATCCGCCCGGTCGATGAACCTCGGCGGCGGGATACGCCTCCCCTGCTCGAAGGACGCGACCGACTGTCCCGCGTAGCCCACGAGCTTCCCGAACTCGGACCGCTCCAGCCCCGCTCGAATCCGCAGCAACTTCAACTGCTTCCCGAACGCGGCCACCACGCCCGATCCCGGTTCGTCCTCCGGCCGGGTCCCGGCGCCATCCCGTACGCCGTGCTCGCCCTGTTCCATCGACTCCGAAGAGTCCATCGGCCCCACCACCTCACCGGCCCAACGCCGCGCCCCGAACTTCGTCACGCGGCGCGCCTCGTACACACCGCACGCCGTCGCGTACAACCCACACCCGACGGCACGTCACTGCTGGTCACGCTACGCCACCGAGCGTCACCGTGAAGGCATGACGAGCAAGCAGCCACTCCCCGTACGTCTCACCCGCACCGGCCAACCCCTTTTTCCCTGGCACCACTTCACGATGCGCTTCAGTTCCACCCCACGCGGCGCCCGTCTCGCCCGACGCCTGGCCGGGGAACGCCTCGACGCCTGGGGAATCCCTTACGGCAGCGACGCCCACGATGTGCTGACGCTGATCGTGGCGGAGCTCAGCGCGAACGCCGTACGTCACGGGCGCGTACCCGGCCGCGACTTCCGCCTCCGGCTCTCGGCCGAGGGCACGACCCTGCGCGTGGAGGTCACCGACTCGCGCGGCGAGAGCATCCCGGCCCTGGCCGAACCGTCCAACGAACTGGACGGACGCCGCGGCCTCCTCCTGGTGGCCGCACTCACCGACCGCTGGGGCTGGTATCCGTGCATCGACGGGCCCGGCAAAACGGTGTGGGCCGTTCTGGACGTGGACCTGTCGTAATCGCACATCCACCGCGCGACCGCCCCACCCCACCGGCCCGGAACCCCGCCCCCAGCGCCGCCGATCATCGCCTGGTGATCGACACGACCCGGCCGGCAGCTCCGCAGGAGGACCCAGTTGCGGCGTTCTGCGAACGGCTGATCCGCTGCACCACATGGCGCAGGCGGGTCACAGCTTGAACATCACTCCGCGCCATGTCCATCCTGCGTCGAGGACCGCGGCCCGCAGGGGATCCTTCATCTCTCCCGGGTCGAAGCGGAACACCTCGGTCTTGTGCAGGCGGCCGTCGGTCCCCCGCTCGACCTCCCACTTCCGGGAGACCGCGGTCACCTGTCCACGGGAGTACTCGCGCGACGTCCGCAGGCTGGGCGTGTCCCCGACCCACGTGACCTCCCACTGCTCGTCGAAGGTACGGACCTCGTGCTTCTCCGGGACCAGACGCATCCGGGTCTTGATGGTCCGGTCCAGTCGCGTACGGACGAAGAACGTGCGCAGAGCAGGTTCCAGGATCCGCCACTCCGCCACCAGGCCGTCACCCTCCTTGGGGGTGGCATTGCGCACGCGGTACGGCACGTCCGGGCCGTTGATCGCGAGCAGCGCGGCCCGGACTTCCTCGGCGGAACGCGGTACGACACCACTGCTGGGGCGCTTGGTGCCGGTCAGTCTGTCGAAGATGCCCATCAGATCAATCTAGGAATGTCCGGCTACTCGACGCAAAATCCCCGGTCCGACTGCGCCGCAAGCACCGCACCGCCCCGGTCGTTCGACGCGGTGGCCGCCGACACTGCCGCCGGGTACTCGGAAAAGCATGTCCCTTCTGGTAGCCACACAGCTGATCACCGATCAGTACGGCGCTGCCCGGCCTGTGGGTCCCAGTACCTGGCGAGCAGGACGCGGCAACACGGACCGCGGCGTAGGCGCGCGGCGTGGCACAAGAGCTTGTTCATGTTGAACAGATAGCCGTCGATACGCAGCCCACCGGCCTGATGCTCGGGTGAAGCCCCGTCGAGCACGACGCCGGCCAGGTGGAGGGCGTGGTGGTAGCAGGAGTTGAGACGGGTGGGGTGCCAGACGGGCAGCGCCTGGCCGCGGATGAGCCCAGGTCTGCTCGACCGCCGGCGCTCGGGTACCGGCCAGGACCCTTGGCGCCGGGATGGCGCTTAATGACCTCGACGTCGACAGAGGACCGTACGGGGTGGACGGCCCGGCCGCTTCACCGGCCCGCGGCGAGGGTGTCCAGGAGGGCGGCGGTGAACTCCTTGGGTTTGTCAATGTGTACGGCGTGGCCGGCGTCCGGGATGGCGGTTTCGCGGACGGGGCCGCCGGTGGCGGCGTAGTGATCGAGTGCGTGGCGGGTCTGGGCGACCATGGGCTGGGCGGGGCAGTGCTCGGCGCCGGGCCAGCCGGGGACGGCGCCGAGTGCACCGAGGTGGGCGAGGTCGAAGAGGGAGGTGTCGGAGACGATGAGGTCGTCGGTGCCGCGGATCCAGCCGATGGGCGGTTTGGGATCGATCCGGTGCAGGTCGTCGATGCGGAAGTGGGTGGGGGCCATGGCGTTGAGGACACCTCGGGGGCCGGGGGCGGTGCCGGGCCATTGGTCGCTGGGACGGGTGTCGCCGGGGTAGTGGTCGTCTCCGGTGCGGGTGGAGAGCATGGCGTCGACGAAGGCATCCTCAAGTGCAGGGCGGAGCGGCGGTTTGACGTAGCTGGAGGCAAGGACGGCGCGGGGGGAGAGCGGTGAGTCCTCGCTGCGGTCGCCGTCTTTGAGGCGCTGGACGAATTCGGGGTTGACGGTGCCTGCGCCGGATCCGGCGCCGTCGGGGTGGTTGAGTCGGCCGTCGGGGCCGTGGGTGCCGCCGAAGCCGTACGGGGAAACGGGGTTGACGAGGGTGAGGCTGCGGACGGCAGCGGGTTGATCGCGGAGGTATTGGAGAGCGATGCCGCCGCCCATGCTCCAGCCGACGAGGTGCACGCGGTCGAGAGCGAGAGTGTCACAAAGGGCGGTGAGGTCGTCGCTGAAGTCCCGGACGCCGCGAGTGGCCTCGACGGGGAGGGCGTCAGTGTCGCCGAAGCCGCGGAGGTCGACGGCGAGGGGGCGGTAGGGGTGGGGCAGGTCGAGCATGGTCTGTTGCCAGAAGGTGGCGGCGGAGACGTTGCCGTGGACGAAGAGGACGGGTTCGCCGGTCCGGTCGCGGAGTTCGAGGAGGTTGAGAGTGAGCCGGGGGGTGGTGATCCGTCGAGCGCGGATGCCGGGGAGAAGTGCGGGCGAGGTCATGGTCCGTCCTTGGGAGTGGCGGGGTCAGCCGAGCCAGGCGGCGATCTGGGCGCTGGCGGAGGAGTGCCAGCCGAGTTGGAGGTGGTTGGCGGTGGTGATGAGAGCGGTGCCGGCAACGTTGGCGATGCCGGTGCGGTCGAGGGCACTGTTCACGAAGACCACGCCGTCGCTGGGGCCGCGGTTCTCGTTGTAGATGCCGAGGACGTTGGGGGATCCACCGGCGAGAAGGTAGGTGGCGACGGTGCCGGGGATGCCTGCCTTGTGGAGGGGGGTGATCAGGGAACCGGCGTCGATTGCGGTCTGGATGCCGCTGCCGGAGGTGTAGAAGCCCTGGCCACCGTTGTAGGTGGTGTACCAGTCCTGTTGGGTTGTGTCGATGCCGTAGGTGGCGTCCCAGCGGGCGAGCATCTGACGCTGTCCAGGGTAGACGTCGTAGCCGTCGGTGGGGGCGAAGGCGAATTCGGGGTGGGCGGTGTAGGTGCCGTAGCAGGTCATGTAGAGGTGGGGCGAGGGTGCGTTGACGCTGCCGCCGCACTGGGGCCAGATGCTGAAGTCGTGGGCCCAGCCGTGGGCGTAGGGGTAGTCGTAGCCGCCGTTGGGGCCGCCGAGGGTGATGAGACGGCGTACGTCTCCGGCGTAGGGGCGTCCCCAGGCGGGGCGCAGTGAGGAGACGTAGGCTCGTGTCGACATCTCCCCCTTGCTCCAGCCGACGAGGTCTACCTGACTGACGCCGAGCCGGTCCTTGATGGCGGCGATGGCGTCGCCGACCTGCTGGGCCTGCATCAGGTTGTC
Organism: Streptomyces sp. NPDC002206; assembly: GCF_053593595.1. Lineage (NCBI taxonomy): Bacteria > Bacillati > Actinomycetota > Actinomycetes > Kitasatosporales > Streptomycetaceae > Streptomyces > Streptomyces sp. NPDC002206. Next base: position 51,813 of record NZ_JBSFCW010000033.1, read on the forward strand.
GCCCTGCTTATGGGCGAAGTTGACGGCGAAGACGCGGTAGCCGCGGGCGGCGAGGTACTGCATGAGTCCGGTGCTGGGGCAGGAGGCCGTACCGCAGCCGTAGCCACCGGCTTCGCCGGGGTTCGCCCAGGCGCGGTCGGCGTTGTCGTTGGCGCCGTGGACGAGGAGGACTGGGGTCTGGCGACTGCCGCTGTTCCAGCCGGGGGCGGAGTAAAGGAGGAAGCGGCCGGAGTAGGGCTGCTTGACGCCGCCGAAGAAGGTGCGTCGCTGACCGTCCTGGTCGCCACGGCCGTCCTGGGGGTACTGCTCGGCATGGAAGCCGCTGGTGGTGTCGAGGTAGCGGTCGACGCGGTCCCAGCCGTTGGCGACGGTGGTGTAGGTGGCTTCGAGGGTGAGGTAGCTGGGTGGGGCCGCGTGGGCCGGTGTGGTTGCTGCTCCGAGGCTCAGCAGCGTGAGAAGCAGGCCGAGCAAAGTGCTCGTTGCTCTGTGCATCGCGGCTCTCCCGTCCGGGGGGCGGACTCGGCGGTTCGAGTCCGCCACGGTAGGACGGTGCGGGGGACCTTCCCATGGGGCGGGCAGCCATAGGTGCGGGGCGGAAGAGTGTGTCGTGCCGCCATGTTCCGGGTCCCGAAACCCGGGTTACGAGACCCGAGTTACGGCACCGCCCTCGTCACTCTTTCGTGGGCGCCTGAGCTGTGTGCGCGAAGGCTGAGCGCAACTCGGTGGCGTCTGGAGTGGAAGTCAGGAAGGCTTGCGCGCATGATTTCGGTATTGCAGAACGTGGCGATTGACTGTGCGGATGCCTACGAGCTGGCCCGGTTCTGGAGCAGGGTGACTGGCCGTCCACTGCATCCGGAGGACAAACCGGGTGACCGGGAGACTCAGGTGCTGCTGGCGAAGGGCCCAGTGCTGCACTTCAACCAGGTGCCCGAGTCCAAGAAGATCAAGAACCGGATCCATCTATGTTTGCGCCCTGAGACCTCGCGTGAGCAGGAGGTGGAACGGCTACTGGGCCTCGGTGCCACCGTTGTCACCGATCACCGGAATCCTGATGGCTCTGGCTGGGCAGTCCTTGCTGACCCTGAAGGCAACGAATTCTGTGTTCTTCGCAGCGATTCCGACCGAGCCGCGATGAGTTCCTGAAGCTCACGCGCCATCCTGTCCGGTTTCGCATGACTGCTGGTCACGGCCACTCGTTGATGGCCGCGATGCGAACGGTCGCCTCGTAGGGGACCGCGAGTTTGTCGTACCTCGTCGCCACGGCTCGGTGCCTCTTGAGGCGGTTGATGCCGCGCTCGACTGCGTGACGCTGGCGGTAGTCGGTCTTGTCGAATTTCGGCGGACGGCCGCCTCGGAAGCCGAGCCTCTTGCGGTTTCGGACGTGATCGGCCTTGTCAGGGATGGTGCAGCGGATCCCGCGTTTGCGCAGGTAAGCCCGGTTCTTCCGAGAGGCGTACGCCTTGTCGGCGCGCACGCGGTCGGGCCGGACGCGGGGCCTTCCCGGCCCGATGCGGGGCGGCGTGCTGGCGGGCTCGGCAGACGGTGGAGTCGACGTTGATGTCCCAGGTAATCAGGCCCTTCGCATCAGCCTGGGCCTGGACCGAATCCCCGCGCGGCGGCCCACGCCCACACCCACGTCCACCACCCCACGTCCCGAATCCGAGCGCGCCGACGCAGCGCTGCCAATCAGCCTCGACCGGCCGGATTTCCTCTGTCCGGCACTGAAGCCTGAGACCGTTCGAGCGTCAGGCGTGCGAGAACCCGGAGCGGCGCAGTGCCTGGTCCAGTGACCAGAATGCCTTGTCGATGGCGTGGTGCGGGAAGGTCGCGGTGCGTGCGTCGGCGGTTTCGGGAAGGGTCGCGCAGCCGTCTTCGGCCAGCACGAGAACGCGGTCGAATCCGTGGCGCCCCTGGAAAAGGCCGATCTCATGAATGACGTTCTGCCGAGCGACACGGTGGCCTTCATCGGTGGTGTCCTCGGCGGTGAGCACACCGGTGGGGGCGTCCAGACCGATCAGAGGTCTGACGGATTCGTCGGTCGCATTGTGCAGGTAGGTGAAGCCGTCGCACTCGAAGGAAAGTCCACTGAGCGGGCCCGCATCGCTGGTGAACAGGTCGTAGCACTCGCGCAGCTGGAGCGCTGGGTGCTTCTTCTGGCCCATGCCCGGCACGTGGACCATTTCGGCCGTCGCCGCTTCGATTCTGGTCACCGTCGACCAGCGCTTCAACTCGACGAACTGCAGGGAGAGATGTCGCGTCTCCGGATGACGCCCGACCAGGACGACATCAATACGCCTTGCCTCATCGGGGTTGTCCGGCTCGTTGACCGTCGCCGAACACTCGACAACCATCTCCACGTTGCCGCGGCCGGCCGCCACCAAGTCCTTGGCCAGTTCCACCACGCTCTCCGCCCAGGCGGACCGTTCGGTGAGCGATGCCTCGCTTCCCCGGAAGTACTTCCATCTGGCCGCGAGGTGAGGCACCATCCGGCGCCGTAAGTTCAGGGTGAGCAGGTCCCTTGCAGAGAGCTTCAGCAGGAGCATGGACACGAGGTGGTTCCCCCAGAGCACGAGTGACTCGTGCGGGTGGGGGCATGTCCTCGCAGGGGAAGCCCGGCGGGCCGCAACCGGTACCGATGATCTTAGGGATTCGACCGTGTATGCGGATACCATTCGCCTGTTGTCACTGCGGCCCGCCGGGCTTCCGTCTCCACGCAGCGGAGTATCGAAGGACATGCCCCCACCCGCACGAGTTCTTTCGTGCTGCCTGGGAGCAAGTCTTGCTGTTCCGCGCCTCTGCCGCGTCGGTCGCCGCCATGGCCCATGAGGGTTCGCTCTTTCTCCGTCTGACGGAGCAGTTCGTCCACCACCATGGCTACCGTCCCGGCGCCTCCGAGGCACGCTCCTGGGAACGCAGCATCCCTGTGCTGATGAGTGCTCTGATCCAAGCAGGTCTCGACGACGTGGAAGTGCTGCTGGAGTACGCGCTGCCGCTGAACAGCAAGCGTGCCGACGCCGTACTTGCTGGTGTCCACCCGAAGACCGGCGAGCCGTCCTACGTCGTCGTCGAGCTGAAGCAATGGAGTCAGGCCCTGCCGTCCGAGGACGACCCGACGCTGTGCCACGTCGACGCGTACTCCCATCCCGTACTCAATCCCATCGAGCAGGTGCGCAGGTACTGCGAATACCTGGTCAACTTCAACGGGTCTCTGGCGGACCACCCGGGACGTATCGCCGGTGCGGCGTACCTCCACAACGCAACTGAATTCGGCACCGGCGGACTCCGTGTCGTGGAGGACGGCCCGTACGGCCAGTTGTTCACCGAGGACAACCGCGGCAAGTTCATCGACTTCCTTCGCACAAGATTCGGGCCCACGTCCGGCGCCAAGGCTGCTGACGCTCTGCTTGCCGGAAAAGCCGTGCCCTCGAAGCAGCTGATGGCCGTGGCCGCCGAAGAAGTCCGCGAGCGGGAGCAGTTCGTACTGCTCGACGAACAGCAGGTGGCATACCGCCTGGTGATGAACGCCGTGCAGCGGGCCTCTGGTTCCGACCACAAGGAAATCGTGATCGTCACGGGTGGTCCCGGTACCGGCAAGAGCGTCATCGCGCTGTCACTGCTCGGCGAGCTCTACCGGCAAGGAATTCCCGCCCTGCACGCCACGGGGTCGAGTGCGTTCACCACGACCATGCGTCGGGTCGCCGGGAATCGGAAACGAGCGGTGCAGGACCTTTTCAAGTACTTCAACAGCTTCATGACCGCCCGGAAGAACAGCCTCGACGTGCTGATCTGCGACGAGGCGCACCGTATCCGGGAGTCCTCCGCGAATCGGTACACGCGGGCCGAGAACCGCACCGGCAGACCTCAGATCGAGGAACTGATCGACGTGGCCCGTGTACCGGTCTTCCTGCTCGACGAGCACCAAGTCGTACGCCCCGGGGAGATGGGCACCGTTGAAGAGATTCGCGCTGCCGCTGCAAAGAAGGGGCTTGACTGCCGTGTTGTGCCGTTGGGCTCCCAGTTCCGGTGCGGGGGATCGGACGCCTATCTGAGGTGGGTAGTGCGATTGCTTGGGCTGGCCGACGGAGGCCCGGTGGAATGGGAGCCGGACGATCGGATGCTGTTGGAGGTTGTCGATTCCCCCGAGGAACTGGAGAAGTTCCTCCAGGAACGCCAGTCGAAGGGCTACGGGGCTCGGATGTCGGCCGGCTACTGCTGGAAGTGGTCCGACGCGAAACCGGGCGAGCCACTCCCCGCGGACGTACAGATCGAAGACTGGGCTCGCCCTTGGAATCTCAAGGGCGACCGGTCCGTGATGGGCGCTCCCCCGTCAGCCCTGTGGGCGACCGACCCAGCGGGTTTCGGTCAGATCGGCTGCGTCTACACAGCTCAGGGCTTCGAGTACGACTGGAGCGGTGTGATCCTCGGTCCGGATCTTGTGTGGCGGACCGATGGCTGGTCCGTCGACCGTACGAAGTCCAAGGACCCTGTGTTCAAGCGTGCAACGTCGGATGCGGACGTGGATCGGCTCATTCGTAATACCTACAAGGTGCTGCTGACCCGCGGCATGATCGGCACGGTGATCTACTCCACCGATGCGCAGACGCGCGAGAAGCTGCGCGAACTCGTCCACCCTCTGACAACTGTGGCAGTACCGGCTGAGGCCGCGCACTCGTAGCCTCCGCGAGGTCGACTCCTCCATCGGCAGTGCCCTCGCCGAGGCGACTGGTCCGGAAGTGCCCGAGGTGACGCCGCGTCTGCGCGGCGTCACGGTGGTCATGCGCGCGTACCAGGACGCAGACGGCGGCCAAGGGGGAGTTGGCGGGCGCGATGACCGTGGTGCTCGCTGCCACGTTCCGCCACTTCCGGATGATGCGGCCGCTCACCGCGCCCGCAAGATCTCTGAGGGCGGCCCAAGAGCGGCAGGACCTGCTCCGAAAGCCCCCAGCACGCGGACCCCGCCACCCTCACGTACCACTCCGCTCACTCACCTCGCGCAGATCGCGCTCCGCGGCGCCGTGTTACGCGGAATCCAGCTCCCCTGCCGTGCTGCCGGGCCGCCCCACCCGCAGCAGCTCACGCCACCGTTCCTGGCTCCAGTCGGCCAGGGCCGTGGTGTCACGGGAGTACTCGCGCGACGCCCGCAGGCTGGGCGTATCCCCGACCCACGTGACCTCCCACTGCTCGTCGAAGGTACGGACCTCGTGCTTCTCCGGGACCAGACGCATCCGGGTCTTGATGGTCCGGTCTAGTCGCGTACGGACGAAGAACGTGCGCAGGGCAGGTTCCAGGATCCGCCACTCCGCCACCAGGCCGTCACCCTCCTTGGGGGTGGCATTGCGCACGCGGTACGGCACGTCCGGGCCGTTGATCGCGAGAAGCGCGGCCCGGACTTCCTCGGCGGAACGCGGTGCGACACCACTACTGGGGCGCTTGGTGCCGGTCAGTTTGTCAAAGATGCCCATCAGATCAATCTATGATGGAGGGTCAGCTGAGCCCAGGTCTCCTGCCGAACCAGTTCCGGCGACACCGACCGCAACACCTCGGCCTTTCCCCGCTGAAAGGTCTTCAGCTGCCGGCAGGCGTATTCCACCTCCCAGCGCTCGTGATACACGGCTGCCAGCTCCTCGGCGGACCAGAATTCGGGATCGAGCAGGTCGGTCAGCAGCCTGATTGTCTCGCCGCCGTCGACCTGGTAGTCGATCACCCTCACTGTCACCCCGCCCCGACGGGAACGCCGCTGCCCGGCGAGATTCATCCGGGTCAGATAGGTCCCGTCAGGCAAGACCTCCATCGGCTTCGCGGCGACGAAGGCGCGGGCTCCGATCAGCAAGCGTGCTCCGGCCCGCGTGTAGGCCTTCCACAGTGCGACACGGGGGAAGGCCCGGTCCGTGATCACCAGCATGTCGGCGGCATTGTCGGCGCTCCTTCCAACGGTGCGGCCCCAAGCTGCTGCCGGGCCCTGGTGAACGACGACTTGTTCGGGACGGACTGGTCCATCTCGCCCAAGGCCCCAACCAGGTCCTCCGCGACATCGTCGTAGGAGTCCTGCTGGAACAGCGCCAGAGCGAGCACGAAGTGGACCATGAACCGGCTCGGCAGAGGACGGGGCTTGGCATCCCGCCGACCACACGCGGCCAGCACCTCGTCCACCAGCTCAGGAACGATCCACTCGGTGAGCAACCCGAGCCGGACCTCATCGGATAACCCGATCCCTGGATGCATGTCCGGTCAACGAACCAGCACCCCGGCGGTCACCGCGCCTGGGAGAGGAACTACTTGCATCTCTCAAGCAACGGCATTGCGACAACGGCATCAAGTAGCGTGCCGTGCCTGCGGACTTCCATGCCTGGGGCCGTGTACGCGCTCTTCTCCCGCTGGCGAGACAACCACCTGGTCAAATAGTTCCACGACCGGCTGCGCGCACGAATGCGATAGTGATCCATTTCACATGACGTCCCGTCAACTTCGCTTCTTTTTGCCCAACTTGATCATTTGCTTGCCCGTGTGGGCGCCAGTACGGTCGCTGCGGCAGAGGGGATGCATAAGTGCATCCACCTGCCACAATCTCGGGAGATAATCATGCGGAAAGCAATATCCGTGCTGTCGGCCGTGTTTGCGATGCTCATCGGCGGCATCGTCTTCGCGCCCACCGCGAGTGCCGCGGGCTACGGGTGCAGCGGGAACCTGATCGACACCTACGACGTCCGGACCGATGGCGGAACCAAGTGGGGCGTCGCGTACCTCTACTACAGCACCGCCAACGGCGGCACCAACTGCGCCGCGGTCGTCGACACCTACTGGGGCACCGGCACCACCAAGCTCATGGTGGCCAACATCTGGCGGTGCACGGCTGGAACCCGGCCGGGGGGGACGTGCTACATCGATCAGCAGAGCCACGATGATGGCTACTACACGTCGTATGCGGGTCCGGTCTCCGTCACGGGTACCGCCAGTCGCTGCATCCATGTGGATGGGACGATCTGGAACCCCTCCCGTACGGCGGCCGCGTCCGTCAACGCCAACGCGGTCCACTGCTAGGCCGTTTCGTTTGGATCACCGAGTGGACCGGAGGGAGCTGCCCGCGACGTGCAGTCCGGCCAGGTAGATGGTCGCGGTCTTCTCGTAGCGGGTGGCGATGCCCCGCCACTGCTTGAAGCGGTTGATGCACCGCTCGACGGTGTTGCGCTGTTTGTAGGCCTCACGGTCGAAGGCGGGTGGCCTGCCACCACGGCTGCCTCGGCGTTTCCGGTGGCCCCGTTGGTCCGCCGGAACGGGGATCGCCGCCCGGATACCGCGCTTGCGCAGGTGCTCGCGGATGGCGCGCGAGGAATAGGCCTCGTCGGCCAGGACCACATCAGGCCTGGTGCGGGGCCGTCCACCCCGGCGAGGAACACGCAAGCGGGCCATCACCTGCGCGAAGCGGGCGCGTCACCGACCTGTCCGGCGATGAGAACAAAGGCGAGAGGACGGCAGTGGGCGTCGGCCGCGAGATGAATCTTCGTGGTCAGTCCGCCGCGGGACCGGCCGATGGCACGGTCGTCCGGATCGCCGGCCGGGGCCCCTTTTTGCGGGCCCCGGCCACGTGCTGGTGCGCACGAACGATCGTGGAGTCCACCGAGACCGCACAGTTCAAGTCCTCGTCGGCGTCAGCCTGAGCCATGAGCACGGTGAACACAAGCGGGTGGTTTGGTCTCGTCAATTGTGTGTCAGCTGCGGGATGTGCGTCGGCCGGCGGACGGGTGGAAGTCGGGCATGCCGAGGTTGGTGGTGGTGTGCTTGGCGGCCACGCTCGTCTCGATGGTGGCGACCTCGCCGAGCCATCCTCGGACCTTTGTTTCCTTCAGGCGGTCGAGAAGGTTGTCGTGGATCTCCTCAAGCCGGGGCATCTGGCCGGGATCGGGCCGGATTTGTGGGCCTCGGCGAGCCCCTGGAGCGGCCCCTCGCCGCGCTCGCGCCACTGCCGGAGCCACCGCTCCACCGACCGCTCACTGACTCGCAGCGCGTCAACGATCTCCCGGTTCTTCTCTCCGCCCCCGAAGCGTTTCACGGCCTGCAGCCGGAGCCGTTCCCGCGCGGCTCTCCTGGCGTCGGTCAACCCACCACCCTGTGCGTATCTCATAACCCAGGGCTCATGGAGCCGAGCGCCCATCGTGAGGCGAACGGTTCCGACATCACTCGATCAAGTTCATTAGCGACGTGCGTCGTGGTCACGGAGCCACTGGACCTGGTCGAGGACCCACTGACGACGAGCATCGTCTTCGCTTACCTGGTAACGGCCGCGGTCATCATGGTGGTGGACCCAGTAGCGATGTCCATCTCGGTGGTGTACCCAATAACCACGACCATCACCGTGGTGCTCGCCCCAACCCTCACTCCAGCGACCGGACCAGCCATCGTGGTGGGCGTCTGCGGACCAGTGAGAAACGACCGCGGGCCGGTCGCCGGTCGCGGGAGTCGCCGCCGAGGCGGAACCGCCGGTGCCGAGGAGTCCTGCCGCCGCGATTGCTGCAGAGGCCACTGCGACGGCAGCCCGACGCGCAAACGTGTATCCCATGATCTTTCCTCCTTGCTTGCCCCGTGACCTGCAAGATCAGAGCCGCGGGCTGCCTTTGATCAGGCACTTGCGACATTACGCCGAGATAGTTGAACAGAAAACTATTTTGGTTGTGAGGAGGGCCACGGTCCGGAAAAGTAGTTGCGTCGGAATATTTCAACAGCTCGCATGCTTGCGCCGGCGGACCTCAGCCCCAGGGAGGCGGTGAGTGCTTGGGCGAGAGCGAGCCCTGGGGAACGCGGGCGTCGTGGTCGTTCCCGCGAAGGCTGGTGTCGAACAGTGCGCCGCGGCCGGAGCCTGCTCTCCACGGGAGGTCCGGTGGCTCCTACATCAAGGCCCCGGGCGCGTGTGGCACCCGAGAGCTTGGGAATGTTCCGGCACTCCCGAGTACTACTGAGTCTGCGCCCCGCCGGAGCCGGTGCACTGTCCCCAAGGATTCCGGTCGCATCGGCGCGAACATGCGCCGACCACGGCCGCTACTGCCGACGTCTTCTGCGGGTCTTTCTCAATGTCCACCGTGGTCGCCGCCCGATGCCGCCCCGTCTCGAAGGCGTATCGCGAGTGCAAACGAGCCCAAGGGAAGAGTCACAGGCAGGCCGTCATCGCCCTCGCCGCCGCCGCTTGATCACCGTGCCGTAGGGCCCCATCGCGCTGGGCTGATCCAGTTGCGGCGAGTCACCGGCCGGGCTTGACAACTCCATCGGGAATCCCTGCAGGCCCCGCCACGGCGTGACCGGAACCGAACCGTGGAATAGCTTGGACGGACGAGCGAATACCGCCCGCCGGTCCGCACCCACCGACCTACAGCTGGATCGAATCCGACCAGGAGGTCACTTCCCGACCGACGTCTGCGCATCGGGGCGTAGTGACCTGAATGCGGACCTCAGTTCGTTGGTGAAGATATCCGGCACTTCCCACGCGGCGAAGTGACCACCGTTGTGGACCTTGTTGAAGTAGATGAGCTTGTGGTAGCTGCGCTCCGTCCAACTCAGCGGCGCCTGGTAAATCTCGCCAGGAAATACTGTGACGGCGGCCGGGATGGAAACCGAAACGGCATTGAAATTGTTGGCGTTGTTCTCCCAGTAGAGGCGGGAGGAAGAAACCGCGGTGTTTGTGACCCAGTAGAGCGTGATGTCGTCGAGCATCTCATCTTTGGTGAGCACTCGCTCGGGATGGCCGTTGCTGTACGTCCATGCGGCGAACTTGTCGTACATCCAGGCGGCCAGTCCAACTGGCGAGTCCGACAACCCGTATCCCACGGTCTGGGGACGGGTGACCATCATGGCGGAGTAGCCCGAGCCCGTCTTGTAAAAGACAGCAAGCTTGTTGTAGGCCGCCTTCTCCTCGACGGACAGGCCGGCCGGGACCGGGTCACCGCAGTTGAGTTTCTTCGCGATGTCCGCAGGCACAGTGGCCGGAAAATTGACGTGGATGCCGAGCAAGCCCGCAGGTTGCTGTATCGCCATCTTGTCCGAGATTACCGCCCCCCAGTCGCCGCCCTGGGAAACATAGTGCTTGTACCCCAAACGCTCCATCAGTACGGCCCAGGCGCGCGCGATTCGGTCGGGACCCCACCCGGTACTCGTCGGCCTTTGCGAAAATCCGTAACCCGGCATCGACGGTATGACGAGATGAAAGGCGTCGTCCGCACGTCCACCATGGGCGGTCGGATTCGTGAGCGGGCCGATCACTTTGAGGAATTCCAGAATGGATCCCGGCCAGCCATGAGTCAAAATCATCGGCAGAGCGTTCGAATGACGGGAGCGGACGTGAATGAAATGAATGTCGAGCCCGTCGATCTTGGTCAGAAACTGCGGCAAGGAATTCAGCCTTGCCTCGATCCTCCGCCAGTTGTAGGTCGTACCCCAGTAGCGTGCGAGTTCTTTGATGGTCGCCAACTGGACGCCCTGTGAATGATCCCGGACAGTCTCTCGGTCGGGCCACCGCGTCGAAACGATCCGCCGACGAAGATCAGCGAGATCTCGCTCCGGAACATCGACACGGAATGGCCGGACACTCTCGCTTCCGTTCACGCCGACCGACCTCTCGGCCAGCAGGCCGAAAGCCCCCGTGGTTGCCGCGGTCGTCGCAGCGGCCGAGGCGAGAAGCAACTTTCGTCGCGAGAGCCATTGGGACGTCTCGGGCATGAATATCTCCTTGGGTCATTTCCGCACTTTCGGGCGACCAGATTCATCGTCGCCGACAGTCGAAACCGACACGGAACCCCCTGCGATCCGGTGAACTATTCAACCCGGATTCGAGTCGGAAACAGGCGGCATTGAGACATCGATATCCACATTCTGGACATTACGACCGAATGTCACGTTATTCACCTTCATATGAACTCGCAACTCGGAGCCGGACAGCGCGGCCTGGCAGTCGCGGGCGAACTGTGGACCGTCTCGCCGTTCGTCTCCATCACCCGCCACGGCACGCCGATCGCATCGGCCGGCACTCACGCGATCGGCGCCGCAGGGGCGACGAACGCCGCATCACCCGCAGCCGATTCGCCCGCTACTGAACGGGCGGCACGGCCACGGCATACGCGGAGGAGCACCAGGGGGCGTGGCAGGTCTTCGTGGAGAGCCACGCCACCCCGCCCCGTTCCGACAACTCGCCGGCGGGGTAGGGAATTTGGCGCCGCGCACCTTCCCGGAGGGCACGAGAGCGGGGCGCCGACACGCGGAGCCCGTCACCCTCACGTGGCGCTGCGCTCACTCGCCTCGCGCAGATCGCGCTCCACCGCGCGGTGGTACGCGGAGTCCAGCTCCCCCGCCGCGCTGCCGGGCCGCCCCACCCGTAGCAGCTCTCGCCATCGTTCCTGGCTCCAGTCGGCCGGGGCCGTGGTGCGCACGAAGTCCTCGACCAGGGCGCGGAAGCGTGCGGGATCGCTGTGGAAGGGGAAGTGGCCCGCACCATGGAAAATCTCCAGGCGGCTGCCGGGCATCGCCGCGTGCGCGCGGTACGCGTGCCGGACCGGCACCACGCTGTCCCGCGATCCCCACAGCAGCAGCGTGGGCATGCCCTCCGCCAGGTAGCAGCGGTCCAGCATGGTCACCACCTGGCCCTGCCAGTCGACCACCGACCGCAGGGTACTGATGAACGCGCTGCGCGACGTGGCGTCGGGAAGGGCGTCCACCACGTTGAGCAGCTCCGCGGCATCCTGGCCCAGGTCGGTGTCGAACAACTTGACCAGCCGGCTGAAGAGGTCGACCTGGCTGCGCATGCCGGGCAGTCTCAGCGCGGACAGCATGAGATCTGCGCCCGGCAGCGACACCGCCCGCAGGACAGGGTTGACCTCGCGCCCCACACCGCCCGTGCTCACCAGGATCAGGCGGTCGGTCCGCTCGGGGAACTGGTACGCGAACTGCATGGCCACGCCACCGCCGAGCGAGTGACCGACCAGGGTGGCCCGCTCGATGTCCAGCACCCCCAGCAGGTCACGGATGCCGTTCGCGTATGCCGCCACCGAGTAGTCGGCCCGCGGCTTGTCGGAGGCCCCGTGACCCAGGAGGTCGGGGGCGATGACGGTGTGGTTGCGCGCCAGGTCGGGGATCAGATCCGCCCAGGTCGCGGAGGAGTCGCCGATGCCGTGGATGAGCAGGATCACGGGCCCGTCTCCGGCAATCCGGTACGCGCGGCGGTAGCCGTGCACCACGTGGTGGCGCAGTGGTACGTCCTGCCCGGACACCGAGCGCAGCCGGCCCGCTCGGGGCGGGCTCGGTTCAGGTTCTGGGGCGCCGACCACAGGCTCGTCTCCCGTCTGCTTCTCCCCGCTTCCTCGCTTGCTCCTCGAGCGTAGGGCCTCCGGCGCACAGGGGATTTCCGGGACGTTTCAGGCGGTGCGCGTCCATTCGGCGAATTCGACCGGGCGGGAAGTGGAAGGACTCCCGTCGAATCGGCATGGAACCACGTGCCCGCGAATTCCGTAACACGGACGTAGCAGTCGGGTGGTCTGCGCACCCTATGATCACCCCCAGCACACCCGCCGCCGGCTTCCCTTCACCTGCCGCCGTCTTGTGCTTCTCCCTCTCCCTGACCGGGCACGGCCCTGCCCTGCCACGCCCGCGACCCCTGGAAGGCGGCCTGAATGGCTTCTCCCGTACGCGTCTGGCTCAACCGCACGTACGCGGAGAACGTGTTCTTCATGGATCAGCTGCGGGACAATCCCCAGCGCCGCCCCGTGGAGATCCATGCCACGCACGGCGACCCCGACTCCCCCGTCCTCGCCGCCGCCGACACCGCGGCGCTCGAACCGGAGGGCCTGTCCCCCGCCGCGTACCTCGAATACGCGCTGGCGCAGTGCGCCCGGCACGCCATCGACGTGTTCGTCCCGGTCCTCCACCAGGCGACCGTGGCCGCGCACCGCGAGGAGTTCGCCGCGCTCGGTACCGCCCTGCTCACGCCGCCCGCCGAGGCCGTCACCACGTTCCAGGACAAGGCGCGCGCGTACGAGAAGGTGCAGGAGATCGGTGTCGCGGTGCCGCCGTGGTGGCGGGTGCGCACGAAGGAGCAACTCCTCACCGCTGTCGACGCGTTGGAGGAGGCAGGCCACAAGGCGTGCTTCAAACCGGCTGCGGGAGCGGGCGGTGTCGGCTTCCGCATCATCACGCGGACCCCGTTCTCGCTGCTCCACCTCGGCGGCTTCCCGAGCCCGTACGTCCCTCTGCAGCTGGTCGTCGACGCCCTGCGCCGCACCGAACGCCGCGTCGACTGGCTCGTCATGCCGCGCCTGGACGAGCCGGAGGTGTCCGTCGACTGCCTCACCGGCCCCGACGGGCGGGTCAGGATGGCCGTGGGGCGCACGAAGAACGGACGCCGACGCGGCTTCACGCTCGACCCTTCATGGACCGGACCGGCCCGCCGCATCGCGGAGACGTTCGGGCTGCATCACCTGACGAACATTCAGTTCCGGCTGCACGACGGTGAACCGGTCCTGCTCGACGTCAACACCCGCCCCGCGGGCGGCCTCCACCAGCTCTCCCAGTGCGGTCTGAACGCCCCCTGGGCCGCCGTGCGGCTCGCCCTCGGTGAGGAACCGGGCGACCTCGAGCCGCGGTTCCTCGGTCCTGACTACGCGGTCGTGGCGGGACCGCGCCCGCTCCAGCCGACAGCACTGCCGCAGCAGCGGACCGACTCCCCGGTGCTGCAGCCCACAACCCCGACCATGCCCACTCCCTCGCCGGCGACCTCGCCCACGCCCTCCGAGCCTTCCCGGCCCGAGCGTGCCGACGCGGCGTTGCCGATCAGCTGAGGGCCTCTTGACCTCCTGCCCGCGTGTGCCCGTTGAGCCTCGGTCTTTCGTGACGGTGCGGGAGCGGGCCGACGGTCTCGGCCCGCTCCCGCGAGGTCAGTCGCCGGCTCGAGTGCCCGTCACCTTCAGGTGACGGACGCGGCCCGCGTTGTCGAAGGATCCGAAGCCCACCCGGCCCGAGGCGAAGACCGGGTCGGTGGCCGTGATCAGCGGGTTGCGGCTGCCGTCCAGGTAGACGGCGGTCTCACCGGTGTCGGCGCAGTGGGTGAGGCGCACCTTGTGCCATCCGTCGTCCTTGATCGCCGGAGGTGCGCCGTAGGTTCCGTTCCACTGGTCGTCGATGCGCAGCCGGTCGGCGTCGTTGACGGTGAACAAGCCGTTGTGCGGGTAGATGGTGTTGTCGCTCGACAGGTGTGCGTACTGGAACCGGGTGTCCGACTGATAGTCCCAGATGAGAATGACGTCACGGTTGGTGATCTCGACGGGGGTGTCGATCCGCACCTCCGCCTCGACGGTGACGGAGGAGTAGCGCGGGCCCGCGGTCAGGACGGCGTACTCGAAGGGGCGGCGTGGTCCGGGACGGGCGACGCCCGGCTCGGTCATGATCGTCTCCCGTGTGGTGTACGCCCACTTGGCCGGGGTGACCGGCGCCCAGTTGTCGGGCCCGGTGGTGTGGGCGGTGGGGGTGTTGCCGATCTCGCAGTCGGCGAAGGTCCGGGTCCCGGTCACCTTCCAGACCTTGCCGTTGGCCTTCGAGACGATGTACAGGCCGCCGCTGCGGTCGGAGCCGAAACGCAGGTCGACACGCTGGTCTCCGGCCAGGTCGCGCATGGTGACCGTCTTCCCGGTGGACTTGTCGAAGAGCATCAGCTGTTCGAGCGGCGCGAGTTCGCCGCCGCGGTGCATGTCGCGGGTGTCCGCGGCCAGGATCCGGCCGTCCACGAGGTCGCCGAAGATGTACTTTCCGCGCAGTGCCGGCGCGTCCTTGCCGCGGTAGACGGAGCCTCCGGCGATGGCGCGGCCCACATCGGACCGGCAGTTCCAGCCGGGTCCCGGGTCGTGATCGTAGGCGGCGACCGGGTAGGTGTAGCCGTACTGGGCGTCGTCGTCGGGGAGGGGAAGGATGCGGGCGCACGGGTCGGTGGCCTTCTTGTCGAATACGAAGGGGCCCTCGCGCTCGCTCCAGCCGAAGTTGTCACCGGCCTTGACCTCGTACACCGACTCGATGGCGTGCTCGCCTATGTGGCCGAGATACATACGGTGGCTGCCGCCCGCGTCCCAGCTGAAGCGGTGCGGGTCCCGCATGCCTACGGCGTAGATCTCCCCGAGCGCACCGGGCTCACCGACGAACGGGTTGGACGCGGGGATCCCGTACCGGCCGTTGGCGCTGTCACGGCCCGCGGGGTCGATCCGCAGAAGTTTGCCGTGCGGGAGCGTCAGGTTCTGCGGCTCGCTGTTGCCGACGCCCTGCCCTCCGTCGCCCACCGCGAGGTAGAGGAGCCCGTAGTCCTCGTCGTGAGGCTTTGCCGTCGGGTTGAAGTCGATCTGCTGAATGCCGTGGACCTGGCCGGTGAAGCCGATCCGCAGCACCTCGCGATGGGTGCCGTGGAAGACGGCCGCGGCGGGGTCGTCGGCGGTCCACTCGGTGATGATGCCGTGATACGTGAGCGTGCCGGCCTGCCGGTAGTCGGGAGTCTCGGTGGCCTGGGACGCGAGCTCGGTATGGATGGTGTAGAAGCGCCCGTTCACTCCGAACTCCGGGTGGAATGCGGCGTACCCGAAGCCCTGGCCGAGACCGCGGCCCGAGAAGAAGTGCGGGAATGCCGCCTTGACGTCCAGGTAGGGGTGCGGGGTGCCTCCGGAGGTGTGCGTCGCGGTGCCGGGGTCGGTGAGGTACAGGGTGCCGTTGAGGTCGGGGGTCGCCATCCGGCCGGAGCCGTCGGGGAGTTCATTGATGGTGTTGATCCGGGCGTGGCGCATCAGGCGCGGGTCCGTCGGCGCCGGCACGGGTTCCGACTTGGGGAACTGTGCGAACTCCTGCAGGACGAGACCCGTCCTGGACTGGACGGGCTTCTGCGGAATGGGGTCGGTCAGGGCGGCTGTCGCCGCGGCGGGCTCGTCGGCATGGGAAGGCGCGGCGAGACCGCCCAGGGCGAGGGCTGCGCTGACGGCCACGGCCGCCCAGTGCCTTCGGTATGTACGTCGTGACGCCATGCGGGTCCCTTCGAGCTGGCGTGACAAGTAGGGAAAGGATGATCCGGGGACGGGAGAGGTCAGTGGCCCCGCGTCATGCGCAGGTACTCCGCCGCCACCGCTCCGGCCGGCACCGGGCGGTCCAGGAACAGGAGGTCGTCCATGCGGCAGTCGCAGGCGTTGTTCTCCCGGGTGTTCTGGGGGAAGCTGCCGCCGATCTTGATGCCGCGGGGATCGGTGGGCGAGGCGCGGTGGGGCGCCGGCGTGGTGGCGAGTTCCCAGGGGTCGCCCGGCGTGACGTAGAAGCCGTCCAGGGGTTTGCCGTCGCGGTAGAGGGCGAGGGTGCCGTCGCGGAAGTCGAACGTCGCGGCCAGGTGGACCCATTCACCGCGGGGCAGCAGTTCTTCCCAGGGGGCTTCGGCAGCGAAAGTCTGGGAGGCGCCGCTGTCCAGGCGTCTTCCCAGCGCGACCAGCTTCAACTCACCGTTGACCTGAATGAGTTCGAGCAGCGCGCGCACCGCGTGACCGTCGGAGGTTCCGGACAGTACGCCGGCCAGCCCGATCGCGTTGTAGCGGTCGCCCGGGGCGGCCGTGTTGGAGTTGAGGGCGGGATTCTCGCCCGTCATCTTGAACCAGCCCATGACGGTGGCGCCCCGGGCACTACCGAAGGCGTCGAGGGACGACATACCCTCGGCGTCCCAGGTCCCGGCCTTCCAGTCGTCGTTGCCCGCGGTGGCCGGGTTCTGCTGGCGTACCTGCAAGGCAGGCGAAGCGCCCGGATACGCCTCGTCGGTCACGCGCATCGCGGAACCGCCGTTGATCAGGCTGAGCGCGGTGCCGGAGCGTCCGATGTCCTGCTCGCGACCGGGGTCGGCGGGGTCCGGGTGCCCGAAGTCGTACGCCGCCACGGCCTGGGCTCGCAGCGGGGTGTGGGCGGTTGAGGGGCGGGCCGCCTGGGCCGGAATCGTGGTGGCGGCAAGCGAGGCGGTCGCGGCGAGCGCGGCGACGGCGAGTGAGTAGCGTCTGGTGCGGGGCGGTGTCATACAGCCTCCCGGCGGCAGCGAAGGGGCAGTCGACCGGGGTCTCCCGGACGACAGAAAGCGCTTTCGTTCGCGTGCGGGGACCATGTAACCCCTTCGCCGCGAGCCTGACAATGGGCGCGTACTCGCCAATTTCTTGGGCGTTCTTCGGCGGCAGCGCGGACCTCCTCGCGGACAAGGACGCAAACCGCGAGCGGCCCGTCGGGGCGCAGACGCCCTCGACTCACGGCTGTCCACGAGCACCTCGCTCCAGGTCCGGGCGGGTACGGCGGTGCGTGCGGCAGTCCGGCGGGCGGCCGCGCAGGTGCCGGTTCACCCACCGGTCTGCATCGCCTTGCGACCTCAAGTCATTGCGGAAACCCGCCAGTTGCCCAAGGTCTCGACCACAGCCACTTCCTCGCCTGTGACCTCGCACTCGCCCTCACCGGCCATCGCGCCTGCAGAACCCGAACGGACTGCACGGTCGTCGCGCGTCCGCGCACGCTGCACCCGATGGCACTGCCGCAGCAGCGGACGGACTCCCCCTCCGTCGCCACGACAGCGACCGCCGCTGTCTCCCCCCGAACTCCCCCTGCGGCAGCTCGGTGGGGATACCCAGGGGCTTCCCCCAGGGGACAGCTGGGGGTTACCCCCCAGCAAAGTCGGGGATTAACCCGGTCGCTCGGACGACGCCCGGTCCGTAGGTTCCGGGGTGGAATCGAAACATCGTTCCGCCCAGCCTACGGAGGCCCCTCGTGACCGCCCCTTCGTGTCCGCAGACGCGCACTCCTCATCCGCTCGTCGCGGCCTTCGTGCGGTTCGTCGTGTGTGGTGGCGGTGTCGGGCTGGCGTCCAGCGGGGTACTCGTACTGCTCAACGACCGGATCCCGATGGCCGTCGCCAACGCGCTGGTCACCGTCGTCTCCACGGTCATCGCCACCGAATTGCACGGGCGAGTCTCCTTCCGGAGCCGACGGAAGGGTTGGGGTGTCCATCTTCAGTCCGGGGTGACCGTCGCCGTGAGCTACGCGTTCACGACGGGGGCGCTGTTCTGCCTGTACGCCGTCCGGTCCGAGCCCTCGGCCCTGGTCGAGCAGACGGTCTATCTGTCGGCGTCCGCTCTGGCGGGGATCGGACGGTTCGCGCTACTGCGGGTTGTCGTCTTCGCCGACCGGACCCCCGCGCCCGACGCCTCGCTCAGCAAGGCAGCAGTCGCGATGGCTGCGTGAGGTCGCCGCCTTCCGGGAATCGTGGAGTGCGTCGCTGCGTAATCGGCTCCCGGCCCGCGACCTCCGCTGCTTCCTCGGCCTCGTTCCCGTCGGCGTCAGTGCCGCCGCCTGCCGCCCCTGCCCCTGCCGCTCGCGCCCGGTCGGCGCCGCTGATGGCTGCGGCCGAGATGCGCGGCCGGCCGCCGACGGGCCTGCTCGGCAACCGCCCTCAGATCCGCCAGACCCGCCTGGTCGGGGTGACCGGATGCGAGAGCGGCCTCAAGAGCCTTATGGGCAGAGAGTTCCTGGCCTCCCAGGATTTCGAGCAGGCCTTCGGGGCCCGCTGTCTCCAGGAGCTGGAGCAGACTCTCGGCGACCATGACGAGGCTCTCGGGCTCGTTGAGGTCCTCGGCGCCGAGGACCTCCCGGCGCACCAGGACACTCAGGGCAGTGGGGCCGAGGAGCGGGTCGCCGCGCAGGCCGCGCAGCAGGGCCTCGCCGTCCGGGTAGGCGTCGACGAGTGCGTCCAGCATGGCTTCGGCGCGAGTACGGAACGGGGTCGCGCGCACCGCGTCGGTCAGCTTCTGCAGCGCCTCGGCAGAGCTCTCCTGGGCGGCGACCCAGGCAGCGAGCTCGGTGCGGGCGGCGTCCGGGTCGTAGTGCTCGGCGATGACACCGAGGAGCCCGGCGGCGGGGGCGTGGGCGAGTTCACCGACGCGCGGGGCATCCCGCCCCTCGGCGAGCAGCCGACGGCGTACGGAGTCGTGGCCGAGGGCGGTGAGACGGATCAACTCGACGGGTCCGTCGGTCAGTTCCGCCCGCTGCTCCTTGCTCCGCTCTGCGGCATCCGCGCTCTCCCCGTGTCCACCGGCGACGACGCCGAAGAGCTCGGCGAGCTCCGGCGGCATCCCGGCGGGCGGCAGCACGGACTCCTCGAGCGGTATGTCGAGGAAGACCGGGTCGGCCATGTCCTCGTGCCGCTTGATCGCGCCCAGGTCCTCCAGCACGTCCAATGCGGTGCGCAGATCACGGTCCGCGTGTCCGAGTTCCATCTGCCAGGCGTAGGGCCCGGTCAGTTCGTACTCGGCGCGGTAGCGCAGGTGCAGCGAGTCGCGCAGCCGGGGCCAGGGCATGGCGTGCGGCAGGCTGTAGAGGGTGTTGAGGACATCCGGCAGGGTGTCCTCGAAGCTGACGAAGAGCATCGACCCGACGTGTCGGCCGCCGCGGGCGCCCAGGAGTGGCACGCGCAGCTCGGAGAAGGTCTCGAAGGCGTGCCGCCACAGCGCGAGCGGGTCCTTGAGCAGGGGCTGCGCCTTGGCGACCGCGTACAGCCGCCCCTTGACCACCCGTACCAGCCGGGCCTTCTTCGCCCATTCGACCGCAAGCCCCAGCCGCGGCAGCTGCGTGGAGGAGCGCACCTTGTCCACCGCGTCGCCTGTCTCCAGCTCGGCGACGAGGGCTCGCGCGTCCGCCATTCGCAGGTTGCCCGTAGCGGTGAGCGCGCGCCCCTCAGGGCCCGCCCAGTCGGCGATCCCTCGCAGCCACCGCAGCGCGCGGGACGTCTCGGCGCGTGCACGCAGCTCCTTCTCCGCGGGCAGCAGGACCGGCAGCTGCGGTTCGGCGCGTGTCACGGCTGCCGGGCCGCGCGTCAGGTGGTTGCGCAGCACCTCGTCCAGTACGTCCTGGTCGTACGGCACCTCGCCGTGCTGAGCCTGCTCCACGAAGCATTCAAGCGCCGCCGGATCCTGGACATCGAACCCCTGCTCGGCCGCGGTGACCGCCCAGAACTTCGCCATTCCCCAGCGGCCGCGGTCAGCCATGGCGGGGGCGTACTGCGGTGCGAGGGTCTCGATCGCAGCAAGGTTGTCGGCCGACGAGGCCCCGCGCGGGTCGCTGAGGCCCATCGCATCGAGGTAGCGCAGCAGGGATGCGAGCGTGCCGGGCGCATCCGCCGGCTCTTCGCCGGGCAGCACGGTGGCCGTGCGCGGCAGCCAGTCCAGCAGATACTCCTCGATGTGCCGGGGCTCCCACAGGCCCAGCCGCCCGTCGCAGGTTCCTCGGTGGCGATAATCGAGCGCCGTCTCGACGACGAACGGGTCCACGCTCTCGCCCCGCTCGCGGGCCCACTGACTCATCCGGCGGATCAGCAGCGAACACGCTGCCTCGTATTCCTCGGTCTCCTCGGGCGCGAAGAACATCCTCATCACACCAGCCCTGCCTGTCCTGTCGTACGGCCGGCGTCCCACAGCATGCCAGCGGCCCCGGGCCCGGTGGAGATCGCGGTTCCGCGGGACCAGGCGTCACTATTGAACCGTAACCGGTCCGCCGGCGGCCGCAGAGGCTGAGCGGGGGGACGAGATGATTCTGCACTGTCGGCACCGGTTCCCCGTTGGGTTCAGGGCGCTGCGAAAAGTGCGGGAAGCGGGAGCGAGGACTTGGCCCCAGGTGAGAATGTGTCCCGGGCGATGGCGCCCCACGGGTCGCAGCGGCCGGTGGGTCCCGGCGACCGGAGCGGCGTCGGGCGGCGAGCGCGTGCTCACCGTGTCGATTCCGCTCTTCGCCGCCGCCTCCTCGCACTGTGCGACGGCAACCGACGCACCATGCGCCGCGCCGGCGGATGCCATGCCTCGGTGCGCGGCCATCTGCGGCCTCGACCCGCGGCCCGTACGGTGCCCGGGTCGTACGCGGACCAACCGGTCGGTGAAGGTGTTACCGAAGTCGCCGTGTGGGTCGATGCGTTGACCGTCTGCTGACCAGAAGCGACTGCGACGCGCGCGCCGGATCCCCACACCATTGGTACGCCGATGGAGAGACTCCCGACACTCGGTGTCTACCCATGGGTAACTCCCGCTGATTTGATGTGGGTTGCTCGATCCACCCCCCATCAGCAGAAGCAGGAGACCCCGTGCCGCTCATCGCGCTCCGTCGCACCTCCGGCGTGACTCTGTCCGCCGCACTCGTCGCCGTCACGCTGGCCGCCAACACCCCTCAGGCGTCGGCCGCCGACACCCCGTCGCTGAGGGTTCTCACCTACAACACGTTCCTGATGAGCAAGAATCTGTACCCGAATTGGGGTCAGGACCACCGGGCGACGGAGATAGCGAGGGCATCGTTCTTCCAGGGCAATGACGTCGTGGTGCTCCAGGAGGCGTTCGACAACTCCGCCTCCGACGCGCTGGCACAGAACGCGTCCGCCCAGTACCCGTATCGGACACCGGTGGTGGGCCGGAGCAAGAGCGGCTGGGACGCCACGGGCGGTGCCTACTCGGCCACCACTCCGGAGGACGGCGGTGTCACCGTACTGAGCAAGTGGCCGATCGTCCGCAAGGAGCAGTTCATCTACAAGGACGCCTGCGGCAGCGACTGGTGGTCCAACAAGGGCTTCGCCTATGCCGAACTGAACGTCAAGGGCACGACGGTACATGTGGTGGGAACCCACGCGCAGTCGACCGACTCCGGATGCGGGTCGGGTGAGGCGGCGCAGATGCGCAGCCGGCAGTTCAAGCAGATCGACGCCTTCCTCGACGCCAAGAACATCCCCGCGTCCGAACAGGTCATCGTGGCGGGCGACATGAACGTCGACTCCCGCTCCCCCGAGTACGCGTCGATGCTCGCCGATGCCGGACTCGCCGGAGCCGATGCCCGCACCGGGCACCCGTACTCCTTCGACACCCAGGACAACTCGATCGCCTCGTACCGCTACCCCGACGACCCTCGCGAGGACCTCGACTACGTCCTCCACCGGGCCGGGCACGCGAAGCCGTCCGGGTGGACCAACGAGGTGGTCAAGGAGCAGAGCGCGCCGTGGACCGTCTCCAGCTGGGGCACGGACTACACGTACACGAATCTCTCCGACCACTACCCGCTGATCGGCTCCGTCGGCTAGCGGGACCGTGTCAACCGGCCGGCCTCGGAATCATCCGCGTCATACGTCGTGCCGACCGGTGCCGCCTCGACCGCAGCCATGCGGGGGTGCGCCGCGGGGTCGCGGCGTGCCGTCGGTGGCTGCGGGAACGGCTGTCGTCGGCAGGCCGGTCGCGGGGACGCGGCCTGCGG
>NZ_JBSFCW010000034.1:0-70784 GCF_053593595.1 Streptomyces sp. NPDC002206
GACGCCGCCGAACAATTATTCCGGGAAAGCCCCGCACCTCTGGTGCGGGGCTTTTCTGCGTTTACGGGCCGGCCGTTTCCTGCCGCGGCGACCATACATAAGGGGTCGTGGTGGTGACTGCGTGGAAGCCCAGGCGGCGCAGGATCGGTGCGCTGTCGCTGGACGCGTCCACTTGCAGATAAGTGACTCCGCGGGCTGCTGCGATGTGGGCTCGGGCGGCGACCAGAGCGCGGTAGATGCCACGTCCGCGCCAGGCGGAGAGCGTCGAGCCGCCCCACAGGCCGGCGAATTCGGTGTCCGTGCGGAGGACCAGCCAAGCCGCGGAGACGACTTCGCCGTCCGCCTCGGCGACCAGGACGACGAGGTCGTCCGGGGCAGCAGCGACGCGGCCCGCCAGGTCGTCACCGATCATGGTCAGGTCCTGGCCCCAGATAGTCGATTCCAGTGCCGCAATGCGGTGCATGTCCGCGCGTTCGGTGACCTGGCGGAGTACAACGCCGTCCGGGAGTACGGGCGGTGATGCCATGTCCTTGGCGCGGCCGATGAGGACGGTCTCCTCCGCCTCCGCTGCAAAACCTGCGGCGCGCAGGCGGTCGGTGAGGTCGGACGGCAGGTCATGGCCGCGTATCTTCCACTCCACCGCCTCTCCCCGGGCGGCGAATCGGTCACGCTGACGGGCGATCAGTGCGTCGAGTTCGGCGCCGCGTACCTGCACGTCGCGCGGGGCGCTGATGAAGCCGCGGAACTGGCCGACGGTCCGGGTCAGGGGACCGTCCTGTTCGTAGCTGACTCCCGCCGGAGGGTTGGGCGGCACGCCCCGCATCTGCTCGTCATAGGCCGCGAGCAGGCCGGCCATCTCGTCGTTGATCTCGTCATCCATGTCTGTCACGGGAGTAGACGGTACGAGCTGAGGTACGGGGCGGGGGCAGGAATTCGATTGCTGGGAGACATGGGGAGGGGCAGGATCCGTGCATGGACTATGTGATTCGCCCTGTGCGCGCCGAGGAATGGACGCTCGCCAAGGAACTCCGGCTCGCCGCTCTGCAGGATCCTGTGGCGCCGGTGGCCTTTCTGGAGACGTACGAGCAGGCTGTGGCCCAGCCCGACGAGTTCTGGCAGGGCCGCACGGCCGGTGGGGCCGAGGCCAGTGGTGACGAGGTGCGTCAGTTCGTCGCCGAGGCGCCCGACGGGAGCTGGGCGGGGTCGATCAGCGTGCTTGTCGAGCGGCCGGACGAGGATCTGCGGTTCGGCGAACCGGCCAAGGTCCACCAGGCCCATGTGGTCGGGGTGTTCGTGCGGCCGGAGGCGCGGGGCAGCGGGCTGACCGAGCAGTTGTTCCGCGCCGGGGTCGAATGGGCGTGGTCACTGGGCGAGCCGCGGATCGAGCGGGTGCGGCTCTACGTGCATGAGAACAATCCGCGGGCTGCTGCCTTCTACCGGCGGTTCGGCTTCGCGCCGACCGGGGAGACCCTTGCCGTACCGGACGATCCGACGGCGCTGGAGCTGGAGTACGAGATCGTCCGCCCCGTCTGACGTCTTCAGTGCTGGTGCGGTCCGCTGTCGCCCCGGACCGGATTCGGCCGGTTCAGGGGCTGTTGCCCGAAGTCCCGGTCCTGGCCGCGGCTCCGGCCACCGAGTTACGGCTGGAGCGGGGACGTCCAGCGGGCTCGGGCCTGTTCCTTCGAGCGGAGAAGAACCAGCGTCGGCAGGGCCTGGTCCTGGTTCGTCGAGAGCAGCTCCGGGAGCTGGGGAAGAGGCGCCACAGCCGCGACATCGTCGAGGACGAGCGTCATTGGTGGGTCGAGCCGACCGTCGGTTGACCGTGCGGCCATGCGGCGGCCGTGCTCGACCACGTGTGAGGCGAGGGCGGTGAGCAGCGGCATCGCACCCGGTCCGGAGCGAGGGTCCTCGATGGGTTCACCGACCACATAAAGAGTGCCCCCTTCGCTCGCAAAAGATTCCAGCGCGAGCGAATCGGATCGGTTCGGCGTGCAGGCTTCGCGGATGTGGACCGAGGAGAGTGCGGCGAACGCCCGTACCGTCAGCTCCTGCGCCATCTCCCGGCGTTCAGGATGACCGGTGAGCGCGGACTCCAGCAGGCCGGCGAGGCCGGAGGCGGCCTTGGTGTGGGTGCGGAGGAGTCGTACCGGTTCATGGGCGTTGCCACCGAGGGCCCAGCGGTGGACCTGGCGGAACGGCCGACCGTCTATGGCGGCGGCGTGCAGCCAGCACTGGAGGAGGGTCTCCGCGGTCTCGGCCGTCATCGCGTCGATACGGGCCTGCGGCCGGACCGGGGCGAGGAGGGCGATGGCGCGGGCGGCGGCCGTGTCCGGTGCTTCGCACCCGGCGGTGGGGGACCAGTGGAGGCGGGCCGGGGTGTCGCAGAGGTGGCCCGGGTCGTAGACGAGGACCGGGCCGAGCTTGGCGCGGGCGTCCTTCGTCTCCTCCCAGACGGTGGGGTCGGACGTGACGACGAGAGCGGGTCCGTCGGCCTCCCGGATGGCCTGTACGACGGCGGGGCGACGGGTGGCGGCCGGGCCGTAGACGACGAGGGGCGTGCGCGGGGAGGGGACGACCGGGGTGAGGGGGAGGAGCTCTGTCCGGGGGCCGGCCTCGGCCGGCGCTTCCGTTGCTGTTGCTGTTGCTGTGGCCGTGATCGCGGGGGCCGGCTCAGCAGCAGGAGCAGGAGCAGGAGACGGCGTCGCAGGGGCGGTTGCTTCCACCATTCCCACCGATTCCACCGCAGCGGGCTCTGCGCGCCGAGTGTGCTCCGCGTAACGCTCCTCATGATGTTCCTGACGGCGCTCATCCCGCCGGCGTGCACGTACCACTCGCCAGCGGGTCACCACGCCCATCGCGAACACCGTCAGCACCATGAGCACCATTAGCTCGCCGATGAACAGGCCCCAGAACAGCCCGTATCCGGAGAGCTCGCCCGCCGGTGTGTCGGGCCAGGCGGCGGGCATGTCGTGCGGGGACGCCGCCAGCCGGCGCATCGCCAGTGGGGTCTCGGTGAAGGTGACGCCCTTCGGCCAGGTGCCGTGCGTGAACAGTCCGGACAGGCCGGTGGCCGTCCAGACGAGGACCGTCAGCCCGAGCAGGAAGCCCAGCAGGCCGACCAGCAGACCGTCCGGGACGCCGCCGGTGCCGCCGGTGCTCGGTCCGGTCTGCTGTTCTGTGCGTCCCGCCATGTCATGCCACCGTTGACTCGGACGACTCGTTGAGCCGTTGCTGATGCTCAATACGTGCCGCGCGCTGCTCCGCCTCCAGCTCCGCGGCTCGTACGTCCTCCGGCAGGAGATCTGCGGCCGAGGACTCGGTCATGGCACGGTCGGTGTAGACGAGGGGGCGTTCTGCCTCGGTGATCAGGTGTTTGACGACCTGTACGTTGCCGTTGACGTCCCAGACCGCGATGCCGGGGGTGAGGGTGGGAATGATCTCGACCGCCCAGCGGGGCAGGCCGAGTACGCGCCCGGTCGCCCTGGCCTCGTCGGCCTTCTGCGCGTAGATCGTCCGGGTCGAGGCCATCTTCAGGATCGCCGCGGCCTCGCGTGCCGCGGCCCCGTCGACCACGTCGCTGAGGTGGTGGACCACGGCGACGAACGACAGGCCCAGCCGTCGGCCGAACTTCAGCAGGCGCTGGAAGAGCTGGGCGACGAACGGGGAGTTGATGATGTGCCAGGCCTCCTCGACCAGGAAGATGCGTTTCTTCCGGTCGGGCCTGATCCAGGTGTGTTCCAGCCATACGCCGACGATCGCCATCAGGATCGGCATGGCGATCGAGTTGCGGTCGATGTGCGACAGGTCGAAGACGATCAGCGGAGCGTCCAGGTCGATGCCGGCCGAGGTCGGGCCGTCGAACATGCCACGCAGGTCACCGTCGACCAGTCGGTCCAGGACAAGGGCGACATCGAGGCCCCAGGCCCGTACGTCGTCTATGTCGACGTTCATCGCCTCGGCGGACTCGGGCTCCGGGTGGCGCAGTTGCTCGACGATGTCGGTGAGTACCGGCTGCCGGTCGGTGATCGTCTCGTTGACGTAGGCGTGCGCGACCTTCAGCGCGAAGCCGGAGCGCTCGTCGAGGCCGTGGCCCATCGCGACTTCGATGATCGTACGGAGCAGGGCGAGCTGACCGGTCGTGGTGATCGAGGGGTCGAGCGGGTTGAGCCGGATGCCGCCGTTGAGGGCTGCGGTCGGGTCGAGCCTGATGGGGGTGAGGCCGAGCTCCTGGGCGATGAGGTTCCACTCGCCGACGCCGTCCTCGCCCTGCGCGTCGAGGACGACGACCTGGCGGTCGCGGAACCTGAGCTGGCGGAGCACGTACGTCTTCTCCAGCGCGGACTTGCCGTTTCCGGACTCCCCGAGCACCAGCCAGTGCGGGGCGGGGAGCTGCTGTCCGTACAGCTGGAAGGGGTCGTAGATGTAGCCCTTGCCGGAGTACACCTCGCGGCCGATGATCACGCCCGAGTCGCCGAGTCCGGGGGCCGCGGTGGGCAGGTAGACGGCCTGGGCCTGCCCGGTCGAGGTTCGTACGGGCAGCCTGGTCGTCTCCACCTTCCCGAAGAGGAAGGAGGTGAAGGCATCCGACAACGCGGACAGAGGATCTCGCATGGCGTGACTCCCTCTCGGTTAGCGACGGATGCCGGTGGCGAACGGCAGCGTGTTCACAAAGGCGCGGTGGTGCTCGCGGTCGCACCACTCGAGCTTCAGGTACGACTTGCCGGCCGAGGCCCGGATCGTCCGCTTGTCGCGGGCGAGGGCCTCGGGTGATCGCGACGACACGGTGATGTACCCCACGATATTCACCCCTGCGGCGCCGCTCGCGAGATCTTCACCCCGCTGGTCGAGCCTGCCGTGGGCGGCGATGTCGCGCGGGTCGACCGTCCGGTTCATCTTGGCCTGGCGGCTCGCCTCGGCCTCGTCGTTCGTCTTCTCCGTGAGCATCCGCTCGATGGCGACCTCGGTGGGTTCGAGGTCCATGCAGACCGCGACGGTGCGGATGACGTCCGGGGTGTGTACGAGGAGAGGGGCCAGGAAGTTGACGCCGACGGGCGTCATCGGCCACTCCTTCACCCATGCCGTGGCGTGGCACCAGGGCGCACGGGTCGTCGACTCGCGGGTCTTGGCCTGCAGGAACGTCGGCTCGACGGCGTCCAGCTCGGCGGGCCAGGCGTTGCGCTTCGTCATCGCCTGGATGTGGTCGATGGGGTGGTCGGGGTCGTACATCGAGTGCACGAGCGAGGCAAGTCGGCTCTGGCCGAGCGGCTGGCGTACCCGGATGTCCGCCTCGGCGAGGCGCGCGCAGATGTCGGTCAGTTCGCGCGCCATGACGACGGCGAGGCCCGCGTCCCGGTCGAGCTTGCGGCCGGCCTGCGGGCGGGCGGCGCGGGCCATGGCGTTCGCCTCGGCGGCCAGTTCGCGGTTGAAGTGCATGCAGGCGACGAGGTAGGCACGGTGCTGTTCGCTGGAGGTGGAGACCATCGACTGGAGCTGGTCGTACGACTCCTGCAGCCAGCCCGGGGCCGCCTTGTCGCCGCGCTGGGCCACGTCCTTGGCGTGAGCGTCGGGGTCGGCCGGGAGGGTGCGGGCCAGCATCTGAATGCGGGTCACGAAGCCGTCGCCGTTGGCCACATGCTTGAGGAGCGTGCCGAAGCGGTCGACCAGCGCCTCCTGGTCCTCGCTGTCGCGCAGCCCGACGCCGGGCCCCTCGATCTCGATGGCCGCGGTGACGGTGCGGCGGTCGGCATGCAGTAGTACGGCGATCTCGTCCGGGCCGAAGGGCGCGGCCAGCCAGTTGATCCGGCCGATGCCGGGGGGCGGCCCGATCTCGACCTCGCGGCCGTCGGCCCGTACGCCGGCTTCCATGGCGACGGAACGGTATGTGGTGCCGCGGCGCAGGGACCGCTTGAAGCTGCGGTTGATCTCAAACCATTTGTAGAAGGTGCGGTGCTTGTACGGCACGTACACCATGGCCAGCGCCATCAGTGGGAAGCCGGTGAGCAGCACGATCCGCAGGGACAGGACGGGGACGATCAGCCCGCTCATCATGCCGAGGAACGCGCCGACGATGATCAGCGCGATCTCGCCGGTCTCGCGGTTCTTGCCGACGATCGCGTTCGGCCGGGCCCGGCCGATGAGATACGTACGGCGAGGCGTGACCGGATGGGACTGGGTCGTCAACGCCCTCCACCTCCTGTGCGGTTGTTACCTGAGTTGCCTGTACCGCCGCCTCGGGTGGCGCGGCTGCTGTGCGGGGTGCCCGAGGTGGGTCCCGATCCGCTGCGGGGCGGAGGTGCGGCGGAGGGGACAGATCCGCCACCGCTCCCGCTCCCGGCGCTGTTGCGGGAGCTGTGCGCGGCCACCCCGCCGCTGACCGGGTTGGCGGGCCTGCCACCGCTGTTGCCGCCGCCCTGTCCGCCGTTGTCTCCGCCGCTGCGGCTGCTGTGGGTCTTGATGCCCTGGGAGACGAGAGCGGCAGGGGAGCTGATCAGGGCGGCGGCCTGGGCGCCGTCGGTGGCCTGCTTGCGGTTGGTGCGGGCACCCTGGATCTCGTCGCCGAAGCCAGGGACGAAGCGGTAGATCATTGCCGAGGCGAAGATTGCGAGCAGGATGATGGCGAGGCCGGAGACGACGGCGGAGAACGCGTTCGGTCCGCCGTCGGAGGAGAGCGCGCCGGCCAGCCCGAGCACGATGACGATGACCGGCTTCACCATGATCACCGCGATCATGATGCCTGCCCAGCGGCGGACGTGGCCCCACATGTTCTTGTCGACGAGACCCGAATAGACGACGACGCCGAGGAGCGCGCCGACGTACAGCAGGGCCGCCCGGATCACGAGCTCCAGCCAGAGCACGCCCGCGGCGAGGATCGACACGAGCGAGACGACGATCAGCATGATCGGCCCGCCGCCGATGTCGGAGCCCTTGCTCAGCGCCTCGGCGAACGACCCGAAGAAGACATCGGTCTGCCCGCCGGAGGAGGACGCGATGACGTCGGTGACCCCATCGGTCGCCGAGACGACCGTGTAGAGGATGAGCGGCGTGAACGCGGACGCGAGCACGGTCAGCCAGAGGAACCCGACAGCCTCGGAGATCGCGGTGGCCACCGGAACGCCACGGATGGCGCGCTTGGCGACGGCGAGCAGCCAGAGGACGAGGGTGAGCACGGTGGAGGCGGCGAAGATGACCGCGTACTGCTGCAGAAACTTGGGGTTCGTGAAGTCGACGTTCGCGGTGCCTTTGACTGCGTCGCTGAGCTTGCCGACGATCCAGGCGGCGGCGTCGGCGCAGCCGCGGGCGAGGGAGGACAGGGGGTCGAGGGCGTTGGCGGCGTCGTCGGGGGAGGTGGTGCTGGGGCTGCCGGCGTCGCCGTTTTCGCAGTAGTCCCTGGCCGGGCCGACGATGAGGCTGCAGTTGTCCTTGGAAGGCGAGCCCGATGGCGTGGGCGACGGTGAAGGTGCCGCGGCAACACGGGTCGCCAGGATCACCATCGTTGCCTGGACGCTGGCCAGGACCGCACCGATTTTGACTAGGTGGCGTGGACTAGCGGGCATAGGTGAACCCTCCGTACTCCTCGACAGCCTTGGCGATCTCGTCGGCGTTGGAGGCCGTACGGTCGGTGTTGACTGGCGCCGGTCCCTCCTTCTGGGAGAAGCTGTCGACCTTCCAGTCGTTGGCTTCCCACTGGAGCTTCAGCGTCATGGTGAACCAGTCGTTGCTGACCGGGTTTGTCGAGCTGACACCGGCTGTGCCGAAGACCCCGGTGCACCACACCTCCACAGTGGTGGAGGTGGCCGAGGACTGGGTCACTTTGGTTCCGACAGGAGCGGTCCGCGAAACGTAGGTCATGCCCGCGGCGGCGTTGCCGTCCTCGTCGAGGCCGACCCTGTCGAGGAAGTTCTTGTTGTACGCCTCATTGAACTTGGCTTCGAGTTCGTCGACTCTGCTCGCGACGAAGACCTGCCGCACGATCGCGGCACGCTGGACCGGCTTGAGGATGTCGGCGGACACGAGCGCCACCGAGTAGTTCGCCGCCGCGCTCTGCGCACCCTGCTCATCGTGCGCGAACCCCGACGCGATCGTGCCGTTCTTCCCCGTCACCGGCTTCGTGCCCGTCGCCGCGGTGGGCGCCGCCCCCGCCTTGTTGCCGCCGCTCCCGCCCGAGGAGCCGCTGTCGTCACCGCTCCCGCCCAGGTTCGCGAACGCGATAGCCGCGACGAGCAGAACGACCACACCGACCACCGTGATCAGGGACCGCGAGCTGCGGGCCGGGCGGCGGCTGCCGCCGTATCCGTCGCCGCCTGTGCCGTCGGCGAATCGGGTACGGGTCTGGCGCGTACCGCCGAGAGTGCTGTATCCATCGTCTGTACGGCCCGAGCGCGAATCGCTGCCGTAGCCGTCGTCGCCGAGACTCATGCCGCGTAGGCCCCCTCAACCATGTGCGATTCCGCGTGGTACGACGGTAGCCGTACTGGTTTCCGCGTGGGCGCGGTGTGGTGACTCGACATCAGGGAGACGCAACCTCTGTCGGTGGGCACGACGGACGGGTGGTGTGGGAGCGGAACCGGAGCGGGGGCGCATCCGGGCAGGCTGACGGATGGTTAGATGGCCATGCCGTAGACGATGGTGAACAGGGTTCCCAGCGATCCGATGATGAACACACCGGTCAAACCAGCAACAATCAGGCCCTTGCCCTGTTCTGCGCTGAACGTGTCGCGCAGCGCCGTCGCGCCGATGCGCTGCTTGGCCGCTCCCCAGATGGCGATGCCGAAGCAGAGCAGGATGGCAACGGCCATGACGACCTCGATCATCACCTTGGCTTCGTCGCCCAGGGCTCCGAACGGCCCCCACTTGGGTGCGATGCCGTTGATGATGGTGCTGATACCGCCCTTATCAGTGTCAGCTGCCAGGACCATGTAAGTCACCGCCCCTGTTGGGTAGTTCACTGCCCCTGCCACATGGCACGGGTCACTCTCCATCTTCGCTGATGAAACCGTCCTGGTGCGACGACTTGGCGGCTCTCTTTCATGGGATCTCGCACGTTTGACCGGTCCGACCGCTCTGACCTGCGGATCGAATCCGTGTGTGACCACATATGTATGGTTACTCTGTGTATCACGGGGGGTGACCCCGGGCAACGATCGGCATCCCGCCGCCCTGGCCGAGGCCCCCTCCCTTCCGTGACTGCGCCCATCAGGGCAGGCGAGTTGAGGGAAAGTCAGAGAATGGGGCGGCGGGGACCCGGCGGGCGGGGCGGTGTCGTCCAGGTCCTCGGCGGCCGGAAGTCGCACCAGGAGCCGTCGAAGGGAAAGGTTCCGGCCTCGACGAGCCGCGCGACTCTCGTGCCCTCGGCGCGGATGGCTGCCGCTTCATCGGCCGACCAGTAGACGGGGTGGCCGGTCTTCTCGGCGAAGGATTCCTCGTCCTTCCACTGCCAGGACCGGTCCGGCGCCACATTGATGTCGAGCTCGTGGTCGGCGATGTCGATGTCGTCGCCGTGGTGGACGCGGCGCTCCAGATTCACGTACCAACCACGGAACTTCCCCCTGCGGCCGAAGAGCCAGAGTACGGAATGCGCGGCACCGGTGGGCTGGTAGAACAGGGCGCTGCCCATCGGCCAGCGGCCGGGGACCACCGGGTATCCGGCGGCGGGTCGGTCGTCCGGGGCGATGTCGCGAAGATGTGCGCCGCCGGGGAGCTCCGTGCGCCACATGGGTGCGCCTGTCTCCATCCACACCAGCTGACCCTCGTCCGTGCGCTCGACGAGGCGTACGGGTACCGAGGCACTCAAGTGGCCGCCGATGAAGAAGTTCCAGTGCAGAATCCGGCCCGGTACGTCTTCCGTGATGTTTATCGAGCGCGCGAGACGGTTCATGGATCAGTCCTTGCTGCCGGGGCCTGACGGTGACGATGTGCTCTGTTGTGCCCGGACAGCAGCGAGTTCAATGCGCGGACGAGTTCGTTGCGTAGCGAACGTTCGCCGGTCGGAGGAACGGAGGACAGTTCCGGACAGTTCCGGAGAAGCGGTCAGTGAGTGGCGCATCGCCGTCGGGAGAAGGAACGCTCCCGGTTCCACCGGTACCCCTTGCCGCCGGGACTCGGTGATCGGAACCGGGCACGCTGCCACCCGGCACGGTGTTCCGCACGCCGGCTCGTGCTGTCTGGCAGGCCGGCGCCGAGCAATCAGGACGGGGTGGCCGGGCCCTGGTTGTCGTGTTCGGCGAAGTGGTCGAACTCGCCGGCCACGACGCCCTTGGTGAAGGCCTCCCATTTCGTCCGGGTGGTCGTGACGATGTTGGTCGGGTCGCTGGTCTCTCGAAGGTGGACGAGCTCGTCGGGGCCGAAGGCGAGTTCGATCCAGGGGCCGGGGCCCTCTGTGTCCTCGGGAGCGGCGCGGACCCAGGTGAGTTCGGCGGGGGTCGCCCGGTCAGCCATGGTGGGCGGTGTCCTTGACGGTCCGGATGAGGGCGGCCCAGGCGGCGGGGGTGGTGTGGAGTATCGCGCCGGTGGGATCGCTGCTCTCCATGACGTTGATCGTGTCGTCGTGGGCGGCGACGTGTATGCAGGCCTCGCCTTGCGCGCAGTAGGACGACCTCTGCCAGGTGGATGCTGCCATCTCTGTTCCTTTCACAGGTCCTGGGCGATGTTGTGGATAAGTTCTCGCGAGTGCTCGGGGCTCAGCGCAGCCGCGTCGAGCCGATCGAGTAGGAGTCGGTACTGCGACAGTTGGGCCTCGGAGGCGATGAACACCGGGCCGTGGGACTGGTCGAGCTGGGCGGTATCGAGTGCGGGCACCGGTCCGCGTACGTAGTACAGCGACTGCCCCGAGCCCGGGTAGTACGTGGCTTCGAACGGGATCACGCGCATGGTCACGTGGGTCTGTTCGCTCACCTTCAGCAAGTGCTGAAGCTGGGCACGGGCCACATCTGCGCCCCCGAACCGCATGCGGAGTGCAGCTTCATGAATGACCGCGTGATAGGGGGCGGCGTCCTGCCCGTACAGCACCGTCTGGCGTTTGATGCGGTACGAGACGCGGTGCTCGATCTCAGGCGGTGACATCTCGGGCACGGCCTGCCGGTAGATCTCCCGAGCGTGATCGACCGTCTGCAGCAGCCCAGGGATGTGGATGCTGTGCGCCGCGTGGAGGCTGGTGCCGTGGTGCTCGATCTCGGCGAGGTCGAGGAGTTTGGGCGGCAGGATGTCCCGGTACTCCTCCCACCAGCCACGTTTGCGGTCACCAGTCATGGCGACCAGAGCTTCGATCAGCGTTGGATCCGTGCACGAGTAAGTGTGGGCCATGACGCGTACGCGGTCGGCGCTCACCCCGAATCGCGCCACTTCGATGTTGCTCAACTGCCCGGAACTGGTGCCGAGGAGGTCTGCTGCCTGCGTGGTGGTCATCCCGGCCCGCTCGCGCAGTTTGCGCAACTCGGCGCCGAGTCGGGCGCGGCGCGCGGTAGGGGCGGCCCTGCCTGCCATCTCGAACTCTCCTCAGAAATCTAACGAGTTGGTCTGTCACTCACACGAGTGGATCTCTTCAAGGATTCCGGTCAGCAGACGCAAAGAATCCTTGCGGGAACCTAGTCTCTGATCCAGGCCACCCGCCCGGAAGTACCCCGCTCGACGGAGCGGCCTCGTCACCGGGCAAGCAGAAACGCACGATCCAACTTCCCTCCGCGATCGGAGACTTCCATGGTCCTGGCCACCGTAACGCCGCCCTGGACGTACACCCTCCAACTCCCACAGGATCCCCGTGCCCCCGGCGTAGCTCGCGCCACCCTCCGTACCGTCCTGCGCGTACACGGCATGAGCGAGCTCGCCGAAACTGCCGAACTCCTGGCGAGCGAGCTGGTCACCAACGCGTACCTGTACTCCAAGGGCCCGTACTCCCTACGTCTGCGCGATGCCGGGCGGCATCGGATCAGACTGAGCGTCCGGGACACCAACCCGCACATCCCGGCACCGTTCGAATGGAGCGCGGAGGCCCCGGCGGAGCTCGCCGAACGTGGGCGCGGGCTCTACCTCGTGACCCTCTGGGCGGACAGCTGGGGCGCGCACCCGATGCGCGGCGGCCTGCCGGGGCAGGGCGGGAAGCTGCTCTGGGTGGAGTGCGCAGCGAAGGCGGGGAAAGAGAGGAAGCACGGGTAGCGGGGCCTCATCCGGTGACGCGGATGAGGCCCCGCTGGTGGGCGCCGGTCGTTCGGCGACGTCAGGCGACGAGTTCGGACTCCTCCGCCGGGGCCGCGGCAGGCTCGGGCTTGGTGTCGCGCATGACCAGGGTCGCCAGGAGGGCGGCGGCGAGGACGCCGATCGCGCTGACGGTGAAGGTGGCCGACATCGAGGCGGTGAACGCCTCCCGGGCGGCGTGGACGAGGCCGGTGTCGCCGTGGGCGGCGGTCAGTGCGCCGGCGATCGACTGCTTGGCCTGCTCGGGTGCGTCGGCTGGCATCTCGCTGCGGAAGCCGCTCGTCAGCAGCGAGCCGAGGATCGCGATGCCGAGCGCGGTGCCGGCCTGCTGGATGGTGTCGTTGAGGGCGGAGCCGACGCCGGCCTTCTCCGGCGGGATGGTGCCCATCAGTGCGCCGACCGCGGCCGGCATCGCGAGGCCGGCGCCGAGGCCGAGCAGTCCGAGCGCGACCGCCGGGACGGTGAAGCCGGAGTCTGCCGAGACGGTGGTCAGCAGTGCGAAGGAGGAGGCCATGACGAGCATCCCGGCCAGCACCAGGAAGCGGTTGCCGATCTTCGCGGCGAGTCCGGCGCCGACGGTGTTGCCGATCAGCGCGGCGACGGCCAGCGGCACGAACGCGAGGCCCGCCTTGACCGGCGAGTAGCCGAGGACGAACTGCAGGTACTGGGTGAGCACCAGCAGCAGGCCGCCGTTGCCGATCTGCACGAGGGTCAGCGAGAGCGAACCGCCGCTGAAGTTGCGGTGCTTGAACAGGACCAGCGGCACCATCGGTGCGGGGGTGACGTTCTCCCAGACCACGAACCCGCCGAGGGCGATCACCGCGACGGCCAGGGTGATCGCCGAGCGGCCGCCGAAGGCGCCGTGCTGCGGGAGCTCGATGATCCACCAGATGAGGGCGGTCATGCCGGCCGCGGACAGCACCGCGCCGAGCGGGTCGGGCTTCTGCCACGGCCCCTTCGACTCCGGCATGAGGATGAGGGCCGCCAGGACGGCCAGTGCGACGACCGGGACGTTGATGAAGAAGATCGAGTGCCAGGAGAAGTGGTCGATCAGCACGCCGCCGAGCACTGGGCTGCCGACCAGGCCGAGCATCGACACCGAGCCCCACGCCGCCATCGCCTTGGGGCGTTCCTCCTCGTCGAAGACGGTGATGAGGATCGACAGTGTCGAGGGCATGATCAGCGCCCCGCCGACGCCCATCGCGACCCGCGCAGCGATCACCTCGCCGGGATTCGTGCAGAAGGTCGCGGCCAGCGACGCCGCCCCGAAGAGCAGCAGGCCGATGATCATGATCTTTCGGCGGCCGAACCGGTCACCGAGGCTGCCGGAGGTGAGCAGGAGCCCGGCGAATACCAGGATGTAGGAGTCGAGGATCCACTGGATGTCCTGGGCGCTCGCGCCGATGTCCTCGGTCATCGACGGCACCGCGACGGTCAGCGCCATGCTGTCGATCACCAGGACCAGCGTGCTCAGGCACAGCACGATGAGGATCCACCAGCGGCGGGGATTGCGGGTTTCCATGGGATTTCCTTTCGGCTGCGCACGCTGTTCCTTCGATGCGCACACTGTACGCAACTGGGCACAGCGTGCGCAACCCTCCTTCATGTACGCTGGATGCGAACGGTGTACGCATTAGGAGGCGCCATGACCGCCAGGACGAACCCGATCCCGTCCGTGTGGGCCCGGCAGCAGCCCGCGCCCGACCAGCCCGCACTCAGCCGGGCCGCGATCGTCCGCGAGGCGATCGTCATGCTGGATGCCGAGGGCATCGAGGCGCTCAGCATGCGCAAGCTCGGCGCCCGCCTGAACGCCGGCGCGACCTCCCTCTACCGGCACGTCGCGACCAAGGACGAGCTGATGGAGCTCGCGGTGGACGAGGTCGCCGCTGAGATCACCGTCCCCTCCCCGGACTTCGTCCGGGGAGACCCCGAGGCCGACAGCCCCGGCTGGCGCGCCGCCGCCACCGAGGCCGCCCGGTCCTTCCGGGCGACGGCCCTGCGCCACCCGTGGCTGTCCTCGGTCCTCGGCCAGGCGGGCCTCGCCTACCTGGGCCCCAACCTCATGTCCTTCTCCGAGCGACTGGCCGCCCTGTTCACGGCCGCCGGCTTTCCCGAGCCGAGCCGTGCGATCGACACCGTCCTGTCGTACGTCATCGGCATGAGCACCACGGAGGCGGCCTGGCTCACCACGATCGCCCGCTCCGGCGAGACCGAGGCCGACTTCATCGCCCGCCTCATGCCCGCCGCCCAGCGGGCCGCGGCCGACCACGACCACCTCGCCGACGCCTACGCCGCTCCCGTGGCCCTCGACCCCGTCGAGATCCGCGAAACCAAGTTCGCCTACGGCCTGGAAGTCGTCCTCGACGGCCTGGCGATGCGGCTTCCGCGCGACTGAATCTGAACCCGTGCAATCGGGTTACGCAGGTGTCGGCGAGCGTCAGATGTGGCCCTCGGGCCGGTCGGCCCAGCACTCGGTGCCGACCTACGCGTAACCGTTGCAGGGCGCTCAGGCAGCCGGTACCTGGGTCGGTACGTACGTGGCGACGGCCCTCGTCTGCGCGGCGGTGATCCGCTGGATGACCAGGATGACGAACACCGCGGCGATCAGATACAGAGCCTGGCTCGCCACCGAGAGAACGACGGAGTCGGTGTAGCTCGTGGAGGTGGCCATCACGGCTCCCACCATGTGCGCGATCCACGTCGCCCACCAGGCGTTGATGAGTGTGACGGTGGTGTCCGGGGCGGGGTCGTGGCCGACGGCCCGGTGGATGTCGAGAGCTATACGACGGGGTCGCCACCACATCAGTACCGGCGTGAACCAGGCGCCCACCGCCCAGCCCGGTGTGTGGGCGAACGGGCCGACCGACAACGCCTGGGCGTTGTACCGGCATCGGCGGAACCAGAGCAGGAAGGTGACGAGCGTGGCGAGCCCCACGAGGAAGGAGGCCGACACGTAGCGGGAGTAGAAGAGCCCGTCGTCGGTCGCATCGAAGAGCTTCGGCCGCGTGGGGTCGAGCAGGGCGTACAGCCCTATGAGGATCTGTGCAGCCCGCGCGAGCGACTGAGGGCTGCGGGGGACAGCATCGGATGGTCTTGTCATGGCCGGTGAATGTAGACGATCGGGATCGGCCGGATTTCGGTGGTACGGGAACGGGTGCGGGGCTGCGGTTCGCGGCAGGGCGTCGATATCCGGGTCCGTGAGCCGCCCCGCCGGCTCTCCCGGGCTCCCGCGGCAGCGAGCCATGGGCTGCTCCGCACGTACTGCCCCCGGTCCTCAGGCTGCGGAAGGCGCTTGAGGACCGGGGGTCGGGGCGGTGTGGTTGCGAGGCTCCCAGGTCGGGTTGCCGGGCGCCCACACCGTGCTGTTGAGCGGCTCAGCCCTCTGCCTCGGGCCCCGAGGTCCAGGTTCCCAGGGAGATCTCGGCGGTGATGCCCGGTCCGAAGCCGGCCATCATGCCGCGCTGGCCGTGGAGGGCTGATGCCTCGTCGAACATGCGGGCCAGGG
Organism: Streptomyces sp. NPDC002206; assembly: GCF_053593595.1. Lineage (NCBI taxonomy): Bacteria > Bacillati > Actinomycetota > Actinomycetes > Kitasatosporales > Streptomycetaceae > Streptomyces > Streptomyces sp. NPDC002206. The sequence continues at coordinate 15,692 of NZ_JBSFCW010000034.1, forward strand.
CGTCGAGTACCACCGCACTGGCTATGTTGCCGTACTCGGTGAGCGTCGCCCGGCTGAAGCGGAACGCCTCGGGCGGCACGTCGAGGAAGAGGCTCAGGTCGTCCAGGATGCGCGGACCACCCGCGTGGATGATGTAGAAGTCCAGCTTGCTGGCGTTCCACTGGTGCTGGTCCGCGACAGCTTTGAGGGCCGGGGCCAGTGGCTCCATGGTCCCGGGCACGCGCTTGTCGAGCTGGAAGTGGAATCCCGTGGACCGGACGGCGTAGGAGATCCAGTCCTCGGTGTCCGGGATGATGTACGAACCGTTGCGCTCCAGGCGGATCCCGGTGCCGCCGTGGCCCCGTACCACTGCCGCGGCGATTCCGTCGCCGAACAGGCCGTTGGACAGCAGGGATCCCACACCCAGATCGGTGGGCTGGTAGCACAGCGAGCAGAACTCGCAGGCGACGATGAGGACGTTGGCGTCGGGGTAGGCCGTGCAGAAGTCGTGCGCCCGGTTGACGGACGCACCACCGGCGGCGCAGCCGAGCTGGGCGATCGGCATCTGTCGCGTCTCCGGCCGGAAGCCCATCTTGCCGATGAGCCATGCGGTCGGCGGAGGCATCATGAAGCCGGTGCAGGAGACGTAGATGATCAAGTCGATCTGTGACGGCTCGAGTTCCGCCTGGTCGAGTGCCTGGCGGACAACAGCCGGCACTCGGTCCTTGGTCTGCGCCTCGTAGACGATGCTGCGGGCATCGAACCCCGGGTGCTCCAGCACCTTTTCGATCGGCTGGATCAGATGCCGTTTCTGCACACCGGTGTTCTCGATCAGACGCAGGACGAGACTGAGCTGCGGATGGTCGCCGTGCAACCGTTCTGCCAGTTCGAGAGTTTCGTCCTTGGTGATGACGTACTCGGGAACTGCGATTGCCGGCTTGCAGAGTACCGCCATGGATCTCCTCCTAGCGGACGGTGGTCCACACGGCCGAGCCCTGAACAGGTCGGGGACATCCGCCGGCAGACGGCCGCCACTGCGGCGCGGTACGCGCGGGATTGCGCGAAGCGGGTCGTTGGTGGTTGCGGTGCCGCGATTCGGTGTCCCTGGAGTGGGCACGGACGGGCCGACCGACGAAAGACCAAGTTCTCACCGTATGGACGGAGGGTTTTCCGCCACACCTTGGCTGGCCCTCGCATCACGCTACGGCAGGCAGATGAGGGTCGCATTTCGGGCAGAACGCGCTGTCGGGACAGCCCTGATTGTTGCCGGGCCTGCCGTCCCCCCGGGGGTGACACCGGGCCGGTCAGGGCCCCTTCCGGGGTCGATGACAGCCCTTTCCGTGGTCGCGGCGAGCGGGCCCCGGAGCCGGGGTCGTCCGGCCCGCACACGACCCGTCCCGCCGCCCCTGGCTACGCGTCCCGTGGCGGGCGGGACACATCGCGCCGTGCGGGGCGTGGCACCACACCGGCGGGGCGGCCCCGCCGGTGTCCGCGTGCCGTCGCAGCGCTGCTTCACCTGATCGGCGCCGCCCTCGTTGCCGGACGTAAGGGGTCGGTGCCTTGCTGGAAATATCGACGTCACCAGGTGACGGGAAGTGCCAGCGGATAGCGCCAGATCGACGTCTTGTTCCAACGGACTTCTTCGGCCGGCTTCGCCAGCCTGAGATCCGGGAAGCGTTCGAGGAGGGTTCCGAGTGCGACTTGGAGTTCCGTGGCGGCGAGCGGGGCGCCGAGACAGTGATGGCCGCCCCAGCCGAAGGTCATATGGGACGGACCGTTGCGTTCCAGATCGAGCTCGTCGGGCCGGTCGAACTTCCGGCCGTCGCGGTTGGCCGTCAGATAGGAGACGTGCACGATGTCCCCTGCTCGGATCTTCACCCCGCTCAGCTCCGTGTCTTCCAGGGCGACGCGAGGAATGCCGACGCCCTTGCGGAAGGGGATGAACCGCAACAGCTCCTCGATGGCCTGCGGGAGCATCTCGGGACGCTCGCGCAGCATGGCGAGCTCCTTGGGCCGGGTGAGCAGGGTATAGGCGATGTTCCCGATCTGGTACGTGGTGGTGTCCTGGCCGGTGATGAGCAGGACCATGGCCATGACGGTCAGTTCCTGGTCGTTGAGGAGCTCGTCCCCGTCGCGTGCGGTGGCCAGCGCACTGATCAGGTCGTCGCCCGGGTTCTCGCGCCGGTCCGCCGTCAACGTCTCGAAGTACGCGCGGAGGTCGGCCTTGGCCCGTACCGCGTCGTCCCGGTTGTCGATGGTGGTGTCCATCATGGTCCGCGCGTGAGCACGCAGTTGCGCGCGGTCGTCCTCGGGGATGTCGAGGACCTCGCAGATGGTGGTCAGGGGCAGCGGGGCGGCCAGGTGCTCGAAGAGGTCGGCGGGCGAGCCCTGCTCCTCCATCCGGTCCAGCAGCTCATCCACGACATGCTGGGTGCGGACCTGCATGCGTTCCATGTGGCGCGGCGCGAAACCTTTGGAGATCAGGCTGCGCAGGCGGCTGCTGGCCGGCGGGTCCATCACGTTGATCGCCTCGTCCTGAACGATGGGTTCAGGAGTCATGCGCGGGAAGTCCTTGCCGATGATGGCACTGCGGCTGAAACGCCGGTCGGTGGTCACCGTGCGCACGTCGTCGTAGCCGGTGACGAGCCATGCCTCTCCGTCGCCGTGGGGCAGCCGGATGCGGGCAACGGGTTCTTCGGACTGCAGCTGCCTGAGCAGCGGGTCGAATTCGAGGGCCTCGGCATAGTCGAACGGGCAGTTCCGCGGGGTGGTGACTGGTTCCATACGGAGCTCCAGATATGGGTTCTGAGGGGTGATGCAGCACCTACCGGGATGAAGTAGGGCATAAGTATGTCGTGGGTACCCCGCAGACCGCCGGGGCACGCACCACTGTGGGGCAATTGGCCCACATGAAGGGGTCGCGGGCCGCCCCCGGTGATGGCCTGCGGGGCGGTGGGGGCGGGGCAGCCGACCGCGAAGAACCGTCACCGGCAGCACGGGGATGTCGTGGGGGCAGCAATCCGCCGTCTGCTCGTCACACGCCGCTGGTCGGCACCACGTTGGTGGCATCCACTGCGCAGCGCAGCGCTCCGGCGAGCTCGACGGCGTCGCCCACGGCCCAGAAATGGGTGAAGAACAGGCGGGGGCTCTCCGTCAAGTGGTGGTTGTGCAGCTCGACGAGCTCGATCCCGCCCCTCCGCAAGGCTCCCAGTACGTTCTGGACCTCCTCTGCGAGCATGACGCAGTCGCCGCTGAGCGCTACCCTGCCGTCTTTCAGCGGCTGGAAGATGAACGCGCTGGTCGCGCCCAGACCGGAGGGCAATACCAGATGGCCGTCGCAGATCGTCTCGCGGCGGGCGAAGACGGCCTTGTAGACCATGCCGTCGCTGGAACCCTTGGCGCCCAGCGCAGCTTCGATTCCGGCAATGTCCAGGTGGACGGGGCTCGGCGGGCCGGACGGTCTTGCCGGCGGGATGCCGGTGCGTTCGAATCCCGCGCTCAGGCCGCGCGCCAGGGCCAGTTCGTCATGGCCGTGTCCGTGGACGTGGACCCACCAAATGTCGGGGCTATGGGCGGGCAGATGCTTGTGGAGCGCGGTCTGCGCAATTCCATTCTCCTGCCAGGCGTCGATCACCCGCTGCAGTTCGTCCTCGGTGACCGCCACATCGCCCATGCACATCGTGCTGCCGTCGGCGTAGCGGACGAAGGCCACGTGCGCACCCAGTGCGAGCTCCGGTGTGATGACGATGTCGCCCTCGACGACGACGCGAAGATCGTCGCGGGGGAAGGGGGTGTGGTACGTCGTCCCTCGCAGCAGGTTGCCGCTGCGGCCCAGCACTTTCGCTACGGCCGCCCAGTCCGCCACGGTGGTGGTCACCGGCCTGACCCGCCGGTGGTTGTGCCCCCCGGCGGGCATCGCGCGAGCGACGGCCGAGCCCGGCCCGCCCAGCACCGGTGCCAGGGCGGCAGCGGCCAGCAGCCGCCGCCGAGACGTGGCCGCCTGTCGGTAGCTGTCCTGCTGTCGGTCTCCAGTCATCATCTGATCTCCTCCATGACGAGATGGAACCATGCGAGACAGCCAGGAAAGTGGTATCTCGCCAACAAGTGTGACTAGATGGGCTATATCTTTCCTTTTGAACCGGGCTCGAGTCCTTGGCCGCGGTCCGACGGCCCATCATTCGGGTGAATGTGGCTACGGGCGCGGCGGGCGTACGGCCCTGGAATTCAGGGCCGTACGCCCGTCCCAGGGGCTGCCGCGGTCGGCGTGTCGAGCAGGCCGGATTTGGCACAGTGCCGCTCCACGATCAAGGAGCGGGGTGAGCGGCGTGGCCGTGGTGGGCGGGCAGAGGCAGAGGCTGCGTGATCTGGGCGGGGCAGGGGGAGGTGGCGGTGGCGGGGATGAGCTGAGGCACAGCGATGGACCCTGGATGCGGGCTGCCGGGGGAGCGGAGGCGCTGCACACGCAGCTGGGTCCGGTGAAGTCCGAGCTGGAGACCGCGCACGAGGGCGTCGTGGCGGGTACCGCAGGGCTGGAGGCGCTGACCGAACTGGGCGCCGTACGGGAGTCGTGGCAGCGGCGGATCGAAGCCGCGCGCGGCGAGTGCCGGAGCCTCGCCGGGAATCTGCGGGATGTCGCACGCGCCCAGGGTGAGACGAACGAGGCCGTGAGGCAGTCCTTCGCACCGGTGGCGGCGCGCGGTGGTGGGCAGTGACTTCGACACTCACCTGGGCGCAGTTACGTGATCTGAAGTGCGCCGAGCTGGAGGGCGCGGCCGACGGGTGGGGCCGGGCGAGCAACCGGGCCGACGCGGGCCGGGACAGCATCGACAAGCAGCTGATGAACGGCCTGAGCGGTACGCAGCAGGGCGAGGCTGCCGATGCGGCTGTGGCGCGGCTGCGGCAGCTGAGCCGGAACTTCCAGTACGTGTACACGGAGTGCGGCCTGCTCCGTACCGCGCTGAACAGCCTCGCGCACGAGATGCGGGCCCAACAGCGAGTGCTGCAAGGAGCGTTGAGCGATGCGGACGCCCTGAATTTCACGGTGCACGCGGACGGGTCGGTGACGTACCCCGAGGCCGGCGAAGGCCTGATCGACGGGGAGCCGCTGCCGGGCGGGACCGCGACCGGGCGGGGGTTACCGGGACTGCTGCCGTCCTCGGGGCTCGTCGCACCCAACCCGCATGCGGCGAAAGCGCAGGAGATCGCGGACCGGCTGGAAAAGGCCGTACGGACGGCCGCGGAGATCGACTGGCGGTACGCGCGGATCCTGCGGAAGTTGAAGGCCGAGGAGGGGCTGAAGGTCCCCGACGCCACCTGGACGGACGCGGCGACGGACGCGGCAGCCGTATGAGGGGCGGCACGCGGATACCTGAAAGACGCCATCCCGCACGATGCGAGCCCGGCCGAACGGAAGGCGTGGTGGGCCGGTCTGACGCAGGAACAGCGGGAGGAGTACCTCGCGGTGTACCCGGACCGGATCGGCAACTTGGACGGGATCCCGGCGGTGGTACGGGATGCGGCCAACCGGGACAACCTTCAGCTGCTGATCGGGAAGCTGGAGGGGCGGGACGACGAGATGGCGGAGACGCAGTTGGCGGGGCTGAGGGAGATCGATCGGCAACTGCAGTTGCCGCGCAAACCTGGTGAGCCCGCCATGTATCTGCTCGGGATTGGCGACGAGGGAAACGGACGGGCGATCGTCTCGTTTGGCAATCCGGATACGGCAAGAAATGTGTCGGCATATGTTCCGGGGTTGAACACGGCGCTGGATAAGGACTTCGCGGAGGGTGACCTCAAGCGTGCTCGTGACACGGCGATCGGAACTCGTTACCTCGATCATTCCAGTGCGGCGATCGTCTGGCTTGGTTATGACGCACCGCAGACGCCGGACGGAATTAGGAGCTTGGCGGTAATGGGCGACGAAAGGGCGGAGAGGGGCGGCAGCGCATTAAACGGGTTTATGCGTGGCTTGGTGGCCACGAATGAGAATGAAGATCCGCACTTGACGGCCATTGGGCACTCGTATGGCTCGCGCACTGTCGGAGCAGCCACACAGCAAGGCGACGGGATTCCCGGAGTGGATGACATCGTCCTCGTCGGCAGTCCCGGTGTCGGTGTGGACCATGCCGAGGATCTCGGGGTCGGGAAGGACCACGTCTTCGTCGGGGCGGCCGAGAACGACGTGGTGACCAAGCTTCCTTCCAAACAGCAGGCTGTTGTCGGCGCGGTGGGGTTGATCGCTGGAGGGCCACCCGTTGCCCATGTGGCTGGAGATCTCGCCGACTCGGGAGATGACGATCTCTGGTTCGGCAAGGACCCGGCTAGTCGGGAATTTGGTGCGAGGCGCTTTCCTGTGGATGAAGGGCCGGATTTGATCAGCAGAAGAGGATTCTCGATCGATGCGCACTCCCAGTACTTTGACCCGGACAGAGACGCGGTATCGGCAAGCAACATCGCTCTAGTTGCGGCAGGGCGCTCCCAAAAACTTAAGACGGAGGAGTACCGATGAGATTCCTCTTGCGGATCGCGACGGCGGCACTTCTGCTGTGCATGGCAATCTCAGGTTGTGCGAATGGAGGGAAGCGGACGGATATGAATATGCAGGAGGCGGCGGTCCGGGCCGATGGAATCCTCGACGCCGTACTGAAGGAGATTGAACCGGAGGTGCAGTGGACACACGGTCCGACCACCACCGGCACGTGTGACGTAACTCGAAGGCGTGCAGTAATGACCATCGTGTCGGCCGAGCGTCGCGGCAGTTTCCTGGGAGTAGTGGATCGCTTCTGGCGCAAGAGCGGCTACAGGATCAAGGCGGTCAACAACGATGAGGATGTGCCGGCGATCTTTGCTCAGACGAAGGACGGCTTCGGGGTCACTCTGATCATCGGAGGCGAAGGCCAGGCGTTCTTCGAGATTGACAGCCCATGCGTGGAGAAGTCGGAGGTTGCCGATTCCACCACCCAGCCGAATGGGCCCAGTTATACGGGCGTGGAGACTCTCCCCCGTCCCAACGTCCACTCCGACTTCTGGTCGGTCAGCGCGTCCTGACGTTGCGGAATTTGAGAGGCATTTTGGGTCCTGGGGCCCATGCCCCGTCCGGTGCCTGTGTGGTCGCATACGTGCAGTGGCGGACCGGCCGCTGATCACTGCGCCCGCACGGTCCGACGACGACGGGAAGCTGCGACGTGACCCGCAGGCGCACCGTGATGACCATCGTGTCGGCCGGGCGGCGCGAGGAATTCCTCGACAGGGTGGAGAAGTTCTGGCGGAAGAACGACTACCGGATCAAGGGGATCAACAACGACAAGGAGTTCCCGGCGGTCTACGCGCAGACGAAGGCCGGGTTCGGCATCAATCTGAGTTTCCGCGGAAAGGGGCAGGCGTTCTTCGAGGCGGACAGCCCGTGCGTGAAGGAGTCGAAGGTCGCCGATTCCACCTCCGAGCCGAACGGCCCGTCGTACAAAGGTGTCTACCCGCTGCCTCGTCCCAACGTCCGCTCCGACTACTGGTCCACCGGGGCGTCCTGATGGCTGGTCGGTGTCACCGACGGCAGCCATGACCGTGGTGATCCGGACAACTCGCACACACCCGCGAAACGGCCCTTGAACCCTGCCCCGATGGGGGATGGTTGTGGCGTGCGCAAATTCTGGATGGCCGGTGGGATCGGCATCGGGTTGGCCATGTGCTTCATGGCGCTGCTCGTCGTCGGTACGTACTCCGCTGCCGCCGGCCTCGGCAGCAACGGGGCCGTCGGCCTGGCCAAGGGGGCCGTGCCGGCGAAGTTCCAGCCGCTCGTCCAGAAGTGGGGCAACCTCTGCCCGGCCATCAACCCCGCTCTGCTGGCCGCCCAGCTCTACCAGGAGAGCGGGTGGAACCCCAGGGCCCAGAGCCCGGCCGAGGCGCAGGGAATCGCGCAGTTCATCCCCGGGACCTGGGCCGGTCACGGGATCGACGGGGACAACGACGGGGACCGGGACGTATGGGATCCGGCCGACGCGATCCCGTCCGCCGCCAGCTACGACTGCGAACTCGCCGGGTACGTGAAGAAGGTGCCGGGGGATCAGACCGACAACATGCTCGCCGCGTACAACGCCGGTGCGTACCGGGTGATCAGGGCGGGCGGCGTACCGCAGATCTCCGAGACACAGAACTACGTCAAAATCATCCGGTCCCTGGAGAAGAGCTTCGCCCGGCCGGTCGGGCGGGTCGAGCCGTCGCGGCAGGCGGCCGGGGCGATCTACTTCGCGCAGAGGAAGCTCGGTACGAAGTACCTGTGGGGCGGGAACGGCACGGCCGATCAGGGCGGGCGGTTCGACTGTTCCGGGCTGACGCAGGCCGCGTACCGGACCGTCGACATCGAGCTGCCGCGCGTGGCGAACGATCAGTACAACGCAGGCCCGCACCCGTCACGGGACGAGCTGCTCCCCGGTGACCTGGTGTTCTTCTCGGACGACCTGACCAACTCCCGGGCTATCCGCCATGTGGGGCTGTACGTCGGCGGCGGATACATGATCAATGCGCCGTACACCGGGGCAGTGATCCGGTTCGACAAGATCGACACGCCCGACTACTTCGGTGCGACACGCGTCACGAAGGACGGGGCCGCGGCCCTTCCGACGGCGCTTCCGACGGTATGACGCAGGGTCGGACGTGGCCGGAACTCTCTGTGAAGCCTGGGCCCTGAGCTGCGACGATGAGTCACTCTTCGATAACGTCATGGTGATCATTCGGTGGAGAGTGGAACGTACGCCCGGAGCGTGTCGTTCCCTGGACTGGGACAGCATGCGCACTGACCATGTGGCACTGACCGGCACAGTCACACGCATCACGCAGTAGCGATCGCCGCAGGGATCGAAGTAGCGATCGACGCGGTGGTCGAACCGAACACGGGGGTTCGTCATAAGCGGTGCACACGGGCGTGCACCGCGGCAGCAGACAAGGCAAGGGGCCGCAGCAGATGGCTGGACTCGCACTGGATGGGTCGAACCCCGACGTCAGCCTGCTCTACGACATCAATGGGCTCGCGAAGTCCGCTCCGACCTGGTTCGACCGGGTCATGGAGTTCGTCGGCGAGTACGGGATCATGCTCGGCATGGTCCTGGTGGTCCTGTGGTGCTGGTGGAGCGTTCGCCGGCGCGGCACGGCCGAGGATTCGGTGACGGCTGTCACCGGGATCGTCTGGGCGCCGCTCGCCGCCGGTATCGCACTGCTCGTCAACATTCCGATCCGGGGCTTCGTGGAGCGGCCGCGTCCGTTCCACGACCACCAGGGACTGGACGTCCTCGTGTCGGGGAAGGACGACTTCTCCTTTGTGAGCGACCACGCGACCATGGCGATGGCTCTGGCCGTCGGGCTGTTCGTGGCCAACCGCAGGTTCGGCTTCGCCGCGATCGCCCTCGCGCTGCTGGAAGGGTTCTGCCGGATCTACATGGGGGTCCATTACCCCACCGACGTCATCGGCGGATTCGCGCTCGGCACGGCCACCGCGCTGCTGCTCGCGCCGCTCGCGATGGCGCTGCTGACTCCGGTGGTGACGGCCGTCTCCCGGTCGGAACGGGTGGGTCGGCTGGTGCGGTCGCGCCGTCCGGTGCCGGCCACGGCCGAGGGCCGGGGCGGGGCGCTCGGGATCCCCGAGCCGCGCCGGGGGTCGGGCGGCGGCGTCGGCGAGAAGGATCTGGCCGCGTAGGCGGTAGATCCAGACGTTCGGCGGCGGCGGGCCGGGGTTCGTTCCGCGGCCCGCCGCCCCACGTCACAGCGCCTGCGGGAACGTGAACAGCCGCCCAGGGTCGTACTGCCTCTTCAGGCGGGTCAGACGGCTGGTCGCCGTGCCGTAGTACGCCCGCCGCCAGTCGTTCAGCTTCGGGTCGGTGTAGTTCTGGTACGCCGCCCCGGACGCGTAGGGGTGCAGCGCCGCGTGGGTGCCTTTCAGCCAGTTCTGTTGGGCGGTGCCCGCCGTGCCGGGGCGCCATGAGCCGATGTACTGGGCGAGCATCCGGGAGCGGCGGTGGACGAAGGCCGTCGAGCCGGGGGCGACCCGGTTGATCGCCCCGCCCAGCGCTGTCAGTGCGATCGATCCGCCGCCACCGCTCGGGTGCACGCCGATCCGGGTGAACGCCTCGGCCCGGTGGAGCAGGGCGCGAATGCCCGCCGGGGGCAGGGAGTGGTCGAAGAAGTCTGACGCGGCGGCGTACGTCTCGCGCTGGAGTGCGCCCTTCGGGGTGCGGCCGGGTGTCCTGCCCGGCAGATGGCACTGGGCCTCGGTGATCGTCGAGCAGCCCGCGTACACGAGCATCGAGTCCTGGTAGCTGCGGCGGCGCAGCGAGACCGAGGTGGCCGATGCGCCGATCCGGTCGGCGAGGCGATCGACGGCATTCTGCAGGTCGCCGTAGGTGCCGAGGCTGAAGGCGGCGATCGACACCGTCGGTCTGCCGCCGCCCGGCCCGGCCGCCAGATGCGCGGATGACCAGATCTCGTCCGGCTGGTCCGGGCCCCATGCCTGCCAGGCCGCGATCACGGACTGGGCGCGTGACCAGGGCCACGACATGTACGCCATCACTGTCTGCGGGGCCGGGCGGGTGCGGAACTTCAGCTCGGTGACCACACCGAAATTGCCGTTGCCCGCGCCGCGCAGCGCCCAGAAGAGGTCCGGATGGTGCTTGGCATCGGCGGTCACGGTCTTGCCGTCGGCCGTGACGAGGGTGGCCGCGGTGAGGCTGTCGCAGGTCAGGCCGTATGCGCGGGACGCCACACCGTGGCCGCCGCCCAGGGTCAGGCCGGAGATGCCGACCGTCGGGCAGGAGCCGCCGGGGATCGTCAGGCCGTGCCGAGAGAGACCCCAGTAGACGTCGATGAGCTTGGCGCCCGCGCCGATGGTGCCGTCCCGGTCGACGCGGGAGAGTGATGAGACGTCAATGACCAGGCGGCCGTTGCCACTCGACCAGCCCGCGTAGGAGTGGCCGCCGCTGCGGATGGAAACCGGCGTGGCGCTGCGGCGGGCGAAGGCCAGGCACTCGCGGATGTCCGCCTCGTGCCGGACGTAGGCGACGGCCGCGGGCTTCAGCTTGTCGAACCGGGTGTTGTAGAGCTGGCGCGCCGTCGGATAGGTGGCGTCGCCGGGGCGTACGAGTGTGCCTTCGAGGCTGTTGGCCAGGGCGGACCAGTTGGCCGGGCCCTTCGGGCCGGCGGAGGCGGGTGGCTTCGACGTGGTGCGGGTCGTGGTGGTGGAGGAGCTGCTGCCGGAGTCGGAGCCGGAGCTGGAGTTGGTCGTGTTGCATGCGGTGACGCCGGCGAGGGCTGTTGCCGCGCCCACGGTGAGCAGGGTGCGCCGGTTCGGCAGGTTCATCGGACCTCCGGGTGATGGCCTCGTCGCGGGTCGGGGTGATCGGCGACCGGGGAGGTGATCGGCGATCGGGAAGCGATCGGCGATCAGAGGGGTGATCGGTGATCAAGGGGCGGAGCGGTGCTCTTCGGTGTCCGTGCGGGCGCGGTCGCGCGAGCGGCGGGCCGGACCGGTCCAGCCGCAGCTGCAGCGGGCTATGCAGAACGAGCCGCGTTCGATGGTGAACGGCTCGTGCGCGGGAGGTGCGGTCGCTGCGCCGGGAGCGGCCGGCGGTGCCTCGTCCGTGTGCTGGTCATACACGCGTCCACGGTACTGGGGACGGCCACCTGGCGGTGAGGCCTACGGGCACGGCGTGACGGGGGACACGGGTGGTCGTTATGCGAAGCGGGCGGGGTGCTCGGGCAAGCAGTTACGTCGTTGGGGGTTGGCAGGCGATGGTGGTGCAGCAGCACAGGTCCGGAGGCGGGGCGCGCGCTGTCTGCGCCCTCGCCGTGGTGGGCGTGATGGCGGCGGCCGCCGGATGTTCGGCCGGCGGCGGAAGCGGCGGTGTCGTCGGCGGCCGGGCCGTCGCGGACGAGCGGGGCGGGGCCGATTCCGTCGATGTCGTCCGCCGGGCGGCCGAGGTGCTCGCCGGGGGTGACGGGAGGGGCGGAAACCAGCCAGGGGGGCGGGCCGTTGCCGGAAGCGCCGAGGTGCGTACGTCGATGGAGACCGCGGCCGGCGGGACGCGGGTGACGATCACCGGCCGGGGCACGTACGACTTCCACAAGCAGCTGGGCCGGCTCACGCTCGTGCTGCCGAAGGATGCCGCGGGCGAGGAGGAACACCGTCCCATCACCGAGCTCTTCACCCCCGGCGCGCTGTACATGAAGAACCGTGGCGCCGGAGTGCCCGACAGCAAGTGGGTCAGGGTCGATACGACGGCTCTGGAGGACGGCAACCTGGTCACCGGCGGGGCCACCGACCCGATGGCCGCCGCCGAACTGCTGCGCGGGGCGCGCGAGGTGGCGTACCTGGGGCGGAGCGAGCTGGGCGGGGTGCCGGTCCGGCACTACCGGGGGACCGCGGACATCGGGCGGGCGGCACGGGCCGCCTCGCCGGGATCACGCGATGCGCTGGCCGCGGCGGCGCGAGGGTTCCGCACGAACGCGGTGCCGTTCGACGTGTATCTGGACGAGGCGGGGCGGCTGCGGAAGGTGCGGCACCGGTTCAGTTTCGCCAACGGGGGCAACGGCGGCCCGATGGTGCAGGTGGTGTCGACGACGCTGCTGTCCGGGTTCGGGACGCCGGTCACCGTACAGCTTCCGGATGATCGGGACATCTACACCGGGAAGATCCAACAGGGGCAGCGGTAGCGGTGCGGACGGGGTCGGTGGCGGCGCGGTCGGGGCGCGTAGGCATCCGGCGGGGACGAAATGGTCCGTCCGTGCCATGCGCGGCGCGTGGTCCGCTCCCTACGCTAGGAAGTCGGCGACGGCAGTGAGAGGTGACGTACGTGGTGACGCTCAGCGCTCGGACCGATCACGACCATGTGGCCCTTGCCGAGATCGAGCTGTGCGGTGAGCTGATGATCGCGGCATCGGCGGCGATCGGGGAACGGCTCAGTGCGGACCGTATCGACGAAGTGCTCAACGTCGAGGTGACTGCCACCGCCGAACGCACCACCGTCCCCCGGCAGACCGACCACCGGGAATGACGGACGAAGGGGGCCGGTCGGGAGGGCGGCGCAGAAGAGGTGACGGAAGCCCACGTCGGGTGGGTCACCTCAGGTACGGAGGAGGCGGCCGATCGCCTTCGTGGCTTCCTCGACCTTGGCGTCGATCTCCTCGCCGCCCTTGACCGCCGCGTCGGCGACGCAGTGCCGCAGATGCTCCTCCAGGAGCTGGAGCGCGAACGACTGGAGGGCCTTCGTGGACGCCGAGACCTGGGTCAGTATGTCGATGCAGTAGACATCCTCGTCGACCATCCGCTGCAGGCCGCGGATCTGGCCCTCGATCCGGCGCAGCCGTTTGACGTGCTCGGCCTTCTGGTGGTGGTAGCCGTGTATGCCGCGGTCGTGGTCGGTGACGATCGATGTGGGGTCCGTCGCTTCCGCAGGACCCGTGGCCTCTGTGGCCTCGGTGATGCTCATTGCTGCCTCCCGTTTTCTCTTTACCCTGCCGTTTTATATACCCCTGGTGGGTATATCCTAACGAATTCAGCTGAAACGTGACCGGGGGCCCGTGCTGATCACTGTGCCCGATGCGCGACACTGAAGAACGCCGGTTAGCCGTGGCCGGATGATGCGCCTAGCATCAGCCTGACCGAATCCAAAGCATCCCGAGGACCCCACGTGCGCTTTCGTCTGACCCCCAGGGAGACGAGCTTCTACGACATGTTCTCCGCATCCGCGGACAACATCGTCACGGGCTCGAAACTCCTGATGGAACTGCTCGGGGCGGACTCTGCCTCCCGAGTCGAGATCGCGGAGCGTATGCGGGCAGCGGAGCACGCAGGGGACGATGCCACCCACGCGATCTTCCACCAGCTGAACTCCTCTTTCATCACGCCGTTCGACCGCGAGGACATCTACAACCTCGCATCGTCACTCGACGACATCATGGACTTCATGGAGGAGGCCGTCGACCTGGTCGTGCTGTACCAGGTCGAAGAACTCCCCAAGGGTGTCGAGCAGCAGATCGAGGTACTGGCGCGGGCGGCCGAGCTGACCGCCGAGGCGATGCCGAGTCTGCGGACGATGGACAACCTCACCGAGTACTGGATCGAGGTCAACCGTCTGGAGAACCAGGCCGACCAGATCCACCGGAAGCTGCTTGCTCATCTCTTCAACGGCAAGTACGACGCCATTGAGGTGCTGAAGCTCAAGCAGATCGTGGATGTGCTGGAAGAGGCGGCCGACGCGTTCGAGCACGTCGCCAACACGGTGGAGACCATTGCGGTCAAGGAGTCCTGAACCACGTGGACACCTTTGCGCTGGTCGTGACCATTGCTGTCGCGCTCGGCTTCACCTATACCAACGGCTTCCACGACTCGGCGAACGCCATCGCCACCTCGGTCTCCACCCGGGCACTGACCCCGCGGGCGGCCCTGGCGATGGCCGCCGTGATGAACCTCGCCGGTGCCTTCCTGGGCCAGGGGGTCGCCAAGACCGTCAGTGAGGGCCTGATCGCGACGCCCGAGGGGCAGAAGGGGATGGGTATCCTCTTCGCCGCGCTCACCGGCGCGATCATCTGGAACCTCGTGACCTGGTACTTCGGGCTGCCGTCGTCGTCCTCGCACGCCCTGTTCGGTGGCATGGTCGGTGCGGCGCTGGCCGGCGGAACGATGGTGCACTGGGACGGGGTGCTCGACAAGATCGTCATCCCGATGTTCATCTCGCCCGTCGTCGGTCTGATCGGCGGCTATCTGGTGATGGTCGCGATCATGTGGATGTTCCGGAATTCCAACCCGCACAAGGCCAAGCGCGGTTTCCGGATCGCGCAGACGGTCTCGGCTGCCGGGATGGCGCTCGGGCACGGTCTGCAGGACGCGCAGAAGACGATGGGCATCGTGGTGATGGCGCTGGTCATCGCCGATGTCGAGAGTCCGAACGACCCGATCCCGGTCTGGGTGAAGCTCGTCTGCGCGCTGATGCTCTCGCTGGGTACGTACGCGGGTGGCTGGCGGATCATGCGGACGCTCGGCCGGAAGATCATCGAGCTTGACCCGCCGCAGGGTTTCGCCGCCGAAACGACCGGGGCGTCGATCATGTTCGGCTCGGCCTACCTGTTTCACGCGCCGATCTCCACGACGCATGTGATCACCTCGGCGATCATGGGTGTGGGGGCGACGAAGCGGGTGAACGCGGTGCGGTGGGGGGTCGCGAAGAACATCATCCTCGGGTGGTTCATCACGATGCCGGCTGCGGCGTTGGTGGCCGCGGCCAGTTACGGGCTCATTGTGCTGATGTTCGGTTAGGGCGGATAAGCACCGGGGTCGTCCGGTGGCCGCTTTGTCCTCGATCCCCGGACGGGCTTGATGTGCCCTCCGACGGGTCCCCGATCGGTCCTGATCGATCGGCCGAAGAGCTTGATCTGCCCGTCGTCCCGGCTTGAACGAATTGCCGCGCGGCCTCGATGTGCCGGTCAGGTGGTTCGGGTCCCGAAATTGGGTCCGCCCCCGCTCCCTTGTGAGGAGCGGGGGCGGACCCTTTGCCTTGTGGGTGGCACCGCCATGCAGCACCCCAAGGCGGTCCTTGATCACCCAAAGCGGCCGGAGATGTAGTCCTCCGTGGCCTGGACCGACGGGTTGGAGAAGATCCGTTCCGTCTCGTCGATCTCCACGAGCTTGCCGGGCTTGCCGACCGCCGCGAGGTTGAAGAACGCCGTACGGTCCGAGACGCGGGCCGCCTGCTGCATGTTGTGCGTCACGATGACGATCGTGAAGCGTTCCTTCAGCTCGCCGATCAGGTCCTCGATGGCGAGGGTGGAGATCGGGTCCAGGGCGGAGCACGGTTCGTCCATCAGCAGCACATCCGGCTCGACCGCGATCGCGCGGGCGATGCACAGGCGCTGCTGCTGGCCGCCGGAGAGGCCGGAGCCGGGCTTGTTCAGGCGGTCCTTGACCTCGTTCCAGAGGTTGGCGCCGCGAAGGGACTTCTCGACGACGTCCGACAGCTGGCTCTTCTTGTACGAGCCGTTCAGCTTCAGGCCCGCCGCGACATTGTCGAAGATCGACATCGTCGGGAACGGGTTCGGACGCTGGAAGACCATGCCGACCGTGCGGCGCACGGTGACCGGGTCGACGTGGGAGCCGTACAGGTTCTCGTCGTCCAGCAGCACCTTGCCCTCGACGCGGCCACCGGGGGTGACCTCGTGCATCCGGTTCAGGGTGCGCAGGAAGGTGGACTTGCCGCAGCCGGACGGGCCGATGAAGGCGGTCACGGAGCGGGGCTCCACGGTCATCGAGATGTCCGCGATGGCGAGGTGGGAGCCGTAATAGGCGGACAGGCCGCTGACGTCGATGCGCTTGGCCATCTGAATCACTGCTTCTTTCGTGCCGCGTCAGCGGCCGGTCTTCGGGGCCTTCCAGCGGGCGATGCCGCGGGCCACCAGATTGAGGATCATGACGAAGGCGATCAGGACCAGAGCAGCGGCCCAGGCGCGGTCGTACGACGCCTCGCTGCCGATCTTGTACTGCTCCCAGATGTAGAAGGGGAGCGACGACTGTGCGCCTTGGAAGGGGTTCGGGTTGATCAGCTGGCTGCCGAAGACCAGCAGCATGATCGGTGCGGTCTCGCCGGCGATCCGGGCGATCGCGAGCATCACACCGGTGGTGATGCCGCCGATCGCGGTGGGCAGGACCACCTTCAGGATGGTGCGCCACTTGGGGATGCCGAGGGCGAGCGATGCCTCGCGGAGCTCGTTCGGGACGAGCTTGAGCATCTCCTCGGTGGAGCGGACCACGACCGGGATCATCAGGATCGTGAGCGCCAGCGAACCCATCAGGCCGGACGGCTGGAGCTGTGTCATCAGCATGATCGACAGGATGAAGAGACCGGCCACGATGGACGGGATACCGGTCATCACGTCGACGAAGAACGTCACGGCCTTGGCGAGCGCGCCCTTGCCGTACTCCACCAGGTAGACGGCGGTCAGCAGGCCGATCGGGGCGGAGATCAGGGTGGCGAGGCCGACCTGCTCCAGGGTGCCGATCAGCGCGTGGTAGACACCGCCGCCCGGCTCCGTGCCGAGCACGCCGGCCATGGAGTGGGTGAGGAAGTAGCCGTCCAGGACCTTCGCGCCGCGGCTGACAGTCGTCCAGACCAGCGATGCCAGCGGAACGATGGCGAGGAGGAAGCACACCCAGACGATGCTGGTGGCCAGCCGGTCCTTGGCCTGGCGCTGGTTCTCGACCACCGACGTCGTGATGTACGAGATGACGACGAAGAGCACCGCGGAGAACAGGCCCCACTGGATGCGGCTCTGCCAGCCCGCCGCCGCGCCGATGCCGACGCCGAGCACGATCGCTGCGGCCGCGAAGGCGAGCGGGGCCCAGCGGGGGAGCGCCCGGCTGCTGAGGCTGTTCCTGGAAGCGGCCGCCGTAGGGGTGGGGCGTTCCTGAATGCCGGTGTTGGCTGCCTGGCTCATGCGTTGGCCCCCGAGTACTCCTTGCGGCGGGCGATGATGAGCCGGGCCGCGCCGTTGACCAGCAGGGTGAGGATGAAGAGGACGAGGCCGGAGGCGATCAGGGCGTCACGCCCGAACTGGTCGGCCTCGTCGAACTTCGCGGCGATGTTCTGGGCGAACGTTCCGCCGCCGGGATTCAGGACATGCGCCGAGATGAGGAAACTCGGCGACAGGACCGTGGCGACGGCCATCGTCTCACCGAGTGCGCGGCCGAGGCCCAGCATCGACGCCGAGATCACGCCGGAGCGGCCGAAGGGCAGCACCGAGAGGCGGATGACTTCCCAGCGGGTGGCGCCGAGGGCGAGGGCGGCTTCCTCGTTCATCTTCGGGACCTGGAGGAAGACCTCGCGGCTGACGCTCGTCACGATCGGCAGGATCATGATCGCGAGCAGGATACCGACGGTGAAGAGCGAGCGGGCGACGCCGACCTCGGTCTTGTCCAGCACGTACGTCCAGCCGAAGAACTGGTCGAGCCAGAGGTTCAGGCCCTCCAGGTACGGGACCAGGAAGAGGGCGCCCCAGATGCCGTACACGATGCTCGGCACTGCGGCGAGCAGGTCGACGACGTACGCGAGGGGCGCGGCCAGCTTGCGCGGCGCATAGTGCGAGATGAAGAGGGCGATACCGACAGCGATCGGAACCGCGATGGCCATCGCGATGATCGAGCTGACGACTGTGCCGAAGAGCAGGACCGCGATACCGAAGACCGGCTTGTCGCCGACCGGGTTCCAGTCCAGCGTGGTGAAGAAGTTGCCCTGGTCCTTGGAGACGGCGAGGGTCGCGCGGTAGGTCAGGAACATGGCGATCGACGCCATGATCACGAGCAGCAGAATGCCTGAACCCCGTGAGAGGCCCAGGAAGATTTTGTCGCCTGCGCGTCCGGGGGCCTTGGGCCTGGCGCGCTTGCGCTGCACCGGGCGCGCCGGTGGCGTGTCTATCGGTGTGGTGGAAGCCATGGTCTTTCCGGTCTGTGTGGGGGAGCGGTGTCGCTCCCCTGGCGGCGGTGCACCGGATGGGGTGGGGCGGCGGGCCGGCCCGGAGGGGTGCACCGGGCCGGCTGCCGCGTGTTGCCTGTGGAGCTGATTCAGCTGGTGTTACGGGTGTTGCTTCTGGTTACGAGAGGGAAGCGATGGTCTCGCGGACCTTGGCGTTGATCTCGGTCGGGATCGGCGCGTAACCGGCGTCGGTGAGGAGCTTCTGGCCCTCGTCGCCGGCGGTGTAGTTCAGGAAGGACTTGACCGTGGAGAGCGTCTCGGCCTTGTTGCCCGTGTCGCAGACGACCTCGTACGTCACCAGGACGATCGGGTAGGCACCCTCGGCCTTGGTGGTGTAGTCGAGGTCGAGCGCCAGGTCCTTGCCGGTGCCCGCGATCTTGGCGGCGGCGATGGCCTTGGAGGCGTTCTCCGAGGAGGCCTTGACCGGGGTGGAGCCACCGGTGTTGATGTCGACCGTGGAGATGGACTGCGAAGAGGCGTACGAGAGCTCGAAGTAACCGATCGAGCCGTCGACCTGCTTCACCTGGGCGGCGACACCGGCGGAGCCGGACGCGGCCTGGCCACCGGGGGCCGGCCACTTCTTCTCGGGCTCGTACTTCCAGTCGTTCGGCGCGGTGGCGGCGAGGTACTTGCCGAGGTTCTGCGTGGTGCCGGAGTCCTCGGAGCGGTGGAAGGCCTGGATCGCCTTGTTCGGAAGCTTCACGCCGTCGTTGAGCTTGGCGATCGCCTTGTCGTTCCACTTCTTGATCTTGCCGTCGAAGATCTTGGCAAGCGTGGGGGCGTCCAGCGTCAGGCTGTCGACACCCTCGAGGTGGAAGCCGATCGCGATCGGGCCGCCGACCATCGGGAGGTTGATGCCCTGGCCGGTCTTGCAGATCTTCTTCGAGTCGGCGACCTCTTCGGGCTTCAGCGCCGAGTCGGAGCCGGCGAAGCCGACGGTGCCCTGGTTGAAGGCGATGATGCCCTCACCGGAGGACGACGCCTTGTAGTTGATCTCGACGCCCGTGCAGCCGGCCATGTAGTTCTTGACCCAGAGGTCCATGGCGTTCTTCTGCGCACTGGAGCCGGAGGCGAGCAGCTGCCCCTTGGCGTCGTCACACTTGACGTCCGACGCGGCGCTCGTCTTCTCGCCGCTGCCACCGGTGGCGCTGCCACCGCTGTTGTTGTCCGAACCGCACGCCGTGAGGACCAGGGCGCTGGAGACGGCGAGGGCACCGAGCGCGGTGGCACGAAGCCGGTTCTTGCGCTGAAGCTTCACTTTCGGGTTTTTCCTTCCAGGAGCCGCCGAGGTCTTGTTCGTTCTACGACGGCGTGCGATGTGGTGGGTGGTGCGGCGTTTCGCCGCGCACCGTGCACTGCCGAAATTAGGCAGAACAGGTGAAGCGGCCTACGGGGGAGAGTGAACGGAAGGTGAACCGTGGCGGGCGGTGCGGTGCGGCGCTCGCAGAGCGGTTGCGGGGCGTGCGCGGAGCGTGTGGTTACCGGGGGTCGGTGCCCCTTCTGCCCTCAATCGCCCGGTGGCTCAAAAGTGCCCTCGATCGCCGGGCGGGCTCGAATGTGCCGGGCGGTGCCGGGGTGCGCCGGACGGGCTCGAAAACGCCCTATGCCGCCGGCAGGGCGGTCAGCAGCGCGTCCAGCAAGGTGCGGTCGCGGGGCTGGGTGAGGCGGGTGCGGGCCGCTTCCGGGGAGAGCCAGAGGATGCGGTCCACCTCGTCGCCCGGGACGAAAGCGCCGTCCGTCGCCTCGGCCGCCCAGTACGTGACTTCCTTGGGACGGTCGTTCGCGACATACCGGACGGAGGGCAGCGGGGCACCCAGTACGCAGTGGTGCCCGGTCTCCTCGAGGACCTCGCGCAGGGCGGCGGCCCTCGCCGGCTCGTCGCGCTTGAGCTTGCCCTTCGGGTGCGACCAGTCGTCGTAGCGGGGCCGGTGTACCAGGCAGATCTCCAGCTCTCCGGAGTGCGGCGCCCGGCGCCACAGCACGCACCCCGCGGCCTGCACGGTGGTGCCGGTCATGGCGCGGTCACGGCCGCCGCGTACGGCCAGGTCTCCCGGAACACCGCGCGGGCCGCCTCCACCTCGTGCCGCTGGTCGGCGTGGAGCACCCCCAGGGCGTACGCCGTGGCCGGCGCGATCCGGGGTGTGCGGGCCGCCGATGCCGCCGCCGACGCTGCCTCCGCCGCGTCCCGGTGCAGGTCGAGCGCGTGCCCGGGCGCGGCCAGGACCGGGTCGGGGGCACCGCGTACCACCTCGTGGG
Source organism: Streptomyces sp. NPDC002206 (assembly GCF_053593595.1). Lineage (NCBI taxonomy): Bacteria > Bacillati > Actinomycetota > Actinomycetes > Kitasatosporales > Streptomycetaceae > Streptomyces > Streptomyces sp. NPDC002206. The sequence continues at coordinate 36,427 of NZ_JBSFCW010000034.1, forward strand.
CGTACCGGTGCAGTCGAAGCAGAAGGCGGGTCTGGTGCCAGGGCGCGTCGTACGCCTCGTTGTACGGCTCGACCGCGTCGTCCGACGGGAGCGCGGCCACCGCACCGAGCAGCCGCTGTTCGGCACGGTCGGCGGGCCCGTGCAGCATCTCGACGGCCGGGGCGTCGGCCGCGGCGGAGAGCGGGACCTCGGAGGCGAGCAGGGCGACGGCATCGGCGACCGCGTGGAACCGGGACGAGCCGAGCGCCTGGAGCGCCGCCGAGTGCGCGCGGGTCCTGGCGAGGGTCAGCTGCCGCTCCAGCAGCGCCCCGGCCCGGGCCGCGCCGACGTCGAGCGCGGCGCGTTCCTTGGCGTGGACGACGGCCTGCTGGGCGACCTCGTGCCGGGCGGCATCGGTATCGCGGGGTGCGCTGCCCGTGGCCTTCGCACGGGCCGCGGGCAGCGCGGTGCCGGACAGGGCGTGCAACGCATCGAGGAGCCGGGTGAGCCGGGTCGCGTACGCGTGCTCGCGGGCCAGGGTGCCGGAGAGCCAGGCCAGTTCCGTACGGAGCTGTTCGGCCCAGCCCGGTTCGAGTGCCGAGCGGAAGGTGTGCAGGGTGCCGCTGATGCGGCGGGCCGACCGGCGCAGGGCGCCGGCGGCCTCTTCTGCGGCGAGTGTCCCGGCGTCCGTGGGTGCGCTGTTCTCGTGGTGCAGTCGCAGGCTCCGCAGGAAGTCCGCGGCCTGTTCCTGCAGGTAGGGGCCGAGGACCGCACCCGCGGACACGTCCGTCCGGGTCGTCGTCTGGTGGTCAGGGCGTCGCACGCCGGCGCCTCCGGGCGTCAATGAGCATTTCCTGTACGTGCCGCAGCGGCTGGCCGTCCGTGTCCGTGGAGTGCCGGGTCCAGTTCCCGTCGGGACCGAGGTGCCAGGAGGAGGTGGTGTCGGCCATACCTGTCTCCAGGAGTCGGCTGAGCGCGACGCGGTGGGCGGGGTCGGTGACGCGGACCAGTGCTTCGATCCGGCGGTCGAGGTTGCGGTGCATCATGTCGGCGCTGCCGAACCACACTTCGGGTTCGCCGCCGTTGCCGAACGAGAAGACCCGGGAGTGTTCGAGGAAGCGGCCCAGTATCGAGCGGACCCGGATGTTCTCGGAGAGGCCGGCGACGCCGGGGCGGATCGCACAGATGCCGCGTACCCAGATGTCCACCGGCACGCCCGCCTGGGCGGCCCGGTAGCAGGCGTCGATGATCGCTTCGTCGACCATCGAGTTGACCTTGAAGCGTACGTAGGCGGGGCGCCCGGCCCGATGGTGCGCGATCTCCTTGTTGATGCGGGAGATCAGCCCGTCGCGCAGGGACTTCGGGGCGACGAGCAGCCGGCGGTACGTCTCGCGGCGGGAGTAGCCGGAGAGCCGGTTGAAGAGGTCGGAGAGGTCCGCTCCGACCTGCGGGTCCGCGGTCAGCAGGCCGAGGTCCTCGTACAGCCGCGCCGTCTTCGGGTGGTAGTTGCCGGTCCCGACGTGCGAGTAGCGGCGCAGCGTGTCGCCCTCCTGGCGGACCACGAGCGAGAGCTTGCAGTGGGTCTTCAGCCCGACGAGGCCGTAGACGACATGGCAGCCGGCCTCCTCCAGCTTGCGCGCCCACTTGATGTTGGCCTGCTCGTCGAAGCGGGCCTTGATCTCGACGAGTACAAGGACCTGCTTGCCGGACTCGGCGGCGTCGATCAGCGCGTCGACTATCGGCGAGTCGCCCGAGGTCCGGTACAGCGTCTGCTTGATCGCGAGCACGTCCGGGTCGCCCGCCGCCTGTTCCAGGAACGCCTGGACGGAGGTGGAGAACGAGTCGTACGGGTGGTGCAGCAGCACATCGCGTTCGCGCAGCGCGGCGAAGATGTCGGGTGCGGAGGCGGACTCGACCTCGGCGAGATCGCGGTGGGTGCCCGCGATGAACTTGGGGAACTTCAGCTCGGGCCGGTCCAGCGACGCTATGCCGAACAGCCCGGTGAGGTCGAGCGGTCCGGGCAGCGGGTAGACCTCGGCGTCGGACACCTTGAGCTCGCGGACCAGCAGGTCCAGGACGTACGGGTCGATGGACTCCTCGACCTCCAGGCGCACCGGCGGCCCGAAACGGCGCCGCATGAGCTCCTTCTCCAGGGCCTTGAGGAGGTTCTCGGCGTCGTCCTCCTCGACCTCCAGGTCCTCGTTCCGGGTGACCCGGAACATGTGGTGGGCAAGGACCTCCATGCCCGGGAAGAGCTCTTCCAGATGCGCAGCGATGATGTCCTCGATGGGGACGTACCGCTGCGGAGACGCCTCCAGGAACCGGGTCAGCAGCGGCGGCACCTTGACGCGGGCGAAGTGCCGGTGGCCGCTGACCGGGTTGCGTACGACGACCGCGAGGTTGAGCGAGAGGCCCGAGATGTACGGGAACGGGTGCGCCGGGTCGACGGCCAGCGGCGTCAGTACGGGGAAGACCCGCTGCCGGAAGAAGGTGAACAGGCGGGCCTGTTCCTTCTCGGTCAGTTCCGGCCAGCGGATCAGCTGGATGCCCTCGTCGGAAAGTGCGGGCGCGATGTCCTGCTGGTAGCAGGCGGCGTGCCGGGCCATGAGCTCGCGCGACCGGGTCCAGATCAGGTCGAGGACCTCGCGGGGCTGCAGACCGGAGGCGGAGCGGGTGGCGACGCCGGTGGCGATACGGCGCTTGAGACCGGCCACCCGGACCATGAAGAACTCGTCCAGGTTGGAGGCGAAGATGGCGAGGAAATTAGCCCGTTCGAGGAGGGGCGTAGCAGGGTCCTCGGCCAGTTCCAGCACGCGTTCGTTGAACGCGAGCCAACTGCGCTCGCGGTCGAGGAACCGGCCCTGGGGCAGCTCGTCGCCGTCGACATCGGGTTCGTACGCATCCGCGTCGGCGTCGAGATCGGGATCCAGGTCGGCGGCGGTGGAAAGAGCGCCGTTCGCCGACGCGACGGCATGCGGGCGGTGCGCGGCGAGAGAGCCGATGGACGGCTGCGCGGCGGGCTGGACCGGGACCTCGGAGCTGGGCTGCTGGCTCATGGCCCTATTGTTCCGCGCGGAAGGCCCCTGGGGCGCGTCGGACAGCGCGGAGACCGCGGGAATCGCACGGTCTCCGCCGGGATTTCTCCCGTTGCGGGGGGTCGGCACAGCTGGCTGCATCCTGAGAGGGTCGCAAGCGCGTCTGAATGGCCGGTAACGGCGACATGACGTGCAGGAAGCGGTGTGCGGGTGCGCAGTTGCGGCGACGGGGCGCCTGTGCGGGGTCCGGGCCGCCCCTCTGCGGCCCGGACCCCGGTGATCGGGGCGGATCAGCCGTGGCGGCGGCGCAGCACGCGGAAGGCGATTGCGACGGCAGCGGCGGCGAGGACGAGCAGGATGCCGGTCTCGACCAGCTGGAGCGGCCAGAAGTGCGAGGCGGGGTGGTAGTCGACGAAGCCCGTGATGCCGCCCCGGTTGCGCAGGCAGCTTGTGAAGGACTCCGCCGAGCCGGCCGGGATGCAGTCCTTCGAGTAGATCTCCTTGCCCGAGGCGGTGAGCATGCCCGACTCGGTGTACCAGGCGTCACCGCTCGGGTAGTCGCCACCGAGGGCGCGGACGGTCGGCCAGAGCTCGTAGCGGCGCTTGCCCAACCCGAGTATGACCGTGCCCAGGACGAGGGCCGTGAGGCTCATGGACAGGACGGTACGGCGTACCACCACGGCGCACAGGGCACCGACGGCCACGGCCAGCAGGGCGTAGGCGACGGCGGTCGGGCCGAGCGCGGGGTGTATACCGCTCTGGAACCAGCTCAGTCCGGAGGCGCGCGGGTTGCTCCTTATGCCCGACCAGCCCCATCGGTAGACGAGGACCAGAACGGTCATCCCGGCGGTCGCCAGGGCCGCAGGCAGGGCGAGCCGGGCCGCCAGCCACTGGGCCGGGGAGGCCGACTGGGCCCAGGCGAGCCGGAACGTACCGCTCTCCAGCTCGCGGGCGATCAGCGGTCCCGCGACGAAGACGCCGATGAGCCCGGCGAGCAACAGGACAGCGGTACCGCCGTCCGCCAGATAGGTCTCGGTGGCTGTGCGGGCGTAGGTGGGCAGGTAGGAGCCGTCGCCGCAGCGGGTGGTGTCGCCGTCGGCGCAGCGTTCGGTCGAACTCGCGACCGCGACCCAGATCCGGAACCCGACCACAATGCCGATGCCCAGCACCAGCAGCGCGCAGGCCGCCCACAGGGAGCGGCGGTGCTGGCGGAGGAGGACGTGGACGGGGCCCCGCAACCCGGCGGCGGGTGCGGCGGGCACACGCAGACCGATGGCGCTCATACGGCAGCCACCTCCCTGCCGGCCTCGGCGCTCGGCATCAGCAGCGCCGGTGCCTCCGGTGACCGCAGATGCGTCAGCAGCAGCTCCTCGAGCGACGGTTCCGCGATCTCCCAGGCCGAGTCGTCCACCGGGCCCTCCCTCCGTACCAGTGCGGTCAGCTGCCGTCCCGTCGTGCGGGACTCGACGACGGTGTGTGGTGCCAGGTCCCGTACCGGACCCGTCAGCAGGGCGTGCGCGGCGAGGATGTCCTCCGTCTCGCCGCCGAGGCGGACCCGGCCGCCGTCGACGAGCAGGAGGTAGTCGCAGGCACCCTCCAGCTCGGCGAGGATGTGCGAGGACATCACGATGGTGGTGGCGTGTTCGGCGGCCTCCGCCATCAGGACGCCCATCAGCCGGTGGCGGGCGAGCGGGTCGAGGTCGGCCATCGGCTCGTCGAGCAGCAGCAGTTCGGGCCGCTTGCCGAGCGCGAGGGCCAGGGCCAGGCGAGTGCGCCGGCCGCCGGAGAGCGTACGGACCCTGGCGTCCTTGGGCAGGTCCCCGATGACGCGCTCGGCGGTGTCCTGGTCCCAGGTGGCGGGGTTCAGCTCGGCGCCCGCCCAGAGTGTCTCGGCGACCGTCAACTGCGGGTACAGCGGCTTGTCCTGGGCCACGAACGCCATCCGGGACCGTGCCTCGGCGGGCGTGGTGCCCAGGATCCGGACCGTTCCCTCGGCCGGCCGCAGGAACCCGGCGGCGAGGGCGAGCAGGGTGGACTTGCCTGCGCCGTTGGGCCCGACGAGCGCGCACACGCGCCCCGTGGGCAGCCGGAACGAACAGTCGCGCAGCGCCCATTCCCCGTCCCTGCGCCGGTACTTCATACCGAGGCCGTTCGCCTCGATCGCAGCGCCTGTCATGTGTGTCTGTCCCCCTTGAACGTGCTGTCCAGTACGGCGGTGAAGAGCGCGTTCACGTCGTCGCGTTCCAGTCCCGCCTCCCGGGCCCGGCGGACCCAGTCGGTGAGTTCCCCCCGCAGGGGCGTGTCCGTGATGGCCGTGGAGCCGAGGGCCCGGCGTACGAACGTGCCGAGCCCGCGCCGGGCCTCGACGAGACCTTCGCGTTCCAGCTCGCGGTAGGCCTTGAGCACGGTGTTCGGGTTGATGGCGGTGGCCTCGACGACCTCGCGTGCGGTGGGCAGCCGGTCGCCGGGCTCCAGCAGGCCGAGACGGAGGGCCTGTTTGGTCTGCTGGACGATCTGGAGGTACGTGGCGACGCCGCTGTGCCGGTCGATGCGGAACTCGACCGCTGCGGACCGTGCCATGTTCACCCCTTTCACTAATTGAGTAGTGAAAGGGTGTCGGAAAGAAGGGGCGGCGTCAAGCGACGCCGCCCCGGGGAGAGCTGTGCCGCCCAGGACTCCGGGCGGGCTGCTCAGGACTCCGTACCGGCTGCTCAGGACTCCGTGCGGTACATCAGGTCCACCTCATGGGTGGCGAAGCCCATCCGTTCGTACACCGTCAGGGCCGCCTTGTTGTCCGCGTCGACGTAGAGCATCGCGGTCGGCAGCCCCTCGGCGGCGAGATGGCGCAGCCCGATCGCAGTGAGCGCCTTGCCGAGGCCGCCGCCCTGGGCGTCGGGCCGGATGCCGAGGACGTACACCTCGCCGAGCTGCTCCTCGGCGTGCACCTTCGTCCAGTGGAAGCCGATCAGCTCGCCGTCGCGCTCGGCCAGGAAGAAGCCCTTCGGGTCGAACCACGGCTCGGCCTTGCGGTCGTCCAGGTCACGCTGAGTGAGCGCCCCCTGCTCGGGGTGGTGGGCGAAGGCGGCACTGTTCACCGCGAGCCAGGCGGCGTCGTCCTGGCCGGGCACGAAGGTGCGGATGGTGACGCCCGGCGGCAGCACGGGCTCCGCAATGTCCAGCGGGCTCAAGGCGCGGCGCAGCTGACGCAGTTCACGGAAGAGGGAGAGGCCGAGGACCTGGGCGAGGTGGCGCGCCGCGGACTTCCCGCCGTGTGCCCAGACGCGCAGCCGCTTCCCGGTCGCGGCGAGCAGCGCGGCGCCCAGCGCCCGCCCGTGCCCCTGGCCGCGGTGCGCGGGGTGTACGACCAGCTCGGCGGCCGGCGCCTCGACGGGGTCGGTGTCCTCCAGCTGCGCGTACCCGACGAGGGTGCCCGAGCTGGTGAGCAGAAGGTGCCGCACACCCTCCCGACGCCCGCCCCTGAGCTGCAGCCGGCCCTGCTCGGAGACCGCGGGCCTGCCGTCGGCGCGGGTCGCTTCGTCGAGCAGATCGAGGACGGCTCCGGCCTGGTCGGCAGAGAGCACGTCGAGCGTCCGGATCTCACGCCCGGGGGCGGGGAGGGGTACATCAGTCGTCATGCGTACGAGCGTACGGCGGGGCGGGGTCGTGAGGGGGTCAGTGCGGCGTCGCGGGGCTCGGCCATTGCCGTGACGTTTTCGATCGGATAGGTGCGAGATGCGGGCGGTGCAGGGTAGTTGATCCCCTTACCGACCACATGGCAACCGGTTCGTAACGCGAAACACCTGTCGCGCTACGCGCGTTGACTCTAGGCTGCGGGCCGAACCCTCCCGCTGAACTCACAAGGGGACCGATGTCAGCGACACCGCAGAAGAACCGTGCGTCACGGCGGGTGCTCGCCGCCGCGGCCGGGCTGGCCACCGTCGGCGCACTCGTCGCGGCGATGCCGGCCGGCGCCCAGGACCACGGCGACCACACGCCCGCCCGCACCGTCGACGTGCAGCTGCTGTCCTTCAACGACCTGCACGGCAACCTGGAGCCGCCGGCCGGTTCGGCCGGCAACGTCACCGAGACGCAGGCCGACGGCACGACGAAGGCGATCCCGGCCGGTGGTGTCGAGTACCTCGCCTCCTCGCTGCGCACCGCGCGCGAGGGCCACCCGTACTCCATCACCGCGGCCGGCGGCGACATGGTGGGCGCGAGCCCGCTGCTGTCCGGGCTCTTCCACGACGAGCCGACCATCGAGGCGCTCAACAAGATCGATCTCGATGTGACGACCGTCGGCAACCACGAGTTCGACGAGGGGGCCGTCGAGCTGGCCCGTCTCCAGAACGGTGGCTGCCACCCGGTCGAGGGGTGTTACGAGAAGGACAGGACGTTCCAGGGCGCGGACTTTCCGTACCTCGCCGCCAATGTGACGGACGAGAAGACCGGCAAGCCGATCCTCAAGCCGTACACGGTGTGGAAGAAGGACGGCGTCAAGATCGGCTTCATCGGGGTGACCCTGGAGGGCACGCCGAACATCGTCACCGCCAACGGCGTCAAGGGCCTGAAGTTCCACGACGAGATCGAGACGGTCAACAAGTACGCCAAGGAGCTCGACCGGCAGGGTGTGAAGTCCATCGTCGCGCTCATCCACGAGGGCGGGGCTCCGGCCTCCTCCTCGTACAACTACAACTGCGACAGCCCCGGCGCCGGTGACGGCATCTCGGGGCCGATCGTGGACATCGCCAAGGGCATCAGCCCGAAGGTCGATGCGCTGGTCACGGGCCACACGCACCAGGCGTACGTGTGCACCGTGCCGGACCCGGCGGGCAACCCGCGCCTGGTCACCTCGGCGTCGTCGTTCGGCAAGCTGTACACGGACACGACCCTCACGTACGACCGCAGCACCCAGGACATCGTGCGTACGTCGGTGAAGTCGTCGAGCTCCTCGAACCCGATCTCGGCGAATCACGTCGTCACGCGGGACCAGCCCAAGGCCACCGACATGACGGCCCTGATCGCCCGCTGGAACACCCTCGCGGCTCCCATCGCGAGCAAGCCGCAGGGCTTCATCTCCGCCGACATCAACGGCCGCGGTTCCACTGCCCCCGAGAAGCCGCTCGGCAACCTGATCGCCGACGCGCAGCTGGAGGGCCTGGCCCCGGCGGACAAGGGCGGGGCGGTCGTCGCCTTCATGAACCCGGGCGGCATCCGTGGGGACCTGGTGTACAAGTCGACCGGCAGTGAGGGCGACGGGGTGGTGACGTACGGCGAGTCGTTCACCGTGCAGCCCTTCACCAACATGATGAATGTCGTCGACCTGACCGGCGCCCAGCTGATCAGCGCGCTCCAGCAGCAGGTCAGCGGCGCCAACGAGGCCAGCCCGAAGATCCTTCAGGTGTCCAAGGGCCTGACGTACACCCTCGACATGACGAAGACGGGTGCGGCCCGCGTCGTCGTCGACACGATCAAGCTGAACGGTGCGGCGATCGACCCGGCCAAGACGTACCGCGTCGCGATGAACGAGTTCCTCGCGGGCGGCGGCGACGGCTTCGCGGCGCTCGGACAGGGCACCAACAAGCTGGTCGGCGCATCCGACCTGGACCTGTTCAACGCGTATCTGGCGGCGCACTCGTCGGCCACGGCGCCGCTGGCCCCGCCGGCCACGGACCGGATCACGGTCATTCAGTAGGTCCGGTGATCGAGTGAGCGGGGCGGTGGGCCATCCGGCCCACCGCCCCGCTGTCGTCACGGGTTCGGGCCCGGGCCTCGCCTAGTGTCGGAAGCATGACTGCAGAAGCCGAAGCAGACGCAGACGACGGCCTGGTCACCGTCGCCTGCAACGGGTCCGTCCGCGAAACGATCGACCGGCTCCAGGAGGCGATCACCGCCTCGGGCTTCCAGGTGTTCGCACGGATCGACCATGCGGACCATGCCGCCCGCATCGGCCTGGAACTCCGGCCGACCGAGCTGCTCATCTTCGGCAAGCCGGAGGGCGGCACGCAGCTGATGCAGGACCGGCAGACCGCCGGGATCGACCTCCCGTCGAAGGCGCTGGCCTGGCAGGACGCCGCCGGCGACACCTGGGTGACCTGCAACGACGCCTCATGGCTCGCCGCCCGCCACGGCCTGGGGCCGGCGAGCGAAGCGGGCGTCGCGGCGGTGGAGGCGAGCACGGTGGCGGCGGTGCGCCAGGCGACGGGCCCGGCCACGGTCTAGGGGTGGCCGGGTGCCCCCTGTCCCGGCGATGCGGACCCGTTCCCGTTATGGCGTGTACCCGTCATACTCCGAAGGCTGACCCCCACACAGCCGACGGAGGCACCCGCATGAGCACCCGCAGAACCTTCTTAACCGGCGCACTCGCCCTCTCCGCCACCGCTCTCGGCGGGACGGAACCCGCGACCGCCGCAGCCCGCCGGGCAGCTCTCACCACGCAGGACTGGATGGCCGGCCTCGCCGATGCCACCCCCGTGCAACGCCTGACCATCCCCGGAACGCACGACTCCGGCGCCCGCTACGGCGGCCCGTGGTCCGAGTGCCAGAACACCACCGTCGCCGAACAGCTCAGCAGCGGCATCCGCTTCCTCGATGTACGGTGCCGGATCACCGGCGACTCCTTCGCGATCCACCACGGAGCCTCGTACCAGAACCTGATGTTCGGTGACGTCCTCGGCGCCTGCTGGGACTTCCTGGCCGAGCGTCCCACCGAGACCGTGCTGATGCGGGTCAAGCAGGAGTACTCCGAGGGGAGCGACGCCGAGTTCCGGCGGATCTTCGACCTGTACCTCGACGCCAAGGGCTGGCGGCCGCTGTTCCGGATCGACCCCGCGCTGCCCGCGCTGGGCGAGGCCCGCGGCAAGGTCGTGCTGCTCGCCGACAACGGTGGACTGCCCGGCGTCCGCTACGCCGATCCCGCACTCTTCGACATCCAGGACGACTACATGGCGGAGCCGTTCGCCAAGTACCCGAAGATCGAGTCCCAGTTCCGCAGGGCCGCGCAGCAGCCCGGGAAGCTGTTCATGAATTACGTGAGCACGGCGGCCCTGATGCCGCCCCGCTGGAACGCGGACCGGCTCAACCCGCAGGTGCAGTCGTTCCTCGACGGCTCCGAGGCGTCCGGCTGGACCGGGCTCGGGATCGTCCCGCTGGACTTCCCCGCCACCCGGCCCGGCCTGGTCGCATCACTGATCCGGCACAACCGCGGGGCCTGAGCGGTCGCCGGGGGCGGCTCAGGAGGACTCCGGCGGCGGCTGCGGGGCACCCGGCAGCCGGATCCATGCCTCCGTGCCGCCGCCGGGCGCCTGGCGCAGCGCGACCTCGCCACCCGCCTGCTGGACCGTGCGGGCGACGATCGACAGACCCAGGCCCGAACCCGGCAGCTGGCGGGCGGACTGGGAGCGCCAGAAACGCTCGAAGACGTAGGGGAGTTCCTCTTCGGGGATGCCCGGGCCCCGGTCCACCACGGTCAGCTCCCCACCGTGCAGGGCCACGGCGATCGTGCCGTGCCGCGGGCTGAACTTCACGGCGTTGTCGAGGACGTTGACGACCGCCCGCTCCAGCGCCGCCGGCTCGGCCCGTACGTACCAGGGTTCGAGGTCCGCGGTGATGGTCAGCTCCGGGCCGCGGAGCCGTGCCCGCTCCAGCGCGGCCGAGGCGATGTCGTGCAGGCCGACGACCTGGAGCGGGCCGGGCTGGGCCGCGTCCGGGCGGGCCAGTTCCTGGAGGTCGCCGATGAGCGACGCCAGCTCGGTCATCTGTGCCGTGACCGACTTCATCAGCGCCCTGCGGTCGTCCGGCGGGATCGGCCGGCCGGTCTCCTCGCTGCGGGCGAGCAGTTCCACGTTCGTACGCAACGAGGTCAGCGGCGTGCGCAGCTCGTGCCCGGCGTCCGCGATCAGCTGCGCCTGCCGGTCGCGGGAGGTGGCGAGGGCGGCAGTCATCGAGTTGAAGGAGCGGGACAGCCGGGCGATCTCGTCCTCGCCCTCGACCGGGATGCGGAGTGAGAGGTCCTCGGTGCGGGCGACATGCTCGACGGTCTCGGTGAGCTCGTCGACGGGGCGTAGGCCGGTGCGGGCGACCCAGAGCCCCGCGGCGCCCGCGCCGATGACGCCGATGCCGGACACCATGAGGAGGACGACCGCGAGCTGGTTGAGGGGGGCGGTGACCTGCTCCATGGGCAAGGCCACCGAGACGGCGAGCCCGGGCCGGACCAGCGGGCCGATGTGGACTTCCGAGGTGTGGACGCGCATCTTGACGCCGTCCTTCGCCTCGGTGGTGTGCACCGCGTCCTGCCGCTCCCCGGCTGCGACGGCCCGGTCGGCGGACTGCACCGGAATCGCGGACTTGCCCGGCCAGGTGCACGGCTTCGTGCTCGTGGGCGTCACCACCTGGATCGTGTAGGGGATCTCCGGCGCGCCCGGGTTGTTGTCCTGCGGCAGCCCCTGCAGGCAGGCGGCGTTGAGATTCTCGACGATCTGCCGGTCGACATTGACCTGCCGCAGGCTCGAGTCGAGCTGCTCGATCAGTCGATCCCGCGTGGTCAGCCAGCAGGCCAGGGCAACCGCCGCCACCGCGACCGCCACCGCGGTCGCGACCAGCATCGCCAGCCGGGAGCGCAGCGGCAGGGCGCGGATCCGGTGCAGCGGGCCCGTCACCCGTCACCTCCGCCGGCCCGCAGCGCGTACCCGACGCCCCGCACCGTGTGCACGAGCCGCGGTTCGCCGCCCGCTTCCGTCTTGCGGCGCAGGTACATCACGTACACGTCCAGGGAGTTGGAGCTCGGTTCGAAGTCGAAGCCCCAGACCGCCTTCAGGATCTGCTCGCGGGTCAGCACCTGCCGCGGGTGGGCCAGGAACATCTCCAGCAGCGTGAATTCGGTCCGGGTCAGCTCGACGCGGCGCGAGCCGCGGGTGACCTCGCGGGTGGCGAGGTCCATCCGCAGATCGGCGAAGGACAGCACATTGTCGTCGGGGACGTCGCCGCCCGCCGCGGCCGCGTACGAGCTGCGGCGCAGCAGGGCCCGGATGCGGGCGAAGAGCTCGTCCAGTTCGAAGGGCTTGACCAGATAGTCGTCGGCGCCGGCGTCGAGTCCGGTGACGCGGTCGCCGACCGTGTCGCGGGCGGTGAGCATCAGGATGGGAGTGGTGGCGCCGATGGAACGGATGCGGCGGGCGGCGGTCAGGCCGTCCATCCGCGGCATCTGGATGTCGAGGACGATCAGATCGGGGGCGTACGACTCCGCCTTGGCCAGCGCGTCGATTCCGTCGACGGCGACCAGTGTGCCGTATCCCTCGAAGGCGAGACTGCGCTGCAGGGCCTCGCGCACGGCCGGCTCGTCGTCGACGATCAGGATGCGCTGCGGATCGTCTTCGGCGGGGCTCATCGCTCGTCGTCCTCTTCTCTCTGTTCTGCGGGGGTGCCTTCAGCCTCGCACGGCCGTGGCGCGGCGTCGCGCGGCCTGGCGCTTGCGGCCGGTGGTGACCGTGGTGGTCGCACGGAGCTCCGTGGCGCGCCGGGCCGTCGCGGCGGACCGAGCCGCCGACGCGAGCGGCAGCGCCAGGTCTGCCGGGCCGGTGGGGGTGTCGGACGGGTGGTTCATGGCTGATCTCCTCAGGAGCTGTTGCCGCCCCGCAGGGTGTCGAGGTCGGCCTTGAGCGTGTTCACCGGGATGGCGAAGCCGAGACCGACGCTGCCCGCACCGGAGCTGCTCGATCCGCCGGACGAACTCGCGGAGTACATCGCGGAGTTGATGCCGATGATCTCGCCGTTCATGTTGATGAGCGCACCGCCGGAGTTGCCGGGGTTGAGCGAGGCGTCGGTCTGGATGGCCTTGTACGTGGTGGTGGAGTTGCCGGTGTCGCCGTTGAACTGCTGTCCGCCGAACTCGAACGGCCAGTCACTGCCGCCGCCCTGCTGCCCCTGTTCCTGACCGCCCTCACTGTCCTTGGCGACGGTGACATCGCGGTTCAGCGCGGAGACGATGCCACTGGTGACGGTGCCGGTGAGGCCCTCGGGCGAGCCGATCGCGACGACCTGGTCGCCGACCTTGATCCCGGAGGAGTCGCCGAGCGTTGCCGTCTTCAGCCCGCTCGCGCCCTCCAGCTTGATCAGCGCCAGGTCCTTGTCGGCGTCGGTGCCGACGACCTTCGCGGTGTAGGTCCTGCCGGTGCTCAGCGTCACCTTGATCGACGAGGCGCCCGCGATGACGTGGTTGTTGGTGACGATCTCGCCGTCGGACGTGATGACCACGCCGGAGCCGGTGGACTCGCCCGCGCTCGACGTCGCACCGATCTCGACGATCGTCGGCGACACCGCCTTCGCGACACCGGCGACGGTGCCCGTGCTGCTCTGCGAGACGGTCGTGCCGCTGACCACTGAGCTGCTGTCGGCGCCGCTGGAACCGGTGCCGGTGAACTGACCGACGGCGGTGGCGGTGACACCGCCGACGACTGCCGCCGCGATGGCCACGGCCGCCAGCAGGGCGACCGGCCGCTTGGCCCGGCGCCCGTGCCGGGACGGCTGGGGGGCGGGCTGCGGCAGCCCCTGACCGAAGCCGCCGTAGCCGCCGCCATCGTGACCGTCGGCGCCGCCGTTGCCGGGCCATACGGTCGTTCCGGGGCCTGTGGAGATCGGCTGCGCGGGCTGGTGCGCAGGCGGCGGCGGGTAGGCCGCGTCGCCGTTGCCGTACGAGGGGTACATCGGGTACTCGCCGCTCGGGCGCTGGCTCTCAGTCATGTCCCCGACTGTGTCCAGCGAACATGAGAGAAGCCTGAGCACGTCCTGAGAAGCCCGGCAGAACCTCGTATGCCCGATATAAAGGCCGTACAGGCGTCGCCGCCTACCGCCCCTGGCCGGCCGCCGGCTCCCCGCACCCGCACGACCGCCGCACCACCAGCGCCGACGGGAACTGCTTGAGCCGCTCCCGCCGGGACCCCGACACCCGCAGCGAGTCGTCGAGCACCAGGTCCACCGCGGCCCGCGCCATCGCCGGGCGGTCCGAGGAGATCGTGGTCAGCGGCGGATCGGTCAGACCCGCTTCCTTCACGTCGTCGAAGCCCGCCACCGCGAGCTCCCCGGGCACATCGATCCGCAGTTCGCGCGCAGCCCGCAGCACCCCGATGGCCTGGTCGTCCGTCGAGCAGAAGATCGCCGGCGGGCGGTCCGGGCCGGCGAGCAGCCCGAGCGCCACCCGGTAGGCGTCGTAACGGTTGTACGGGGCCTGGAAGAGCCGGCCCTCCGTCGGCCGTCCCGACTCGTGCATCGCCCGCCGCCAGCCCTCGACGTGGTCGGCGACCGGGTCGCCGACCGCCGGGGTCGTCTCCATGCCGCCGAGGCACGCCACGTACGCGTTGCCGTGTTCGAGCAGGTGCCGGGTGGCCAGTTGCGCGCCACCGATGTCGTCCGTGACGACCGCGACGTCGTCGATCGCCTCCGGCCGCTCGTGCAGCAGCACGACGCGTGCGTCCCACGCCTCTATCTCGGCCGCCGCCCGCTCGCTGGGGCCCTGGCTGACCAGGATCAGCCCGGAGACCCGCATTCCGAGGAAGGCCCGCAGGTAGTGGACCTCGCGCTCGTCGCGGTAGTCGGAGTTGCCGACGAGGACCATTTTCCCGCGCTCGGCCGCGGCCTGTTCGACCGCGTGCGCCATCTCTGCGAAGAACGGCTGCCGGGCGTCCGGAACGATCATTCCTATGAGATCGGTCCGCCGTGACGCCATCGCCTGCGCGACCCGGTCGGGCCGGTAACCCAGCTCTTTGATCGCGCCGAGCACCCGCTCGCGCGTGGCCGGGGCAACCGGCCGGGGTCCGTTGTTGATGACGTAGCTGACGACCGCGGTCGACGTCCCCGCCAGTCTCGCCACATCGTCCCGCGTCACCTTGGCCACGCGCGGCAGTCTACGCGGATGGAACTACCTCTAGGCAGGCCGGACCGGGGCTTCGTCCGTGACCTCCGCTACCTCCGAGTGCTCCGGACGGGTGACGGGTTCGGCCGGTGCGGCCGCCGCAGTCTTCGCCGCCGCCTGGGCCTTGGCCTCCCCGGCCGCACGCTCCACCTTTTCCGGTGCGACGAAGCGGTAGCCGACGTTGCGGACCGTGCCGATCAGCGACTCGTGCTCGGGGCCGAGCTTGGCTCGCAGCCGCCGGACATGGACATCGACCGTCCGCGTACCGCCGAAGTAGTCGTAGCCCCAGACCTCCTGGAGCAGCTGGGCGCGGGTGAAGACCCGGCCCGGGTGCTGCGCGAGGTACTTGAGAAGTTCGAATTCCTTGAAGGTCAGGTCGAGGACCCGGCCCTTCAGCTTCGCGCTGTACGTCGCCTCGTCGACCGACAGGTCGCCGTTGCGGATCTCCATCGGGGAGTCGTCGGAGGTGAGCTGCTGCCGGCCGGTGGCGAGCCGCAGCCGGGCCTCCACCTCGGCCGGTCCCGCCGTGTCCAGCAGCACGTCGTCGATGCCCCAGTCGGCGGTGACGGCCGCGAGGCCACCCTCCGTCACGACGAGGATCAGCGGGCAGCCCGGTCCGGTGGACCGCAGCAGCTGGCACAGCGACCGCACCTGCGGCAGGTCGCGGCGGCCGTCCACCAGGATGACGTCGGCACCGGGGGTGTCGACGAGAGCGGGTCCTTCGGCGGGGGCCACCCGCACGCTGTGCAGAAGCAGACCGAGGGCGGGAAGCACCTCCGTCGACGGCTGGAGGGCATTCGTCAGAAGCAGCAGTGAACTCATCGCCGCCCACCTGCCTGGGTCGTCGGTCGATGATCGTGCACGATTTGCTCGCCTTGCTCGCCCATTACGTCGGTCCTCCTCGTTCCCTGCGAGAGGGGCACTCCCGGGCGGGGCCCGGGGGAGTATGCGGCACTTCTTCGTACAGTTCGGTGCGGCCGTACGACATCTGTCATACGGGTTTTACGGTGCGGCCCCACGCCCTGGGACCGCTGAGCTTGTCGAAACGTCGTCGTAACAACGCGCGGAAAGCACAAAAGGACCCGGGGGCTGCATTGCCCGGATCCTCTTCCCAGCAGAATAGCCCACATGAGTTCTGTGTCCGAGAGTTCGTTTCGGAGTTCTTCTGTTTGCTTGATCACCCCGGGAGCCCGGCGTACGACATTGCGGACGGATGACGGGCTGTCGATCGAGGCGGTGTACGAACCGTGTACGGCCGGTGCCGGGCCTGCCGCCGACCCGGCCGCCGCCGATACGGCGATCGTGGTCGCGCACGGTTTCACCGGATCGGTGGACCGGCCCGCCGTGCGGCGCGCGGCGGGTGTGTTTTCCCAGCGTGCGGCCGTGGTCACGTTCTCCTTCCGGGGGCACGGAGGGTCCGGCGGGCGGTCGACGGTGGGTGATCGCGAGGTGCTGGACCTGGCCGCCGCGGTGGCCTGGGCGCGCTCCCTCGGGCACCGCCGGGTGGTTACGGTCGGATTCTCGATGGGGGGTTCTGTAGTGCTTCGGCACGGCGCGCTGTATACGGCACCGGGCACGACTGCGGCCACGGAACAGCTGCCCCATATGGTTCCCGCGCACGGGGGGCGCACAGAAGCGCACGCGGATGCAGTGGTTGCTGTGAGTGCTCCCGCCCGTTGGTACTACCGGGGTACGGCTCCGATGCGACGTCTGCACTGGGTGGTCACCCGGCCCACCGGCCGGCTGGTCGGCCGGTACGGCTTCCGCACCCGGATCGACCACAACGAGTGGAACCCCGTGCCGCTCTCCCCGGTCGATTCGGTCCCGCTCATCGCCCCGGCCCCGCTGCTGATCGTGCACGGCGACAAGGACCCGTACTTCCCGCTCGACCACCCGAGAATGCTGGTGGACGCGGCACAGGGCGGCGCCGAACTGTGGCTGGAGCGGGGCATGGGGCACGCCGAGAATGCAGCGGACGAGAACTTGCTCACCCGTATCGCGGACTGGTCGGTCGCCGCGTGATTCATGATGGACAGCTGACGCGAGACGAAGGGAGCGCCGCCATGCCAGCGGGAACGATCCGCTACTGGGCCGCCGCCAAGGCGGCCGCCGGAACCGCGGAGGAGCCGTACGCAGCTGCGACGCTCGCCGAGGCGCTCGACGCGGTGCGTGAGCGGCACCCCGGTGAGCTCACCCGAGTGCTGCAACGGTGCTCGTTCCTGATCGACGGCGACCCCGTCGGGACCCGCAGCCATGAGACCGTACGCCTTGCCGAGGGCGGCACGGTCGAGGTGCTCCCGCCGTTCGCAGGAGGGTGAACCGCAGAACATGACCAGCAGCGATCAGCAGCAGCCGTACGGACAGGAGTCCGGGGCCGGGTACGGGTACGGACAGGGGCAGCCGCAGCCGTACGGCGAGCAGCCGTACGGGCAGCAGGCCCCGTACGACCCGGACAACCAGGCGTTCCAGGACCCCGGTGCCACGCAGACGTGGGAGGGGCAGACCTGGGACACCCAGTACCAGCCGACCGTCCGGCCCGCACAGCACCGGCCGCAGTACCAGCAGCCGCCGTACGACCAGCAGCAGTACGACCAGCAGTACGGGCAGCAGCAGTACGAGCAGCCCTATGCCCAGCAGCAGTACGAGCAGCCGTACCCGGTCCGGCCGGCACAGCCGCAGCAGCCGGTCGCCCCGGCCGCCGCCGACGCCCGTCCCACTCCGCAGGGCGCCTCGGGCTCGTATCCGCTGCCCCCCGAGGTCCCGGCCGTCGCGGTTGCCGAGGCGGGCGCGGCCGAGGTCGCCCCCGACACCGCGGCGGGGCCCGAAACCTCCGGTTACAGCGCGCCCACCACCCTGGGCAACAGCCGTGTCACCGACGCCCAGCGCGCCCGCGCAGAGGGCCGGTCGCCGATCATCGCGCCGGGTATGCAGCCGGCCGCGATCACCGCCGGTCTCGGGCTGCTGCTCGCCCTCGGTGCCGCGATCGGGCAGTACGCCCTGTTCGTGCCGCTGGTGCTGCTCCAGGCCGTGACCGCGGCGGGCTGGTTCCGGCTGAACGGCATGTGGCCGGCCCGGCAGGGCATCGCACTCGCCTTCGCCGGCGGGTTCGTCGCCGATGTCGTGCTGCTCGCCGCAGGACGGGACAACGCCCCTGCGGCGATCCTCGGCACCCTCGGCATCTGGGTGCTCCTCACCGTCGTCCTCCAGCTCCGCAGCCACGCGGGCGCCGACGAGCGGATGTACGGGCTGATGGCCACCGTCGCCTCGGCGGCCCTGGCGATCCTCGCCGCCGGGCATCTCGCGGCGGTGCCGGACGCGGTGACGGTGGGCGGTGCGGCCGTCGCGGTCGCCGTGCTCGCCCGCGCGCTGCCGCTGCCCGGGCCGGCCTCGGTCGTGGTGGCGCTGCTCGCCGCCGCGGGCGCCGGTGTCGCGGCAGGCGGGCTCACCGACCTCGGTGCGAAGGGCGCCCTCCTCGGGCTCGCGGCCGGTGGCTGCGCGCTGATCGGGCTGCGGGTGGCCAGCTATGACTACCCGTCACGTTTTGTGCACATGACCGCCGGTGTGGCGCTGCCGCTGACCGCAGCGGCGCCCGCTGTCTATCTGATCGGCCGTGCCCTCTCCTGACCCGGCACGCCCCCTGTGCCCCACACGCCCCGGCCCGTCCCGGGCCGATACCTGTGCATCGGCCCGGGAACCGGGGAGGGCCCCGGCTCGTCGGTCACCCCGGGGGTGCCGTGCAGCCGCAGTAGGCTCACGGACACCAGGCGGGTCCGGCCGGATCGGATGCAGGGTGGGGGAAGAACAGGCATGCGCGCACTGCGAATACTGCTGGTCATGGTGGTGGTTCTGGGCGGCATCTTCATCGCCGTCGACCGGGCGGCGGTGTACTTCGCCGAGTCGGAGGCCGAGGGCAGGGTCGAGATCAGCGGCTCCACGGTCGACTCGACGGACATCTCCATCAAGGGTTTCCCGTTTCTGACGCAGGTCGCCGGATCCGCGCTCGACGAGGTCGACATCAAGCTCACCGGCATCGAGACCGACGCCGCCGGCCGCAGGATCCGGATCAGCGAGATGAACGCCGAACTCCACGACGTCAGGCTGGCCGACGGCTTCTCCAGCGCCACCGCCGCCCGGGCCACCGGCACGGCGACCGTCTCGTACGAGGACCTGACGCACGCGGCCGACGACGGCGTCGTCGTCCAGTACGGCGGCAACGGCAAGGTGAAGGTGACCGGCGCCGTCGAGATCCTCGGCCGCACGCTCACACGCAGCGTGACCTCCACCGTCACCCTGGTCCACGGCCGCACGATCCGGGTGCACGCGGACAAGGTGCCGGGTGAAGGCATCCCCGGCCTCGAAGGCCTGGTGCGCAGGAAGACCGACTTCGAGCGGGAGATCGGGGCCCTGCCGAACGGCCTGAAGCTGCAGAGGATCGAGCCGGCGAAGAACGGCCTGGAGATCTCCGTGACGGGTTCGGACATCCCGCTCGGCGGATAGGCGGCCCGATACGTGAGGCGTGCCGCGGCTGGGTAGGAGCCCCGACAGCCACTGCGCCACATAATGAGACGGACACGTCCGACCCGTAGATGGCCGAGGGGCCCGATCAGCCCCGGTCCGGCCCGCGCGGCGCGGCAAGCTTGCTCTTGTCCCGCATTGTGGACGATCGTGTCTCAATATACGACACAACGGTGACATGCCCGCCCGTACGTCCCTACGATCGGACCCATGAAGCGACAGGCGGATCTCACGAAGCGGCGGGCAGTAGACCTGTGCCGCATCGCCGCCATGCTCTGTCGCACCATCTGAGCGGGTTCGTCGCATCCCGCGTTCCCGGCCCTTCGACCACTGTCAGGGCCCACCCCCGTGCATGTGTGTACGCGCAAATACTGCGCCCCCGTACCTCTCGCATCACGCACCATCTCGCCGCAGACTGCCCCGGAGGAGAACAGAATGAGCCGCAGTGACGTCCTGGTAGACGCCGACTGGGTCGAGGCCCACATCGACGACCCGAAGGTCGCCCTCGTCGAGGTCGACGAGGACACCTCGGCATACGAGAAGAACCACATCAAGAACGCCATCCGGATCGACTGGACCAAGGACCTCCAGGACCCGATCCGCCGTGACTTCATCGACCAGGCCGGCTTCGAGAAGCTGCTGTCCGAGAAGGGCATCGGGAACGACACCACGGTCGTCCTCTACGGCGGCAACAACAACTGGTTCGCGTCCTACGCGTTCTGGTACTTCAAGCTCTACGGTCACCAGGACGTCCGCCTGCTCGACGGCGGCCGCAAGAAGTGGGAGCTGGACTCCCGCGACCTGGTCGACGGCGACCAGATCCCGTCCCGCCCGGCCACCGAGTACAAGGCCAAGGCCCAGGACGAGTCGATCCGCGCCTACCGCGACGACGTCGTGGCCGCGATCGGCAACCAGAACCTGGTCGACGTGCGTTCGCCCGACGAGTTCAGCGGCAAGCTGCTCGCCCCGGCGCACCTCCCGCAGGAGCAGTCGCAGCGCCCCGGCCACGTGCCGAGCGCCCGCAACATCCCGTGGTCGAAGAACGCCAACGACGACGGCACGTTCAAGTCGGACGAAGAGCTCAAGGCGCTCTACGAGACCGAGCAGGTCGACCTGGCGAAGGACACCATCGCGTACTGCCGCATCGGTGAGCGTTCCGCGCTCACGTGGTTCGTGCTGCACCAGCTGCTCGGAGTCGAGAACGTCAAGAACTACGACGGCTCGTGGACCGAGTACGGCTCCCTCGTGGGTGTGCCGATCGAGCTCGGCGCCAACAAGTAACTCCGGACGACCTGGACCAGCACGACCCCCGACCAGAAGGACAGAACACCATGTGTGGAGCAAAGGCCGGCGGCCCCGACGCTTCGACCATCAAGCCCGGTGAGACCACCATCCAGGGCAGCGTGACCCGCGACGGCGAGCCCGTCACCGGCTACGTCCGTCTCCTGGACTCGACCGGCGAGTTCACCGCGGAGGTCCCGACGTCGGCGACCGGACAGTTCCGCTTCTACGCGGCCGAGGGCACCTGGACGGTACGCGCCCTCGTCCCGGGCGGCAGCGCCGACCGCACAGTCGTCGCACAGACCGGTGGCCTCTCCGAGGTGGCCATCGCCGTCTGATTCGCGGCACAGATCGGCCGGAGGGCCGTACCCCAGGGGGTTGGACGCCTTCTGAACCGGGGTACGGCCCTTCGCGCCGTTCACGGTGGTCTCGGCGGTGGCGTTCGCGGGCCCGTGCGCGGTGGTGCTCGCAGGGGTGTGCGCAGTGCGGTCCGCAGGGGCCGCGTGCGCCGGGACAGCACTTACGCTTGAGTTATGTACGCCCGGCGCCGTCGCGGTTATTTCCTGCTGATGGGCGGATGCATCGTCCTGTTCGTGTCCGCCTGGGCCGTCGTACGGCTCTGGTCGATGCCCGTCGCCATAGGAATGTGCTTGGTCGCCATGGTCATCCCGCCGATCGCGGCGATGGTCGCCAACCGGCGGGGGCCGGAGGACCGCTGGTGGGACGACCCCTCGGGCGACCCGAAGTCGGACGAGTGGTGGGACGAGCTCGACGGCAAGAAACGCCAGTAGACAGCTGTTTCAGTACACGAGGGCCTGGACGCCGTCGGCCATGATCTCGCTGACGAAGACCTGGGCGCCCGCGATCCGTACGCCTTCGAGGACATCGTTCTCGGTGATGTCGCGACGCGCGGCGCACTGCGTGCAGAGGGTGATCAGACCGCCCGCCTGAATCGACTCGATCAGATCCGGCAGCGGTGCGGCGTGCGGCAGCTCGAACTCGGCGGCGCGGCCCGGCAGGGAGAACCACGAGGATTCGCCGGTCAGCCAGAGCGAGACCTCCACACCGCTGGCGACGGCGACCGCCGCCACCGTGAACGCCTGTGAGCAGCGCTCGGGGGAGTCGGCACCTGCGGTCACCTTGATCACGAGCTTCTTCTGCATATGCCGAACTGTAATCGCCGCCGGTACAACCCCACCCCCTTGTGAGGGGTCAGTTGTGTGCGCAGGTAATGGAATCTGCGCCTCAGGTCTCGTGGGGGGACCCTCTTGGAACCGAAAGACACCATTCCTGACGGGCCGGCCGAGCCGCCCGTGCAGGTCGAGGCGCAAGTTCAGGCCGTGGAGCCGCCCGCGCCGGTGGCGGCGCCCGTGACGGAGCCGGTCGTGGAACCGGTGGCCGCGCCCGTGACGGAGCCGGTCGTGGAGCCCGCGGCTGTTCCGGTGGCCGAGTCCGATGCGCCGGCGACGCCGGTCAAGCCGCGGCCGCGTGGTCGTACCGCTCTGCTGATCGTCGCCGCCGCCGTGCTCGGGATCGCCGGTGGTACCGCCGTCGGTTACGGCGTGCAGGCCGACCGCGCCCCGACCCCGCTGCCCGCCCTGTCGCAGCCGAACCTCGCCTACCCGGCGAAGGCGCTGCCCGCGGACAAGGTCCCGGACCCGCTGCCCGTGTCGCAGGACCGGCAGCGGAAGACGGAGGGCGATCTGCGCGAGCTGCTCGTCAGCAAGCCCTCGGGGGCGCGCAACGCCAGGTTCCCGTTCCCGACCAAGGGCTGGATGTCCCTTGACGCGTACGCGCGGGAGTTCAAGAGCGAGGACTACATGTTCGAAACGCTCGCGGAGGCCGACGTCCGCCGGATAGCGGCCGCCAACTGGTCGCAGGGGCAGTACCGCGATGTGGGCATCCGCCTCGTGCAGTTCCGCTCCGGCGCAGAGCTCGGGGCGTCCGACCATGCGAACGATCAGCTGGCTTACATGCCCTACGCCAAGGAGGGCGCAGGCAACGAGGGCGATCCGATCAAGGGCAGCGGCAACGGCCGCTACTTCCTGTACAAGGCTGTGAACAAGCCGGGCTACCTGCCCGTCTACCAGGCACGGGCCATCGCCCAGCGGGGCGACGTCATGTTGGACATCAACATCTTCGACACCGCGCCGATCAGCAAGAAGGACATCCGGACCCTGGCCGAGCGACAGCTGGAGCGGCTGTGAACGACGACTACATGACAACCGACACCGCCCCGCCGGCCGACACCGCCCCGCCCGCTGAGCCGGCCCCGGCCGTTCGGAAGGGCCGGGCCCGGCGCGTGGTGCTCGCCGTGCTTCCCGCGGTCCTGGTCCTCGGCGCCGTCGGCGGCGCGGCCGCCTACACCAAGGTCACCGTGGACAGCGCCGACCGCACGGTCACCACCAAGGTCTGGGGCGAGGGCGCACACAAGCCCGCCAAGGACCCCGCCGGGGACGTCGGCCGGGGCAGGGCCGATACCGAGCTCAGCAAGCTGCTGCTGCCGGTCCCCGAGAACTACCGTTTCGGCCCGGACATGGGCGAGTACGGAAACGACGACGAGATCAGCGGCAAGAAGGCCACGGCCCAGATGAAGGAGAGCGGCCGGGGGATCGCGGGCAAGCAGCGCCGCGAACGGGACCAGCGCATCGACCGGCTCCACCTCCAGGGCATCGCGCAGCGCTCGTACACCTCGGACGACAGTGATCTGACGGTCGAGATCCAGATCGTGAAGATGAAGGACAAGAGGGCTGTCCACGACACGTTCGGCTTCCAGACGGAGCTGATGGACACCTACGGCGACTTCCGCAAGGGGCCGAAGATCGAGGGCCACAAGAAGGCCAGGTGCTTCCGGGAGCCGCAGACCAAGGTGAAGCTCGACGCCCTGTCCTGCCTCGCGTACGACGGGGAGCTGTTCCTCACCGTCGACGCGTACGGCACCAAGCCGTTCAGCGCGTCCGACGTCGCCGATCTCGTGAAGGACCAGCTCGACCACATCGAGTCCCCGGGGGAGTACATATGACCGAGCAGACGGTGACACCGATGACCGAGCAGACGGTGACACCGACCGCCGCGGCCGAGGAGCTCGCTGTCCCGGAGCAGGAGCTTCCGCCGACGGGAGCGGTGCCCGCAGCGGCTGCCGAGCCCGTCCCGGCCGCGGACGCCCCGATCACGGACGTACCGGTCACGGACGTACACGTCACGAACGTCCCGGCCACGCAGCCCGTCCCGGCCACTCAGCCCGTCGTGGCCGCCGAGCCCCCGGCTGCCCCCGAGCAGGCACTTGCGGTGGCGGAGTCCGTACCGGCCCCGAAGTCGTCCCGCCGCGTCCTGCGGGCCGTCGCCCGCTGGACCGCCGCCGTGCTGGTGCTCGGCGGTCTCGGCACCGGTACGGCCCTCGGCATCACCTCGATGGAGCGCACCGACGTACCGGGCCTGGCCACCGAGGGCGACGGGCGCTGGGACTACCCGGAGCTCAGCCTGCCCGCGCTGCCGGCCGGTTCGCCGCGCCCGTTCAACGAGGGCAATGTCGCCGAGGTCCACCAAGCGGACGTGCGGAAGTTGCTGCTGCCGGCCCCGGCCGGAGCAACGGCGGACAAGAAACTCGCCGGTGGCTGGGCGAGTACGGCGCAGTACCTCTCCGTCTACCAGAAGAGCAAGCGTGCCGAGCTGGGACAGGTGCTGAAGGACTCCGCGCTGCGGCACATCACGGCGCGCGGCTGGACCATGCCGGACGGCACCTCGTCCCGGATCTATCTGCTCCAGTTCAATTCGACGGCGTTCGCCGAGGCGTTCCGGGACGAGATCTCCGAGAACACGTCCATCGGTGCTCAGCTCATCGGGTCGCCCGCAACGGACCTCGACGAGACCTGGTCGAGTGGCGGGCGGGTGGAGAACACCGCGACCTATGCGTACGCGGAGGACAAGCCGTACGGTTCCGAGCAGGTCCGCCACGGATATGTGCTCTCCGGCGACACGCTCGCCCTCGTCATTCAGTCCCGCAAGGGGAAGGCCGGTACGGAACGCGTCCCGTTCCACCAGGCGCTGATCCTGCAGAACCAGCTACTGGGCTGATCCGCACGCCGGGGAGCCCCGCCTCCTCGGCAAGCCCCGAACCATCGCGCCGGGCCCCTACCCATTAGGCTGGGGCCCGGCCCTGTACTGCCGCCATACCGCTCGTTATCGCTCGTCCGAGGAGCTCCCGTGCTTGAGGCATTCTTCTCCACCCTGCTGGTCCTGGTCTGCGTCGGTGTTCTCGCCTTCGCCGCCCTGACCGTGAAGAAGCTGTACCAGGGCCAGCGCTGACCCGCGTCCGCACCGCTCATCACCCCCTCACAGATCGTCTGAGCCGCTCATGATCGAGATCCCGTCCGACCTCCACCCGGACCTCGTCCCGCTTGCCTTCCTGCTCGGCAACTGGACGGGCGCGGGCGTGTCCGACTTCCCCGGCGCCGAGAAGTGCAACTTCGGCCAGGAAGTCTCCTTCAGCCACGACGGCCGGGACTTCCTGGAATACGTCTCGCACTCCTGGGTGCTCGACGCCGAGGGCAACAAGGTCAAGCCGCTGGAGTCCGAGTCCGGCTACTGGCGCATCGACAAGGACCGCAAGGTCGAGGTCGTCATGGTCCGCGACCAGGGCGTCATCGAGATCTGGTACGGCGAGCTCGCCCACCAGAAGCCGCAGATCGACCTGGTCACCGACGCGGTGGCCCGGACCGCGGCCTCCGGCCCGTACAACGGTGGCAAGCGGCTCTACGGCTATGTGAACAGCGACCTGATGTGGGTCGGCGAGAAGGCCACCCCCGAGGTGGAGCTGCGCCCGTACATGTCGGCGCACCTGAAGAAGGTCGTCACCCCCGAAGAGGTTGAGGAGATGGCCAAGGGCCTCGGCGACCTGCCGGACGACGGCATCGCGTTCTTCAAGTAGACACACCACCCGCACGCAGCCGGACGGCCAAGTAGTCGTGCGGCCTGCGGGCGGGTGCTCGTCCGGTCCTACACTGGGCCTGTGGTGAGCACCGACTGGAAGAGCGACCTTCGGCAGCGCGGTTACCGGCTGACGCCGCAGCGGCAGCTTGTCCTGGAAGCGGTCGACAGACTGGAACACGCGACGCCGGACGACATCCTCTGCGAGGTGCGCAGGACGGCGTCCGGTGTGAACATCTCCACCGTCTACCGGACCCTGGAGCTCCTGGAGGAGCTGGGGCTGGTCAGCCACGCCCATCTGGGGCACGGGGCACCGACGTACCACCTGGCCGACCGCCATCACCACATCCATCTGGTCTGCCGGGACTGCACGAATGTCATCGAGGCCGATGTCGACGTCGTCGCCGAGTTCACCATGAAGCTGCGGGACACATTCGGGTTCGAGACCGATATGAAGCACTTCGCGATCTTCGGTCGTTGCGCCGACTGCACGACGAAGGCGGCGGCGGCCGGACCAGCCCCTGCTCCTGGTTCCGAGCAGTAAATCGAGTCGTACGCTGGTCGCATGAAGAGCCCTCTGCTGTCCCTGCCCGGCGCCGTTCCCGCCGAAGGCCGCGACGAAGGCGTCGCCGCGCACTACGGCGACCTGTTCCGCGAGCAGCGCGCCCTCGCCGACGGCACCGGCCTCGTCGACCTCTCGCACCGCGGCGTTGTCACCGTCACCGGAAGCGACCGGCTGGCCTGGCTGCACCTGCTGCTCACCCAGCACGTCAGCGAACTCGCCCCCGGACAGGCCACCGAGGCGCTGATCCTCACTGCGAACGGGCACATCGAGCACGCCCTCTACCTCGTCGACGACGGCGAGACGGTGTGGGCGCACGTCGAACCGGACACCCAGGGTGAACTGGTCGCCTATCTGGAGTCGATGAAGTTCTTCTACCAGGTCGAAGTCGCCGACCGTACCGAGGACTTCGCCGTCGTGCACCTGCCGGCCGGCTCCATCGAAGAGGTCCCGGAAGGTGTCGTCGTGCGGGAGGCACCGCACGGCCGCGATCTGTTCCTGCCCCGCGCCGAGCTGGAGCAGTACGCCGCCGAGCACGGCCCGGTGGCCGGCATCCTGGCGTACGAGGCGCTGCGCGTCGAGGCACACCGCCCCAGGCTCGGCTTCGAGACCGACCACCGCACCATCCCGCACGAGCTGGGCTGGATCGGCACCGCCGTCCATCTCCAGAAGGGCTGCTACCGCGGTCAGGAGACCGTGGCCCGGGTGCAGAACCTGGGGAAGCCGCCGCGCCGGCTGGTCTTCCTGCACCTGGACGGCAGCGATGTGCTGCTGCCCGGGCACGGCACGCCGGTGCGGCTCGCCGCGGACGGGGCGGACGGCCGCCAGCTCGGCTTCATCACCACGTCCGCCCGCCACCACGAGCTGGGCCCGATTGCCCTGGCGCTGGTCAAGCGGAACGTGGCGGTGGACGCGGAACTGCTCGCGGGGGACACGGCTGCGGCCCAGGAGACGGTCGTCGAGCCGTAGCTCTTCCGCGGGCTGCTGCGCGCGCGTCCGGCTCCCCGCCGGACTCCGCTCAGACCTCGACCAGGACGGTGAACGGGCCATGGTTCGTGAGCGAGACCCGCATGTCCGCTCCGAACCGGCCCGTCTCCACATGCGCACCCAGCGCCCGCAGCTGCGTCACCACCTCGTCGACCAGCGGTTCGGCGATCTCGCCGGGTGCCGCGGCGTTCCAGGTGGGCCTGCGGCCCTTCCGGGTGTCCCCGTAGAGAGTGAACTGCGAAATAACAAGAAGCGGCGTATTCACGTCGGAGCAGGACTTCTCGCCCTCCAGAATGCGGACCGACCAGAGCTTGCGGGCGAGCTGCGCCGCCTTCTCCACGGTGTCCCCATGGGTGACTCCGACCAGCACACACAGTCCCTCGCCGACGATTTCGCCCACCACCGTGGGCCCGCTTCCGTCGCCCGCGCCGTCGGCCACCGTGACGCTCGCGCCGTACACCCTCTGTATCACTGCACGCATACAGACCAACCTATCTTGGGCTGAACGGGTACAGAGCACCTGCGTAGTAACCGTACGGAATGGCACGATGCACGGAGGCGGTGTGCCGACGCACCGGTCGAGGGGATGGACAAAGCATGAGTACATATGGAGCCAGGCAGCCAGCCGGTGCCGTACCGGTCACGCGTGCCACAACCAGTACCGGTACCACCGCCGGCGCCATGCGACCACCCGTGCAACGGACCGGTCCGGGCATCGACGAGGGCCAGCCGGGGCAGTCACCGCCCGGGCTGGGTTCCCTGCGGCTGCCGGAGCTGCGCAACCTGCGCCGTGACTCGCAGCGCGACGAGGCCGACCTCAGTTACGTACGCCGTCTGGTCCAGGGCCGCATCGACATCCTGCGGGCCGAGCTGGCCCGCCGCCGGGACCCCGAGACGCCGGTCGTGGACCGGCTCTCCGAGATCCTCACCGACACCCCGTCCCGGCACCGTTCCTCCGCCCGGCATGTCACGCTCACCACACCGCGCAGCGACGAGTTCCGCCGACTGGCGGCCGAGACGCTCGCCGAGGTCGAACTCTCCGACCTCGACGCCCGCACGGACGAGGAGCTGTACACCGCTATGGGGCGGCTCGTCCGCTACGAGCGGCAGGTCTCCCGCCGCCGTCACCAGCTGCAACGTACCGCTGACGATTGCAGCGCCGAGATCGCCCGCAGGTACCGTGATGGGGAAGCACATGTAGACGACCTGCTCGCCTGAAGCGATCCTTCCGGGCGGGGCCGGTCACTCGCCCCGCCCGGAAGGCCGTCCCATGACCTCCACACCTCTCATATCCCCGGCGTCCCCCGCGCTGCCCGCCGGCCCCGCTCTTCCCGTTCTGGCCGAGGTCGTACGGTCCGGCTTCGTGGAGGGCCATCACCGGGGCTCCCTGGTCGTGCTGGCAGCGGACGGCAGTGTGGAGCGGACCCTCGGGGACCCGGACGCGCCGGTCTTCCCCCGCTCTTCCAACAAGCCGATGCAGGCCGCCGCCGTGCTGCGGGCCGGGCTCGACCTCTCCGGGGAGCGGCTGGCGCTGGCCGCCGCGAGCCACTCGGGCGAGGTGTTCCACCTCGACCTCGTACGCAAGATGCTCGCCGAGCACGGACTGACGCCCGAGGATCTGCAGACCCCGCCCGATCTGCCGCTGGACCCGGCGGAGGCGGAGACGTATCTCGCCGCAGGCCAGGTCCGCGAGCGGATCACCATGAACTGCTCCGGCAAGCACGCCGCCATGCTCGCGGTGTGCGCACTCAACGGCTGGGACCGGGCGACCTATCTGGACCCGGCGCACCCCCTCCAGCAGCTGATCCACCAGGTGGTCGAGGAGGCGGCGGGCGAACCTGTCGCGGCGGTCGGTACGGACGGCTGCGGGGCGCCGCTGATGGCGATCAGCCTGGTGGGTCTGGCGCGGGCGTTCCGCTCGTTCGTGCGGGCGGAGGAGGGCACCGCGGAGCGCCGGGTGGCGGACGCGATGCGCGCCCACCCCGAGTACGTCGCGGGCACCCGGCGGCCCGACACCTGGCTGATGCGCGAGGTGCCGGGCACGCTTTCCAAGATGGGCGCGGAGGCGGTCCAGGCGGTGGCGCTGCCGGACGGCCGGGCGCTGGCATTCAAGATCACCGACGGCGGGGGCCGGGCGCTCGGGCCGGTGCTGGCCAGGGCGCTGGGGCTGCTCGGCGTCGACGGCCCGGTGGTGGACCGGATCGGCCGGGCGCCGCTGCTGGGCGGCAGCGCGGAGGTCGGCGAGATCCGGGCGGCTTTCTGACCGGCTCCGTGGCGGCGGAAAACCGGGCGACAGCCCACGGACCGTATGCCTAGCGTGGGCGCATGAGCCTTGAGGTCCGCCCCGTCACCGCATCGGAGTTCCCCGACTGGCTGCGCGCCGTGAACACCGGCTTTCTGCGCCCGCCGACGGTGACGGAGGGGGAGGTCGCGAGCCGCCTTCCGCACATGGATCTGGCCCGGACCCAAGGGGTGTTCGATGCCGGCCGGTGTGTGGCGACGTTCCGCTCGTTCGCGCAGGAGCTGACGGTGGTCGGCGGCGCCACGGTGCCGTCCGACGCGGTCACCAACGTCACGGTGTCGCCCACACATCGTCGGCGCGGGCTGCTCAGCCGGATGATGGCCACGGACCTGGCGGCGGCCAAGGACCGCGGTGACGTGGTCGCCACGCTGATCGCCGCCGAGTACCCGATCTACGGGCGGTACGGGTTCGGCCCGGCCACCTGGACCACCGAGTGGGAGATCGACGTCCCCCGGGCGGGCCTGGACCCGCGCTGGTCGGGCCCGTCCGCTGCGGACGGCGGCGGCCGGATCGACCTGGTGGACGGCGCGGAGGTACGCAAGCTCGGCCCGGCCCTGCACGACCGGCTGCGCGCCCGGCAGCACGGCGCGGTCAGCCGAAACGCGCGCTGGTGGGACCTGAACACCGGCGAGAACCTGCCCCCGAACGACTCGTGGACCGAACCCTTCTATGCGGTGTACCGCAACGCGGACGGCGACGCCGACGGTCTTCTCTCCTACCGCGCCGACGACAAGTGGGGCGACGCGAAGCAGCCGCTGAACCGGGCGTCCGTGCGCAGCCTGATCGCCGAGACCCCGGCGGCGGAACGGGCGCTGTGGCACTTTGTCTGCTCGATCGACTGGATCACCACGGTCCGCTCGGGCCACCGTGCCCCCGACGACCTGCTCCCCCTCCTCCTCCCGGACCCGCGCGCGGCCCGCATCGTGACGCAGGCGGACTGGATGTGGGTGCGGGTCCTGGATGTCGTACGAGCCCTGGAGTCCCGCACCTACGCGGCCCCGGCCTCCCTGACCCTGGACATCCACGACCCGGCGGGCCTCGCCGGCGGCCGCTTCCGTCTGGACGCGTCCCCGGACGGCGCCTCGTGCGCACCGACGACGCGGAGCGCGGATCTGGCCCTGGACGTAAGGGAGCTGGGGACGCTCTGCCTCGGCGACGAATCGGCGCTGCGGCTGGCTGCGCTGGGCCGGGTCGAGGAGCTCACGCCGGGTGCGGCGGCGGTGGCGGACGGGGTGTTCCGGGCGGGGCGGCGGGCCTGGTGCCCGGATGTGTTCTGATCAGGAATCGGTCGGGACGAGGAGCAGCGCGAGGATGAGTGCCCCCGCCCCCGCGCAGTTGGGGCTGCCGGTCTTGAGGCCCAGGGTCAGCAGGGTGAAGCCCACCGTGCCCATGAGGCCGTACTTCCACTGAACGAACTGCTCGAGTCCCAGCGTGATGAATGGCATGGCGGTCACTCCTCCGGTGGTGAAGGGGCGTCTGCGCACGCACACCTTTGTGCCGCTCGGACGCGATACCTGTGACTCCCGGCAACCAATCAACTCCCTTATGAATTTGACTGGTTGGCCTGTGGGTATGGTTCCCTGTCGGGTAGAGTTCGCAAACTTGTCTGGTTGTGTAGGTAAGTTGATGACCGTGCGATGACGATTCAGTTGGTTGCGAGCCCCATCTCTTGTTGTGTGTCTGGTAGTTGTATGGTTGAGAGGTGACGAGCCATGGACCTGTGCCAGGTGGCAACAGCGCGCATCAGTACAAGCGGATCGCCGATGAGCTGCTGAAAGGGATCAACAGTGAGGTGTGGCGGCCCGGCGACCGGCTGCCCACGCATGAGCAGCTTGCCGACCGTTTCGATGTCTCGCGTGCAACGGTCAAAGAAGCGCTGAAGCTGCTCAGCAGCAAGGGGCTGATCGTCACCCGGCAGGGCAGTGGGACGTTCGTCAGCGAAGGGCCGAAGTCCGGTGTCGTCCCGCAGCGCAACAGCCCCTCCGCCGAGAACGGGGACGACAGCGGGGACGAGGACGGCGACGACGTGTGGGCGGTCGTCTCGGAGCGCGTCCCTCCGGTGCTGCTGAAGCCCTACCTGGAAGAGGCGTTCGAGGCCACGCAGGTGAAGCTCGATGTCTTCTCGATGACCACGGAGTCGCTGGCGGCCCGGGTGTCGGACCAGAAGAACCGCATCATGACCGGGGAGATCAGGCCGCCCCGCAGCATCACGGCCCGGCTGATGCTCCCCGACTGCGACTTCCCTTATCTCGCCATCCCCCGCCCGGTGGACGGGACGGACGATCCGCGGGTGCGGCGGCGTCTGAAGGGAATCCTGCAGAGCCACGCGACGATGCTCCGGGAGGCCCTGTTCGAACTCCGCTACCAGGGGTTCGTGCCCGAAGTCGATGTCGAGGTGCGGTTGGTGCCGTTCGCGCCGCAGATGAAGCTGTACATTCTGAACCGCCGACTGGCGCTGCAGGGCTTCTACGTGACCGAAGAGGGCACCATCCCGCTCCCTCCGGATCGCGAGGAAGTCGCGATCTACGACGCCTACGGTACGGGGGCCACCCTCTTTCCGTATCGCGCCTCGGCCGACTCCACACCCGACCAAGCCGGCATTGTGCGCACGTTTCAGGCATTTTTTGACTCGAACTGGGACAAACTAGCCACAAGGGCGGATTTCTGATCGTGCCGCACGCCACGACCACCCCTGCGTCTCCCCGGAGCAAGACGGTCCTGCCGGCCGTGTCCGTCGAGAGGGCGACGGACCTGCTGTCCCGCGTCACCTGCGTCGTGCTCGACTTCGACGGACCCGTCGCCCGGCTCTTCGCCGGTGGCCATGAAGGCAAGGAGAGCGTGGCCGGCCGCATCGCCGAAGAGTTGCTGAACATCGCCGCATCGCACCGTCTGGAAGTGGAGGAGGCGCGCGGATGCACCGACCCCCACGCGATCTTCAGCCGCTACGCGGAGCGCGCCGCCCACCGCCGCGAATCCGAAGCGTGGGGCTCTGCCGCCGCGGAGATGCAGGGCGTCCTCGCCGCCTGGGAGATCAAGTCGGCCGAGCATGCGGAGCCGACGCCGGGCGCCACGCAGTTCATGAAGGCATGGGCCGGAGCGGGCCGACGGCTGGCGGTGGCGTCCAACAATCACCCTGACGCCATCAAGCGCTACCTCGAGCGTGAGTCGCTGTCGAAGTACTTCGCACCCTCCTCGGTGATCGGCAGGAACGAGAGGGACGCTGCGCTCATGAAGCCGAATCCATGGGCTCTGAACGAGGTCATGCGGGACTCTGCCGCCGGGGTCGCGGCGCACTTGATGATCGGCGACTCGGCCACCGACTGGCAGGCCGCGAACGCGGTCGGGATGCCCTTCATCGGGTTCCACCGCAAGCCCGAGAAGCGCATGGCGCTGTCGCGGGGCGGAGCGGTTCCCGTCCTCGACTCGATGCAGGTGCTCGCCGATGCGGCGAACGGGCTGTCGGCACAAGTGCGGTAGCACAACAGGAAGTTGTACCTTCCTTGTATGGATCGCGACGAGTTGGCCGCACCGGGCTGCGGGGCCCGCGGCAGGCGCACGGCAGCCGCGACGGGCCGGGCCCTCCCGTGACGGCGCTTCCGGTTTCCGTCGCCGCGCAGCCGTCGGACCGGGCGGCCGCGGTGCAGGTGCCCCCGGCGCGGGCGTCCGAGGCCCGGATGCGTGCTGCCGCGCTCGTACCGGACGAGAGCCTGCTGGTGGGCCCATTGAAGGGTTACCACCACGAGACGTACGCCTTTCCGCTTCCGGCGGGCGGCGGTTCGACCGCGCAGACCTGGTGGAAGTGCCGGGACCCGCGGGCGGGGCTGTTCTGGTTCGATCTGCGCTGGTTCCCCTCGGAGAAGGAACTCGTCCGGGCCCTGCAGGGGTGCATCACTCGCATCCCCGCGGTCGTCGAGCGCGAGGCGGTCTCCCTCTACACATTCATCGAGGGGCGGACGCTCGGCGAGATCTGCCCTCCCGGGCGACCGCTGTCGGCGCGCCATGTGCGTCAACTCGAGCTGCTGTTCCACGAACTGGTCTCGGTCGACCCCGACCGGATCGGCCGGGCGGGCGGTCCGGGGCAGGGCTGGTGGCCCGAAGGCCCCGGCGACGACTCCACCGCCTTTCTGATGCGCCTGATCCACTTCACCGAGCACCAGGTCTACCGTCGGCACGCATCGCACTACGGCTCTCTCTTCCGGGAACTCGGCCTCCGCGACGACGGACTGGACCGGCTGCGGCGGGTGGGCGGTGGGCTGACGCCGCGCCCGTTCGCCCTCATCCACGGTGATCTGCACCGGGAGAACTTCATCGTCGACTCGGATGGCGATCTGTGGACCATCGACTGGGAGCTGGCGATGGTCGGCGACCCGTTGTACGACCTGGCGACGCACCTTCATCTGATGCGCTACCCGGCGGCGGAGCAGGGGCGGATCGCGGCGATCTGGCGGGACGCGGTCGAGTGCGCCCGGCCCGGCAGCTCGGACGGATGGGAGCGTGACCTACCGGTGCTTCTCGCGTACAAGCGTGCGCAGTCCGTCTACACGGATGTGATCCGCACCGCGCTGGCCCTGGGCCCTGGACCGGAGCCGCAGTGGCGGCTGCTGTCCCAGGCGGCCCGACGGATACGGAAGGTGCTGGCGGCGGCCGCGGAGCCGCTGGGGTTGCCCCGCGTGCCGACGGTCCAGGAGGTCGGTGGTGCGTATGTCCACTGGTTCGCCGCGAACCGGCCGGCGTAGACCGTACTGCTTGAGGCACCGGTCCGAGGGCGGGCGAGGAGGGGTGCAGGAACGGCCGACAAGGCTGCCAAGGCCGACAAGAGCGACGACAACAAGCCCGGCGACGACAACAAGCCGCGCGAGGACGAGGACA
>NZ_JBSFCW010000035.1:0-70248 GCF_053593595.1 Streptomyces sp. NPDC002206
GCCCGCCCTGCCCCGCCCCCACCCCACCACTCGCTACGCCGCCGGGCAGGACGGGTATGGATCCAGTGCCAGTGGCACCGTCCGGGTGGCGCCCGCCTGCAGGGTGACGTCCGCTCTGCTCGGTTGCCAGTCGTCCTTGGAGACGATGACGGTCAGCGGGCCCTCGTGCTCGCCGATCCAGAGCGCGTACGTGCCGTCCTTCGCCGTCCTGATGACCCGGTGCACGCCCTTGGCGGTGAGCGTGACCGAGGCCTTCTCCAGCGGGTTGGCGCCGCCAGGTGCGCAGGCGGCGGTGGTGATGGTGCCAGCGATCTTGCCCCACTGCGGCGGTGCCTTGACGGTGAGGGTCACCTTCACCGGGTCGACGTGGTCGCCGTGATCGGTGCCGAGGCGGAGGGCGGCGGTGTAGGTGCCGGGCTGGGAGAAGCCCGAGGTGTCCATCTTGACCGTGACGGTGTGGGTCGCGCCGGGCTGTACCGTGAACGCCTCGTCGTCGGTGGTCAGCCAGTCCACCCCGTCGCCGCAGGCCTCGTAGCCCGGGAGCTTCTCAGCATTCGCCACGATGCCTGCGAGACCACCGGTCGTGCCTCCGATGCGGTACAAGCCGCAGGCGCTGCCACCTCGGAAGGCGATGTGGTTGGCGTTGGGCAGCGCGCTCCAGCTGTCGGCCTGGGGGTCGTACTGGTAGCCGGCGTTGGTGTACGAATCCTGGCCGTTGGAGCCGCCGGAGACCAGCAACTGGCCGTTGGCGGCGCTGGAGGCAGCCCCGAACAGGCCCTCCGGCATCGGGGCCAGCTTGGTCCAGCTGTCGGTGGCCGGGTCGTAGGCGTACGTGTTCTTGATGGGTACGGCGACGCCGTTCTGGTCGACCTCTCCGCCCGCGCAGTACAGCCGCCCGCCGAGCGTGCCGCACGACGGCCAGGCCACAAGCTCCGGGTACTCCGCCTTCTTCGACCATTCGTCGGTGACCGGGTTGTAGGCAAGGACGGCGGGCGAACCGCAGGCCAGGGTGCACCCGCCCACGGTGTACAGCTGTCCGTCGAGGACGGCAGCGCCCTGCCCGCCGAGCGGTGTCGGGCTCGCGGCCTTGGTGGCCCAGCTGTCGGTGGCCGGGTCGTAGACCTCGGTCGCGGCGACGTTGAGGACGTCGCCAGGGGCGCCCCAGCCGCCGGTAACGTACAGCTTGCCGTCGATGAACGCCCCGGCCGGCTTCTCGCGCGGCTGGGACAGGGGTGCGACGGTGCTCCAGGTGCCCGCGACCGGGTCGTAGACCCGGGCCGTGGCGATCACTTTGCGGTCGGAAATGCCGGCGACCGAGTACACCTTTCCGCCGGGCCCGGTGGCGGCCAGGTTGTCCATGACCGGCGCGGGGTGATCGGTGATGTCCTGCCATGGTGCCTCGGCAGGGCTTGCCTCCTGGGGGGCGGCCTTGGCCTGCCCGTCTCCACCGGTGGCGAGCCGGTGCGGGTCGGGTGTGCCTGCGATCTCCCGGCGTGGCGCGCCGGTGTCCTTCAGACCCTGGATGGTGAAACCGCCGCCGGACTCTGCGAGCGTCATCGTGCGGGCATCCGTGCCGTGATTGGTGACCGTGAAGGTCTCCTGGGTGCTGCCGCCGAGTTCTGCGCCGGCGGTCAGGGCGTTGGTACTGACGGTGATGTCGGGTCCGTCTGCGCCGGCCGCTGAGCCGGTGAGCAGTCCGGCGGTGAGGGCGACAACGGCTATGGCGGTGCCGAGTAGGGGTCTGCGGCCCATGAGGGTCACCCGGATCCCTTCCGAAGGTGTCGTGGGTGCGGTGGTGGGTCGTGGTCTCAGTCGTTGCGTCATCGGGCCGCGCACCCGCCCGCCGACTTCAGGGTGAGCGTGGGGCTCTGCGTGTCGCCCTGCTTGAGCGTGATGCGTTCGCTCGCCGAGCTCCAGCCGTCCTTGGCGGCGATGACGGTCACCTCGTGGCCGCCGCCGTTGACCGGCAGCCAGACCGAGGCCTGTCCGTCGGCGTCCGACCTGCGGGCCAGGGTGGTCTGTCCGTCGACCTTCACGAAGGCACCCTGGATCTGCTCCGATGTCCCGTCGCACTGTTCGACCTTGACGGTCACGGCCACCTTGGCCCAGGTGGGCGGCGGGGTGACCCGCAGCGTCATGGGGACGGCCGGGGTGGCGTACGGGGAGTCGGTGTGCAGGTTGAGGGCTCCGTCGTAGGTGCCGGGCTGCTCCATGGCCTTGCTGTCCAGAGCGACGGTGAGCGTGGTGCGCTCGCCGGGAGCGAGGGTGATCCGCGTCCGGTCGGGCGAGGCCCACGAGACACTTCCGGTGTCGCAGTCCTGTCCCTGCAGGCTCTGCACTCGTGCGTTGCCGTTCATGACGCCGGACAGGCCGCCCACGAGGGTCCCGCAGGCCGAGCCGGCGCGATAAGTCGGGTACTTCATGTTCGGCAGCGCCGACCAGGTGTTCTTCTTGGGGTCGTAGGCCGAGCCCGCATTGGTGATGGTCCCGGTACCAACTGCGCCGCGGACGCCGCCGGCGACCAGCAGCTTGCCCCCACTGGTGCTGTAGGCGGAGGACCAGGAGCCGTTGGGCATCTTCGCGATCGGCGACCAGTGGTCGTAGACCGGATCGTAGACGTAGGCGTCGGACACGACGCCGACCTTGTTCATGCCGCCCGCGCAGTAGAGCTTGCCGTCGATGCCGCCGCAGGCTGAAAAAGCCGCCCCCACGGGGTAGTCGGCCGCCCTTGTCCAGCGGTCCTTGACCGGGTCGTAGACGTGGACATCGGTCTGGTTGCAGGTGCCGACGAGGGTGTTGTCGGGCTGGGCGCAGCCGCCGACCAAGTGCAGCTTGCCGTTGAGGACTGCGCTTCCCGAGCCGGTGAGTCCACGGGGGTGGCTGGCGGCGGTGGTCCAGGTGTCGGTCTTCGGGTCGTACACCTCGGTGAGGGTCGCCAGCGACTGGGAAGCGCTCCAGCCGCCGGTCACGTACAGCTTGCCGTCGATGAACGCCGCCATCGCAGCGACCCGTGCGATGCGCGGTCGGGCGATGGGCGACCAGCTCTGGGCAATGGGGTCGTAGACGTAGGAAGCGCTGACGGTCTTCCTGTCGCTGTAGCCGAAGATACCGTTCGGGAAGGTGGTTTCGTAGCCGCCGATGCTGTAGATCTTGCCGTCGTCCACGGCGACAGCCGAGTCCGAGATTCCGGCCGGGTACGAAGTGTGGGTCCGCCAGTCGCCGCCTTCATCGTCGCCGGCGGTTCCTGCCTGGGTGCCGGTTGCGGTGCCGGTGTCGATACTGGACAGCGGGCTGCTGTCGGGAGTGAGGAAGCCCGTGCTGGTCTTGACCTTGACCGACACCTCTGGGTTGGGCTTGCTCCGCTCCGCCGACCTGGTGGCCGCAGCGTCGCCGCCCGCGCCGGTCTCGACGGTGAGCGGGGCCTTGCCGGTGTTGGTCAAGGTGAGCTTCTTCATGGCGCGCTCACCGAAGGGAACCGTGCCGGACAGGGCGTCCTGTTCGACCTTCAGGCGGCCGGCGTCGAGGGTGAAGTCGGCTCCGGTCACGGCGTTCTCGCGGACTGTGACGGACTT
The DNA here is from genome assembly GCF_053593595.1 of Streptomyces sp. NPDC002206. NCBI lineage: Bacteria > Bacillati > Actinomycetota > Actinomycetes > Kitasatosporales > Streptomycetaceae > Streptomyces > Streptomyces sp. NPDC002206. Next base: position 3,573 of record NZ_JBSFCW010000035.1, read on the forward strand.
CTTCTCGGTGGTGAAATTCTCATGGGTGGCGGCCAGTTCGTGCTCTCCGGCAGGGGAGAACAGGACGTACAGGCCGTCGCCGGTCGCCGGGTCGTCCGGCGTCGTCGCCGAGCGGGCCGACTCCTTGGACGGGGTGGAGACGGTGGCCGCCGCCAGGCCCGTGTCGGTGTTGCGGTCGCTCACCTGGCCGACGACGAGGCCGCCGTCGAGGGCCCGGCAGGTCGCGTCGCCGATCAGGACGTCGTCTATCTCCCACCACCCTTCGTTGCTTGGCGCGTTGTAGTGGAAGCGGACCTTGACCTGGGACTTGTCTGCGGCCTGCGGGAGCGGCAGTTTGAGCGATTCCTGTGCGAGTGCGAGGCCGCGTGTCCAGACGCCGGCCCAGGTCGCGCCGTTGTCGGTGGACACGTCGATGCTGATGGTGGACTGGTTCGGGGGGTTGAGGCCCGCATTCGCTCGATAGAGGCTCTCCAGCGACAACTTCGGGTCGCTGACGCCGGTCAGGTCCACGGTGGGGCTGATCAGCTCGGAGTCACGCGGTTTGAAGTTGTTCATCCGGCTGCTGACGGAGGCGAAGCCGCCTCGGCCCTTGAGGGTGCGGTTGCCCAGCGGCGTGGGGTCGTCGAACGCCCAGCCGCTCAGCTCGGAGTGGGTGACGACACTCCACCCGGCGGGCTTGTTCCCGGAGTCGAAGGTTTCGTGCAGGCCCTTCACCCCATAGCCGGGTGCCTCGCAGCGATCGGGCGTGATGGCGAGGGACACGTCCTGGGCTCCGTCGCCGGTGAACGGCACCTGGACGGACTTGTCCTGGTAGCCGGTCGAGACGGCCTCGACGTGCAGGGTGTGCTCCGCGGTCTGCGGCAGCGTCACCTGGTACTCGCCGGTCTTGGGGTCGGTGAACCACGGGCCGGCCTGCGTCACACCTTCCGCCGTGATCTTGGCGTAGAGCGGCCAGCCGTGACCCGATCCGTCGGTGACTTTGCCGTGGACGGTCGCCTTGGGCGCCGCCTTCAGGGTGATGTTCGCGGTGACCGTGTTGTCGGCGGTGACGGTGGCGGTGCTCTCGGTGTCGGTGTAGCCGAAGGCGGCCACGGCGAACTTGTACTCGCCTGCCGTCAGCCGCAGCTCGTACGAACCGTCGCTGCCGCTCACCAGCTGGCGGTCGAGGGCGCCGGTGACGTGGATGCTCGCGCCGGCGACGGGCTTGCCGCTCTCGTCGGTGATCTTGCCGGTGACCGTTCCGGTGCCCTCGCGGGGCGCGGCGTCCACCAGCCCGAGGGCGTCCAGCTTGCCCTCACCCCACACGTTGTTGTCCGCCGCGGTGCCACCGCAGCTGGTGTCGTCGACGTCGACAGCCGTGCGGTCCAGCAGGGCCCGGGTCGCAGGAATGTCATGGGCCAGGCGCGGCGAGGCCGACCAGAGCAGGGCGACGGCGCCCGCGGTGTGCGGCGCGGCCATCGACGTACCGCTCATGCTGGCGTACGTGCTGCCGGGCACCGCGGACAGGATGCTCACGCCCGGGGCGGCAATGTTCGGCTTGATCTCACCGTTCTCGCCCTGGCCTCGCGAGGAGAACGAGGCGATGTTCCCGTTGCGGTCGAAGGCGCCGGCGGCGTAGGTGGAGGTGTAGTCGCCGGGGCTGCCCGCGGTGTTGCAGCCGGGCCCGTTGTTGCCGTTGGCGAAGACCGGGAAGATCCCGGCAGCGGTCCAGGCGTTGACCATGTCCTGGTAGAACGGCTCGACGGCGATGCCGTTGTCGAGCCCCCAGGAGTTGTTGATGATGTCGGGACGCAGCTCCGGCCGGGGGTTGTTGCCGTTCAGGTCGGTCGGCGCGAGCATCCACTGACCTGAGGCGAGCAGCGCGAAACCGGTACAGCTTTGGCTTGTTGCGCAGCCCTTGGCGGAGATCCACTTGGCGCCGGGGGCGACTCCGATATCGCTCGTCGTGCCCTTGCCACCGGTCATCGTGCCGATGGTGTGCGTGCCGTGCCCGGAGTTGTCGCAAGGCTCGAGCGAGGGGGTGCCGCACGTGTTGGTCGGGTCGTACCAGTTGTAGTTGTGGTCGTACGTCCCGTCCGCACGGGTGCCCCGGTAGGAGGCCTTGAGGGCCGGGTGGTCGAACTGGGCGCCGGAGTCGATGGAGCCGATGACCACGCCCTCACCGCGCGCCCCGAAGTCCTTCCACACGCGGTCGGCGCCGATGGCCTTCAGGCCCCACTCGACCGGGGTGTCGACGGCAGCGGAATTCACGGCCGCGACCTTGGCGGCCTTGATCGGCTCCGGCAGCTTGTAGACCCGGTCGCCCTGGAGGCGGCTGACCTCGGCCCCCTTGGCGAGGTCCTCGGCCAGCTTCAGCGAACCCCCGGTCACATAGACGGTGTTGGAGGCCCAGAAGGCGCGGTAGTCGGCGCCCGCGGCCTTCACCTTGGCGATCACGTCCGCCTGCTGGGCATGGGCGGTCTCGCGCAGAGTCTTCAGCACGGCCTTGCCGCGTCGGTCCCTGCGCTTGATGGCCGAAGCCTTGCCTAGGTCGGCCTTCACGCCGAACCGCACCCAGAACGGTGTGCCGTGATCCTTCTTCAAGTCGGCCACCAGGCCGACATCGATCTTCTGGTCCGCTCTCGCAGGATCACTTCCCAGCGGGCCGAGAACGAGGCCTGCCAGGAGTGCAACGAGGAGGGATAGGACCAGAGTTGTTCTTCTTCGATCCAGGGCGCGGATTCTTTGCATCGAGACGTCGACTCCTGTAGCAACAAACGTAATTGCGTACCCGACCGGGCAGCGAGCTACGACGTTCCCAGTGAGTATGTGTGACCAGCAACGCTCACGGGGTGGCGGTCTTACGACATAGCGCAAACCCGCCCCGCTCGGGCGGGCTCACGATGCCGGGGATCCACCACGATTCCCGATGTGCTGGGACTGACGGACGACGCCCAACCGTGCTGGAGCTCGGCGTTCGGGGTGCCGCGTGCGGTGCTCCAGCTGCGCCCGGACCCTGCCCAGCGACCAAGGCTGGAGAGGATCCGGGACGACCTCACCGTCCGCATCGCCGGAGCTGAGCCGGAGGGCCGGCTGGGAGAAATCGAGGGCCTGCGCATCAGCCTCGCCGTCAATGCGGCGGCTATACGACATGACGTAAAGTCGTCAAATACGGACTGTTGCGCCCTGGCGGGGGTCCGTCATGATCTCGATGTGCTGGGACTGACAGATGACGAATTGACTGCCTACCGCGAGCTGCTGCGTCGCCCCTCCTGTACTTCGACGGAGCTGGCGGCATCGCTGGATGTCGCGCCCGGGCAGGCAGCAGGGCTGCTCGGCCGCCTGGAACACCTCGGCCTGGCCGCGCACAGCGGCGAGTGCTCGGAGCGGCTGACGGCCTCCCCGCCCGAACTGGCTCTGGGCGCCCTGCTGGTGGAACACCAGAACGCGCTCAAGCTGGCAGAGGTCGAGCTGAACTCCCTGGGAGAGCTCTACCGCACAGGCGTCACCCATCGCGCCCCGGCCGAGGTGATCGAAGTCGTGCGGGGCACGGCGGCCGTCCGGCAGCGCTTCACCCAGCTGCAGCTCGGCGCCCGCAGCGACGTGCGCTGCATGGTTCAGGGCCCGTTGCTGACGGTCGGCATCACCGAGAACGACGTCGAACCGGTCGTCGCTGCCCGTGGCGTGTCCTACCGGATAGTGTGGGAGCGGCGGATGCTGGACGAAGGTCCGGAGATGCTGGATGCGCTGGACCGCGCCACCGCCGCCGGCGAGCAGCTGCGTATCGTCGACGCCGTCCCGCTGAAGCTGCTGATAGCCGACCGCGAACTGGCTCTCGTCCCCATCGCTGGCAGCACGAGCGGATCAGCTGCCGAGGGCGCCCTGCTGGTGCGGCCCAGCGCGCTGCTGGACGCGCTGCTCGCCCTGTTCGACCTGTTCTGGGAGCGGGCCTCACCCGTCACCGTCACCGCCGAAGGGCTGACCAAGGAGTCGGCCCGCGGCAACGTAGACGATGTGGACGGCCGGATCCTGGGCCTGCTCGCCGCCGGCCTCAACGACCAGGCGGTCGCAAGCCGACTCGACCTGTCGTTGCGCACAGTACAGCGGCGTATGCGCGGCCTGATGGACCTCACAGGAGCCAGAACCCGCCTCCAGTTCGGGATACAGATGGCGCAGCTCGCAGGCAGCTCAAATCCGCCCGAGCCGGACGCTCGTCACCTGGATGAGGCGAATCCGCCAACCTCATTCGGGTAACGGGCTCACGCCGAACCGGTAGCCTGAGACGGTCGGCGATGCCTGGCTGGCCACCGTTCGGCGTGCCGAGCCCGGTGGGCCCGTCATACCCGGCGACCGCGGTGCACAGGTATGCCGGGGTGCAGCTGCCGTTGGCCCCTGTGGGGCTCGGAAAGTCGTCGCTGCAGGCCAAGCCGCATAGCGGTACTCGTTAATGGCGCCGCCGAGGGTCGATGCCCGCCGCGTGGAGGATCTTCCCTACCATGGATGCGGCGATGGGGTGTCCGAGTCGAGCCGGCTCGCCTTGGATCCACCGGTGCCCCCACTGTGCGTTCTCTCGAGCGAACTGCAGGATCAGCTTCTTGAGCGCTGCCCTGATCAGCGGCCGTCCGGTGCGGGCGCGCCGAGCGCCGTAGTCCCACCTCGCCGCGATGAACCTGCGATGCCAGGCCAACAGGGCCCCGGGAGCAACCGCGAAGACCTCGTGCCAGCGGCAACGGGGCATCAGGCTGGAGAGCACAGCCAACCAAAACCGGTCCGCCGGCTCGTAACGGACCGGACCGGCGAGCTGACGGCACAGCACCGCACTCTCATGCCGCAGGACGAGCAACTCGGCTTCCTTACGACTCCTAACAAAAGGAGGATTCTGGACCTCCGGAAATGACGGCATGTCAGTTCTCGTTGATGCTGGCCGAAGGGGGTGCGAGCCAGTCGAGACGAGGAAGACCGCTGCCAGACCGTGGGAGATCGACGACGAGTTGTGGGCGCGGATCGAGCCGCTGCTGCCGGTCGTCCCGCGTAATGCGCGGCGTCCAGTCGTAAGCGTCTGGATAGTCGCAAGGTGCTGTGCGGGATCCTGTTCGTGCTGTACACCGGGATCCGCTGGAAGTTTCTGCCCCAGGAGCTGGGCTTCGGCTCGGGGATGACCTGCTGGCGACGGCTGCGGGACTGGAACGAGGCCGGGGTATGGCAGCGCCTGCACGAGCTGCTGCTGTCCGAGCTGCGGGCCGCAGACCTGCTGGACTTCTCCCGCGCAGCGGTCGACTCCAGCCACATCCGCGCGATGAAGGGCGGGCCGGCCACCGGTCCGTCCCCGGTGGACCGGGCAAGGCCGACAGCAAGCACCACCTGATCGTCGAGGCGCACGGCATCCCGCTCGCGGCAATCACCACCGGCGGCAACCGCAACGACGTCACCCAACTGATCCCGCTGATCCAGGCCGTCCCGCCGATCCGCGGCAAGCGCGGCCAGCCACTGCGCCGCCCCGGGTATCTGTACGCCGACCGCGGCTATGACCACGAGGTCTACCGGGACAAGGTCCGCCGGTTCCAGATCACCCCGCACCTCACCCGGCGCGGCACCGGGCACGGCTCCGGCCTCGGCGTGTACCGCTGGGTCGTGGAAGGAGCGATCGCGCTGCTGCACTGGTTCCGCCGCCTGCGCATCCGCTGGGAGATCCGCGACGACATCCACCACGCGTTCGTCACCCTCGGCTGCGCCGTCATCTGCTGGCGACGACTGCGCACCGCACTTTGTCGAGAGTAAGGGGATGGCCTGCTCGATGCGTCAGAACGCATTCGTAGCAGCCGGGCCCGCGCAGCCTCACATCCGGGATCTCAGCACGTCGACCTCACAGCCCGGCGCAAACGGGTCGAAGCCGTGCTCGATCAGCCAGCGAACCACCAGCAGGCTTCGCAACGACCACCACGCGTGGATCAGGTCGAGGTCGATGTCGGTGCCATAGCCGGCGACGACGTCGTCGAGGTGCTCCTCGTGTCCGAGCGTGAAGGTGGCGAGGTCGTACAGGGCATCACCCTGGCCCGCCTCGGACCAGTCGATGATGCCCGTGACCTCGTCGCCGTCGACGAAGACGTGCGCGATCTGCAGGTCGCCGTGCGTGAACGCCGGAGTCCACGGCCGGAGCGCGGCCTCGGCGACCTGGCGGTTGTGGGTGACCAGGTCAGCGGGCAGGAGGCCGTTCGTCACGAGCAACTCGCACTCGTCGTCGAGTTCCGCCGCCAGCGCGACGATGCTCCGGCCGGCCCGGCCGGGCCGGGGCGGCAGCGGCGCGTCGTGCAGCTTCCGGATGGCGGCGCCCGCCGCGGCCCACGCCGCCGACGACCCGGTCGACGGCCCGCCGAGGCGCCCAAGCGTCGTCCCCGGGAGTGCGGCGATCGCGAGCACGGGCGGCTTGCGCCACAGGACCTCCGGGGTCGGGACCGGCGCGAGGGACATCGCATCGACCTCGACGTCGATGCGCGCCTGATCGGCGTCCACCTTCAGGAACACGTCGCCGACGCGCAGGGTCGCGCGCTCGGAATGGGCGACAACGACTTTGACCTCATCCATGGGCGACCAGTATCCCGGAGATGATCGCCGACGTCGCCGGGTTTATCGCGTGCGATTACGCGGCTGACTGCCTCCCGATACCCGGCGGCCTCGTGCGCGACACCGATTTCTGACCAGGTCAAGTCCACCACTTTTGTTAGGAGTCCTTAATCGGTGTCGCGGCGCAGCAGCAGCCCGGGGACGGACAGCAGCCTGCGGGCCACCTTGTACAGCATCGAGATGATCACGCCGACATGGTCCCAGCCGAGAACGCTCTACCGTCCCGACCTGCGGCGATGACTCTACGAGCCCCGCACGTCACACCCCGCCGGACGACCGCCGCCGACAGCGTGTCCTGGAGGTCCTCGACACCGACCCGGACCGCCACTGGCACCCGTGTGACCTCGCCCGCCACCTCGGCGACGTCACCCTGGGCACCATGCGCCGACAACTCGACCGATGGGCCAGCAACGGACTCATCCACAAAGCCGGACCCGCCGCCTACACCAGCCAAGGCACCACATAAACCCCTTGCCACCAGCGCGAATCCGATAACTACCCGGCCTTGGCTCTGTCGGTGATCTTGGTGTTTCCCAGTGCGCGAGCGTGATCGGCGGGCATGCGCAGTGCTGTTTCGAAGGCCGATACAGCTGCCGAGGTGTCCGTTGTCGCTCCATCCCCGCTCCGGTGAGCAAGTCCCGCCTCTGACCGCGCAGATCGCACGGGCAAGCAATCCGACCGGTACGACGGCGATGTGGGTCAGAGACCGGCTGGACGGGTTGTGGTGCGACGAGGACTTCGCCGGCTGGTATCCGCGCGACGGGCGTCCCGGGCTCTCGCCTGCCCAACTGGCCACCGTTTGTGTGCTGCAGTTCCTGCTTGGTCTGTCGGACCGGCAGGCAGCGGAAGCGGTCCGCTGCCGCATCGATTTCAAGTACGCCATGGCCATGGAGCTGGACGATCCCGGCTTCCACCACAGCGTGCTGGCCGACTTCCGCGAGCGCGTCGCGCACGACGACCGCGCCGACCGGCTCTTGGATCTGGTGCTCGCCCGTCTGAAGGAGGCCGGCCTCGTGGGCGAGCGCACCACGCAGCGCACCGACTCCACCCACGTCCTGGCCGCGGTGCGCGACCTGACCCGGCTGGAACTGGTCACCAAGGCGGTCCGTGCCGCGCTTGAAGAAGTGGCCCGCACGGCTGGGCATCTGCTGATCGGCCTGGTCGACGAGGACTGGGGGCGCCGCTATGACCGCCCGGTCCGCCTGGGCAAGAACCCCACCCGGCCCAAGACCAGGATCCTCGCCGCCGGCAACGACGCCTGCCGACTGCTGGAGCGACTCCACCGGGACGGGTCCGCCTACCGGCCCGGCCCACAAGCCGAGGCCCTACGGCAGATCGTGGTGCAGCACTACTACCGCGACACGGCAGGCCCTCTGAGCTGGCGCACCACCGACGACGACGGGCTACCGCCCTCCTCCTCGGCGATCGTCTCTCCCTACGACATCACTGCGCGCTACGTGCGGCACGGACACATCATCCGCTGGAAGGGCTTCGCCGCCCATCTCACCGAGACGTGTGCCTCTGACAGCGTCAACGTGATCACGGACGTGGCCACCACGTCGGCCGCCACCAACGACGGCCAGGCCCTGCCCGGCATCCACACCCGCCTGGCGCGTCGCGGGCTGCTGCCCGCCGAGCACCTGGTCGACGGCGGCTACACCTCCCTGGTCCACCTGGAACGAGCCGACCGCGAACACCAGGTCACCGTCACCGGGCCGCTACCGGGCAACCCCACCCGCCAGCACCGCCAGAACGAAGGCTTCGACCGGGACGACTTCCACATCGACTTCGACCGCCGACAAGTCACCTGCCCCCAGGGCCAGGTCAGCGCGGGCTGGCACGGCCCCTACCCGACCTCCTCGCCCACTGCGGCGCCCCTGATCGTGGCACGGTTCACCAAGAGCCAGTGCCAGCCCTGTCCGGACCGCCCCCGGTGCACCAGCTCCCGCGAGAGCGCCCGCAACGTGGGCTTTCCCCCGCGAGAACTCCGCGACCTGCAAGTCCGCGTCCGCACCGAGCAGCAGAGGCCCGAATGGAAGACCCGCTACGCAGTCCGCTCCGGCGTGGAGGGCACCATCAACGAGTTTGCCCACGGACACGGCATGCGCCGCTGCCGCTACCGAGGACAGCCGAAAGCCCACCTGCAACACGTACTCACAGCCATTGCCGTGAACATCGAACGACTCAGCACTCGGTCACTGACCCAGGAAACCCCTTCACCGAGACCGCCGACCGCCCTCCAGACCTTCCTGGACCAGCAGGGAATTCCCCGATCGAAGTCCTGGCGCACCCTCGGCACCTAACCTCGACCACTCAAGATCACCGACAGAGTCAAGCTGAGGCCATGCTCGCGACGCTGATGGTGATCGCCGGGTCCGCGGGGGCTCTTCGCCCGAGAGAACCTGCCGCGGCAACTCGGCCTGAGGCGGCGTCGAGTATGTGTCGGTCGAGCCTCTGGTGGCTCGCTGAGCGTGAGATCCGTGGCGGATCCTCGCCCTGGCGACTAGTTGCCACTTCGAGGGGTCGACCGCACGGGTTGGGGCCCAGGATGCTGATGCTCCGCTCCTCCTTTCGCCCAGTGAGGAATCTGCATGCTCCGGACTTTCGGCAGGGCCGCGATAGGGTTCGCCGTCGCTCTCCCGCTTGTGCTTCTGCCCCCGACCGCGGCCGCGGAACCGAGTCCGGACAAGCCCGTCAACGAGGCCGGCGTCATTCTCAGGCCGAGAACGGACACGGTCACGCTGATCACCGGCAACCAGGCGATTCTCCGTACCGGCCCGGACGGTTCCCGAACCGCCACCCTTGAGCGTGACGGACGGCCCACGTCCGGATACCTAACCCGGCAGGTCAAAGACGAGCTGTATGTCATCCCGACCGAGGCTGCTCAGCTGCTCGCCGAAGGAGCCATCGACGAGGAGCTGTTCAACGTCACGAGCCTGGTGGACCAGGGCTATGACGACGCCACCACCGACACGATCCCGCTGTTGGCCGTGTCGGCCGGGCGCAACGCAGCCGGGCGGCCCCCGGCGACGGTCCCGGCCGCCGCGGATCGTGGCCGCGCACTCCCCTCGGCGTCGGCGGTGGCACTGAGCGCTCCGAAGGCGAAGGCCGCGGACGTGTGGCGTGACCTGACCGTGCAAGCCGACGCACCCGGTCCCGCGGCGGCGAAGATCTGGCTGGACCGCAAGGTCACCGCTTCCCTGGACAAGTCGGTGCCGGCCATCGGTGCCCCCGCCGCTTGGGCACAAGGGTACGACGGCGAGGGCACCACGGTCGCGGTCCTCGACACCGGCTACGACGCCGGTCACTTGGACCTCACGGGCAAGGTGGTGGCCTCCAAGAACTTCACCACCTCGTCCACGATCGACGACCGCAACGGCCACGGCACCCACGTGGCGTCGACGGTCGCGGGCTCGGGCGCCTCATCCGGCGGCCGCTTCAAGGGCGTTGCGCCCGCCACCGAACTCATGGTCGGCAAGGTTCTCGGCGACACCGGTTCGGGCCAGCTGTCGTGGATCATCTCCGGGATGCAGTGGGCGGTCGCGCAGGGCGCCGACGTCGTGAACATGAGTTTGGGCTCCCCGACGACCGACTGCACGGACCCGCTCGCCGTCGCCGCCGAGCAACTCGCCTCCACCTCCGACACGTTGTTCGTGGTGGCGGCAGGCAACAGCGGCCGGCGCGCCAGCGTGGACTCGCCCGGCTGCGCACCGAGTGTGCTGACGGTCGGTGCCGTCGACAACGCAGGCGCGACGGCGTCGTTCTCGAGCCGTGGCCCGGTCGCCGGCGAGATGCGCAGCAAGCCCGACCTGGCCGCGCCGGGCGTCGCCATCACGGCCGCCAGGGCGGGCGGCCGCGGTGACGACGCGTACACGAGCCTGTCGGGTACATCGATGGCCACGCCGCACGTGGCAGGCGCTGCGGCGATTCTGGACGAGGCACACCCGGGCTGGACGCCGCAGCGGGTGAAGGCGGCGCTGGTCTCGGCAGCGAACCCCGACACCGAGTCGCGTGTTCAGGAGCAGGGTGCGGGGATGCTCGACGTCGCCCGCGCCGTAGTCCAGGACGTTTTGGGCCCCGGTCCGCTCGATCTGCCCGCGTCCACGTGGCCGCACGAGGGCGGCGAAAGCCGGACGAGGGACGTCACTTACACCAACACCGGCGCCCGACCGGTCACGCTCGACCTGTCGCTCGACGTCACCGGTGAGGACAACAAGCCGGCGCCCAGGGGCATGGTCACGCTCGGTGCGCAGAGCATCAAGGTGCCGGCGGGCGGCACCGCGTCGCTCCCCGTGACCGTCGACCCCAGCGTCCGGCTGCCGCTCGCGGCGTACGGCTCCTTCGGCGGCCGACTCGTCGCCCGCACGTCCGACGGCACGCAGCGGGTGGTCACCTCGATCGCATTCTGGGTCGAGCCGAAGACCGTCGACCTGACCATCCGTGCTGTCGACCGGCGCGGCGAAGCCGCCACGCTGGGCAGCAGCATCGAGGTGACCGGCCTGGACGAGGCGACGTTCCAGCAGTACTTCCCGGCCGGGAAGGCCGAGCGGACCATACGCGTGCGTGCAGGCCGGTACGCGATCGCCGCGCTCGTCCTCAGCGGCGAGCCGGGCACCACCAGTACCCAGGGTGTCGCGAAGTCGGTCGCGTTCCTCGGCGACCCCGAGATCGTCGTCGACGAGGACACCGTCCTGACGTACGACGCCCGCACCGCGACACGGATCCGCGTCGAGGCGGACCGGCCCACCGAGCACCAGGGCATCCGCGTCGACTATGCCCGATGGTGGGACAGGTGGCTGGTCACCGGCGGGTTCACGCTCGGCAAGTACGTCGACGACGTGTACGCCGCGCCGACCGGCAAGGCCCGGACCGGCGGCTTCGAGTTCTCCACCGCCTGGCGGATGTACGCACCCGAGCTCGCGGTCTCGGTCGAGGCCGACGGATCACCGGTCCCGGCTGAGTACCTGCCGCTCTCCCCCGCGCTGGACGACGCCGGCAAAAAACCCGCGGCAGACCTGGTCGACGCCGGTTCCGGGACGCCGGCCGAGCTCGCCACTGCAGGCGCCGCAGGACAGTTGGTGCTGGTGAACAGCACGACGACCACCGCTGCCCGCAGCGCGATCACCGCTGCCAAGAACGCCGGTGCCACGGGTGTGGTCCTCGCGCACGACGCACCGGGGCGGTGGGTCCCGCGACTGTCCGTCCCGGCCCTGCCGGTTCTCTCGGTGACGCCGGAGGTCGAGGAGCGGCTGCGCGAACGGCTTGCCGCGGGTGCCGTTCGCCTCGCCTGGGAGGGGACGCCGGCGGCGCGCAGCCCCTACGTCTACAACCTGTCCTACATCGCGGAGAACCGGATCAACGGCGACCGCCACCTGAAGGTCCACGATGACGAGCTGGCCCGGGTGCGGACCGACTGGTACACGCACGGGCAGGCGGCGCGCTACTACGACGTGATGTACACCCGTCTGCCGTCCGTAGCGAAGGCCGGGCTGGGGGCGAATCCGGTCGGCGAGGCGACGCCGCTCGATGCGCCCGTGACACGCACAGAGTTCTACACACCGGGACCCACCAGCTGGTGGCAGGGCGCCTACAGCGGGCTCATCGGCGAGCTCAGCCTGGACCGCCCGCGGGTGCACAGCATCGGTAGCGGCACAGAAACCTGGTACAAGCAGCCTGCCGCGCCCGCGCCGGGCTGGAATACGGGCGGAACGCGGGTCCCGGTCGCGATCCGGCAGGGAAACCAGCTGACCGCGTCGATCCCGCTGTGGGGAGACGCCGAGGCGGACCACTACGGAACAGCCGGTGGCATCGACGCCGCCCGGGTCGAGCTGTATCGCAACGGCGCGCTCCTGGGCCGGGGCAAGGGTGACGAACCCGGGTTCGCCTCGCTGTCGGTGCCGTCCGAGGACTCGGACTACCGGCTGCGGATACCGGTGCAACGTTCGCCCGGCCTGCACGAGAACTGGCGGATGTCCTTGGCCACGGACACCACGTGGCGGTTCCGGTCCGCACGGCCCGCCCAGGACGTCACAGCGCGGCTGCCGCTGCTGATGCCGCGGTACGACATGGACCTGAACCTGCGCAACCTCGCGCCGGCCTCCTCCCACCATCCGATCCGGCTGTCGGCCGCCGGCCAGCCCGGGTACGAAGCCGGCCGGCTCGTCGCGGCGCGGGCGTGGGTGTCCTACGGCAGCCCGATCCAGGCCAAGGAGATCACCGACTGGGCCGAGGTGTCCGTGATCGAGACGCCCGACGGATGGATGGCAGACGTGGACAATGCCCACGGCTCCGGCGCGTATGTCTCGCTGAAGATCGACCTCACCGACGAACACGGCAACGGGGTCGAACAGACGATCGTCCGGGCGTACGGCGTGGAGTGACGCAAGAGGACCCGACGCGGCCACGGGGCCACCGGCTGGGTTCCGGGCCTCCTTGTGAGTTCTCGACCTGCTGATCCCTGGCTTCGTAGTGTCCAACTGGTACTTCGCACCTGAAGTGAGAATGATCTTTGTCGCCCAGGAGTGGCCTGTGAGGTGCCCGCAGATGCAGAGGTACGGGGCCGCGAAGCGGTGCTCCGTATCCACTCGGGTCAGAGTGCATTCCTCCGACAGAGGTGTAGCAGCACAGGGCAGCGGCAAGGCCGAGAAAAGCCAGGTAGTTGCGGGGGTTGCGTTCGTAGCGGGGGCTGAGTCTGCGGTAGCCGGACAGCCACGAGATCGTGCGCTCGATTGTCGGCGTCGACGTCAGCGGGCGAATCCGCGGCCGGCAGCACCGTTGGTTCCGCCGCAGCACGACGGCATCCGGTACGGACGCGGAGTCCGTACTCCCGCGTCCTGTCGCAGACGCGGAAGCACAGCTCGCTCGGTCTCTCGATGTGGTGCCCTATCGCAGGTCGTCGACGTCCAATTCGGCGCCAGCCACCAGGGTGACCTCGCCCGCCGGGGCGGCGGCGTCCTCGACAGCGTGCGCGCCGGGTACCTGGGACGCGAGGACCGCGGCCCGGTCGGCGAGGCCCGGGGGATAGGTGACCGTGGTGCGGCCGGGGTGCGGCGCGTTGCCGGTGCCCGTGACGGTGAACCCGGCCTCGCGCAGTCTCTCGGCGACCGCGGCGGCCTTCCCCTCGGCGTCCGATCCGTTGAGGACACGCACGTGCACGGAGGACGCGTACAGCGGATCTTTCGCGTCCGCCTCCAGGCTCTTCTTGTCGATCTCCCTGTCCTTGGCCAGGGCGGTGAACACGGTGGCGGCCTGCGGGTACTGCCACACCACATTGGCCTTGTCCGTCGGGACGTCGGCTTCGCGCGGATAGCTGGGAACGGTGAGGAACGTCAACCGGTCCTCGGGAACGCCCTTCAGCTCGGACGCGAGGCCGGTGAGGGCTTTCGCACCGGCCAGTTCGTCGTCCGTGGTAAGGGACTTGGTGAGGGACTGCAGCAACTTGTAGAGAGCGACGGGGTCGGTGATCTTCGACTTGGCCTTCTCGGCCAACGCCGACATGAACTCCTGCTGGCGGCCGATGCGTCCGGTGTCGGAGCCGTCGCCCACGCTGTAGCGGGCACGCACGTAGCCGAGCGCCTTCTCGTCCCTGATCGTCTGGCAGCCGGCCTCCAGATCGAGGTGGGCCTTCTTGTCGTGGATGGCCTGCTCAGGGCAGACCTCTACGCCGCCCAGGGCGTTGACCATGCCCTTGAACCCCTGGAATTCGACCGACATGAAGTTGTCGATGCGCAGACCAGTATTGGCTTCGATCGTCTTGATCGTACAAGCGGCGGCGTCGGCCACCTCGCCGCCTGTGCCGCCGAGCGAGAACGCCTCGTTGATCTTGAAGTGATGGACATCGGAGGTCGTACCGTCGCCCTTGTCGCAGGCCGGTATTCGCACCCAGGAGTCGCGGGGTATGGACACGACCGCGGCCCACTTCCGGTTCGCGGGGATGTGCAGGACCATCAGCGTGTCGGAGTGCATGGTGCCCCCCTCCATGCCGCCGTACCGGGCGTTGGCCCCGGACCTGCTGTCGGAGCCCACGACCAGGATGTTCCGCGACCCGGGACTGAGGTTCTCCGGGCGGTCGTCGCCGAGCTTGCCGTCGAGGTGGGCGCCGTGGATGTTGCCGTCGAGGTCGTTGTAGATCCACGCACCGGCACCGCCGGCGCCGAGGACGCACACGGCGCCGATACCGGCGGTCCAGGCAACGATCCGGCCCCGCCGCGTCAGCCCGTCCGACTTCCCGCCCGCTCGTCTACGCGAGCGCCCGGCCGCCGGAGCACTCTTTCGTCTGCGTGTCCCACCCATGTGAATCGCCCCCCGCGCCCCGCCCCGACCACCCGGCGTGACCGGACACCAGACGCCCGATGTCGATCACCGGACTTTATACGATCGTTTCGAACGTGCAGCTGTTGGTGCAGCGAGGCTCCGGCTTAATTAGTGCGGCGCGGCTTGATTGATGTGGAGTCTTGAAAGCTGAGGTAGAGCTGCGTGACGGCCGACAGCGTGAGCCAGGTGTCGTGGTCGTCGAGGAACGATCGCCACGACTGCGTCGCGGTGAGGCTCCGCGCGTAGTGGTCCTTGAGCCGTTGGTGCGTGTCTTCCGGCATGGTCGGCCGCGGCACTGGTCGTTCGTTGGGGAAACGTGGGCTGAGGATCCGCTTGAGCAGCCAGAGAGGAATCTGCCAACGATGTGAGCTGTACTGAGATTTGTGGAGTCCCTGATGCCAGGGTTACCGTCCTGGCGAAGGAGAACCACCAGCACCATGGCAGCACCCCGTAAATATGAACCGCCCCGGGTTTGATGGAGACATCGAAGACCCGGAAGGATGCCGATCATGGCTGCTCCCCGTAAGTACCCCGACGAACTGCGTGAGCGTGCGACGCGGTTGGCGATGGGGGCCCGTAAGGACCCGGTTGGCCGGGCCGGTGCGATCAAGCGCATCGCCGACCAGCTCGACGTGCATCCCGAGGCCCTGCGGGGGTGGGTCAAGCGGGCCGAGACCGACGAAGGCATCGTTCCCGGCACTACCAGCACCGACGTTGCACGGATCGCTGAGCTGGAGCGGGAGGTGAAGGAACTGCGGCGGGCGAACGCGATATTGAAGTCCGCCTCGGCTTTCTTCGCCGCGGAGCTGGACCGTCCACTGCGATGAAGGTCGCCTACATCGACCAGTACAAGGAGACGTTCGGCGTCCAGCCGATCTGCGACGTCCTCGCCGAGACGGACGCGCCGATCGCGCCGAGCACCTACTACGCCGCCCGCACCCGCCCGTCCTCGGCCCGCAGCCTGCGCGACGAGCACTTCACCGAGGAGATCCGCCGGATCCACGAGGCCAACTACAGCGTCTACGGGGCCCGCAAGGTCAACGCCGCCCTCCTGCGCGAGGGGCACGAGGTGGCCCGCTGCACGGTCGAGCGCCTGATGCGCCGGGCCGGACTGCGTGGCGTGATCCGGGCCAAGAGCCCGCGCACCACCCGCCCCGCGCCCGAGACGGCACGACCGGCTGATCTGGTCGAGCGGGCGTTCACCGCGAGTGCGCCGAACCAGCTGTGGGTGGCCGACATCACCTACATCAGAACCTTCTCCGGCTGGGTGTATGCCGCCTTCGTCATCGACGTCTTCTCCCGCATGGTCGTCGGCTGGCAGGTCGCCACCTCCCTCTACACCGACCTCGCCCTGGACGCTCTGGAGATGGCCATTTGGCGCCGCCGGCACGCCGGCGGCGACCTGACCGGGCTGATACACCACTCCGACCGCGGCGTTCAATACCGTGCCATTCGCTACACCGAACGCCTGGAACAGCAGGACGCCGTGGCCTCGGTCGGTTCCAGGGGCGACTCGTACGACAACGCCCTGGCCGAGGCGTTCAACAGCCTGTTCAAGGCCGAGCTGATCCGCAACAAGGGACCGTGGACCGGCATCAACGACGTCGAGGTCGCCGTCGCCAAGTACGTCGACTGGTTCAACCAGCGCCGCCTCCACGGCGAACTCGGCCACGTCACCCCCGCCGAGCACGAGGCCGCCCACTACCTCGCGGCCGAACCTCCTGCGTCACTCCAGAAAACCAGCTAACTCAGTCTCCACGAAACCCGGGGCTTGACAATACCCTGATGAGCTCCGTGAGCGCGCGATCCGTGAGGTCCGCGCCACGGGCCGGCCCATCGCCCACGTTGCGAAGGATCTGGGCATCCATAAGGAGGCCCTGCGCGGCTGGGTCCGCCAGGCCGAGGCCGACCGTGGCGAGCGCGACGACCGCCTGACCACCGCCGAGCAGGACGAGCTAAAGCAACTCCGCAAAGAAGTAGCGGAGTTGAGGCGGGCGAACGAGATTCTCAAAGCCGCGTCCGTGTTTTTTGCTCAGGAGATCGACCGTCCCCGGACGAGGCCGAGCAGGTGATCGACCACCTGCGTGACAAAGGTCTCGGGGTCGATCCCGTCTGCCGGGTGCTGGAGCTGTCGCCGTCGACGTACTTCGCGCGCAAGAAGCGGCCGAAGTCGGCCCGTCGGCTCCGTGACGAGCAGCTCATGCCGCTGATCGAGCAGGTCCACGCGGAGTCGGGCGGCACCTATGGCGCCCGCAGGATCACCCGGGCCCTGTGCCGCAAGGGCGTCGACGTGGCCCGCTGTACCGTCGAGCGGCTGATGGCGGAGCTGGGCCTGGAGGGCGTCATCCGTGGCCGGCGGCGTCGCACCACGGTCCCGGAGCCGTCGGCACCCCGCCCGCCTGACCTGGTCGACCGCGACTTCACCGCCTCCCGGCCGGATCAACTCTGGGTAGCGGACATGACGCATGTCCGCACCTGGTCCGGCTGGGCATACGTGGCGTTCGTCCTGGACGTGTACTCCCGGATGATCGTCGGCTGGCAGGTCGCAAACCACATGCGCACCGAACTTCCCCTGGAAGCACTGGAGATGGCCCTGTGGAGACGGAGGATCAAGAAGGACTCCGGCCTCATCCATCACAGCGACCGCGGGTCGCAATACGTATCCATTCGGTATACCGACCGGCTCGCCGACATCGGCGCCTCCGCGTCCGTGCACCTGTCCGCAGTGGTCGATCTCGACGACACGCGGCGCTCGGGTGTCGGAGGGCGTCCTGGCAGAGCCGGGCATCCCGGCGTTAAGAGACGGGCATCGCGCCGTCAGTGCCGTCGAGTAGGTTCTCTCCGTTCGGCCCGGCAGGCGGGCCGCCGAACTGGGAGGACTCGTCGCCGTGAGCATCCACATGCACATGCGCGCCGTCGCGGAATCCGAGATCCGGGACGACCACACCTGGCTTGCAGCGTTCATGTGGGAGGCTTGGGAGAACCACCCCGACGAGTACGCAGCGGGCATCGCCGAGTCGATCGACAAGGTCTGGGGCTCCGTCAATGACCTCTATGCCGCTGCCGATATCCTCGATGCGGATGCCGACGACTCTTGGGAGCTGCCGATTTACGGCGGGCGGCCAGTGGCACACAGCGCCGATGCCGACCCCTCCAACCCGCCCCTGGGGATTCTGGAGCCGCCTGGGGTGTCACAGGCCGCAGGCTTCCTTGCATGTGTCTCGTTCGACGAGCTGTGGAACGTCGCCGGTGCCAAGCTCGTCTGGGCCGGCTGGGACGAGGCGCAGGTCAGGCAGGAGTTCCTCGACTATCACAGGGGCCTCCAAGGGTTCTATGGGCGGGCGGCTGCAGCAGGCCACGCCGTGGTCAGGGCGGTGTGGGCTTGAGAGGTGGTCGCGTGCCGGTCACAGCCATTCGTTGATGGCGGCGACCAGCAATGTCGCTTCGTAGCGGACAGCAAGTTTGTCGTATCGCGTAGCGACGGCCCGGTGCCGCTTCAGCCGGTTGATGCCGCACTCGACGGCGTGCCGGGCCTTGTAGTCCTCCGGGTCGAACTTCGGTGTACGGCCGCCGCGGGAGCCGAGCTTCTTTCGGCTGCGGGCCTGGTCGACCTTGTCAGGGATGGTGCAGCGGATTCCACGTCTGCGCAGGTAAGCGCGGTTTTTCCGGGAAGCGTATGCTTTGTCGGCACGCACGCGATCGGGCCGAGTTCGCGGCCTGCCCGGCCCCATGCGGGGCACGCGGACCTTGTCCAGGACGGGCTCGAACTGCGGGGAGTCGCCCCGCTGTCCGGCTGTGACCACGATGGACATGGGCTTCTGCCCCTGCTCGACGGCCAGGTGTAGCTTGGTGGTCAGGCCGCCGCGGGAGCGCCCGAGCCCATGGTCGTCCGGCTCGATGACGATGCCGCCGGGCGGTTCCTTTTGCAGGTCCCCCTTTTCCTTGACCCGGCAGCGTGCTGGTGGGCCCGGACGATGGTGGAGTCGACGTTGAGGTCCCAGGTGATCAGGTCTGGGGCGTCGGCCCGGGCCTGCAGCTCGGTAAAGATCCGCTGCCAGATACCGTCTCGCTGCCAGCGGCGAAACAGGTCGTACGCCCGGCCCCAGGGCCCGTACCGCTCCGGAACATCCCGCCACGGCGTCCCGGTTCGGGTCCGCCACCGTATGCCGTCGATCAGTCGCCGCCGGGTCCATATCGCCGGCCGGCCCGGCTTCTTGCCCTTCGGCAACAGAGGCTCCAGCACCGCCCACTGCGCATCCGTCAGATCTCCTCGCCCCACGAATCAAGATCATCGCATGCTCAAGATCCACTTTCGATACACGCCCTAACTCTTGCTGCCGTCAACGATGACCGGCGTACCCCCCGAGTCCGTGCCGCAGGGCACCGCGTACACCGGGTGGGACTTCGCGGCCTCCTTGTAGGCGTCCAAACACCGGTTGTAGAGCACCTTGTCGCTCAGCGACCGCTCGATGATCTTGTTGGCGCCGGCGATCCCCTCCGCCTCGATCCGCTTGCGCTCCGCCTCCGCCTTGGCCGTACGCGCCCCCTCGGTCGCGCGCTCGGTGGCCTGCTCCTGCTGGATCTTCTTGTCGATCTGCTCCTGCAGTTTGTCCGACGGCTTCACATTGCGCAGGTTGACGGCCGTGACGTCGATGCCGCGCGGGGCCAGGCGATCCTTGATGAGCGTGTCGATCTCCGAGCCGATCTGCTCCCGGGCCGAGGCGTAGCCCTCCTCGCTGGTGTGCTTCGCGAAGACGTTGCGGATGATCTCGCGGCTGTCCGGCACCACCAGCCGCTCCTGGATGGCCTCTTCGGAGCCTGCCAGCCGGTAGAGCGCGACGGCCTTCGAGGGCACCACGGCCCACTTGATCGTGACGTCCGCGTACAGCACACCTCCCTGCGCGGAGCGGACCTCGACCGTGTCCTTGTCGTGGAGGTCGAGGTCCACCGGGCGGGTGGAAAAGGACGTGACGTCGGTGAACGGCGACTTGAAGTGGACCCCGGAGGTCAGCGGGGTGCCGACACTCCCGAGGGTCACCGGGACCCCTACCTCGTACGCGCTCACGACGTAGAAGCACGCGAAGGCGCCCGCCAGGATGCCGGCGACAGTGCTGAGCGCGGCGCCCAGCTTCCAACCCCCGGTGCGGCCGCGGCCGACCACGAACAGCACGACTGCCGCAATGAGCAGCAGGATGGCCAGTACGAACACAGTTCTCCCCCTCCGAACGACCGCCGCCGCCTCCGGGCGGCGCGCAGCGCATCGTAACGAGCCTGATGACGGAGCGCGGGGCAGTAATGGTTCCCGGCGAAGAAGACCTCCGCACGGGGCCGACCGGGGACGTTCTTGACGTCGCGGGCGTTGACCAGCCAGCACTCCAGACCTCGCGATTCGAACAGGAAGGAGTGAAGTCGGCCCAGGGCGTGGTTCCGGTCTTTCGACCGGCCCGTTTCCCCGGACCGCTTCCCGCACCCGCCGTGCGACTTTCACCGCAACGGGCGCTCCACAAGCCCGGTTCAAGATGCCGGGGTTTCTCCTCATCCCGTGGTCGGCCATGGAGAGATCTCTATCGAACCCGGAACGGTTCACCGCACGGCTGCCCGGCATCGATCGCGCTATCGAACAGACAGCCGCGATGTTCCACACCTCCGTCAGCGTCGGTTGGAGTGCCGGCGACAGCCGTTACGCATGGGGCGTCCCGCTCGTCAACGAAGTCGGGACCCTGCTGGCAGTCTTCGACCCTCTCCCCCTGTCTGGTCCCTGTCCCGCCTTCCTCGTGGACGTCGGCGTTCCTCTGCTCTTTCCCGACGCTGAACGCCAGCAGCGCTTCGAGCGGTACAAAGCAACGGCCAGGCCCGGTGCGGACGGATAGACGAGGACGATGGGCAGGGGCTATGAGAGCCGTGCCTAGGTGGTCCGGTGCTGTTGCCGTGCTCCGGCCTCTCGGACGCGGACGGGCCCGAAAAACCTGCAACGCGAGAGCGGCGGAACAGGCCGCGGCGGGACTTGCCCGGCTCTTGGTATCGGTCCTCTTCCGGCTCCGGCTCGGTACGCTCCATCGTCACCACAGCCACGCGGTGGAGTGCCGCACCCGGGACAGGGCGCGCGCATCGCGGCGCACGGCCGCGCTGCCGATGCGGTTCTGCCGGGACCGGGGCCGGCGCGACTGCCCGGCAAAGAAGCGGCGTCGCCCGGCCCCCTGGAGCCGCCGCCGTTGCTTACGCAGCTCCTGCTTCATCTGCGCCTGCGACTTCGATGTCCGGGGCCTCTTCCAGATCGGCTCCCAGGGCGACGGCCCGTGCGCGTCGGCCCGCTCCTGGGCGGCCTCCCTCAACCGGGCTGCAGCGGCCTCGATTCTCGGGTCCTCCGACGGCATGGTCATGCGACTCCTCCAGTAGGTGTGTTCCTGCCCGGTGCGGGCGGGAGTGCGGGCTGCTGGGTGTGGGTCGGCGTCGACGCTGCCGGGGCCGGCTGCGGCCGGGGGCCGTGGGCGACAGCGCGTTCCCGTGCGCCGTCCTGGAGCTTGGCGGCCATCTTGGCGGCGGCCTCGAACACCCGCCGGGTGTGCTCCACCGTGGCGTCGTCGGTTGCCTGCTCCTGGTCCCGACCGGCCTTCCGGTCCGCACGGTCC
Source organism: Streptomyces sp. NPDC002206 (assembly GCF_053593595.1). Classification (NCBI taxonomy): domain Bacteria; kingdom Bacillati; phylum Actinomycetota; class Actinomycetes; order Kitasatosporales; family Streptomycetaceae; genus Streptomyces; species Streptomyces sp. NPDC002206. Next base: position 25,115 of record NZ_JBSFCW010000035.1, read on the forward strand.
GGCCGCAGGCGCGACGTCGGGGCGGCGGGCACGGCGACGGTGTGCGGCAGGGACCAGGTAGCCCAGGCGGTCCGGTCGGCGCTTGGACTCGGGCGGTCAGGGCGCCGGCGGCGAGGCGGGCCCGCTCGTACGGGGGCGCGGACCGGTTGCGGGTCAGCGGGCGCAGCACGGCTTGGTCCTCGGTGTCGCGCGGGTACAGCGCGTGGAGGTCGGCGGTCATCATCCGGCGGCCGGCCGGGCGGGTGTGGTCGTCGATGGCCGCCTGCACGATCTGTTCGTCCAGGCCGGGCTGGTGCGGTCGGCCGCGCAGGACGTAGGAGAGGTGGCGGCGGGCTTCGGCGAGCAGGTGCCGGCGCTTGAACGCGCCGCGCATCACGTACACCACGGCGACAGCGTCGACGGCGGCCAGGGCGACGTCGACAACCGGCCGCGCCCGCGCCCACACCGCTGCGGCTGCCGCCCGCGCCCGCTGTGCCAGTTGGTAGACGGTGCGGGCGCCGAACGCCCGGATCGCCGACTTCCGTCAGCCGTCGCGCAGTTCGGTCAGCGATCGCGGCGCCTTGCGCTTCGTCGGGCGCGTCCGGTCTGCGGCCTGCTGGTCCAGCGCGTAGGCGGCCCGCTCCCTCGGAGGGTGCCCCTGCCTCTCCTCGTAGTCGGCCACGAGGACGGACAGCTCGTCGGCGATCTACTGACGGCGGGTGGACTGCCGGCCGATCAGCCGCTGGTCGATGCCCGCGATCTCCATGACCGGCCTCCTGCCGGGCGTCACCTCTCGCGGCTCCACGCCCACCCGAGCCGGGCGGAGACCTCCTCCATGAAGGTCAGGGTGTAGAGGGTGCCGGCGGCGACGATGTGCTCCAGCATCGAGTCCGCCGACAGGTTGCCCCACGTCCCGTCAGACCGCCGGGTGCGGATCGACACCACCGCGTGACCGTGAAGCAGCGGCTTCGACTCCACTGCCCTGGACTCGTAGTGCCGGAAGACCGCGACGATCAGCCCGTCCCGGATCGGGGCGCGGTGCAGGATGACGAGGAGGAAGGTGGCTTCGCCCTGAGCACGATTGCGGAAGGCAACACTCTTGATCAGCTTCTTGAAGCAGGGCGCAACAACAGCCAGAACTACCAAAACGACGAACTCCATCACTGAATCCCCTCTGCCACAGTCCTGCCATCCCCGCGTATCGGGGACTTTCCAGGCCCTACAAGGAGGGAAGGGGAGTTGAGCCGCGTTCTGCATGACACCGCTCCACGGCATCTCCCTGAAGCCCGCACGTGCGACTTCAGCTTCGGCAGCACACATACATGCCTGAGCTGTAGGACAGTAGGCTCGCGCTCGCCGAGGCGACGACTGCGCCCGAACTTCCCCTACGCAGTCGACGAGTAGGCGAGACGCCGTTTTTTACGGCTGGTGCCACGGTTCGTACCAGCAACTCGGGTGGCGGACTTCGTCGCCGAGCAGCTGGAGATCGGGGACCCCTCGTGTCTGAAGCTGTACCCGGAGCGGTTGCCGACCCAGCGCGAGCATGCCCGGGAGATACGGGCGCTGCTGAAGGACCGTGACCTCGAGCTGGCGTTGCGCGAGTACATCGCCGGCCGGATGCGCCAGCCGCTGGCACCACGGTGCACCTGCCCGGACGAAGGCGGCCCGATATCACGCCAGCGCAGCCGCCTTGCGCAGCAGCACCGACCGCTCACGGACGTTGCGGCACAGTCGGGCGGCGAGCTCCAGCTCGACCCGTGCCTCAGCGGTCCGGCCGAGCCGGACAAGTAGCTCGCCGCGCACGCTCGGGAGCAGGTACGACCCCGACAGGCGGCCGGAGGCGACCAGTTCATCCACAATAGACAGCGCCCGCTGTGGTCCATTCGCCATCGCGACAGCGACAGCCCGGTTGAGCTCGACCACGGGTGACGGAGCCACACGACCGAGCGCCTCATAAAGGAGCACGACACGCTCCCAGTCGGTCTCCGGAACCGAGGATGCCGACGCGTGGCAGGCGGCTATTGCTGCCTGCAGTCCGTACGGGCCAAGGCCGCGCCCGACAGCCGAGGCTCTGCCGATCGCGGCCAGACCGCGACGGATCGCCGACCGGTCCCACAGGCGTCGGTCCTGATCCTCCAGGAGCACCGCCTCGCCATCGGGCCCGGTTCGTGCGGGAAAGCGCGCGGCCGTGAGCTCGAACAGGGCAAGCAGCCCGTGCACCTCCGGCTCATCGGGCAGCAAGGCGGCCAGCATCCGGGCCAGCCGGATCGCCTCGTACGCGAGATCGGGACGAAGCAGGTGGTCACCGGTCGTCGCCGTCGAGCCTTCCGTGAAGATTACGTAGAGCACGCTCAGGAGACCGCCGAGCCGCTCGCGCCGTTCCTCGGCCGGCGGCAGCTCGAACGGCACTCCCGCCGCGGCGATCGTCTTCTTCGCCCGCGTGATCCGTGCCTGAACCGTCGACACGGGCACGAGGAATGCCCGGGCGATTTCCTCGCTCGCCAGGCCGCCGACCACGCGCAGCGTCAGGGCCACGCGGGCCTCCGGCGAGAGCACCGGATGGCAGGCCACAAGCATCAGCGCGAGAACGTCGTCGTCGACCCGGTCGGGATCCCACGGCAGGTCGTCCGACCGGCCCCTCGGGGCTGCCGCGCCCGAGTTCGCCTCGCCCTCGGCTAGCTGGCCGGCGAGCATGGCGTACCGCTCGTCGAGTGCCGACCGTCGGCGGAAGCTGTCGATGGCGCGCCGCCGCGCGATCACGAGCAGCCAGTTCACCGGGTTCGCCGGCTCACCGTCGCGCGCCCAGGTGACGAGCGCCTCCGCCACCGCCTCCTGCGCGACGTCCTCGGCGAGGTCGAAGTCCCCGGTGAAGCGGGCGAGCGCACCGATGATCCGTGCGGACTCGATCCGCCAGACGGCCTCGACGGCCCGCCGCACCGATTCGGTGCTCAGCGGGCCGCCGGTGGCCGCGGGTGTCAGAGCTGGCCGGTCCGCTCGCGCCACGCCCGCTCCTTAATGATCCACTCGTTGTCCTGCGGGAACTCGTCGATGCCCGGCACGCGGCGGATCTCGCACTTCGAGCCGGCAACCGCCGGGAGTCGCTTGGCCCACTCGACCGCCTCCTCCTTCGAAGCCACGTCGATCACGTAGAAGCCGCCGAACAGCTCCTTCGTCTCGCCGTACGGGCCGTCGGTGACCACTGGCGTCTCGCCGCTGAAGTCGAGCACCACGCCCTGGGCCGGATCATCCAGGCCCTCGGCAGCGACGAGCACGCCGGCCCGGATCATCTCCTCATTGAAGCGACCCACCGTCTCGAGCATCTGCTCGAAGGGCGTCTCCATCATCTTCGCAACGGATTCGTCCGTGCCTCGCATGATCAGCATGTACTTCGCCATCTTCGAACTCCTTGATATCGGGTCGCCTCTGGACCCTCTCACTCCAAGGTCGAACGAGGCGGCCGCGGATCGACACGGCAGAAGAATACGGATCAATCTTTTTTTCATCCCCGACAAGGGGCTCAGCCCGTCGGTCCGGTCAGGCCGGGTGCACCGACCGGCCAGCCCGGTCCCGGACTGATTGGGATCGAGCCGCCGCAGCCACCCGACGAGACTCTTTCGCCACAATTGCCCCCTCTCTCCCCCCTTGCACGCGCGCAGCTTCTTTCGCAGGCCTGGAAGCGCCGTCGTCAGGCACGCCTTGCGGCCGTCGGCGGTGGTGGCCCACCGCGGCCTAGACCGGCCGCCGCGAATGTCATTCCGTTCCGCCCACCTACCTGTCGGGCTCGGAAAGTCGTTGCTGCAGGTCAAACCGCATAGCGGTACTCGTTAATGGCGCCGCCGAGGATGCCGGTGCGCAGGAGTCTGCGGACTTCGAGGTCGTGCACGGTGATGGGCTGCTGGTCGGCGCCCGGAGGCAGTTGGTTGCGTGCTCGGTGGGGGCGGTGCTCGTTGTAGTGCCACTCGTAGGCGGCCAGGACGCGCCGGGCGTGGGCCTCGTTCATGATGAGGACATGGTCCAGGGCCTCACGCCGGATGCTGCCGATCACCCGCTCACAGTGGGCGTTCGTCAGGTTCCACGCCTGTTGCACTGCCCACTCGCGGGTGGGGTGCGCGGTGATACCGGCGATGCGTAGGCGCCGGGTGCCGTGTTCGAGGAACGCCAGCACGTACAGGCGTCTGCCAAGGACAGTGTCGATATGCAAGAAGCCGACGGTGATGATGCCCTGGGCCTATTCGTGAGGAACTCCCGCCAGGTCGGGCCGGCGTGGGGCCGGGTCGATGCCCGCCGCGCGGAGGATCTTCCATACCGTGGATGCGGCGACGGGGGTGTCCGAGTCGGGCCGGCTCGCCTTGGATCCGCCGGTGCCTCCACTGTGCGTTCTCTCGAGCGAGCTGCAGGATCAGCTTCTTGAGCGCTGCCCTGATCGGCGGCCGTCCGGTGCGGGCGCGCCGGACGCTGTAGTCCCACTTCGCCGCAATGAACCTGCGATGCCAGGCCAACAGGGTCCCGGGAGCACCCGCGAAGACCTCATGCCAGCGGCGACGGGGTATCAGGCTGGAGAGCACAGCCAACCAGAACCGGTCCGCCGGCTCGTAACGGACCCGGCGGGCGAGCTGACGGCGCAGCACCGCATTCTCATGCCGCAGGAACGAGCAACTCGGCTTCCTTATCGGTGTCGCGGCGCAGCAGCACCCCGGGGACGGACAGCAGCCTGCAGGCCACCTCGTACAACATCGAGATAATCACGCCGACATGGTCCCAGCCGAGCACGCTCTACCGTCCCGACCTGCGGCAATGACTTTACGAGCCCCGGAGGCTCAGTCCGCGGCCTCCAGATCCCCACACTCCCGCTCATGCGGCAACAGGGGCCGCAGCGTGAGCTGGAGGCGCGTACCGGCGTACGTCCACACCACCCCGGGCCCGGCCTCGGTGGCCAGGCGCTCGGCGCGGGTGAGGCGGACGCCGGTGAGAATCGTGCAGGTGCCCTCCGGGGTCTCGGTGCCCGTCGACGGGTTGCCGAGGGGCCAGGGGCGGGTCGCGGTGGAGGCGTCCGGCCAGGGGCGGGCGAACACGGCGAGGCGGGAGGCCCGGTAGGGGCGGGCGGGGCCGAGGAAGACGTTCGCGGGCCAGCGGGACGGGTCGACTCGTTCCCGGAAGTCGCTCAACTCGTCGTTCGGCATGGGCAGTTGATAGACACGGTCCGCGACCGTCAGGGCGAGCGAGGGGCCGTCGACGGCGTCCGGCTCGGTCGGTGCGGTGTGTGCCGTCGCGTGTACGTCGGCGTAGAGGGCGTCCGCCTTCGCGTCGGTGACCCGTCGTACGGTCGCCGTGAGCAGTGAACCCGCCGGGCGTCCGGGAACGATGACGCTGCGGTCCCCGTACAGCGCGAGGTCCGGCAGGGCCGCGCGCACGGGTGGGGAGGGGGTACCGGGGATGGTCCGGACTGAGGCCGCGAGATCGCTTCGACCCGTCGGCCGTGCAGGTGCCGCGTCGTCCTCGCCCGTCGACCCGCAGGCCGTCAGGGCGGCGGCGGTCAGGAGGAGAGCCGTCGCGCCGGCGACCGGGGCCAAGTGATCACGCATACTCCTGGGACGACGCGACGGCGTGGATCGGTTCCGCCTGCCGGGTCCCCGGCCGCGTACGGGAGTACGGGGCCGGGGACCCGGCAGGGCGGGGGTCATGACTTGGTGAGGGTGTACGTGCCGTTGCCGGCCTTGTTCACGACCACCAGGCCGTGGCAGCCGGACGGCAGGTCGACGGTGACGGACTCCGGTGCGCCGGGGCCGCCCGCGTCGCCGGTCGCGGTGGCGCCGAGCCGGGTCACGACGTTGTCGCCGCTGCTGCGGTCGGCGTCCAGGACGAAGATTTCTGCGTCCTGGTCCGTGCCCGAGGGAGTGACGGTGTAGGTCGCCTTCTCGCCGTTCAGCAGGCAGATGTCCCAGACGGCGGCCAGCCGGTCGGTACCCATGGTGACCGTGGGCGAGCCGCTGAAGATGCCTTCCGTCTCGTCGGCCTCGATCTGGTAGTCGCCGCTGCCGGAGATGAGGGACACCCGCGGGTAGTAGTCGTCCGTCGGGCGCTGGTTGGAGTTGATCGCCACGAAGTCCGTGGCTCCCGCTCCAGCCACGCTGGTGGTCAGCAGGTTGTTCTGCGCCTCGTCGTCGTAGAGCCGCAGGTCGTAGTCGGCGGTCGTGGGCGGGCGGAGCGCCACCACGGACCAGAACACCTTGGTGGTGTCGAACCGGTAGTTGTGGGCCGGGTCAGGAGTGGGCCGGGTCTGCGACTGATGGCTGGTCAGCGGGTTGCGGTAGCCGTAGTCGATGGTGTTCTGGAAGAGACTGCCAAGCGCGGGGGCGCCCGTCTCACGGCCGTCCGCCACGCGCGCGTCCCAGTACTCGCGGAAGGTCGTCACCCGGTGGTCGAGGAAGGTGTTCCACACCGGGGAGAGACCTTCGCCGTACGCGTCCCAGCCTTCTGTACCGGTGTCGACCAGGTCCCACAGGGCACCGGCCACGCGGCCCTCGACGGCGTCCCCGTCATCCCAGCCGCCGGTGTCCCAGGTGTGCTTCTCGAAGTCGACAGTGAAACCGCTGGCGTCGTTGTTCGTGTCCGTGCGGTCCCGGTACACCGGGTCGCCGAACACCGCGACGCCGTACCAGTCGGCGAACCCTTCCGACCAGGCGCAGTTCACGTGACTGGTGCCCGTGATGATGTGCGGGGAGGGACAGTGCGAGTCGAAGTCGTCCTCCTCGTACGTGTCGTCCATCACCGCGTGCCCCATCTCGTGGACCACGACGTTGCGGTCGTCGGCGTCCTGCGGCGGGAGGTAGATCTCGTCCTCGCCCGGCCGGTAGAAGGCGCCGCCCGGGTCGTCGTCCGGGTGCCAGTTGATGTCGGTGCGGCGGCAGTCCCAGTCACGCTCGTCCCAGCAGTCGCCGGGCGTCCACTCGGAGGCGGTGTTGACGAAGTCGTAGGCGCGCAGGGCGCCGTGCAGCCGCTCGTCGGTGGCCGTCTGGACGCCGACGTTGGTGGTGGTGCCGTCGCCCCGGTCCTCGAAGTTCGCCGTACGGAACTCGTAGACATCGTCGTCGTTCCGCTCCACGCCCCACTGCCCGTTCTGCGTCACGAACTTGAGGTAGAGGTCCTGTCCGCCCCGCGCGTCCGTGCCGTTGTCGAAGCAGAGCCGGTACGCGCCGTTGCCGTCGGTCAGGCCGACGGTGAGCAGGTCGTCGCTGTTCGCGGGGTCCTCGTCCCAGACCTGCACCTGGAGGTTGGCGGACGGGCGCGAGATGCCGTCCTCGTCGTGGTAGACGAAGGAGCCGCGCACGCAGGAGAGGGCGCCGGCGAGCGACTTCGCTGTGCTCGTGGCTGCGTCGTCGCTATGCGGCTTGGCCAGACCCTTGGCGGGGATCTTGGAGGTGGGGCGGCCGGTCAGCGGTTCGGCTGTGGTGCCGTCCGGCACCGGGGCGGCGGTGTACGTCCCGGACTTGAGACCGAGGCGGGACGAGGCCTCGTCCGCGCCGACGGTGACCAGCGCCGGGTCCTCGACACCGGCGCCGTACCCCTTGGGCGGCAGCACGCGGGCCCGGACCACCAGGTCGCCGGTGGCGGCGGCGGTGACGGGGGCGGTGAAGGTGAGGGTCCGGTCGGCCTTGAGGTCAAGGGTACGGGTGGCCCGACTGACCGATCCGCCGTTGTCGGGCAGGGCGGAGGCGCGGCGTGCGACGTCGAAGCCTTCCGGCGCCTTGGTGAAGCGCAGGGCCGCCGGAAGGTCGATCTCGAACTTGGCCCCGGGGATGTCGATGCGGGCGTCGAGCGTCACGGTCAGGGTGGTCTTCTTGCCCTTGGCAGGCGCCGTGTCGAGTGCGGTCTTCAGCACGACGCAGCGCGGTCCCTGATCGCCGCCGTCGGCGCAGGCGGCTGTACGGGCCTGCGCAGCGGCCTCCGCAGCGCCTGCCGCGGTCCCCGCCGGAGCGCCCGCGGCGGGTATCGCCTGGAGGCCGCTCAGGGTGAGGGCGGCGGCGGCGAAGGCCGCGCCTAAGGCGATTCGCGAACGAGATCTTCGCCGATCAAGACAGGCAGGGCGATGGGGTCGCACGTGAATCTCCTTTACAGGAAGGGCAGTTGGAGCGTCAGGGACAGATGATGAACCAGTGCCCTCCGGGTGTCACCCGGACCGCCACCCTCCGGATCCTTTGGCGCATTTCCGACGCCTGGCGGGATGAGACCGGTGCCGAGCGGTGGCCTCCAGGCCGGGCGCGGTGCCGCCATCTGTCGCGAACCCCTGGCAGGCAGTCACTCTCGACGTACGCGACCCATGTGCCCCGAACGACCGGTCCTTTGGCCCATTGTTCCGAGCACCTGCCCGAGGAGCACGCACACCGAGGAGGCCGTATGCCTTGCCGAACGAGCATCGTCGTGGTGTCGATCTTGCAGTCGCAAGTGGGAGGTGGAGTGGTAGGCCCTCCGTTGAGAACCTTTTGACCTGGGCTTCGTCGGGGCGAAGCCACTGCTGCTAGCGCGACCCCCGAGTCCAGAACGTATCGCCCCAGTCATCCTCGTAGGCCCGGCGTACGTGCACCTGGTTGAGCGCGGCGCCGGCGGGAGGATTCTGGAGCCCCCGACTGACGCAGTAACGTACTTCCTCCCAGGAAGAAGCACGTTCATAGGTGAGCCGCGAAAGCGTGCCCTCACCTTCAGCCCCTGCCCAGGTGATCTTGGTGGCTAATCCCAACTGTCATGTCGCGAGGCGGACTTGGAGTCTGGCGAGGTGGCTGTGGTTAGTGCGGTCGAGGGGGTGGCCGTTCCACCAGGCGTTGAGTCGGATGAGGTTGAGGGCGGTGGCGCTGGTGGTGTGGTCGAGGTGGGTCTTGGCAAGGCCGCGGTAGCGGGCTCGGCGCAGGCCGGTGGTGTGGGTGGCCTGGCGGATGGCGCCCTCGACCCCAGCGCGGAGCGCATAGTCGCGCTGCCAGGTTCCGTCCTGTTGCTGGGCGCGGGCGGTGCGGATGGTCTCGGTGAGCTCACGGGGGTAGAGGCTGAGCCGGCGGCCCTTTCGTGAGCTGGTGCACTGCTCCTTGGCCGGGCAGGGGATGCAGTCCAGGGCGGCGAAGGCAACGACGGTCTTGGCCACGCCCTCCTGGACGACGTCGTTCCAGGTGGCGCTGATCTTTCCGGCCGGACAGACGGCTCGCTTGCGATCCCAGTCGATGGTGAAGTCGTCTGCGGCGAAGCCTTGTTGGGCCTTGGCCTGGCGGGAGGTGTCGAGCAGGACCGGGGTGACCAAGGCGATGCCGTAGTCCTTGGCGGACGAGACGATCAGGTCGGCGCTGGGGTAGCCGGAGTCGAGGTAGTGCCGGGCGGGCAGCAGGTGGCGGTGGCGAAAGGCCTGGTGGATCGTGTCCAGGGCTTTGCTGTCCGGCAGGGTGGAACAGGTGGTCGTGACGTTGGTGATCAGGTTCGGGCGGGTCGGCCGGTCGCTGTCGGCCTGCGGGTGGCAGGTCTCCGAGACGTGCAGCTTGTAGCCGTTCCAGAACAGGTCACGCTTGGCGGACCAGCGAGTGTCGGTGTCGTAGGGAGAGGCCAAGCGGGCCGGGGCGGGCGGCAGGCCGTCGCCGCCGCTCTCGGTCCGCTCGCGCTGCCGGATCCGCAGCCTGCCGGCCCGGTCGGTGGTGCGGGTGTAGTTCTGCACCAGCACGCACCGCAGGGTGCGCACCGCGGGCAGCTCGCGCAGCCACCCCGGCGAGGAGGGCGCGTAGAGGGCCTGCAGCAGCGTGTAACCGTCGGCGGCGTAGGCGAGCGCGAGTTCGTGCTGCTTGGTCTTGGAGGCAGGCAGTCGCCAGTTGTCGATCCGGTCTGCGTAGCGGTGGCTCCAGTCCTCCACCACCAGCACCTGATCGACCCATTCGGGGCATGCGGCGGCCAGCGCGTTCAGGGCCGCGCGGACGCTCTCGCCGACCAACTCGAGTCGATTCAGATCTCGCACCGCGGCAACGATGTGCGTGGAGTCGGTGCGTTGGCTGCCGCCCGCCTGCACCAGATCCAGGGTCTGCAGGCGCTCCAGCAACAGGTCCAGTACACGTTCCTCCAGGCCGTGGGCGACGACACGGGAGCGGAACTCTGACAGCACGCTGTGCTCGAAGCCCGGATCCTCCAGGTCCAGGCCGAGTGCGTACCTCCAGGCGAGGTTCTCGCGAACCTCGTCAGCAGCCTGTCGATCGGTAAGGCTCGCGGCCTTCTGCAGCACCGTGACCAGTGCCAGACGCCCCGGTGACCAGCCCGGCTTGCCCACCTGGCCGAACGCGTCAGCAAAGGCCGCGTCCGGGAACAGCTCCCCGAGCCGGTCACGAACCTGCACCGCCAGCGGTGCCTCCCGCCTGCCCCGGTACATCGCCCGGATTGCCGCCGCGACCTGCGGATCCGGCTCAGGCCAGGACTGCGGCTGCATCGACACGACATACTCCGATCCCCCAAGGAATCACGACGAGATCAACGATCAGCATGACCCCATCCGCTGGAGTCGTCGCTCCTAAGCGATCAACTCCAGCTCATGGTAGGCGAATTGGAATTAGCCACCAAGATCGGGCAGCGTCGGGGAACGGTCAGGCCCCGGTCTTTTTGCGCGTCTCGCCGCCGCGGGAGCGGAAGGTCACCCCGGCGTCGGCGAGGAGGCGGTGTACGCCGCCGTAGGAGCGGTTCGTGGCTTCGGCAATAGAACGAACGGAGTCACCGTTTTCGTACCTCTTCCGCAATTCCGTGGCGACCTGGTCGCGGGCCGGGCCCGCCATCAGTTTGCGGGCCGGTGTCTTCCTGGACATCAGCGGATTCCCTCCCACAAGGCAGCAGATACCGCCATGATCGCGTGCAGTGGACGGCTGCGGCCACCGATTCGGCCAAACTGTCACTGCCCGCCGGTACGGTGGGCTCATCCACGGTGCGGCAGGTCGAAGGGACGGTAGTCATGACGGGCGAGACGCTGGTGACGGTGGTGGGCAATCTGACCTCCGACCCCGAACTGCGGTACACCAACTCGGGCATCCCCGTTGTTGGGTTCACGATCGCGTCCACCCCCCGCACCTTCGACCGCGAGCGCAGCGAGTTCGTCGACGGGGAGCCTCTGTTCCTGCGTTGTTCGCTCTGGCGCCAGGCCGCCGAGAATGCAGCCCAGTCGCTGCAGCGTGGGATGCGCGTCATCGTCAACGGCAGGCTCAAGCAGCGCACCTTCGACGACAAGGAGGGCCAGCGCCGCACCGTCGTCGAGGTCGACGCCGAGGAGGTCGCGGCCTCCCTCACCTACGCGAAGGCGGCCGTCACCAAGGTCACCCGCAGTGCCGACGACGCCCCGCCCCGCCAGGGACAGGCCCCTGCTGCGGAGTCCCGCCCCGCCGCGCAGGCGCAAGCTCCCGCCGGTGGCGAGCCGCACCCGTTCTGAGTCCACCGGCACCTGGAACGGTCCGCGGCCGTTGACCAGATCATGAGCAGGAGAAGATCACGGCGGCACCGCCACCCCGCCCCCGTCCCTGAGGTGGTCCCCGTGCAGCAGCCGTTTTCGATGGACGACCTCTAGCACGTACGCCTCGCCGCGTGGCAGGCGGGCAACCCGTTCTTCGAGCAGGGCCTGGTCGACGAGTCGTACCCCCGCACCCTGTTCTGCGGGCGCGGCGTGCTCTTGATCGCCCATCGCATAGCGCCCCGGCCCGGATGGCCCCCTATCTCACGTGGTTCGCGCCAGCCGGCGACGGCACCCGGTTCACAGTCCTTCCGCACACCGTAGAACACGCGGACGCAGGCTCGGCCCGCAAGGCGGCTGAGGCGCCGGCGGCACGGATGTGCACCGGCCCGTGGCAGCAGGCACTCGGCCTCTTCGTCTCACCACCGCGCCGGTCAGCGGCCTGACGGCAAAGGCGCCGCGCGCTTCGGGCAACTCTCCTGTCCCGCCGGCTGAGCCGACACCCGACGGCGTCGGGCGGTGCGGCCTCTTGTGAGGTCGTATTGCCGGTACCGTGCGGTGTCTACGGCGTCAAATAGCGGGCGCCGAAATCTGGAGGCAGCACCCATGCTGATTGCTCAGCGTCCCGCGTTGACCGAAGAGGTCGTCGACGAGTTCCGCTCCCGGTTCGTCATTGAGCCGCTGGAGCCCGGCTTCGGCTACACCCTCGGCAACTCCCTGCGTCGTACGCTCCTGTCCTCGATCCCGGGTGCTGCGGTTACCAGCGTCCGGATCGACGGTGTCCTGCACGAGTTCACCACCGTGCCGGGCGTCAAGGAGGACGTCACCGACCTCATCCTCAACATCAAGCAGCTGGACCTCTCCTCGGAGCACGACGAGCCAGTCGTGATGTACCTGCGCAAACAGGGTCCCGGCCTGGTCACCGCCGCTGACATCGCGCCGCCAGCCGGTGTCGAGGTCCACAACCCGAGCCTGGTCCTGGCCACGCTGAACAGCAAGGGCAAGCTGGAGATGGAGCTGACCGTCGAGCGCGGCCGCGGCTACGTCTCCGCCGTCCAGAACAAGCAGGTCGGCCAGGAGATCGGCCGTATCCCGGTCGACTCCATCTACTCGCCGGTGCTCAAGGTCACGTACAAGGTCGAGGCGACCCGTGTCGAGCAGCGCACCGACTTCGACAAGCTGATCGTCGACGTCGAGACCAAGCAGGCCATGCGTCCCCGTGACGCCATGGCGTCGGCCGGCAAGACGCTGGTCGAGCTCTTCGGTCTGGCGCGCGAGCTCAACATCGATGCCGAGGGCATCGACATGGGCCCCTCCTCGACGGACACCGCGCTCGCCGCCGATCTGGCGCTGCCGATCGAGGAGCTCGAGCTCACGGTCCGTTCGTACAACTGCCTCAAGCGCGAGGGCGTCCACACGGTCGGTGAGCTTGTGGCCCGCTCCGAGGCGGACCTGCTCGACATCCGCAACTTCGGTGCGAAGTCGATCGACGAGGTCAAGGTGAAGCTGGCCAGCATGGGCATGGGCCTCAAGGACAGCCCGCCCGGATTCGACCCGACCGCCGCCGCCTTCGGCGACGCGGACGCGAGCTTCGTCGAGACCGAAGAGTACTGAACGCTGCGCCGGGTCGGGCGGAGCCGGGGGCCACCTCCCGGACCGCACGGCCGGTCAGGCAAACGGCCACATTACGGCAGCTCAGATGCCCTGCCAGTCATATCCGTTGTTGTGCAGCGACTACGGGAACCCCCGTCCCAGCGGGCGGCCAGCACCGTGCGGGCCCGGTGGTCGATCTCGATGAGGTAGGAGGCAACAAAGCCGTGGTAGTCCGCTTTGCGCCTGGTCGGTAGATCCCGCCAGCCGGTGATGCGGCCACGACAGTAGCGCGCACCGCACCGGCAGGGAGCGGCGAAGTAGTCGACCGAGTAGTTCCGCATCGCATAGTCGAAAGTGATCTCCTCGCCGGCAACGCGCTCGTGGTCGCCACGGCCGTCCACGCCCTGGGCATGGACACCGACCACATCGCCGAAGCTCTCTCCGCCGCCGAACCGGTGTCGGCCGGGCGGCTCCAGGTCCTGGAACACGGGGACGGGGACGGGGACGGGGTGACGATCATCAACGACGCGTTCAACGCCAACACCGAGTCCATGCGCGCCGGAGTCGAAGCCCTCACCTCCCTTGCCGGGGACCGGCGGACGGTCGCCGTACTGGGAGAGATGAAGGAACTCGGCGACACCGCCAAGGCGGCCCACGCGGAGGTCGCCCCCTCGGCCTCACGCCGTAACGCTCCTGCGTGAGGCCGAGGGGGCGGGCGCCCGCCCCTGGTGTGTCAGCCAGGAGTGGTGCACTCCACGCCCCGGGAGCCGGGCAGGGCCTCAGTGACCCACTTGCGGCCCCATTCCAGGGCGTCGCTCACATCGGCGGCACCGGCCAGACCCTCCATCGCCTCGCGAGGGGGCGCGGGATCGCCTTCGCGGTACGTGTTCGGACCCTCGTCGGTGAACTGCGAGACGAGGACCAACATCCGCGCGCCGGGCCGGAAGTAGTCCTCGTTCTCCGCCGTGAACACCACCTGCGGGCGGCCTTCGTCCGGCTTGTAGTAACGATCCGCATTCAGCACGACACGGAGCTTGCCCTCCTGCTCCAGCGGTTCCACCCGAGCCACCGTGCCCTCGGCGATGACTTTCGCACACGCCACGGAGCCCTCCGGGGTGAGACGCATCTCCCCTTCGCCACCCACCCGGCCGTTGTTCGCCACCAGGTACGCCCCGCCGCCGATGCCCAGCGCCCCGATCGATACCGACGCCGCCAAGGCCAGGACCAGCCGCCGCCCGCGCCCGCGCCGTACCGGGTCCGGGTCCGGGACCCCGGCCAGCGTGTCCCCGATGAACTTCAGCTGCTCGCGCAGCACCGCCAGATCCTCGAGGTCGCCGGTCTTGTCGTGTGCCACCTCACACCACCTCATCCGTACGAAGCCGTTCCCGAATCGCTCTCGTCGCCGCGTGGAGCCGGCTCTTGACCGTTCCTTCCGGGATGCCGAGGGCCTCGGCGATCTGCGGTACCGACAGGTCCGCGTAGAAGCGCAGCACCAGGACCTGGCGCTGCGCGACCGGCAGGTCCTCCAGCCCCTCCGCCACCGCCAGGGCCAGCACCTTCGCCTCCTCACCGCCCTGCTCCGCCGTGCCCCAGGGCCGTATCGCGGTCAGCCGTTCGGCCAGGCGCTCCTGACGGTGCCGCGCCCGGTGCCAGTCCGCCGCGATGTTCGAGGCGACCACCGCGCACCACGCGGCCAGGTCACGCAGGGCCGCCCGTCTGCCGGCGCGCTGCTCCAGCAGCTTCAGCCGGACCTGCTGCACCCCGTCCTGGAGCTCGGCGTGAGGCACGCCACCCAGCGCCAGAATCGCGCGCACACGCCCCACCAGCGCCGCGTCCAGAGGGTCCTCCTCTCCCCGCCCGCGGGCCTTCTTCCATGGCGACACCGCGCCTCCTCTCACTAGTCCCTCCTGTGACGCGGGAGCACCGCGAAACGTTCGCCGTCCGCTTTCCTCGGACAATGGATTGGACAGGACGGACCGGCACACCCGCAAGAAATCCAGGGTTCCCCGGCCCAGCGAGGTGTGACTGAGCGGGCGCTGTCACGTTGGCTGATGGCGTGGGATGACCTCCGGGTTGATCATGGTGGGGAGGGTTGTTCGTGTCGACGAGAAACGCGCCCGGCAGATCCTTCGCGACCTCGCCGCTGACGGCATCCTCCAGCGCGCCGACACCGATCAAGCCCTATACCGCCCCGCTGCCGATCCGGAGCAGTAGAAGTCAACGGGCGGGTCCCGCCAGGGCGGTGTCGGTCGCACACCGCCCACCATTGTGACAACTGCTCAGTCTCAGAAGAGCGGAAGTTGGTCACGGCCGGCCTTGCTGGCCGGTGGCCGTCGCCTGGCAGCAAGGGAGGTGCCTGAGCGTACTCTCCAGCGTTCGGGCCGCAGGATGTTTTGTCCCGGAACGGTCTTCACCGTCCCGGCGAGGCGGATGATGTTGGTCTCGATGATCGCGGCGAGCGTGGTGGGTGTGATGACGTCCGCGTCAAAGGTCTCGGTCCAGCCGTTCGGCATGATGTCCCGGCTGAGGTAGGGGCCGTGGCCAGCTTCGTGCAGGTGCTGGAGGGCAGCTTGCTCGACGGCGTGGGCCTCGACTCCGGTGGCGAAGTGCCAGTCGTGGGCGAGTACCCAGCCGGATCGGCGGTGCTGGGTGACCCGCTCGTTACGGCCGGCGGTGCCGCCGATTCCGATCTTGACCGCGTTGTGCTGGTTGTGCTGCATGACATAGACCCGGACCGGGGCGGTGAGGTCGAAGCCGTGGCTGGCGCAGAACCGGCAGCCGCCGCCAGTGCGGATCTTCATGAGTGTCGGTGAGACCTCGCTGCCGCAGGTCGTGCAGCGGCACCGCCACGGAGTCATCGAGGTGACGTACAGCTCCAAGGGCTCCAGCCCGGCCGCTCGCATGTCGGCGGCCGCGACCTCGGGGTCCGTCTTCCTGGCCTCGGCCGCTTTCACGTCGGCACAGTGTCGGCATCCGCCCTGGCCAGCCAGAATGCCGCCAAGGGTCGGCGAGGTCTCGCGGCCGCAGCCGGTACAGCGGCAGCGCCATGCCTGTTGGCGGCGGCCGGAATAAGGCTCCAGCGGCTCCAGGCCGGCGGTGCGCATGAGGGCCTCGGCCTCGTCCGCTGGCCAGCGACGGCGGCCGCCCGGTGCGGGCGGGCAGTACGGGCACGCCCTCAGTCCGCGGCGCAGATTGTGCACCCGGATCTCGACGTCGCGGCCGCATTGAGTATGGCGACAGCGCCACAGCCCCGCCGGGCCCGGGTAGGGCTCCAGCGGCGCCAGGCCGAAGTCCCGGAGCTCGACTGCGGCCTGGTCGCCGTCGGCGCGGGGCAGCTCGCGGCGGCGGGCCTTCGCCCGACTGATCCCCTGCCCAGCCTTCTTACGCCCGCACGGCCCGCATCCACCCTGGCCCCGCTTGATCGAACCGTGGGTCGGAGTACCAACGGAGCCGCAGGTCGTGCAGCGGCAGCGCCAGGGGAAGTCGGTGCCGGGATAGGGCTCCAGCGGCTCCAGCCCAGCTCCCCGCATCAAGTCGGCGGCCTCCTCGGGGCCCACTGGTGCGTTCGGCGCGCACCACCGGCAAATACCGACCCTGCGCTTGACGTTGGAGTACCGGGCCTTCACCTCCCGCCCGCATGCCTCGTGCCGACAACGCCAGTGACTCGTCGATCCCGGGTATGGCTCCAACGGTTCCAGCCCAGCGGCCCGCATCAATGCCTCCGCCTCCTGCGGGGGAATCGGTGCCGTGCCCGCGCAGTACCGGCAGCCGCTCTGTCGGGCGGAGGAGATGTTGCCCAGCCGCGGCGTCACCTCCCGCCCGCACACCTCGTGCCGACAACGCCACGGGGCACCCGAGCCGGGGTAGGGCTCCAGCGGCTCGAATCCTGCCCCGCTCATGATCACGACCGGATCACGCAGGTCCTTTCGCGGGCGTCCCATCGCCATCTGACCTTCCATCAGCGCATCAGTACTCAGCGGGAGGATCTCATCGGCCACTGACATCACGGTTGGCTCGTCGAGGCGCTGCCGCGGGGATGAATGACCGCAGGGCTCAAGGCAGGTCGTTACCTGTGTCATCTCAGTCTCGGCGGACCGGGTCACGATTGAGCTGGGCCACGAGCTCCCGGTTGGCCGCGCGAGCGGCGTCGAGGTCGTCGCCACGTTCCTGGAGCTTGAGCTCCAGGTCGACGACCTGCTGTTCGAGGGTGGTGATCCGGGCCTTGAGCTGTTCGCCGTCCTCGGGGTGGCTTTGTTCACGGGTCGTGGGATCAGGCACAAATTCCGTGAGAGCGATCAACGGGTTCCGTCTCGGTGGCATAGCGTCATCTGGGACCGTGGTGCGGTGTAATGAGCTGGTCGGTGACCTGTTTCCGCACCTCAGCGAGTTGCTGGTGGAGCGCGTGTTCTTCGAGTGCGGAGTGATTCGCATGGTGGCGAGAACCCAGGAGGCCGAGGTGCCGTGCCCTGAGTGTGCGGTGGTGTCCAACCGGGTGCACAGCACATACGGAAGAAGCCTTGCCGACACGCCGGTTGGGGATCGGCCGGTACTGATCGAGCTGACGGTGCGGCGGCTGTACTGCGAGAACGTTCGTTGTCCGCGGCGTACTTTCGCCGAACAGGTCGACGGCCTGACCGTTCGCTATAGCCGCCGCACGCCTGCCGCTCGGCGGGTTCTGGAGGCTGTCGCCGTCGCGCTCGCGGGCCGCGCTGGGAGCCGTCTTGCCGCTGCCCTGCATACACGGGTGAGCCGGTCGACACTGTTACGGGCGGTTATGGCCCTGCCCGATCCTGCCTGGACCGTTCCGAGGGTGCTGGGCGTCGATGACTTCGCCACCCGTCGTGGACAGCACTACGGAACCGTGCTCATCGACTGTGAGACCGGCCGGAGTTAACAGACCGTCAAGCGATAGGGACAACCGTGACCGCCCACAAGCGCAGCCGGGAATCCCCCATCGACCGTTGCCACCTTCTCGGCCCCGTTGTCGCCGCGATCGTGACGATCGACCGGATGGGAACCCGGGCGGCTCTGGGGCGTCATCCCGCCCGTCGGCCGCCACCAGAACAACACGGTGAACGCGCGGACGGCGTCAGGCAATGCTCCCGGCAGGACTCGAACCTGCGGCCAGACGCTATAGAAGGCACCCACTATTTGCTCAGAACAGCGCCAGGCCCTCACTGCTGGTGTCCGCGATGACTGGCCGGAACCGGGTGGGGAGGCCGTCCAGGCGGTCGGGTCCGGCCGCGGCGGCAACAGCAGGGGCGGTCTCGGCCAGCCAGGTACCAAACCGCTTGGCGGCTTCGCGGTAGGGGACTCGCGCCAGGACACGGTGCTCGCCGGAGGGGCAGAAGTCAACGGCGACAGTGAGCAGACAGGAATTGGGCGCGCTGTGACTGCCCGTCCAGGACACGCGCAGCACACCGCAGGGATTGCGTGCGCGGGAGCCGCGGGGGTCGCGGTGGGTCGGGCGCAGTGACCGGCAGGCTATGTGGGCGGTCCATGCGGCGAGGTGTGGCAGGGGCAGGGTGGTGCGGGTGCGGCAGCCGGGGCAGCGGTGCCAGTGGTGGAGCCAGTCGGCGGTGTGGGTGTGGAAGAGGCGTGTGTAGTGGTTGGCCACGCGGATGTCGTTGCTGTACAGGTGGTCGGGTCGTTCTTGTGTGTTGCAGGAGTGGCAGACGGGAGCGCGGACGTAGCCGTGTTCGTGGCAGTGGTCGAGCACGGCGGCGGGTGCGGTGCGACAGATGGCACAAGTCCACCCAGCCACCTTGCGGGAAATGCCGGGTTTCCTGCTGAGAACCGAGTACAGGTGGCCTTTCAGTTCCTCGTTGTACGGGCGCAGTGGGGCGGTTGGGCAGTCAGGACTCGTCGTCTGCCGACCGTCGGCGGCTTGGGCCTGCCGGTGGTGAGAGGGCGGCTCGGTGGCGGCTGCGTTTTCCTGGCGGGTCCGTGCGGCGTGCAGCCACTGCGTTTCGGTGTGCTCGGCCGCGTCCAGCAGTCTGACCACGGCGCGTGGCAGCCACCATGTCCGCGCCGTGTGGCCGCGGGTTTGTTCCACGAGTATCCGCCGCCAGTCGATTCCCGCCAGATGGTGCGGCCGGCCGCCTTCACGTTGTGCTGCCCGCTCGGGCTTGTCCAGTTCCTGCAGTTCCCGGGTGATGCGCTGGCGCCATCGCAGCGGCGTTTTCTCGTTCTGCTTCTGCGCGCTACGGAACGGGCCGATGCGGACCAGGTCCTGGCGGTCCATCTCAACCGCGTTCAGTTCCGCTGCCGCCCGGCGCACCTCAGTCTCCGGAACACTCCACTGGCCGCCGCTTGCCTTCACCGTCGCCACCACACGGCCGCCGAGCAGGACGTACCCCGCCCGGGCATTGGCAGGGGAGCAGGTGAACGCCGCAGAAGCCGCCGGCACAGCGCTGCCGGCCGTCAAGCCGGCCCACAGAGCGTCCGCGGCGCCCAGAGTGATCAGGCCGCCCCTACGGCCCGGGATGACACGCTCTGACATACCCACAGGCTAACGGCCGGCACCGACATACTGATAGTCGGTGATCGACACGCTGCTGGAGCAGACGGCGGTGACGTACTCGGTCTCCAGGTCGGTGAGGCAGGGCGTCGATCTGCTCACCGCGCCGGGCGGTCCAGCCGATCAGCTCGTGTGGCACCCCCGCGATCTCCATCACCGGTCGGCGGCCCGCGGTGACGGTGCGCGACTCGGTCGCCAGTCCCAGCGCCTCGCAGACCTGAGCAGCCACGGTTTCGTTGTAGAGCGCTGACGCGGCGACGGTGTTCTCGAACAGGGCCTCAGCTTGTTCTTTAACCTCCGGCGTTCTGTGACGTCGAGCCGGGTCCGTCTGCCATCGAAGTTGGACCGGCTGAGATGTTGTCGGGTGTTCATGCTTCTATGCGCAGCCAGGTGTTGCCTGTGCGGAGCCAGAGGGAGCCGTCGCGGCCTTGGCCGCAACGCATGACGACTCGACCGGGCACCCGAAGCCGACAGCGGCTGGTTATTGCCCAGGTAGTGCCGTCGAGCTCGGCACGTGTGAGCTCCACGAACCGCTTGTTGTGGTCTCGGCGGGTGAGTACTGCCCGGTTGCCGCGGACCGCGAATCCGTCCGGATGCCGGACGGGGCTGAGGTAGCTGGTCACGACGCCGGTGGACGGAGTGATCCGTGTCAGGTAGGTGCCGCCTCTGCTGCTGCCGGGGTACCAGACGAGCCATACCTGTTCGCCCTCCGTCGCGGCGGTGCAGCCCTCCAGCGGGTGGTCGGGGAGCCGTCCTTCGGGAGCCCAGATCGCTTGGCCCTCAGTGTTCCAGCCCGCGAGGCCCGCACCCGATTCGGGGTGGCCGCCGTAGATGCCCTCGTCTCCGTACGCCGCCCAGATGGCTCCGTGGACGTCAGTGACGAGGCTGGGGATGTCGTCGCCGACGCAGAACTCGGCTTCAGGTGTGCCCGATGGGGAGAACACCACAGCGTTGGACGTCCAAGGGCCTTCGGTCTCGTTCCGGAAGGTGCGGCCGCTCACCAGCAGGAATCGGGAATCCGGGAGCAGGGCCAGGTGGCTGGGCCGAATCCGAATGTCCTTCACCAGGATGCGCCGCTCCTCCTGCCCCGTTACGGTGACCAACTCACCGGTGAACGGGACTTCCGGCCCCCACCCGATCCACCCCTTGGGGTAGCGGGCGCGATGAAGGAGTCGCCGGTGGACCAACAGGACCGCGAGCTCCCCGGCAGGCCCGACGCTCCACCAAAGGGCTCGATACCCGCGCACGGCATCGGCAGCGGGAAGCTGCCACACCTTGTCTATCGCGGCATCGGAACGAGCAGTCATGGGGCGGAGATTCATAGCGGTCGCCTCTAGGACTCCGGGAGCTGAGCTGCCCGAAGAGCGCCACCTTACCGGCCTTTGCTCAGTCCAACTCCGGCGGCAGTCTGTCCAGCGACCGTGTCTCCGACATCCAGTGTCGAAATGCTCTTCGAACTACGCCTCTCACCTGGGCATTCGACAGACGCTGAGGTGGCCATCGTCTGATCATGTGCTCCGACCAAGGTGCACGTGACCACGACGAAGGCCGTGAGGATGAGTCTGCTGCCTGAAGCTGTTTCGGGGGGAGGCGTTCGCGGAAGCGTCACGCTTCCGGAACGAGTTGTACGCGTGTCTGACCGCGCGGGGCGATGAGCTGTTCGAGCTGGCGGATGCGGTGTTGTGTGCTCCGGGTGCTGTGCACTCGGCGGTGGAGCTGACGTTGCTGCCCGAGCATCGTCGTGGGCACGGGGCAATGTACGACGGCCTCAACCAGGGCCGGATCGGCACCGGTCGGCTGGGGCAGGTGCTGGCCGGCCTGCCGTTGCCCCGATTTCCGGACCGTCGAGTGGTGCTGGCGGTGGACGTCTCGCCGTGGCTACGGTCGGACGCGCCGTGCTCGCCGGACCGGCTGTTCTGCCACGTCTACGGGCGGGCGAAGACAGCCTCGCAGTTCATCCCCGGCTGGCCTTACTCGTTCGTCGCCGTGCTGGAGATGGGCGCCACGTCCTGGACGCAGATCCTGGACGCCGTCCGCCTCGGCCCGGTCGACGACGCCACCGCGGTCACCGCCGCCCAGCTCCGCGGTGTCGTCGTACGGCTCATCGCGGCGGGCCAGTGGACGCCGGGCGAGCCGGACATCGTCATCGTGACCGACGCCGGCTACGACGTCACCCGGCTGGCCTGGGTCCTGCGGGACCTGCCCGTCGAGTTGGTCGGACGCGTGCGTGGCGACCGCGTGATGCGGCTGCCGAAGCCGCCGCGCGTCCACGACCCGAAGGGCGGCCGGCCGCCGAAGCACGGCCCGGAGTTTCGCTTCGCCAAGCCGGAGACCTGGCCCGAACCGGCCGTCACCACCCGCACCGCCACCTCGAACTACGGCAAGGCCGTCACACAGGCGTGGGACCGGGTCCATCCGCGGCTGAGCCACCGGGCCGCATGGCTGGACCACGAGGGCGAACTGCCGCTGATCGAGGGCACGTTGATCCGGCTGGAGGTCGAGCACCTGTCGAAGGACCGAGCGGCCCCGGCGGTGTGGTTGTGGTCCTCGAAGACCGGCGCCGCCGACGCGGACGTCGACCGGGCCTGGCAGGCGTTTCTGCGCCGCTTCGATCTGGAGCACACGTTTCGGCTGTTCAAGCAGACGCTGGGCTGGACCCGGCCTCGGCTGCGCGAACCGGAGGCGGCGGACCGGTGGACGTGGCTGATCATCGCCGCTTACACCCAGCTCCGGCTCGCGCGTCCGGTCGTCCGCGACCTGCGACATCCCTGGGAAAAGCCAGCCGCGCAGCACCGGCTCACACCCGCACGGGTCCGGCGGACGTTTCGGAACCTCCGCCAGCACATGCCGAGGCTGTCGCACAACTGCCGGACTCCGGTCGTCAAGGGCGGGTCTTGGCCTTCAGGCGGAAGATCTTGTTCATGTTGTGCACAGTGCCGAGAAGTTTGATCCCGGTGTCCACCGCGTCGTTTCCCGGCAGTGGAGCTGACGTCCGAATCGTTGGAAGAGCTAGGCGAATCCGGGCTCCACCAGGGCGCCGCGTCGTTTGTAGAGATTGCGGCTCGTGGGGGTGGACAGTCGGGCGGCCATCTGGCGGTGGCCGGCGGGTATCGATTCGGCGGCCGGTGATTCGGTGCTGTCGGGGGGTGGGGCACTGGTCACCGCGACCAGGAGGGGCAGCTCGGCCAGGGCCTCGAAGCTCGCGGTCGAGGCGTATCCGTTGTCCGCGAGCCATGCCTGGACCTCGCGCGTGATTCCGGCGGCCCGGCAGTTCTGCTGGGTTGTTCTCACCATCGAGACCAGGGCCGTCATGTCTGCGGGGTTGTCCTGCAGTTCGATCGCCAAGAGGAGTTGGCTCCGCGCGCAGACGATCTGCAGGTTGTAACCCTGCAGGAAGCCGCCGCGTTTGCTCAGCATGAGCCGGGAGTCGGGATCACTGAGGGAAGCCCGAGCCGTGGCGACCGGGACCGGGGTTGGGTTGCGGGCGTGCTCCAGTCGCGTGAGTGCCCGTATCAACCGCGCGTGCTGGCGCACGATGACTGTCTTGGCCTCCAGCGGCACCGGAGGGCGGCCGTTGGCAGCGCGTCGGCCAACTGCCAGATCCTGCCGGTTCGCGGTAATGACCCGACAGCCCACATCGTCGAGGCACGCCTGCTCGATCCGGCGTGTGGAGCGGATCCCCTTGCTATAGCAGTACAGCAGCAGAGCCACCAGGACCGCGGGCGGGTAGGCTGCGCGGCCCTGCCCATCAGCCCGGTAGCCGGCCATGAACCTGGACAGGTCCAGCCTCCCGACGAGCTCCACGACCTTCCAGCACAGGTGCTCGGGCGGAAGCCACTCCCGGAGATCCTGCGGGACCGCCAAGCCCCGATCACGATGACACGAGATGAAGTTGAAACCCACGTAGCAAAGGCTTCGCACACCCACGCACCGGAAACTCGAACATCAACTCCCCCTTGACAGTTGGAGTCCGGCAGTTGTGCGACAGCCTCTGCACTGCCCGGCCCGTGCGCCGAAACCATCGCGGCCAGGCCCCGGTCGCCCGCTCGGCTCGAAGAACAAGCAGCCCGCCACCCGCTACGACGTGGGCAAGACCGTCAGACGCCCGGGCACCCTGATCGAACGTGATCAAGCCCGGCTGTGAGGCCATGATCTGGGTCTGTCAGTGGCGCCGGGCAGAATGCACTCCCGTGAGCCTCCACTACGAAGTCGTCTTCACGTGCTTCCTCCGGGACGACACGCCCGACACGGTCCTGGCAGCCCTGCGATGGCACCTCGGCCTGGCCCCCGAGCGTCCAGCAGAGCTCGACGCGGAGGAGCACTCGTATCCACTGCTCTCCCCAGATCCGGACAGTCGCCTGCCAGGAGGCGATTTCGTGTCCCTACGACGCCAGTCCCGAGGCTTCACGCCCGGTGGTGAGCTCCACGCATGGGGACTGTTCAGCCGCAACCTCTGGCTCGACGACATGATGGGTGACCTCTACACCGTCCTGGACCTGCTCGCACCCCACGTCGAAGAACCTGGCTACAGCGGGTACTTCCGGGAGGAGTTCGACACCGAGCCGACCGTCTTCACGTTCCGAGACGGCACCTTCGGACCACTGAAACTCTGAATCCAGTTCAGTCCCTGAACGCCGAAAGGGTTAAAGAACAAGCTCAGCTTGACGTTTATCGTCGGGCTTCGAACGGGGCTCGAACTTGTTCGGAGTTTCCCCAGTTCACGGGACGTGCGAGAGGCCGGGCCCCGATCCTGCACTCAGGGTTGATTCAGCACGGAGGCCGGGATCGTGGGACTGGTCGAGCACAGCGTACAACGAGACGCGTTGTCGAAGTTGTCGGAGTTCCGGTCGGAGCTGTACGCGTGCCTGACGTCGCGGGCGGATGCCCTGTTCGACTTGTGTGATGCTCTACTGTGCACCGACGGGCCGGTCCGTACCCTCGTGGACCTGGCGCTCGCGCCGGAGCACCGACGCGGGCACGGCGCCCTGTACTCAGGGATCAACCGGGGCCGGATCGACGTCGCCCGGCTTCGTCGCGCGCTGGCGGGCGTGCCGTTGCCCCGCGCGAACGATGGTCGCCTGGTATTGGCCGTGGACGTCGCTCCGTGGCTTCGACCGGATGCCGACATCTGCTCGGACCGCTCCTTCCGTCACACCTTCGGCCGGGGCCTGGGCAAGCACCAGATGGTCCCCGGCTGGCCCTACTCGATCGTTGCGGCACTTGAGACCGGCCGCACCTCGTGGACGGCTCTGCTGGACGCGATCCAGCTGGAGCCCGGCGCGGACCTGGCCGCGGTCACCGCAGACCAGGTCCGCGACGTCGTCGAACGTCTCGTGGAAGCCGGCCAGTGGCGGGAGAGTAACCCGGATGTCCTGGTCGTGCTCGACGCCGGATACGACGCATCCCGTATCGCTCATCTCCTCGCCGACCTGCCCGTCGAGGTGCTGGGCCGGCTCCGCTCGGACCGGGTGATGCGCAGGCCCGTTCCGGTGCCGTGGATCTGTCCGCCGCAGGGCGGCCGCCCACCCAAGCACGGCGGCGAATTCATCATCGGCCGCCCCGAGACCTGGGCGGAGCCGGACGCGGTCACCCTCACGAACACCGACCGATACGGGACCGCGACCGCGCAGGCGTGGGACCGGCTGCATCCCCGGCTGACCCGCCGGGCGGCATGGGGCGATCACGAAGGGCCGCTGCCGATCATCGAGGGCACCGTGATCCGCCTGTCGGTCGAGAAGCTGCCCAGCGGCGGGGTGAACAAGCCCGTCTGGCTGTGGTGGTCGGGCACCGGCGCCCGCCCCAAGGACGTCGACCGGTGCTGGCAGGCCTTCCTCCGCCACTTCGACGTGGAGCACACTTTCCGGCTCCTCAAGCAGAACCTCGGCTGGACCCGACCGAAGCTGCGGGACTCGGCAGCAGCCGACCGCTGGACCTGGCTCGTCCTGGCCGCACACGCTCAACTCCGCCTCGCCCGCACACTCGCGCGAGATTCCGCCGGCCGTGGGAGAGGCCGACGGAACCGAACAAACTCACCCCGGCCCGAGTCCGTCGCGGGTTCAGGAACCTGCGGGCGAAGACGGGCACTCCAGCCGGTGCACCGAAACCCACCCGGCCCGGCCCCGGCCGCCCGCTTGGCTCGAAGAACCGCCGCCCAGCTACTCGTCATGACGTGGGCCGGGTACTCGCCACCGGCGAGGCATATAGCCCACCCGCCTACCACAAGAAGGGGACGAAGCCGCGACGCACCAGCTGAGCCGCAAGTGATGTGCCATGGCACGGTCTCCTCTGGCAATATCACCCCATGACCTTCCACAGAAAGGCCCATGCCGCGTAAGCGGCCAGGGCAAGTCCGCGCGGGGCAGCACCTGCGGGACCAGCTCACCTACCGACCACGCATCCGTGGCCTGTCCTCGGCAGCTCATGCCGAAGTCTCCAGGGTCGAGACCAGCCGGAACTACCTGCACGTCGGTGACACGGCCGACGCCGTCAGGATGTGGCGCGACCTCGTACACAATCCGTACCGCAGACTCTGGATCGAATACGAGGACGGCGGCTGCGGCGTGTGGCAATGCTGCGGCAGCCCCTTCAAGGCCCGGAAGTTGCTGGAAGCCGTGATACTCGGCATGTCCCGACTTCGAGCTCGCGAGCTGCGGTCCGTCGTTGATCAACTCGACGAATTGTACTGAGCAAGTTCAGGCCGGACGTTAAACGTCAAGCTCAGCTCAGCCGTGGCTCATGTGCATCGCAGGGGCGCCTGGGTCGAAGTGGGAAGTCCGTTGCTGCCTCGTAGCACCCCTGTTGCAAAGCCAGCTCGCCAGTGCCGGATCTGCTGCCAGCGCACCGAGGATGAGCCCCTTCTTGTCCTCACGACCGGCTACTGCCGCGCAGGCGGGTCAGGATCCCGTTGGTCTCGGTGGCCTCCGCAACCGAGACCGTCCGTTCTGCCGTCTGCGGCTGCTGGCTGTCCGTGAACGTGCGGCAGACCGTGTACAGACCGCCCAAGGCCACCGGTGCGCCCCAGGCATCGCCGGGGTAGACCGGGCCGCCACAGGACGGGCACGCCCACTCCCCCGCTTCCCGGCGGCGCAACTCCTCCTCGCGCTCCTGGCGGCGGCGCTCCTCCTGGGCTTCACGCTGTGGGCAACGGCCGTGGGACTGAGAGGCTCATCGGTGCACTGGCTGAGGGCCGTCGTGGCGTCCCGCTGATCTCCTCCGGGGTGGAGGAACTCGTCGAAGGGTCCGACTGAGTGGTGGTGCTGGAAGGTTCAGTCGACGTGCGGCATGAGGGGCGGGCCGTCCTCCTCGACAGCGAGGGCCACGGCCCGCAGGAGGGCGGCCAGGTGCCCCAACTCCTTCTTGGCCAGGGGCGCGAGCAGTGTGGCCTCGGCCTCCCGCTGGTCGTCGATCACCGCCGCCCACGTTGCGGCCCCCTGGGGAGTCAGG
Source organism: Streptomyces sp. NPDC002206 (assembly GCF_053593595.1). NCBI lineage: Bacteria > Bacillati > Actinomycetota > Actinomycetes > Kitasatosporales > Streptomycetaceae > Streptomyces > Streptomyces sp. NPDC002206. Next base: position 52,096 of record NZ_JBSFCW010000035.1, read on the forward strand.
CCGACGAGAAGGCTGCGGCGATCCTCAGGTGCATGCTCGCGAGTGATCAGGCCCGCCAACTGCAGTCGGTCGAGGCGGTTGGTGAGGGTGGCGGGGTGGACGCCGAGTCCCTGAGCGAGACGTGTAGGTGCCATGCGGTAGGGCTCTCCCGCCGAGCGCAGGCGCCACAGGATCTCGTACTCCCACAGCTTCAGGCCGTGCCGCGCCAGGGCGGCCTCCTTCTTTTGCTGCAGGTGCCGCACAAGCTTCTGCATGCGGGTGACGGTGCCCTCCAACTCCGGTACCAGGCCAGGGACTTCACGCCCCCAGCGGGCGATGTGCCGGTCGATCGAGTCCCGTAGCTGCGCCGATTCCGCTGCCGAATGTCGTGATGTCACGGCGTCACCCTACCCTCCAGAAATTATGCATTCAGATATTTTGAAATCGTAGTACTGTCCCGAGGCATGTCGACCTTCACGCTCGCCGGCCGCATCGACGAACACGTCATCGACAGCGCGTTGCTCCGCGGCAACCCCCTCAACGACCCGGCGCAACGACCGCTGTGGGTCTACACCCCGCCCGGCTACGACGATGCGCCCGAACGCCGCTACCCCGTCACGTATCTGCTACTCGGCTACGCGGGAACGCTCCCGGTCTGGCGCAACCGCACGGCCTTTCGGAAGCCAGTCCCCGAGCTCGCCGACGAGATCTTCGCCCGCGGGGAGGCGCCCGGGATGCTGCTGGTATTCGTGGACGCCTGGACCACCTACGGCGGCAGCCAGTTCATCGACTCACCCGGTACCGGCTGCTACCACTCCTACCTGTGCGAAGAGATCGTGCCGTACGTCGACGCCCGCTACCGCACGCTTCCCGCGCGCGACCACCGAGCCATCGCGGGCAAGTCCAGCGGCGGACTCGGCGCCGCGGTCACCTCGATGCTCCGCCCGGATCTGTTTGGCGCCTTCGCCACCCACTCCGGCGACTCGCTGTCCGAGGCCCAGTACCACCCGCACTTCCTCACCGCGGCCCGCCAACTGCGGCCCTACGGCGGCGACATCTTCCGCTGGTGGGATGATTTCCGCTCGCGGGCCGCCTTCACCAAGGAGGAGGACCTGAACCTCCTGGAGATCCTCGGCGTCTCCGCCTGCTTTTCCCCAGGCCACGACGGCTCCCCCATCCTTCCCTTCGACCCCCGCACCGGGGCCCTGCGCGAGAACGAGTGGCAGCGCTGGCTGGCCTGGGATCCGGTACGGATGGCCACCACGCACGCCGACGCCCTCCGCTCCCAGCGCGGCATCTGGATCGACGCCGGCACCCGCGACGAGTGGTTCCTCGACCTGGGCGCATTGGCCTTCCGCGATGCGCTTACGGAAGTCGGAGTGGCCGACGACATCGTGCATTTCGAGCTGTTCGAGGGTGGCCACCACGCCGTCGAGTACCGGATGCCGCCCGCCCTTGCCTGGTTGGCACACCGCATCGCCGATCGGCCTTGACCTCCCGGGTTAGATCAAACCCCACGAACGAAGCAATATTGCCGCTCAGAGCACACCCCGACGAGAATCCGCCAGAGCGAACGAGAATGAGCCTTTCTCATCCTCAGCGCGAGGTTCTAGAGGGAGGACGGCTATGACCAGGGCGCTGACGAGGGTCGTGCTGACTCCGGGATCATCTAGGAACAGAACTGTCCTAGTTGATCCCTAGTGTCGTCATGTCACGAAGAACCACAGGAGGGGACGACACCGATGAGTCAGACTGCACCCGAGGGCTACACCAGCGTTGCACCGTGGGTGGTCACCGACGACACCGGCGCACTGCTTGACTTCATCACCATCGCGTTCGACGGCGAAGAGATTGCACGGGTGCCGGTCGAGGACGGCACCATCGGTCACGGCGAGATCCGAGTCGGCGACACGGTCGTGCTGGCCTTCGACCGAAGGCCCGACTGGCCGGTGATGCCCTCCCTGTTGCGGGTCTATGTCCCGGACGCGGACGCCGCCATGGCTGCTGCTGTTGCGCACGGGGCTCAGGTGATCACCGAGGCTGCCGACAGTGCGTGGGGGGATCGCGGCGGCAGGGTGCGGGACCCCTTCGGCAACATTTGGTGGGTGATGAGCCGGGTCGAGCACATCGCACCGGACCTTGCCTGGCAGCGAATGTCCGAGCCGAAGTACGCCGAGGCGATGCGTACGGCCCAGGAGACCCTGGACGCCGCGCTCAGCGGCCGGGGGGCAGGGGTGGCCAGCGCCCCGCAGCGCCCAACCCACTGAGATCAACTTCCGACCTGACTGCAGGCGACGGGAGTTGAGGGCCGGCAGTAGTGCATAGACGCGACGAAGCTCCTGGTAGACGCCATTTCGACCAAGATCACCCGTGTCGCCAGGAGCTTCGCGTGCTTGCCTACCCATCATCAATAGATCTGTCCATCCGCACCCTGAGGTACCTGACCGGTCAACTCATCACCCGGCGGCTGGAGATCGGCACACGCTGGCGGCGCCTGACCGCTGGCCGTCAGGCGCTCCTTGCGCTGGCTCACCTGGGGTGCGGCGACACCTATGCCCAGCTCGCCGCTGGATTCGGCATGGGATCGCAACCGTCTACCCGAACGCTTCCAAACCGTAGACGAACTGACCAGCAAGGGCGTTCAAGCTTCAGTGTTGCCCTGGAGGCAGCAAACCCTCTGCGCGCTCAACACCTACATCCCGCGCGGAGAGATCCTCCTCAAGGAGGCAGCCGATACGCAGCCTCCCCCCTCAACCGCGCCGCAACCCACGATCGCCGACGGAAGAACAGACGTCGGCGCAGCAGCGCCAGCCGTAGGTCGCCACACTCTCCACCGTGGCCCCGCCTCGCCAGCCGGGCTCTCCCCCGAGCATGCGTCGGGGAAGCCTGCGAATGGGAGACCAAGTAGCGCAACATCTATGACCGTCTGCATAGCGAACCCATGAAAGTGCGCAGCGTCCGCTCAAACTGAGCAACCTAACCGACCATACTCAAAACGCATGCATACCCTCTGGTCAGGCACCCATAGAAGACTCGACGCCACCCACAACCGAGACCACTCAGCCGCCTCTTTACTCACCGCAACCGCTCAGTCAAGTTGAGTAACACCAGGTCAGAGCTCTCTTCTCTGCTCACCTAGAGCAGCCCACGACATCCAAGGGGGATCGCGGGTCACGCCAGGGTGACGTGCATCCCGCTCTCGGCCAGGGCGTTGAGGGCTTCCAAGAACGTCGGCACGGCATTCGCGGCGGCGCCCGGTGGGCGCCGCCGGGCAGGTGGTCCGGCAGGCGGCAGAGGGTGGGCCGGACATGGAATGGGGCCGCCGCCTCCGTGTGATGCGGAGGACAGCGGCCCCGGTCTCCTGTGGCGCGGTCGGCCAGTCCCTTACTTGAGGGCGTAGGCGCGGGTGATGGTCTGGGCGGTGCGGTTGCCGGCGGTGTCCCTGACCTCGGTCTTCAGGGTCACGAAGCCGTTGGTGTCAGCGAGCTTGGGGTGCTTGACCACCACCTGGAAGGAGCTGTCGCTCTTGCGCTCGACGTGGGTGGGCTGCCAGGTGGCGCCGTCGTCGTAGGAGACCGAGACGTTGGCGCCGGCCATCGCGGTGGAGCCCGTCCAGCCCTTGTAGCGCCCGCCGTTGACGGTGAAGACGAACGCCTGGCCGGCCGGTGCCTGGTTGAGCACGTTCAGCGGCACGTCGTAGCCGATCGAGATCGCCGGCATGGATGCGCAGACGGTCGGCTTGGGAGAGTACTTGTCGCAGTCCTTGACGGCCATCGTGGTGGGCGCGACCGAGGTGAAGTTCCACTCGGTATGGACCTTGCCGCCCAGAGTGACGCCTGGGTAGTTCTGGTCCCGCTTGGTGTCCAGGACGAACTGGTAGTCAGCCTGCTCCGGCATCATCAGGTTGCTGATATCAGTGATCGGCTGGCCGTTGCGGTAGAAGCTCCACCTGTTGCTCGCCCCGACCAGGATGTGCGTGGGGTCGCTGTCACCGAGGTAGACGGGCGAGGTGTGCATCCAGACGTCGCTGCGGCAGAAGCTGCAGTACCCGGACTCGTACGACGACAGGTTCACCGGCGCGGCGAACCAGGGCTCCTTGTACCTCTGGCCGGGGGTGGGGTAGGTGAGGCGGGGTGTCTGCATGAACGTGGAGGGCTGGGCGACGCTGGGGTACACGCTCGGCTGGTAGACCAGATCGGGGCTCGCCAGCACGTAGTCGTCCCTGCTGCCGCCCATGTTGAGGCGCTGGATCTGACGGACCGATTGCGGCTGGCCGGGCGACCACACCGGCAGGACCTCGTAGCCCATGTGCCGGGTCTGGTCGGAGTGGTAGGTGTCCGTGATCTTGGCGAAGTCGCCGACATCCGCGGTCTTGGCCAGACTGGCGGGGATGCTGCCGTTGGAGGTGAACTGCGCCGAGTAGGTGTAGCCGGATTCCAGGACGCCGTTCAGCGTGATGTCGACGCTGCCCTTGGTGAGCAGCGAGAGCAGCTTCTGGCCGCTGTCGTAGCCGGTCTGGGCGACCGGGATGGTCAGGTCGCCGGCGATTCCGCTGCCGCGCGGGCCCGGGGTGGACGGCGCCACGATCACCGCGACGGCCCCCGCGGCTGCGGCAAGGCGGACCTGGGCGTTGACGGTCCTGGTGTCGTACGCGGTGATGAGGACCGCCTTGCCTGCGGCGTCGAGGGAGGCGAAGTCCTGCGCGGTGCCGGCGCCGGCGTCGACCAGCTCCACGTTCTTGGCCCCCTCGAACCGCTGGGTGAGCAGCGGGGACTTGAGGGGGATGTCGATGGACTCGGGGCTGGTCACCGACATCTGGACCAGCGGCTCGCGCCGGGTGAGGAACGTGTCCACGGCCAGGGTTCCGGTGGTGGCCGCCTCACTGGGGATGGCGCCGAACTTCTCCTCGGTTCCGTTGCGCAGGCCGGTGAGGGCGAACATGCCGAGGTGGCCCCCGGCCCCGTCGTCACGACGGACGTCCAGGGAGTACGAGGCGTCCTCCAGCGGACGCTGCTCGCCGGTGATCTTCATGGTGAGGTCGGTGGCGGTGGTGCCGTCGACGGCGAAGGTCTGGTCGCGGTCGGTGACGTTGATATTCGGCAGGGCGAAAAGGTCCGCCGAGTACGGGTCCAGCGGGTTGCCGCCGGGGAACGCGGTGTAGAGGGTGCCCTCGAGCGAGTAGTGGCCGCCGGCCGGCACCGTGAAGGTGGCGCTGCCCGTGCGGGACGCAACAGAACTCCGGAAGCTGTTGTCCAGGCCGTGGAGGGTCCCGCCGGCCAACAGGGGGATGTTGCCGAAGCGGTCCTTGAAGTTGACCGTGACCTTGTACTGCTGAGCGTCCTTCGCGACGCCGACCGGAGCGTGCACGGCCTCGCCGTTGCCGGCGGTGGCGGTGATGTACCCGCTGTACTGGGACCCGAACGTGAGGAGGTTCGGGTCGAGGGTGACGGTGACCGCGGCGCTGCCGCCGGTCGGCACGGTGAGCTTGCCGCCGCTCAGGCCGGCACCCGAGAAGGTCAGGGCGCCGTCGGCCGTGGCCGCTCCGCTGCTGTCCTTGACCGCGGCGGCGAGGTCCACGGTGGCATCGGCGGACCCGGAGTTGCGGAAGGTGAGGGTGCGCGTCTGCTTGGCGTACGTGCCCTGCTGGTACTTGACGAGGCCGAAGTCGGCCCGGCCGGACAGTTCCAGCGTGGAGTCCAGCGCGGCGGGGATGTCGACCCGTCCGGATCCCTGCTGGTAGACGGTGCTGTCCGAAGCCTTGGAGTGGGCGGTGAGCGCGTCCTTGATGCGCTGACCGGTCCAGTCGGGGTGGCGCTCGGCCAGGATCGCGGCGGCGCCGGCGACGTGCGGGGTGGCCATCGAGGTGCCGCTGACCGCGGTGTAGTACTGGTTCACCGGGGTGCCCATGGTGGTGCCGGCCGCGCGGGCGGCGACGATGTTCACACCCGGGGCGGTGATGTCCGGCTTGATGGCGTTGTCGCCGAGGCGCGGGCCGCGGCTGGAGAAGGACGCCAGCGCATCCGACTTGTCAACGGCGCCGACGGTCAGCGCGGAGTCGGCGATGCCGGGGCTGCCCAGGGTCGAGGTGCCGGGGCCGCTGTTGCCTGCAGCAATGACGAACAAGGTGTGGGAGGTAGTGCTGAGCCAGTCCACGGCGTCGGTCATCGCGTCCCCGCCCGGGGCGGTGACCTGAGCTCCCAAGCTCATGCTGACGACGTCGGCGCCCTGGGCGACCGCCCAGTCCATCCCGGCGAGGATGTCCGACTCGGATCCGGAGCCGGCGTTGCTGAGCACCTTGCCGATGAGCAGGTCGGCGCCGGGGGCCACGCCCTTGTACTTGCCCGCGGAGTTGGCGCCGTTGCCCGCGATGGTGTCAGCGACGTGGGTGCCGTGGCCGTGGCCGTCCTGGACCGGCTCACCCGAGACGAAGCTCTGACTGGCGGTGATCCTGGGCGCGACGTCGGCGTTGGTCAGGTCGACGCCGGTGTCCAGGACGGCGACCTTCGCCCCCTTGCCGTCATAGCCCTCGGCCCACGCCTGCGGCGCCCCGATCTGCGGCACACTCTGGTCCAGCGTGACCTTCGCCTTGCCGTCGTACCAGACCTTCGCCACCCCGGCGCTCCCGGGCACCACAGCCGCGGCACCGCTCCTGGCCTTCCCGGCCTTCGCCACAGGCCTGACGGCTTGCCAGAACCCCTTTGCCTTGGCCTTGTCGACGTCCACCGCGGTCATCCCCAGCCTGGGCATGACCCTCTCGCGCTTGCTGCCCGGCAGGCCCTTGGCCTTCTTCCGCAAGGCGGCGGCGGAGGGGGTGCCCTGGAAGTCGACGATGGCCGGCACCTCGCCGGTCTTCGCGTCGCCGTAGCCGTCCTTGAGGGCCCGGGTGACGTTGAACAACTCGCGGTCGACCGTCCCCGCCGAGATCGCGGTCAACGCGTCCTCGGGATAGACGTACAGGTCTCCGTCCTGGCCCGTCGAGACCTGGAACTGCTTCGACGTGCCGGATTCGGAGACGATGTTCACCGCCTGCTTGCCGTCGGCCCCGGTCGTCACGGCGACCGTGTCCCCGGTGATCAAGGTCAACGTCGACGCGGTCGACGCCTTGTGTGCGGTGGACGCCGTGGGGATCGGGCCGGCGCCGTTCGGCGACGGTGCCGCCACCGCTGCACCGGGGAGGCTCGTCAGCGACACTGCGAGGACCAGCGTCGCTCCGCTGACGGCGACCGATCGCGCTCGTCTCTCATGGAATATACGCATGGGTTGTTCCCCTCACAGGCTGGAAATGGGCGCGCCAAGGATCCACCGCCGGATAAGCAGCGGACACGGAACGCCAGAGCGATGTAACGCTGCACGAAGCCAACTAGCAGACAGCGCCCCACGCCAGAGTCAGAGCTGGCGCATAGTCGACTTGTCGCGAACTCGCCAATTTCCCAGTACAGGAGCACCGTCACAGGCTGTTCGGCCATGGCTCGCAGGGGCGCCCTTGTTGCCGGTGCTGACGGACCCCGAAGGCGACGGCAGGTCAGCAGGTCGCTGTGGGCCGCTGCTTAGGGTGTGCAGATCACGAGTTTCGGCAGCACCTGTACTGGGGGCTCGGGCACTGGCCGGGTCCGGAGGAGGGCAGCTGACTGCCTGGCTGTCCCCTCAGGCATCTGCCACCGGGCAGGGGCTCACAGGTTCCTTGGGTGGGGACGCACATCGTTGCATGGATGCGGTGGACCGCGCCGTCACCGCTGGCGAGCAGGTGCGTATCGTCGACGCTGTCCCCTTGGAGCTACTGATAGCCGACCGCGAACTGGCTCTCGTCCCTATCGTCGGCAGCACGAGTGGATCAGACACCGAGGGCGCTCTGCTGGTGCGGCCCAGCGCACTGCTGGACGCACTGCTCGCCCTGTTCGACCTGGTCTGGGAGCGGGCCTCACCTGTCACTGTCACCGCCGAAGGGCCGGCCCAGGAGTCGGCCCGCGGCGACGTCGACCATATGGACGGCCGGATCCTGGGCCTGCTCGCCGCCGGCCTCAACGACCAGGCGGTCTCAGGCCGACTCGGCCTGTCGTTGCGCACAGTACAGCGGCGTGTGCACGGCCTGATGGAGCTCACAGGTGCCAGAACCCGTCTCCGGCTCGGGATCCAGATAGCGCAGCTCGCAGGCAGCTCAAAGCTGCCCGAGTCCGATGCTCGTCACTTGGATGAGGCGAATGCGTCGGCTTCATCCGGGTGACGACTCACCCGGGCTCACGCCGAGCCGGGAGGCTGAGACGGTCGGCGATTACTGGCTGGCCACCCAGTAATCGCGGGGCGGTAGGCGGCTGCGGCTCCGGCGATGCCGGGACGTACCGGGGGGCGGGAATTGCGGACGTGGGCTCATTGGAGGCCGAGGAGGGTGAGGAGTTCGCGGCCGGATGCGCCGAGGCTGTGCATCGAGCTGTTCGACAAGGCCGCGGACAGTGCGCGCCCGGCGACGCGATAGCGATTGACCGTCGCATCCTCATCACCCGTCGCGCCGACCTGGTGAGTGACCGCACCCGGCAGCTCAACCGACTCCGTGACCAACTGCTGAATTTCTTCCCGGCATTGGAACGTGCACTGAATCCGACCAACAAGGGTCCAGCAATTCTCCTGACGTGCTACCGACCGCGGCCGCCATCCGGCGCGTCAGCGCGAGGCGCATCGAGACCTGGCTGGGCAACCGCAAGGTCCGAAGCTCCGCGGCCCGGGCGAAGGCTGCCTTGGACGCGGCACCGCCTGCGCGCCGGCAACGCGAGGGCCGCGCCCACCTGGCGGGTGGGCGCGGCCCTGGAGCACCGGACTGCCTGGCTGCTACTTACAGCCGGGATACGCGGCGAGCGTGAAGTTCTGCGTGCTCGTCGCGCCGGCGGTCAGGCTCACGGAGCGCATCTGCGCCCGCCAGCCATCGGAGGTGGCCAGCAACGTCAGCGGGTTCTTCGCCGTGTCGATCCAGCGCTGGAACGCGCCGGACGAGTTGGTGTGCAGCGCGATGCCGTCGGTGTCCCAGTCCACCTCCACGGTCGCGTTGCCCAGTGGCGCCACCGTGCCGGCGCAGTTCTTGCCGGAGACGGTGCCGGTGAGCAGGCCCCAGCTTGGTGGCGGGGTCGCGTTGAGGCTGACCGGTACGGGTGGCGTGGTGCCCGGCAGCGAACTGGTGATGTCGAGCGCGGCGGTCTGGTTGCGCGGCTGGTCGAGCTTGGAGGTGTCCACGCTGACCGTGACGGTGGCCGAGCCGTGTGCCGGCACGGTGACCCGCTTGGGGCTGACGGACAGCCATGGCACGTAGTCCGAGCAGGTGCCGAACCCGGCCAGCAGCGAGGTGTCGGCCACCGGCGTGATCTTTGCGACGGAGCCGCCCACGGTGTACATGCCACACACGCTGCCGCCGCGGTACAGGGCCTTGGGCGCGGCAGGGATCGCTGACCAGGTGTCGGCCGCCACGTCGTAGGCGTAGCCGGCGTTGGTCACCCCGGTCGTGGTGCTCCCCGTGCTGCCGCCGGAAACCACCAGTCGGCCGGCGGCCGCGGTGTACGCGGAGGCCCACAGCGGTTGCGGCATGTCGGCCATGCGGGTCCAGGTGTCGGTGTCCGGGTCGTAGGCGTAGGTCGCCCGGCTGTACTGCGGGCCGCTGGGGCTGTCAACGAACCCGCCCGCGCAGTAGAGCTTGCCGGCGACCGCGCCGCAGGACGTCCAGGACGTCCGCTGCGGGTAGGCGGCCGCATTCGACCAGCTCTTGGCCACCGGGTCGAAGACCCGCACGTCGGTGCTGCCGCAGCCGGAGCGGCAGCCGCCCACCTGGTAGAGCTTGCCGTTCAGCACGGCGGTGCCGGCGGCGGCGTACGGGACCTGGTTGGTGGCCACATTGGTCCAGCTCGTGGCCCCCGGCTGGTAGGCCAGGGTGGAGCCCTCGGCGGAGCCGTCGTGCATCCAGCCGCCGGTGACGTAGAACGTGCCGTCGATGAAGGCACCGGCCGGCTTCTCCCGGGCGCCCGGATGCCCCTGGTAGTCGGGCAGGTCAGGCAGCGACGACCAGCTGTCGGACGCCTGGTCGTACACATAGCCAGCCGCGGTCTGCTGGGCGAGGAACCCGCTGCCGACCACGCCGCCGACCGAGTACACCTTGCCCTTGTAGACGCCGACCGCGTTGTCCATGGTCGCGGTCGGCAGTGCGGCCAGCGACTTCCAGCCGTCGGCCGTCGCGGTCGCCGGCGCGGCGCTGGTCAGCTCCTTGCCGGCCAGCATGTGCCCGGTGGTCTCGGTGGGGATGGTGACGGCCGGTGTCGCGGTTCTGGCCGAAGGCGAAGCCGGCGCCGCGGTCGGGGCGACGGCGCTCGAGGCGTCGTCCAGCGACACGGTCGCGTCCGTGTCGGTCGGGTTGGACAGCGACAACGCCACCTGCCGGGTCTGGCCCAGCTGGAGGGTGACCGCGACCGACCCGGGGTCGACCGTGATCGCGTCCCCGTCGGCCGACGCGGGCGTCGCCGTCAGGCCGATCGTCGCTGCGAGGATGCCGAGCGCGACCAGGCCGCGCACCGCTTTTCTCATCGTTGCCTCTTTCATGAGCAGCTCGCCGAGGGCTTCAGGCCGAAGTCGGCGGTAACGGTGTGCCCGGCGGAGATGTCGACCGTCCGGTGGGCCGGCCGCCACCCGTCCTTGCTGGCGATCGCGTTCAGCGTTCCGACGCCGGAGTCGATCCACAGCGAGTAGTGGCCGTCGGCGTCGGTGCGCCGGGCGTAGCCGGCGGTGTCGCTGTCGATCTCCAGGTAGGCGCCGAACAGCGGTGCACGGTTGCTGTCGCAGGCCACCCCGTCGACGGTGCCGGTCAGCTTGCCCCAGCTGGGCGGGGGCGTGGCGGTCAGCGTGGCGGGGATGTCGTCGACGGCGTACGGGCTGTCGGTGCCGACCTCGATCGCGCCCTGGTAGGTGCCGGGCTGCTCGGTGCCGCCCGGGTCCAGGGTCACGGTGATCTCGGTCATCTGCCCCGGCTTGAGCGTCAGCCGCGGGGCGTCGGCCGCCAGCCAGGGGACGTTGCCGGAGCTGTCCGCGTCGTACCCGGCGAGCAGTTCGCCGTCGCGCCGCGGGCTGAAGCTGCCGTTCAGGCCTCCGATCACGTAGTAGCCGGCTGCGGCCGAGGCCTTGTACACGCCGTTCTTGAGGGACGGCAGCTGCTGCCAGGAGTCGGTCGCCGGGTCGTACGCCCAGCTGGTGTTGGTAACTGTGCCGAAGACCAGGCCGTCGGTCACGCCGCCGGTGACGATCAGCTTGCCGTTGGCCGAGGCGTACGCGGCGCCCCAGGTGGCCTTCGGCAGGCTCGCGATCTTCGACCACGCGTCGTGCACCGGGTCGTAGACGTAGGCGTTGTCGTACAGGGCGTTGTCGGACTCGCCACCCGCGCAGTACAGCTTGTCGCCGATGGCGCCGCAGGACTCCAGCGAGACCGGCACCGGGTACGGCGCGGCCTTGGTCCACCGGTCGGTCTTCGGGTCGTAGACCTGGACGTCGGTCGACTGCTCCGAGGCGTTGTCCGGCATGCCACCGACCAGGTAGAGCTTGTTGTTCAGCACGGCGGTGCCGGCGGCGGTGCGCTGGATCGGCATGGGCGCCGCGTCGGTCCACGTGCCGGCGGCCGGGTCGAACACCTCGGTGCTGGTGAGCGGGCGGGACGAGCCCGACCAGCCGCCGGTGATGTAGAGCTTGCCGTCGATGAACCCGCCGGTGGGCAGCTGCCGCGGCAGGTTCCCCTTGGGGAGCGGCGACCAGACCATCGTCTTGGGGTCGTACGCGTACCCCGCGCTGGTGGCGACGCTCGCGCCGTCCATGCCGTCGACCGAGTACAGCTTGCCGTCGTGCACGCCGACCACGGAGCTGGTGATCCCGGTCGGGTACTGGGCGGTGGGCGCCCAGCCGTTGCCGTCGGCGACCGGGACGCTCGGCGTGGTCGAGTCCGCCAGGTCCTTGGCGGTCATGGGGCCGGCGGTGACCTTGGTCTGCGATCGGGCCTGCTTCGGCGCCGCGGTGGCAACCGGCGCGTCGGCCAGGGTCGCCCCGTTGCTGCGCTCGCTCAGACGCAGGGACAGCGGAGCGGTACCGGTGTTGCGGACCTCGACCGTCCGGCCGGCCGCCTTGCCGGTCATCGCGCCGGTGGCCAAGACCCCGGAGGTGTGCAGGCTCAGCCGGCCGGCCGTCAGCCGGAACGTGGTCTCGGCGACCGCGTCTTTGCGGACCTGCACGTGCTCGGTGTCGGCGGAGTACCCGCCGGTGTGGCTCGCGGTGAGGTCGCTACTGCCGTCCTTGGGCACGAACAGGGTGAAGAACCCGTCGCCCACGGCCGGGTCGTCGGTCACCTTCGAGCGCGCGGGCGCGTCGGGCGCGTCCGGCGAGACGACGGTGCTGCCGGCGATCGGCTGCTGGGTGTTGGCGTCCAGCGTCTGGCCGACGACCAGCCCGCCCGGCACCGGGTCGCAACTGTCCGCCGCACCGATCAGCACATTGTCGAGCTGCCACCACATGTCGCGGTTGCCGGCGGTCCAGTAGTGGAAGCGAACCTTCACATCGGCCTGGTGCGCGGCCTGCGGGATGTCGATCGACAGCGGCGCCGGGCCGACGGTCGGGTTGGTGTGGCTCCAGAGCGACTTCCAGGTGCTTCCCCCGTCCAGCGACAGGTCGATGCTCGCTGTCGAGTCCGAGAATGCGGAGGGCGAGAAGTACTCGGTCGCCAGGTTGATCACCGGCTTGTCCACCGTGGACAGGTCCACGGCCGGAGTGACGAGCTCGGTGTCCAGACGCTTGTGGAACCCGGCGAACTCGCTGTTCACGGAGGCGAACCCGCCAGAGGCACCGGCGGTCTTCATCCGGTTGCCCTTCGTCCCCGGGTCGTCGAACTCCCAGGCGCCGTCGTCGGTGTGGTTGACGACCGTCCAGCCGGCCGGCTTCTTCTGGGAGCCGAACTCCTCGTAGAGGCCGTTCACGTGGTAGCCGGGGGCCACGCAGCGCGTGCTGTCCGCGGGGACCTTCAGGTCCGCCGTGGCGCCCTTGTCCGACACCGAGACCGTGCGGTCCAGCTTGCGGTAGCCGTCGGAGACACCGGTGGCATGCACGGTGTAGTCGTGCCCACTGGGCAGGGTCAGCGAGTACCGCCCGGTGACCGGGTCGGTGTACCACGGGCCGGTCGGCACTCCGTCGACGGTCAGCTTGGCGTACAGCGGCCAGCCGTGCCCGGAGCCGTCGGTGACGCGGCCGCTGACCTTGGCCACCGGGACCGGGGTCAGTGCCACGTCGCGGGTGGCGGTCCCGCCATCGGTGACGGTGACACCGGTGACCTTCTCGATGCCGTAGCCGTAGGCGTCGACGGTCAGGTCGTAGGTTCCGACGTTCAGCGGGAAGGTGTACGCCCCGGTGGCGTCGGTCTTCGTGGTGTGGCCGCCGACCTTCACCGCGGCGCCCTCGATCGGCTTGTGGGTCGAGGCGTCGGTGACGGTACCGGCAATGGCGCCGTGCGCGCCCGGCTGCCGCAGCGCGCCGACGCCGTTCGGCGTGCCGAGCCCGGTGGGCCCGTCGTACCCGGCGACCGCGGTGCACAGGTAGACCGGGGTGCAGCTGCCGTTGGCCCCGGAGGTGACATCGTTGAGGGCGTCGTTGTCCAGGTTGAGGTACGGGAAGGTGTTCGGGTACTCGCCGGGGGTCGCGGGGCCGGCCTGGGCGTAGCCGGCCGCGATGATCGGCGCCGACGCGCTGGTCCCGCCGAAGACGGTCCATCCGCTGTCGCCGCCGAAGGTGTTGTACACCGCGACACCGGTGGCCGGGTCGGCCACCGCCGACACGTCGCCGGTGGTGCGCTTGTCGCAGCCGGTGTCGTGCTGGAAGGCCGGCTTGGCCTCGAAGTCCGAGCAACCGCTGCCCGCACGGGACCAGGCGCTCTCGGTCCAGCCGCGGGTGCTGCTGTCCCGCCTGAGGGCGGTACCGCCCACCGCCGTCACGTGCGGGGAGCTCGCCGGGTAGGACACCCCGTAGCCGTCGTCGCCGGTGCTCGCGGTGATGGCCACACCCGGGTGGTCGTAGTACTTGTCGTAGTCGGTCTCGCCCTTGGTGTCCGGCGCGCCGTAGGAGTTCGACACGTACTTGGCGCCCTGCGCCACCGCGGTGTCCACCGCCGCACCCAGATCGTCGTACGAGGCGGTGTCCGCCTCGACCAGCAGAATGCGGCAGTTGGGGCAGGCCGCGGAGACCATGTCGACGTCGAGCGCAATCTCGCCGGCCCAACCGGCGTTCGGGATCGGGTAGTCGGTCCCGCCGCGCTGGTCCACCTTCCGGAAGCAGCCGTTCTCGCTGGTGCAGGCCGGCAGCCCGTACTGGGTGCGGTAGGTGGCCAGGTCCGCCTCGGCGTTGGGGTTGTCGTAGGCGTCGACGATCGCCACGGTCTGGCCTGCGCCGCCGTCGGCCGGGAACCGGTACGCGGACTGGATGTCGCCCGGCCCGTAACCGGCCGGCGCTGCCGCCGCGGCAGCAGACCTGGTCATCGGCGCCAAGTCGGTACGCTTCAGCGCCATGCACCGCATGGTGTCGGGAGATGTCGGCGTGTCACACAGGGGACGGCTCGCAGGCGACGCGCCGCCTGCGGCGGTTGCCGCGGCGTCCTGCACCGACGGCACGGAGGCCGCCGACGCGCCGGATATACCGGCGACCGTCAGCGAGGCTGCCGCCAGATAGGTCAGCACGGCTCGGCCCAGCCACCGGCGTACCGGATGAGGGGTATCCATGGGAGTCCTTGGAAGTCAACGGAGGAGGAATCTGCCCGGGGCGGGCGGCTCGACGTTGACAGGTACATTGCGTCATCAGCAATGGCGATTACCTGACGGCTTCACGACATGCCGCAAAGTCGCCAGAAAGCACAGCAGGCAGCGCGGCGTTGGTCCACCGCGATTAACGGTGTGCTGGGACTGACCGATGACGAGTTGAACCCTCACCGCGAGATGCTGTGCCACCCCTCCTGTGCGCGGTCCGAGCTCGCGCCGCGCTGGACATGGCCGCGGGCAGGCACACGAGACTTGGAGATCCTGCCGCTCTGCACGATCGGGCTGACGACCTCGTCCTGCATGATGCTCGACCAGGGCTGGCCTGCGGACTGGCCCCCGCCCTGGCTCCTCTTGCCGGCCCTCTTCGTCGTCGGTCTCAGTGGGCGGTTCATGAGCCTTTGAGTGGATCTGCTGTCGCCTGATGGTGTGGTGGCGGGACGGAATCCGCCGGTCCGCGGTTGTTGATCTGGTGATGTGTTCGGGTGAGTGAACGCAAGCCGTATCCGAGTGACTTATCGGACGAGCAATGGTCGTTGATCGAGCCGGTGATCACCGCGTGGAAGGACCGGCACCGCTCGGTCAGCGGCCACCAGGGCGCCTACGACATGCGGGAGATCGTGAACGCGATCCTCTACCAGGGGCGGACCGGCTGTCAGTGGGCCTATCTCCCACACGACCTGCCGCAGAAGAGCGCGACCTACTACTACTTCGCCACCTGGCGGGACGACGGAACCGACCAGGTCATCCATGAACTCCTGCGCTGCCAGGTCCGTGAACGCGCCCGACGATTAGAGGACCCGACCCTGGTGGTCCTGGACACCCAGAGTGTCCATGTGGCCGCCGGGGTTCCCGCTGCCACGAGTGGCCACGATCCGGCCAAGCGGGTGCCCGGCCGCAAACGCGGACTGGCCGTGGATGTCCTCGGCCTGGTCATCGCAGTCGTCGTCCTCGCCGCGAACACCCACGACAACGCCGCGGGCATCATCCTGCTGGACCAGGTCGCCGAGCACGCCGGCGGAACCGTCCGCAAAGCCTTGGTTGACCAGGGCTTCAAGAATCAGGTCGTCATGCACGGCGTCGGCCTGGGAATTGACGTCGAGATCGTCGCACGCAACCCGCAGGACAAGGGGTTCGTGCCGCAGCCGAAGCGGTGGAGGGTCGAGCAGACCTACGGGATCCTGATACTGCACCGGCGCCTGGTCCGCGACTACGAGCACCGCCCCTCCTCCTCCGCCTCCCGCGTCTACTGGGCGATGACCCACGTCATGACCCGACGCCTCACCCGCGCGAACGCCCCCACCTGGCGGGAAGAGGCGGTGAGCGCGTGAACATTCATCCCCTCCTTCAGGCACTGGACCTGCAGGAGGACGCCGCCCGGGCCCTGGCCGACGACCTTCGCGCGCAGATCGACGACCTGCAGACCCGGCTGCGGGAGGCCGAGACACACCTCGAGCACCTCGCGATCACCCGCAAGACCGTCACCGGCCTCGCCGACCGGCTCCCCGCATCCCCGCCCGAGCTGCCCGAGCACCCGGACTACCCGCGCATCCTCGCCGCCTTCAACGAGTTGACCGGCCCCCTGCGGGCCAAGGAAGTCTGCCAGGCCCTCGGCCATGAACTGCTGCCGAAGAACATCGAAGGCACCCGGGCCAAGCTGAAGCGCCTGGTCAAACTCGGCATCCTCACCGAAGCCGACACCGGCAACTTCGCCAGGGAGCCCCGCCCGTGAGTCCGTGGCAGCTCTTCTCGTGCTGGGTCAGACGTGCTCGGCGATCACATAGACGGAGTTGACCCCGCCCGCCCGAGCGACAGCGACGGAAGCGGTGACGGTTCCCTCGGCTGGTCCCTGCGCTCCGCGCCAGGAACTGCCCGGGAAGCTCCAGCCGAAACGCTGCCCTTCCCCGCTGGCGTCCCAGCTGCCAGGTAGGCCTGGCGTGAGTGACCCCACGTTGAGGGTCTGAAGGAGGGACGTCAAGCCGGCGTCGGAAACCTTGAAGTGAAGGAAGAGGGTCCCTTCGGAACCGATCAGCGATTCTTCGTCATGGAAGCGCACGTCCGTCGCCTGGTCGGGCAGGCTCACGCCGTAGTGCGCAAGCACGGTTGCCAGCGAACCGTCGCCATAAACCACGTCGTCCGGCTCCCGGAGATAGTCGTGCGGGTCTGCTTCACCAGGAAGCAGTAGCCAGGCGGCGGCACCCACCAAGATCGCGATAACGACTACGCACAACGCGCCATACCGCCAACGGGCCGAGCCCCGCTTCCCCTCCGACATGCGCCTATCCAAGCGCGCAATGATCCGGAACGCCACCTAGCCGACAAGTAGACCAGCGTGGACACCTGATACTCGCGCAGACGAGCAGCCGCGCCCGCCAGCAGCCAGCCTCACCCAACCCAGCCCTGAAACGGACGATCACTCGCGAACCGCCCTCTAACAACCCTGACCTTCGCCTGGCGCATCTGGTTCGGCCAGCTGCAGGACACCCGGCAGTCAGTCACCCATGAGGACCTGCCGGGGTAACGCCGGTCGTCCGCGGTGCGGATGGTGGAGGGGGCGCTGATGTCGGCCTGATCACCTGTAGGCGGTGACGCCAGCGAAGTAGATGCCGAGACCTGTGGCTGCGGCGCCCGCGCCGCTGAGGATCGCCTGAGGGACCCCGGCACCAGAACGGCGGGCAAGTAGACCCACTGTGATCGCGATGTTGAGGGCGGTGGACAGGGCAAGCAGCAGAGACAGGATCTTCAGCGGACTCATGGCGGGAACTCCCCGTGAGGGCAAGGACGGCCCGGAGCGGGCCGTGCGGGATGAGTTCAAAACTGCCTGTCCAGGGCGCTGTCCAGCAGGAGTTGGACACAGATTGGGCACCACGTGCCAAGCAGGCCGGTGCTGTGGGGCTCGAAAAGTCGTCGTTGCAGGTCACGCGGCGTATCGACACTCGTTGATGATGCCTCCGACAACCCTGGCGCGGAGCAGGGTTCGGTCGTCGAGGGCGTGCACGATTGCGGGCTGCTCGGTCGCGCTGGGCGGTAGCTGTTGCCGGGATCGGTGCGGCCGGTGTCCGTTGTAGTGGTCCTGGTGGTCAGTCAGGACCTTCCTGGCGTGGTTCTCGCCCAGGACCAGGACGTGGTCGAGGGCCTCGCGGCCGATGGTGCCGATCACGCGTTCGCAATGCGCGTTCATGCGTGGTGCCCGGGGCGCGCTGAGCAGCACCTCCGTGTCCTCGGCGGTGAAGACGGCATCGAAGGCGTCGGTGTACCTGCTGTCGCGGTCGCGTAGCAGAAACCGTGGCCCGGCGCCCCGCTCGCCGAGGTCGGCAGCGATGTTCCGGGCCTGTTGTACCGCCCACTGCGCGGTGGGGTGCGCGGTCACCCCGGT
>NZ_JBSFCW010000036.1:0-64277 GCF_053593595.1 Streptomyces sp. NPDC002206
GCCCGCATGCTCATCGACACCGACCGCAACACCGTGGTGGGCGTCACCTTCGCCGGCCCCGGCGTCGGGGAACTGGTGCACTCCGCCACCATCGCCGTCGCCGGCGAGGTACCCCTCGACCGGCTCTGGCACGCCGTCCCCGCCTTCCCCACCCTCGGCGAAATCTGGCTGCGACTGCTGGAAACCCACCGAGGCTGAAGTCAGCCACTGCGGGACGCCCGGGCCCGACCGGTGGCGCAGCTTTCCGGCGGTTCGCCGCACGGCCGTTGTTTCCCCAACGCCGGCGAGCCCAGCCGGAAAGCCGGATCCGGACCATCCGCAATCGAGGAGCAGGCGAAGGCCGCCGCGGCGGGCGCGCGGGCGCTCCTGGTCGTCAACGACGGCACCGCGAGCCACCCGGGACAAGGGCTCCTCGGCACGGTGCGGGTGGACAGCCAAGGTGAGCAGGCCTGGGGGGAGGCCCCGAGCAGGGGCCGTTTCGAAAAGTCTCATCACCTCGTTCCTGTGTCAGCGAGCGGGCGCTCAGTGCCGGGCGTGCGGTTGCCCCGGTGCGGGGGTGGCGGGACTGTGGGACACATGGTGAGTCGGTATCAAGGCGATGCGTTGCTGGTCGCCGGGCATCTGCAGATCCCCGTTCAGGCCGAGCTGATGGCCGGGCCTGACGCTTGGCGCGGCAGCCTGCGCGGTGTCCCGACGAGCCGGATTTTTGACCTGCTCGACAGTGACGAGCTCCGGCTGTGCATGCCGAACGGCCAGGAGCGCCGAGTCCGCCAGGAGCCGGCCAGTCACGCTCACGAGAGCGAGTTCACGATCGTGCCGATCTCGGGCGAGGGCTGCCCGCCGTTCTAGGCGCTCTGCGGCCCCGCTGCCTTGCTGGTGTCCTGTGCCACCGAATCCTGACCGTTTGCCGTCCCTGGGATCATGACCTTGACACGGCCGTGGCCGTCCGGCGTCACTGCTGTGGCCGACCGTGTGGAGGCGATTTTTCGAAGCGGCCGGTCCGAGGCACTCGCGGGCCGCGCAGCGGGAGCGTCCGGCTGAGGACGAGGTTGGTGGTCGTGCTCCCGAACTGGGCCAGCTCGTCGACGATCTCCTCCAGGTGGCCCATCGAGGTGGCCGCCACTTTGAGGACGTAGCAGTCGTCCCCGGTGGTGCGCAGGCACTCCAGGATCTCCGGGCGTTCCTCAAGCAGGCGACGCAACGGCTCGTGCCGGGTCCCCGGCCCCGGGTATTTCAGCCGAACCACCGAGAGCACCCCGTACCCGGTCCGCTCCAGGTCCACCTCCGCCCGGTACCCCGTGATCACCTCGGCCGCCTCCAGCCGCCGCACCCGCTCCTTCGTCGCCGACGCGCTCAGGTTCACCCGCCGCGCCAGCTCCGTGAACGCGATCCGGCCCTCCCGCTGGACCTCGGCCAGGATCGCCCAGTCCGTCGCGTCAAGACTCTCGGTCATCCGCCCACAATACCGGCGGATCCACGGCCGAACCGCCTCTGGACAGGCGGGAAACCCTTCTGGCGTCCGGTGCGCCCTGGCTAGGCTCGGCGGCGTGAAGATCGGAGTCAACGTCCTCAATTTCGGCCCCGGCAGCGACCCGGGCGTCCTTCGGAACTGGGCCCGGACCGTGGAGGGCCTGGGCTTCGACCTGCTGATGGTCTCGGACCACATCGCCATCACGCCCGACGTCGCCGAGCACTATCCGGCACCCTTCTACGAGCCCTTCACCACCCTGTCCTGGCTGGCCGGCCTCACCACCGGGGTCCGACTCGGCACGACCGTCCTCATCGCTCCCTACCGGCACCCGCTGCTCACCGCCCGGATGGCGGCCAACCTGCAGGAGCTGAGCGGCGGCCGGCTGGTTCTCGGCGTGGGAGTGGGCTGGGCACGGCAGGAGTTCGCCGCCCTCGGAGTCCCGTTCGAGCGGCGTGGACGACTGACCGACGAGCACCTGCGGGACATGCGGGCAGCATGGGCGGACACCGCCGCCTACGGCGAGCGGAGGATCCCTGTGTGGGTCGGCGGCAACAGTGACGCGGGGCTGCGCCGCGCCGTGCGGCTCGGGGACGCATGGCATCCGCTGCGCTGCACCATGCCGTGGCTGCGCGAAGCCGCGGTCAGGCTGAAGGCGTTCGCGCACGAGCAACGTCTGCCCGTGCCCGCCCTGGCCCCCCGGATCGCGCTCAGACTCACCGACGCACCGGTCGGCGGACCGGGCCGGCTCGCCGGTGAGGGCACGATCAACCAGATCATGGATGACCTCGACCAGCTGCGGCTGCTGGGTGCCGAGGCCGTCGTCCTCGACCCGTACGACGGCGACCCCCGCGAGACCTGCCACCCGCAGACGGCTTGGCAGGCACTCGACACGGTGGCCGCGCACCTGCACCCGACCCCGCACCCGAACGGAGCAGTCATGACCACACCCGACGACCACACCCTCCTGCGGCGGGCCATCGCGCTCGCGGCCCGGGCACGCGCGGCCGGCAACCCGCCGTTCGGCTCGCTGCTGTCGGGACCGGACGGAACGGTTGTGGCAGAGGAGCAGAACACGACCCTCACCGACCAGGACATCACCGCGCACCCGGAACTGAAGCTGGCGAGGTGGGCCGCAAAAGAGCTGGATGCGGCCACGGCGGCGGGAACCACGATGTACACCAGCTGCCAGCCGTGCGAGATGTGCGAGGCGGTCATCCAACGGGCGGGGCTACGGCGGGTGGTGTTCGCCCTGTCCAACGAACAGCTCGAGGACATCAGGCCGGGCAGCGGCCGGCCGCCCGTGCCGCAGGACGGCCCCGCGCTGCTCGACGAGGTGCGGGCCGTGGTCGAGGAGTACTACCGATGACCGTCTGACACCGCGGCCGTCGCCCGGCCCTTCCCCCTGGCCGCGATGATCGCCGGCTTCTGCGACAGCCCTGTGCTGGGCCCCGGCCCTCCTCGACCCGGATTCCGGGGCGCCGCCAGTACACGTAGTTCGAAGAGGACGCCGGGCTGGATGGCGGGCAGGGTGCCGTCGGCGTCGACCACTTATGACGGTGATGAGCTGGACACGGGTGGCGTTGATCTCCCGCATGAGGGTGAGGATGTCCTCCCGCAGGCTTCCCGTGCCGGGAATGTCGAGGCGGTACTTCTCCAGGATGTGGACGATGGCGGCCCGGACGAGTTCGCAGCGGTCGCACCAGCGGCGGTAGAGATCAGCTTCGCAGGAGAGGGGGCGGCCGCCGCGCGGGCCGTGCTTCCTGCGGCCGGCGGCCTGGTCGGCCTTCTCGGGGCTGACCGCCTTGATCCCGCGCCGTCGCAGGTAGGCGCGGATGACGCGGGGGAGTGGTCGGCAGCGACCGCGCCGGGCCAAGTGCGCGGGTGGCCGGCGGGGCCGCGGACCCTGGAGCCCCACAAGGACGAGCCGCCAAGCTGACCTATGCCTTGGTCGGCTCCTGACAGTCGGTCCGGCTCTTCGTCGTCGTCCTCGTCGAGTCCGGGCACGTCCGGGGCGCGCGCAGGGGCCGCAGCCCCTCGCGCGGACCTCACACATGCCCCGGCTGGGCGGGGCGGGCCCGACCATGCCGCCTCGGGTGGGCTCGGCCCAGTGGCAGACCGCGAGGCGGGGGCAGGCCACCCCCTTGCGCATCGCATGGCATCACACGACGCCGGGTGGCACCGCTTGGCGCCACCCGGCGTCGCCCGGTGCCACCCGGTGCCATTCCGCGCTCCCAACAGCGCATGAGCACGCATGGCGCCACAATCACTCAGACAGGCGCCAGCATGTTTTCGCAGGTCAGAGTGATTGCGTGAGCTGCCGTCCCCGGAGATGTCGCCGCACTGCTTGCGCGTGGAGCCATAATGGTGCCACTATGGCGTCATGGACCTCACGCCGTATATCGACACCCTCCGCCGCGAACTTGCGGTGGCCGCCGAAGCCGGCGGCGAAGAAGCCCGCGAGCTGGCAGAGAGGCTCACCGCTCCCCTGGAGTCGGCGACCCGGCTGACCATGCTCAACGTGCTCTCCGCCGCGATGGACGAGATCACCCGCGAACTCGCCCCCGGCTCGGTCGACGTACGGCTGCGCGGGCTCGACCCCGACTTCGTGGTGACATTGGCGCCCACCGACGGCGGCGCCCCCGCGGAGCCGGCCGAGCCCGTCGAACCGCTCAGGACCCCGGCCCCGGCCGACAGCGACGAGGGCGGCACCGCCCGCGTCAACCTGCGTCTGCCGGCCCACCTCAAGGCCCGCGCCGAGGAGGCCGCGAGCCGCGAGGGCCTGTCGGTCAACGCGTGGCTGGTGCGCGCCGTGTCGGCCGCGGTCGACGGCGGCACCCGGCCGCGTACGACGGAGAAGACCCAGAGCATCGGACAGAGCTTCACGGGCTGGGTGCGCTAGCCGCGCCCCTGCCCGCACCACTTCACCCACACCGCGTCCCACCAGCGGGGACGTCCCAAAGACCCAAGAGGACGGGACAGCCATGCCTTCTTTCGACACTCCCGAACCGATCTCGGCCACGGCGCACGTGGAGGCCGGTTCCATCCAGTTCACCGCAGGCGACCGCCTCGACACCGTCGTCGAGGTGCAACCCCGCGACCCGAAGCGGGACCAGGACGTACGGGCGGCCGACCAGACCGAGGTCACGTACGCGAGCGGCGTACTGACGGTCAGGACGCCCAAGTCCAATCTGTTCGGCCGCACCGGCACCGTCGACGTGACGGTCGAACTGCCCACGGGCTCGCGCATCGACACGACCGGCGCCTGGGTCCAGGTGCTCGGTGAGGGCCGGCTCGGCGAGGTCCGCGTGAAGACCTCGTCCGGCGACGTCCGCCTCGACACCACCGGCCCGCTGCAGCTGACCGCGTCGCACGGCTCGATCACCGTGGACCGGGTCGAGGGCATGGCCGAGATCACCACCAGCTCCGGCAGCCTGCGCGTCGGCCTCGTCGACGGCCCCGCCGTCCTGAAGAACTCGCACGGCACCACGACCGTCGGCGCCGCGACCGGCGAGCTGCGGGTGAGCGGTGCCAACGGTGACATCGAGATCCGGCGCGCCGAGGACTCGGTCACCGCCACCACCGCCCACGGCACCCTGCGCGTGGGCGACGTGGCCCGCGGCACCGTCCAGTTGGAGACCTCCTACGGCGCCATCGAGGTCGGCGTCCGCGAGGGCACGGCCGCCTGGCTCGACGTCAGTTCGGGCTCCGGCCAGGTGCGCAACACGCTCACCGCGTCCCAGACCCCGCAGAAGACCGAGGACACCGTCAAGGTCCGCGCCCGCACCCGGTACGGCAACATCGACGTCCGCCGCGCCAAGGCCTGAGCGCCTCCGCACCCCGCACCCCGCACCCCGCACCATCTTCAACTCACTTACTTCCCCTGCCACTTCAGCCTTCGAACGGGAGGGTTCCATGCCTTCTTCTGTCATGCCCACATCCAGGCAGGGTGACGGTCACCCGTCGCCGGCCGCCGTCTCCACCGTCGGTCTGCGCAAGTCGTACGGCGACAAGACCGTCCTCGACGGCATCGATCTGCACATCCCGGCCGGGTCGGTGTTCGCGCTGCTCGGACCCAACGGCGCCGGCAAGACCACCGTCGTGAAGATCCTGTCCACGCTCATCACCGCCGACGGCGGGCAGGCCCAGGTCGCGGGCCACGACGTCGCCACGTCACCGGACGGGGTCCGGGCCGCGATCGGCGTCACCGGGCAGTTCTCCGCCGTCGACGGCCTGATCACCGGCGAGGAGAACATGCTCCTCATGGCCGACCTGCACCACCTCTCCCGCAGCGAGGGGCGGCGGGTCGCAGCCGAACTCCTGGAGCGCTTCGACCTGGTGGAGGCAGCGAAGAAGCCTGCCTCCACCTACTCCGGCGGCATGAAGCGCCGCCTGGACCTCGCCATGACCCTGGTCGGAAACCCGCGGATCATCTTCCTCGACGAGCCCACCACCGGCCTCGACCCCCGCTCCCGCCACAACATGTGGGGAATCATCCGCGAGCTCGTCACGGGCGGCGTCACCGTCTTCCTCACCACCCAGTACCTGGAGGAGGCCGACGAGCTCGCCGACCGCATCGCGGTCCTGAACGACGGCAAGATCGCCGCCGAGGGGAGCGCCGACGAGCTCAAGCGGCTGATCCCCGGCGGCCACGTCCGGCTCCGCTTCACCGACCCGACCGCGTACCAGAGCGCCGCCGTCGCGCTGCGCGAGGTCACCCGGGACGACGAGGCGCTGTCCCTGACCATCCCCAGCGGCGGCAGCCAGCGCGAGCTGCGCTCCCTCCTCGACTGGCTGGACTCCGCCGGCATCGAGGCGGACGAACTGACCGTGCACACCCCCGACCTCGACGACGTGTTCTTCGCCCTGACCAGCTCCAGCGTCCCCAACCAGCCCAAGGAGACTGCCCGATGAGCACCCTCTCCCTCGCCGTCCGCGACTCGTCCACGATGCTGCGCCGCAACCTCCTGCACGCGCGCCGCTACCCGTCGCTGACCCTGAACCTGCTGCTGACGCCGATCGTCCTGCTGCTGCTGTTCGTCTACGTCTTCGGCGACGTGATGAGCGCGGGCATCGGTGGTGGCGGCGCCGATCGCTCGCAGTACATCGCGTATCTCGTCCCGGGCATCTTGCTGATGACCGTTGGCGGCACCCTGGTCGGGACCGCGGTGTCCGTCTCCAACGACATGACCGAGGGCATCATCGCCCGCTTCCGCACGATGGCGATCCACCGCGGTTCCGTGCTCATCGGACACGTCATCGGCAGCGTGCTGCAGGCGGTCATCAGCGTGGTTCTCGTCGGTGCCGTCGGCGTGGCCATCGGCTTCAGGTCCACCGATGCCACGGCCTTGGAGTGGATCGCGGCGTTCGGGCTGCTCGCGCTGTTCGCCCTGGCGTTCACCTGGATCGCGGTCGCGATGGGCATGGTCAGCCCGAGCGCCGAGGCGGCCAGCAACAACGCGCTGCCGCTGGTCTTCCTGCCGCTCATCTCCAGCGCCTTCGTCCCGGTCGACGCGATGCCGGGGTGGTTCCAGCCGATCGCCGAGTACCAGCCGTTCACGCCGGCCATCGAGACCCTGCGCGGGCTGCTGCTCGGCACCGAGATCGGCAACAACGGGTGGATCACCATCGTCTGGTGCCTGGGGCTGGCCGTGCTCGGCTACTTCTGGTGCAAGTCGCTGTTCAACCGCGACCCGAAGTAGCGGGAGAGGGACCGGACAGCAGCCTTGCGGGCCACCGCCCCCAGCTCGTCCCACTCCAGGGCGGCGTACTCCGGCACCGCGTCGGCGTACGCCGCCCCGTCGGCGTCCTCCGCTGCCTGCCGGCCCGCGCCGCCACGGTGCCGTGATCACCCGGCGCCTGATGCGCGAGTTCTCAGGGAGCCCCCGAGGCGATCACGTTTGCCCAGGTCCCCGTTGGTTCGTTCACGAACCGGTGGAGTTCCCGTTGCCGAGGGGCCAAGCCTCGATGTCGCGGTAGTGGATCGGTCCGCGGCTACGGCCGACGTTGCTGCCGACCAGGTGCAGACGTTCGGCAGCCCATCGGCGTCCGGTGAAGCCGGCGAACCCTTCGGCGATTTCTCCTGCCGAGGACCGATCTCCCCGGCGGGCACGGGCCAACGTCAGATGGGGGCGCAGGGGCCGATCCTCGAAGACGACCCCGCAGTCCTTGACGGTGGTACGCACATCGGCGGCGAGCAGGTGCAGCTCATCGAGGTCTCCGTCGATTCCGCTCCACAGCACCCGGTCGTCGAAGGTTCCGCTGCCGCGTAGTGCCAAACAAAGTGGTTGCTGGTCCGCCGCAAGGTTGGCGAGAGGCGGTCGCAGGAGCGGAACTGTCCCGGCCGGCAGCTCCCCGAGGAACGCCAGGGTGATGTGCCAGTCTTCGATGCGATTCCACCGCATATGAGGGTGCGTGGCATAGGCGGGGCGCAGCTCCCGGGCCAGTTCTTCTTTCGCGTGGTCGGGCGGGGCGAGGGCGATGAACACGCGAACGGTCGCGCGCTGAGTCTGATCGTTCACACCGCACTTCGTACCGCACCCGGGTAGTGGATGCGACGGCCCGGGTACTGCAGGAGAGGCGCTCGCGATGCCGAGGAAGCCACTTCCGGCGGGCGGCGACAGGGCCGCGCGGCTGGAACCACAGACCGGGGCAGGAGCATGCCGGCCTGCGCCGGGCCGCGTTTCGCCGGCCGGGGTGGCAGCGCCGAAGAGCTCCTGGACGACGGACCACATCAAACCCGTCGGGCGGTGGAGTTGCTCGTGGGCAAGGCAGCTTCGTCCGGGTCATTGGACGGGCAGCAAGGGGATCGTGCCGCCCGGAGGGGGCCTTGCGCACGCAGCTGAAGCCCATCTGACCTCCCGCCACATCGAAACCGCGCGCTGTCGCGGACGGCCGCCGTGGTGGAACCCCACGGTTCCCCGAGGACGCAGCCGGCTTCGTCTCATCGCTGTGACGATCGAGACGGCTGTCTATCCGTGGTCCGGGCTTGGTCGGGCGGTGTCGTTCGAGGTTGTTGCGGGTTTGGTGTGGAGGACTTCGCGGGCCTGTTCGGCGGCGCGGGTGATGCTTTCGCTGATGAAGTCGAGGAAGCGGGCGATGTTCTCCAGGCGGGTGGCGGCGGGGGTGTGGGGGCCGAGGACGGCGACGCCTTGGCGTGCGGTTTCGACGAGCTGGTCGTTGGACCGGGCGCTGGCGATCGTCGCCTGGTAGAAGAGTTCGTCGTCGACGACGTAGCGGTCGCGGCGGCGTTCGTCGCGTTCTCGGCGGACGAGGCTCTGGCTCTCCAGGAAGGCGATCGCTTTGGAGATGGACGCCGGGCTGACCTGGAGGCGCTGGGCGAGCTGGGACGCGGTGAGGCTGCCCGCGTCGGTGGTGAACAGGCAGGTCAGCACCCGGGCCGTCATCTTGGTCAGGCCCGAAGCCATGAGGACGGTGGTGAACGTCTCCTCGTACTCGGCCACGGCCCCGGCGTCGCGCCCGTGCGGCTGGGGCACTGACTCCGGCCCTGGGGAGGAGGCGGGCCTGCGCCGGTGGGCGCGGCGTTCGGTGGCGCGGTGGGCCAGGTCGGCGCGGTAGGCGGTGGGGCCGCCATTGCGCATCACCTCACGGGTGATCGTCGAGGTCGGACGGTCCAGGCGCCGGGCGATCTCGGCGTAGGGGAGGCTGTCGGCCAGCCCCAGCGCGATCTGCTGGCGTTCCTGCTGGGTGAGTCTGCCTCCCGGCATCGCGATCTCCCTGGTGATCCTTCGTGGCGGTCCCTGACCCCCTCACTATAGCGTTCACTTCTCATCCATTGCAATGATCAGAGTGATTGTCGTTGCGTTCCCTTCAAGACCGTTGCAACAGTTACCCGGTGTCTACCTGCGTTGATGTCAATTCTGCGCAACGGGTATGTTGTCGGATTCTTGAAAGCAACGTAGCGTTTCCTGTGTCAGAAACAACGAGCGAGCATGGGAGAGCACGATGCAGAAGTTCGACACCCCCGCCCCGATCTCCGCCGTCCTGGACATCCCCGCCGGACGCATCCAGTTCATCGCCGCAGACCGCGCCGACACCACCGTCGAGGTCCGGCCCGCCAACCCCTCCAAGAGCCGCGACACCAAGACCGCTGAGCAGACAGCCGTCGCCTACGCCGACGGCGTCCTGCGGATCACGGCCCCGGCCCCCGACAACCAGCTCTTCGGCCCCTCCGGATCCCTGGAGGTCACCGTCCAGCTGCCGGCCGGCTCCCGCATCGAGGCCAAGGCCGCCGGCGCCGAGCTCCGCGGCGTCGGACGCCTCGGCGACATCGCCTTCGAAGGCGCGTACCGCCAGATCAAGATCGACGAGGCCGCGAGCGTCCGCCTCACTGCGATCGACGGCGACGTCGAGGTCGGCCGGCTGGGCGGCCCCGCGGAGATCAGCACCGCAAGGGGCGACATCCGGATCACCGAGGCCGTGCGCGGCACGGTCGTGCTCCGCACCCGGTCCGGCAACATTTCGGTCGCCGCCGCCGCCGGCGTCTCGGCCGCCCTGGACGCCGGCACCGACCACGGCCGCGTCAGCAACGCCCTCAAGAACGATGGCACCGCCGAACTCGACATCCGTGCCACCACCTCCCGCGGCGACATCACCGCCCGCAGCCTCTGACGGAGCAGAACCAGGACGATCCGGCCGGGCCCACCGCGATCGAGAACCCATCGGTCGTCGCCGAGGACGCGGCCGTTCGTCCCAAGGGGCCCGCGATCCACGTGCCGGGCCTGGACAAGCCGTACAAGACGCCTCACGCGACCAGGGGGAACACATGGCGAAGAACAGCACTTCCTCGACCGGTTCGAAGTGGACCGGCATGGTGCCGGTCCACGACACGGCCCTGGCCGTCACCGACACCGGCGGTCCCGGGATCCCGGTGCTCTACCTCAACGGCCAGTTCGCCACCCAGGGGTACTGGCGGCGCGTCATCGCCGAACTGGGGACAGGGTGGCGGCACATCACCTACGACGAGCGGGCCCGCGGCAAATCGAAGCGGTCGGCGGACTATTCCTTCCAGGCAGCCGTCCGGGACGTCGATGCCGTACTCGCGGCCAGGGGTGTGGACCGGGCGCTGCTGGTGGGCTGGTCCTACGGGGCGTTCGTCGGGGCGCACTGGGCCGGCCGGAATCCGGAGCGTGCCCTGGGCGCGGTCCTGGTCGACGGCGCGTTCCCGTACGACTGGCTCGACGAGGCCATGGAGCAGCGGATCCGGAAGCTGTTTAGGCGGATGAGCTGGTTCCTGCCGCTGCTGCGCCCGACGGGCCTGGCCCCGCGGATGACCGCCGAACAGCAGGCGAACAGCAACATCGAGCTCGGCAGGCTCTCCCGCGAGCGCGAGCTGGGCCCCGTGCTGGACAACATCACCGTCCCGGTGCGGTATGTGGTCGCTTCGGGGACGTCCTTCGGAAGCCGCGGCGATGAGCAGGAACGCATACGCACCAGCCTCGATGCGGTGACCGCCCACAACCCGAACATCCAGATCGGCGCGAAGGTCGCCAGCAACCACGGTGCGATCCTCAAGAAGGACTTCCCGGCCATCGCCGAGGCCGTACGCGAGGTCGCCGCCCTCGACCGCGGGGGGCGCTGAAGACACGGCTTTCCGGCAGGCCGTTACGCATGGGCCACGACCTCGCCGGCCGTGACCTGGGGAGGGCTGGGGAACAGGGAGGCGAGGCGGTCCCGTACGAAATCCGCCGCCCGATCGGTCGATTCCTCGGCGCCGGCCGGGTCCTGAAAGACACTCGTCGAGACCATCACCCCGCCCCCGGCATCGACCCAGTAATAGGCCACGAAGCCTTGGACCTGGCGGAGGAGCGGCAGGAACCCCTCGTTCACCTGGCGCCCCGCCTCGGCCGGATCGGTTACCCCTTCGTACCGCCGAACCACTGCATACATGGCTGATCTCCTGACTGGATCGCTGGGCTGCCTTCTGCGAAGACGGCATACCCGCCGCAGGACGTGCGGTGTGCGCGAAGCGTGCCGCAATCACCGGAAGGACCCTCATCGGTGATCCGAATGGCGGCTTCCGGCACTGCTCCGGTGCCCGCACGCCGGACGACGGCCGCACCTGGCGTTGCGGGGCACCCACCACAGCGCAGAGCTGTTCAAGCAGTCCGGCGCACACCCGCACCCCGCTCACCTGCCACGGTCGCCGTCGCCGTCGGGTGGCCTGTACCAGCCGGCGCCGCGCGGCCCGGCAGGGCGGGACTCATCCGGGGGCACCCCACCCCGGCCGCTACTCCTTCGGGCCGATCGCCTCCATGGGCGGGGTGCGCAGCACGGCCCGCGTGGGAAGTAGAGCTGCCGTGACCGTGAGCGCGGCGGTTCCTCCCGCGATGACCAGATAGACCAGGGGGGGAACGGTCGGCCAGGGGCTGTTGGTGAGGGCGAGGGAGACCAGCACCAGCGCGGGGACGGAGGCCAGTGTGCCGATACCCACTCCGGCGAGGACCACGGCGAGGCTTTCCCACCGCATCATCCGCATCACCTGGGTCGCGGTCGTGCCGCCCAGCCGCAGCAGGGCGAACTCCCGGCGCCGTGCAGCCGTGTTCATCATCTGAGTGTTGGCCACCGTCACTCCCGCGTATACGAGGGTCAGGGCGGCCAGCAGGTAATTGACCCAGGCGTTGGCTTCCTGCTGCCGCATCTGTTCACCGGCGGCGCCAGGATCCTGCACCGCAGTGCCGGGGTAGCGTCCGGCCACGTGGGCCAGCGCCGCCGCCGTGCCGTGCGCATCCGCATCCGTCACCGTCCGCACGAGCACGGATGCGTCCAGGTGGGACGTCGTGTGCGCCAGCAGCAGGTCGTGGTCGAAGGTGATATCCGCAAAGCCCATGCCGCGTTCGTAGACGGCGACCACGGTGGGGGAGAGCGATGTTCCGTCTCCCAGTTGCAGGCGCACTCGGTCGCCAAGGCCCCGCCCCAGCTCGGACGAGGCAACCGCGCTGAGGGCGATGGTGTTGCGGTTGAGACGGTCCAGTCTGCCTGCGCGCGGCTTCAGATCCATCGTGGCGCCCAGGGCGGTGGGATCCACACCCTGGGCACTGAGGGCCACCGGTTCGCCTCCCGTGTGGGCGGGGGTGGCGACGACGGTGGTTCTCACCACACCGGTCGCGCTTTTCACCTCGTGCAGGCGGCGCACCTCGTCGGCGACGTCCGGCGCCACACCCTCGGCCGCCGTCAGTACGTGGCTGGCGACCATGCCGTCACGCATCTGCTCGCGGGCGGCCTGCACAGCGGTGGTCTGGGCGAAGACCACGGTTGCGGCGAAGGACACGGCCAGGATCAGCGGGGTGACGGCCGCGGCGAGGCGGCGCAGGTGGGCGCGGTGGTTGGCCGCGGCCAGATAGCCGGTGACCTTGGACGTTCTCAGAAGCGGTGCCAGCACGAGCAGCGACATCCGCGCCATCAGCGGCCCCAGGACGGCCGCTGTGATCACCATGACGAGGACGAGCGAGTTGGCGAGCCCGACCAGGGCGGTGAAGTCGCCGCCGCGAGTCAGACCCGTGACGAAGACCGCGACGGCACCGGCAGCCAGCACACATCCGGTGATCAGACGGCCCTTGCCCAGGTCCGGCCGCTCCAGGGCGGCTTCACCCAGCGCCTCGATCGGCCGGATGCGGTTGGCGCGTCTGGCGGCGACGAGGACGGCTGTGGAGGCGGTCAGCACCGTCATCACCACAGCGCCTGCGGCGGACAGAGGCCCGATCACCGGCTGGAAATCGGGTGGAACGAAACCGTGCACGGCCAGCCGGTCCCGCATCCCGTGCACCACGGCCACACCGACCGGCCAGCCCAGCAGTCCTCCCACGAACGCCACCACCAGCGCTTCGGCCGTCATCATGCGACGGATCTGGCCAGGAGTTGCTCCCACCGCCCGCAGCAAAGCCGTCTCGCGGCGGCGGTGCGCCATCGCCAGCGACAGAGTGCTGGTCACCACGAAGACGGTGACCAAAAAGATGTTCCCGGCGACCGCAGATGCCACGAGGACCAGCGTGGAACCCGTGGCGGCCACGTCCAGGAACTCGGCCTGGCCCCGGTCCTGACCCCGGTACACGGCCAAGTGCTGGTCACCGAGCGCGGCCGCGACGGTGCCGGCCAGCTGCTTGGTGCTGCTTCCGGGAGCCGCCAGCACCCCGACGGCGTCCACGACACCGTCCCGTGCCGCCAGACGCTTGGTCAGATCGTCGGAGAAGAAGACGACGGACCGCCGCGGTGAGGACACACCGTGCAGGGCGACAACACCTGTGACGCCAAAGCGTTGCGGCCTCGACCGGGTCATCAGCGACACAGTGTCGCCCACAGCCACCTGGGCCCGCTGGGCGAGCTTTTCGTCGAGCACCACCTGGTGGTCTCCGACCGGTGCCCGCCCGGAGAGCAGCGTGTAGGGGCCCATCCGGGTGCTGGACCAGTTGTGCCCCGTGGAAGGGGCTCCGTTCGCCCCGGGCAGCACGATGCCGCCGGGTCCGATCACCCGCGCGGGCACGCCGATGTCCGTGACCACGCTGCCCACCCCCGCAACCGCCGCCAGGCGCCGGGCGACATCCGCCGCCACGGGGACCCGCTCCACCAGCGGCTGGGCCATGGCGGCCTTGCTCTTGCCGGCCGGGCGCGGGCTGTGCGCCTCCTGGCGGCCTGCGACCACGACGTCGGCGGCCGCGTACCGCTCGGGCGGTTGGGACGTGCGCAACCCCGATTCCAGCAGGATTCCGCACACGCTGAGCACCGCAGATCCCAGGAACAACGCCACGAAGGTGCCGATGAGGCTGCCCTTGCGGGTGGCGAGGGTCTTCAGGGCGAGGACGAGCATCAGGCGGCCTTGCGCAGACCGGCCATCGCGGCCGCCACCCGGTCGGCGGTCGGAGAGGCCAGATCGGTCACGATGCGCCCCTGTGCAAGGAAGACGGCGCTGTCGGTATGGGCGGCGGCGACGGGGTCATGCGTCACCATCACCACCGTCTGCCGCAAGTCGGTGACGGCCTGGCGCAGCAGGCCCAGGATGTCCCGTGCGGTTTCAGGATCCAGAGAGCCGGTCGGCTCGTCGGCGAAAATGACTTCAGGGCGGGTCACCAGGGCGCGGGCGATCGCGACCCGCTGCTGCTGACCGCCGGACAGTTCGGCCGGAACATGGCCCAGACGATCGCTCAGGTCCATCCTGGCGACGATCTCCCCGAGCCACTCCCCATCCGCCCGGCGGCCCTGCAGCCGTAGCGGCAGCGTGATGTTCTGCATCACCGTGAGCGACGGCAGCAGATTGAACGCCTGGAAGACGAACCCCATCCTGGCGCGACGCAGCCTCGCAAGCGGCGTCTCTTTCAGCTGGGACAGTTCGGTGGAGCCCAGCCGCACCGAGCCGGAGGTGGGACGGTCCAGTCCCGCCGCGCAGTGCAGGAAGGTGCTCTTGCCCGACCCGGAGGGCCCCATGACCGCGGTGAAGGTGCCACGGGCAATGTCCGCGCTGAGGCGGTCCAGCGCCAAAACCGCCTGCGGGCCCTTCCCATAACGCTTGGTCACCTCGCGCAGCCGGACCGCGATGTCGCCCTCGCCCGCCGCGCTGCGCGGCTGCCGACTCCAGCGGCTCATGTGCTTCATCTCCTCATCCGATCGGTTCACGGCCGGCTACCGGGGGCGGACCCGCCTCCCATTGCATGCCGGGCAGAGCGCCGTTTCCTCAGCCGTGCAAATGAAGCCCGCGCCGAAGTCCACTGCGGCGGCAGGTCCTTGGGCCGTGGCCGTTGCGCCTGCTCATAGCGCGCGGCTGCTGATGGTGGTCACTGTGGGAAGGGAAGGGGCCCTTCAAGCCATGCAATTCACCTGACGCAGAGCGTCTTGCGTGCGGTGGTGAGCCAGGCGGAGACCTGGCCGGCATTCCAGGTGTCCGGGTCGGCGTTGGCGGTCAGCACCAGTTGCCGGGTGCCGTCGGCGCTGGTGAAGGCGTTGGTCTGGGTTCCCAGGACGGTCCCGGTGTGGCCCCACATGGTGACGCCGCACAGCTGGATTTTTTCCAGGCCCAGTCCGTAGCCCTTGGTCGGATCGGCGGGATCGACCTTGTAGGGACCGGCCTTCATCATGTCGTTCAGCTGGGCCTTGGGCAGGAGCTTGCCGGTGAGCAGGGCCCTGTCGAAGCGGGCCAGATCGTTGACGGTCGAGGTCAGTGCGCCCGCCGCCCAGGTGGTGGAGGGGCTGATGGCGGAGGTGATGTCCTTGGGCGCGTGGCCGGGTTGGTTGATGAGGTATCCGTGCGCGGCCGGCTTTTGGACCTTCAGGGAGCGGACGGGGAGTTTGGTGTCGCGCAGCCCGAGGGGTTGGATGATGCGGCGGTTGAGTTCCTGCTTGTAGGAGTGGTGGGTGACCTTTTCGATGATCAGGCCCAGCAGGATGTAGTTGGTGTTGGAGTAGGAGAACTTCGTGCCGGGCGTAAACAGCGGTGCATGGGCGTTTGCCAACGCCACCAGCTGGTGCGGTGATCGGTAGTATCCGGCGTCGCCGTGCAGGTAGGGGGTGGCGAAGGCCGGGTCCTGGTCGAAGGGGTACAGGCCGCTGGTGTGGTTGAGCAGCTGGCGCACGGTGATGTGGTCGCCGCCTTTGATGATGCCCGGCAGGAGCTGCTGCACGGTGTCGTCCAGGCCGAGGCGGCCTTCGGCCGCCAACTGCAGCACCAGGGTGGCGGTGAACGCCTTTGTGTTGCTACCGATGCGCAGATGGTCCGCGCTGGTCATGGGCCTCTTGGTCGCCAGGTCGGCGTAGCCGGCCGCGGCGGTTGCGGTGCGGCCGTGGTCTCGGACGAGGGCGATCGCTCCGGGCAGACCTGCCTCGGTCAGCTGGCGGACGGCCTGCTGGACGGCATGGCCGGCAGCCCAGGGGCGGCCCTGTGCCGTGTGAGGGGCCGCTGTGTGTGAGGGGGCCGTGTGATGGCCGGCGGCGAAGGCGGTGGCGCCGGGTGCAAGGACGGCTGCGGCCGCGCTCGCGGCACACAGGGGGGCGACCCACCTGCCGCGCCGGCGTGTCGGGCGCGCAGGAGTGGTGGCGTCACGGGTCATGAAAGTAGCTCCAGGAGGCAGGTTCTTTTTCCGCGTCGGCGGATCGGTATGTCACCAGCCTGTGTGCGGCCAGGACCAAAGACGTCCGTCCCTCGGACCACCCACGGGCTCCACCCTGTGGGGGAGGGGAGCATGCTGCTCCGTCCGCCGGCCGAGAGCCGCCGCCACCCGGCGCAGCCCTGCCGGCGGTATGCGGGGCCGGTCGTGGCGGCCGACGTGAGCCGGTTCGGGCCGCAGCAGTGGAACCGGTGCGCCGAGGATCCCGGCAGCCCGTCGGGCCGTGCGGGCGGGCACCGGGAAAGGGGGCCAGGGCCGGGCCAGGCGTGTCCTGTCAGCGACAGCGAGCCGAACGGGGAAGGCAAGCGGGCAAGTCAACGTGATGGACCAGGGGACCGGTCAGGAAGCGGAACCCGTTGTTGCCGCGCTGGGCCTCTCACAGATGCAGGAGAGGATCTGCCTGATGCTGCCGGCGTCTGGCGGCAAGCACTTCGAACAGCTCGCCGGCATCCTGGCCCTGACGGCGCAGGCCGCGGCCACGGACCTGTCCGGCCTGGCAGCAATCGGCCTCGTGACCAGACAGGACCATGCGGCCGGCAACCGGTACACGGCTGTGGCACCCGATGTCGCGGTGGCGGCGCGGTGATGCAGCGCCAACTGGCCCTGCTGAAGGTCCAGTCACACATTGACGCACTGATGCACACCTACCGCTCCCGTGCGGGCGGCGTCGGCACGCCGGCCGAGCTCATCCGCAGCTCGGATGAACCCCGGAGTCTGCCCGGCCCGGAATCCCACCGTTTCGCCCGCTCGTGGGCGATGGCCGGATGTGTGGGGGACCGGTCCTTGCTCCTGGCGGCGGGTGGGCCGGAGGCTGGCAGGTATGAGCACGTTGAACGGCCGGGCCGGCGCGGAGGGCTGCCTGCACACGCATCCTGTGGTGATGGTCCTCTATGACGGGGTGCAGGCGCTGGATGTGACGGGGCCGTTGGATGTTCTGGCGGCCGCCAACGAGCACGGGGGCTGCTACCGGGTTGTTGCGGTCTCTCCCGGCGGTAAGGAGGTGCGGACGACCTCCGGGTTGCGGCTTGCCGCCGATGGGGTGCTTGAGGAGTGGTCCGGGCGGATCGGCACGCTCATGGTTCCCGGCCGCCCGGACTGGCGCGTGGCCGTGGAAGACCGCGGGCTGATCGAGGAGTTGACGCGGCTGGCCCGCTCGGCCTGCCGGGTGGCCTCCCTGTGCGCGGGAGCCTTTCCGCTGGCGACGGCGGGCCTGCTGGACGGGTGCCGTGTGGCCACTCACTGGCGGCTGGCCGATCAGTTGGCCGCCTACTATCCCTCGGTGCACGTGGACCGTGATGCGATTTTCATCCGTGACGGACGGATCGTCACCTCGGCGGGAGTGACGGCAGGCATCGACCTGACGCTGTCCTTGGTGGAGGAGGACCTGGGGCCCGAGGCGGCGCGGGCTGCGGCGAAGGATCTGGTGGTCTTCATGGCCCGGCCGGGCGGCCAGTCCCAGTTCAGTGTCCGGCTGCGCGCACGGTACTGCCGCAGCGCGACGGTCCGCGCGGTGCTGGACGCTGTGACGGCCGCTCCCCATGTGGATCACCGGCTGGGCGCGCTGGCGGCACGGGCGGGCGTCAGCGTGCGCCACCTGACCCGGCTGATCCGCCAGGAGACCGGCACCACGGCCGCCCGGTTCGTCGAGCAGATCCGCCTGGAGGCGGCGCAGGGCATGCTCGAGTCGGGCACCGACCCGTTGGACACGGTCGCCCGCAGGAGCGGATTCGGATCCGCGGAAACGCTGCGCCGTGCGTTTCAACGCGAATTCGGAATTACCCCCGGCGCCTACCGTGCGCGTTTCCGTACCACGCAGCCGGAATGCCCCAGGACGCCGCCCGGCCCCGCCGGCGCAGTGCCCGGTGGCCCGGCAACGGGTTGGTGACCGCCTTGCCCCGTATATGAGGTCAGGCGGAGAATTTTCCCATGGATGGGCGAAGCGGGCTGAGCAGGCCGCACCTGGTGGTGATGGTGCTGTTCGACTGCGTTCAGTTGCTGGACGTCACCGGGCCGCTGGAGGTGTTCGCCGCGGCCAACGACCAGGGCGCCCGCTACCGGTTGCTGACCGCCTCGTGCGATGGGCAGGAGGTGGTGACCACGGCGGGTGCGCGGCTGGCGGCGGACGTGGCCCTGGAGGAGTTCACCGGCACAATTGACACCCTGATCATCCCCGGCCGCTCCGACTGGCGGGCGGCGGTGTCCGACGCCTCCCTCATCGCCGGGATCAGCCGTCTGGCCGGGTTCTCCCGCCGGGTGGCCTCGGTATGTGCCGGCGCGTTCCCTCTGGCGGCCACAGGACTGCTGGACGGGCGCCGGGCGGCCACGCACTGGTGCCTGGCCGGCGACCTGGCCAGGTACTTCCCCTGCATCCAGGTCGATCCCGACTCCATCTTCGTGCGGGACGGTCATCTCATCAGCTCCGCCGGGGTCACCTCCGGTATCGATCTGGCGCTGTCGCTGGTGGAGGAGGACTTCGGCCCCCAGGTGGCGCGTGCGGCGGCGAAGTATCTGGTGGTCTTCATGGCCCGGTCGGGCGGCCAGTCACAGTTCAGCGTCCGCCAGGCGGCCCGGCAGCCCCGTCACCAGGTGGTGCGGCAGGTGATGGACGATGTCACGGCGGATCCCGCCGCCGATCACAGCCTTCAGACCGTGGCAGGCCGGGCCGGCGTGAGCGTGCGCCAGCTCACCCGGCTCTTTCGGGCCGAGACCGGGATGACCGTGATCCGTTTTGTGGAGCAGATCCGTATCGAGGCGGCGCAGGGGCTGCTCGAGTCCGGCACCGACCCGCTGGACGTCGTGGCCCGCCGCTCCGGGTTCGGCTCCGAGGAAACCCTGCGCCGTGCCTTCCAGCGGGAACGCGGTGTCGCCCCGGGCACGTACCGGGCGCGGTTCAGGACCACCTTCACGGCCCACTCGGCCACGGCGCAAGCCCACTGACCGCCCCCTATTTTCTTCATTTTCTTCCGGCCTGCCCTCATGTTCGGCCGTACTTACCGCTGAACGGGCCAAGGTTTCCTTTTCGCGCCGGATTCGGAAATCAGTCGGACTTTTCCCACGTTGCCGAGTCCGTAACGCGACAAAGGAGGCGTTTTGATGGCTGCCCTCGGCAGTTTCATTTTTCCGGAAGGGGCACGCAGGCATATGCGTTTCGACGCCCTCGTGCGCCGCCGAATACCGCCCGCAGCCGTCGACCTCCTGCTCGCCCCGCTGCTGGCGGCGGCCGCCCTCACCGAGGTGGCCGCTCCTCATCCGGCCGGGCGCGGCCTGGATGCGGTGGGCATCGCAGTGGCCCTGATGGTAGGGGCTCCCTTTGCGGTGCATCGCCGATGGCCGGTGGCCGCGCTGGTGGCCGTCGGCGCGGCGGCGGCCACGCTGCAGGCGCGGCACTCCATCGCCTCGCCGGGCGTCGGCGGGGGCGCCACCGTCGGCACGGTACTGCTCGTCGTTGGGGCGGCGGTCTTCCTGACCACGGTCCGCTCCCGACGCTGTCCGACCTACCGGCTGCTGGCCGTGACGGCACTGGCCGCCGGCGGCACCGAAGCACTGATGGGCCGGGCCGACGGTATCGGCTCGGCGCTCGTCGTGGGCGTCCTGGTGGTCGCCGCGTGGGCTCTGGGATGCCAGGTGCGGGCCCGCCGTGCCATGGCGGCCGAGGTGCTTGAGCATGCGGCCGCCCTGAAGCGGGAGCAGGTCGCGCTGGCGCGGACCGCGGTGGTGGAGGAGCGGGCCCGGATCGCCCGTGAACTGCACGACATCGTGGCCCACCATGTGAGCCTGATGGTCGTGCAGGCCATCGCCGCCGACCGCGTCCAGACCAACAACCCGGGCAAGACCCGTGAGCTGCACGCCGCCATCGAAAAGACCGGCCGCGCCACCGTCGCGGAGCTGCGGCGCCTGCTTGAGTTGCTGCGCACCGAGGAAGACGAGGCGGTGACGGGGCGCTCGCCGCAACCGGGGATCGCCGATATTCCCCAACTGCTCACCTCCATGCGCGAAGCCGGGCTTGACGTGGAGTCCGTCTCCACGGGCACGGCGTGCCGGCTGCCGGCCGGCACCGAGCTGACCACCTACAGGGTGGTGCAGGAAGCGTTGACCAACACGCTGAAACACGCCGGACACACGCGTGCGGCCGTCACCTTCGACTGGCGGCCGGACCGCCTGACGGTCACCGTGCGCGACGACGGCCCGCTCGCCGGTGCCGTCCGCCATGTCGTGCCGCCCGGCGGGGGGCACGGCCTGACGGGCATGCACGAACGTGTCGCCGCCGCCGGCGGCAGCCTCAACGCCGCTCCGCTGCCCGGCGACGGCTTCCTCGTCCGCGCCCACCTGCCCCTCACCGAGCCCTGCGACAACGAAACGGACTGCCCCCGATGACCGCCACCCGCATCCTGCTCGTCGACGACCAACCCATGATTCGTACCGGGTTCCGTCTCATCCTGGAAGCCGAACCCGATCTGACCGTGGTCGGCGAATCCGGCGACGGCCTGGCCGCCATCGCCGACGCCCGCGACCTGCAGCCCGACGTCGTGCTCATGGACATCCGCATGCCCCGCCTGGACGGAGTGGAGGCCACCCGCCGCATCCTTGAGACCGGGTCGGCGGCCCGGGTGATCATCCTGACCACCTTCGACCTGGACGAACACGTCCTGGACGCACTCCGCGCCGGGGCCGGCGGCTTCCTGGTCAAGGACGGCCCGGCCGACTCCCTCGTCGAGGCGATCCGCACGGTCGCCTCGGGTGATGCGGTCATCTCACCGCGGGTGACCCGCAGGCTCCTGGAGCGGTTCGCCGCGCTCCCTGAACCGGCGCCCGCCCCACCGAGCCTTAACGCACTCACGGAACGGGAAACGGACGTGCTGCGGGTCCTGTCCCGCGGGTTGTCCAACGCTGAGATCGCCGCCGAACTCTTCGTCAGCGAAGCCACCGTGAAGACCCATGTCGCCCACATCCTCGACAAGTTCGACCTGCGCGATCGTCTACAGGCCGTCATCCTCGCCTACGACACGGGCCTTGCCCTGCCCTGCACCCGCGCCCGGCCGTAGGACCCACCGGTCGGTAGGAGGCATCCACCACGGTCATTCCTGCGGATGACGTCCACCATCGCCACCTCGAGCGATGCCCGTCGGCGCGGTGACGCGCAGGCTGGAGACAGTCAACAGCCGCCTCCCCGTTGGCGGTAGCCGGCCCCCGTCCGGCAGGCGGCCAAAAATCTCTTGAGGAATGACTTGATGACGACGACCACGCTCGACCTGACCGCTCTCTGCCCGTCGGTCCTC
The DNA here is from genome assembly GCF_053593595.1 of Streptomyces sp. NPDC002206. NCBI lineage: Bacteria > Bacillati > Actinomycetota > Actinomycetes > Kitasatosporales > Streptomycetaceae > Streptomyces > Streptomyces sp. NPDC002206. Next base: position 21,855 of record NZ_JBSFCW010000036.1, read on the forward strand.
TGGCCGTGCCCGCCCCCTTTGCGCATCACCCTCGTCACGGAGCCCGACTGCAGCATGCTCGTCAGCCTGAGCGGCGAACTGGACATCGCGACCGCCCCCGCCGCCAAGAGCGCACTCGACTTCTGCTTCAGCCTCGACCACAGCCGAGGCGTGACCATCGACGCAGCCGACCTCACCTTCATCGACTCGGCCGGCCTGCGTCCCCTGGTCGAGGCCCACGCGCTTGCCCAACGACGTGGGCAGTGGCTGCGGATCGCGCCGATGAACGCTGCGCTGCACCAGGTGGTGTTTTTGACCCGACACACCCACCGGCTGCTCGACTGCACAGCAGCCGGCCCGGGCAGCACCGACCGGATAGTGCCCGGCACATCGCTGCCCAAGCGGTGATCCGCAGCGTCGCGGCCCACGGCAGCGTTCCGCCACCGGGCCTTCGCGCGGTGCGGTTTCGACCGGGACCTTCAGCTTGCCCGGCCGCTTCCTGCCGGACGGGCCTGCCCGCCGAGGGATCCTGGAGCCAAGGCCCGCGCCCAGTAGTACCGGGCGATCGGGCCATCACGTCCACACGCCGGGTCATGCCACACTTGCGGCAGATCTTGCTGTGGGCCTCCCGGTCGTCGTCACGCGCAGCACCGCGCCCACGCGCCATCCCTCCGGCTCACGGGTCACCTCGATCGCTTCGGACAGTGCCTCGACGATGGCCAGGCCGCGGCCGTGCTCGGCCAGTTCCTGCGGGATGACGAGCCGGTGTGCCACCAAAGGAGCTCCGGAATCCGTCACGCACATGTGCAGCCGGTCCGTCTGCTGGAGGAGGCGGATGGTCATTTCCGCGTGGCCGTAGCGGACGGCGTTGGCGGCCAGTTCACTGATGACCAGTGCAGCCGTGCTGAGGTCGCCCCCACTCACTCCCCACAGGGAGAGCAGGCCGGTGCTCCAGTGACGGGCGACGCCGACACTGGCAGGCTCGGTAGGCAGCGCCACCACAGCTGTTCGAGCAGGACCCGTCACCGGCACAGTCATCCGGCGTGTGCCGTCCCCGGTCAGTACGGCCTGGTGAGCTGCAGGATCGGGATCACGCGGACGGGACGCCATGGCGACCTCCAAGGGTGCCTGTGCGGCGGAGGATCCGCCGGTACATGGTGGGTAACCGTGTGCGCCCGTGTGTTCATGGCCGTGCCCCCGGACCTGTTTCCCACGTTTGTGGCCCTGACTTCGTAGGTGAAAGGTGAGAGAGGCTGATGCCGCGTTCGGGCAACAGATGTTGATCAATCGGGCCCGGTGTGTTCCTGACGTCCGAGAGCACCCGGTCGGCGCGTCGGGGCAAGCGGAGGGCCGCTGAGCGGGACGGATCATCCGGGCCCCGATTCCGGGTGACTGGCTCAACGACTGCCGCTGAACGCGCCGACGTCCCTTATCGGGCCCGGTTTCGCGGGGCCTCGCCCCTGCCGCACAGCCGGTAGGTGCACGGTGTGGGGGTGCCCAGGCGGCGCTGGAACAGGCAGTAGGCCGCGGCCCCGAGCAACGCGCCGACCAGCGGGGCGACCAGATAGACCCACAACAGCCGGGTACCACCGGACAGCAGCGCGGGGCCCAGCTGGCGTGCCGGGTTCGCCGAGCCCCCGCTCAGTCCCCCCAGCGCGGTGATGATCAGGGCCGTGGCTGCGCCGACGGCGTACGGCAGCCAGCGGCTGATGGCGGGGTAGGCCAGGAAGAACCCGACCATCAAGACCACCAGCATCAGGCAGCCGCCTTCCGCGAGCACCAGCGCAGTCGTGTTCCACGCGGGGTCGGGGTGCACAGCGGCGTAGCGCATCGATGACCGGGCAACCACCGGCCCCCAGCACAGCCGCCCCAGCGCGGTGCCTGCCACCGAGCCTGCCAGCTGCGCGGCGGCGTAGGCGGGCACATAGCGTCCGGGGAAGGCCCCCATCAGCCACAGCGCGACACTGATCGCGGGGTTCATATGGGCGCCGGAGCAGCGCCCTGGCAGGGAGGTGATCAGCACCACGAGGACGATCCCGACCACCACGCCCACGATTGCCGTCGCCGCCCTCGTGCTGTCCACGCCGACCGGTGAGTCCGGTGACGTCAGCCAGCGGACGGCGGTGACGACGCTGTACAGCAGGACGGACGTCAGCACGAACTCCCAGGCCGCGCCGGGCAGCCCGTACAGCAGGCGGCGGCTCGGGCAGACGGCAGAGGAATCCGGCCTGCCGGTGGCCTCTTGCGGGGGCACCTTTCGACGGTACGTCGCAGGCAGACACCGCGCAGGCAGGCAAGCCGTGACCGGCGGCCTGAGCCGGTCTCGGCCGGTCCCGCAGAGGGCGCGCGCGTGCTTGCCCGGGGGCGCTTAAGTGTCGCCCACGGCGCGGAGGGCATCGCGTGAGCACCTCGCCCGGGTCCCGGTGGGACACGCGCGCCACCGTGGTGAGCCCGGGCCGGTGCAGCAGGGCGCGCGGGTCATCGAGTGGGAGGTGCGGGCCAGATTCCGCGCAGGGTGCCGGCCAGTTCCCGTCCCTGCCGCCGGCCTGCGCGGGCGGAGGCAGGCCGCCGCCCGGGATCCAGCGGATTGGGGCCGATCGCCTCCAGCGCGGCGCCGTCGGGCGTGATGACCCGTACCTGGCTGTGCGTACGCAGCAGCGCCACCTCGGCCGTGAGTCCCGGGGAGGCCGGGTTGAGCCCCGGCCCGGTGTCGGGCGCGAGCACGACCACCACATCGTGGCCCTGGGCGAGGTCGGCATTGGTCGCGGAGCGGACGCTGCCGTCGATGTAGCGCCGCCCTGCGACGGTGGCGGGCGGCCACACGCCGGGCACGGCGCAGCTGGCCGCCACAGCGGCTGCCAGCGGGATGCCCGAGGTGCGGTCCCACACGACGGGATCCCCTGTTTCTGCGTCCACCGCCGTGATGAGCAGCCGGCGGGCGGGCCAGGTGGCGACCGGCAGCCGCGCCTGGATGGTCCGCATCCGCTCGGCCTCCGGGACGGTGGGCGCCTCAAGGGCCATGGCACCGAGCCGGGCCCGGATCTCCCGCTCGTTGCGGGCACCCACTATCAGCCTGCTGAAGGCCTGTGCCGCGCTCTGCGGGTCGAAGTCGGCCTTCACCTCCTGGGAGGTGCTGGCAGCCTTGAGCTGGTCGGCGACGAGGCGGTCCGGGCTGACGCCGCTGGTGGCCTGGACAGCCACGACCGATCCGGCCGACGTGCCGACCACCAGGTCGGCCGTCACAAGATCCACCCCTGCCTCCTGCAGCGCCTGGAGCACCCCCAGCTGCCAGGCGATACCCGTCACGCCGCCTCCGCCGAGCACCAGGGCCGTCGACATCAGCAGCCCCCCGCCTGAGGACGGAGTGCGGCAAGAGCCTGACACAGCGCCTGCCCGGCCTGGTTGATCGCTGCCCGGGTGAGGGGACTGGACGCCAGCGGATCCTGGGCGGTGAAGGAATGGATCGCCCCCAGGTAGCGGACCGCCACCACGGGTACGCCGGCCTCCATGAGCTTGCGGGCGTATGCCTCGCCCTCGTCGCGCAGTACGTCCGCCTCGGCCGTGATCACCAGGGCCGGCGGCAGTCCGGCCAGTTCCTCCGTCGTGGCCCGCAGTGGTGCGGCGGTCGGTTCGGTGCGCGCCGAGCGGTCGGGGGCGTAGTGGTTCCAAAACCACTGCATCTGCGAGCGGGTGAGGAAGAAGCCGTCCGTGAACTGCGCGTAGGACGGTGTGTCGAAGCCGGCGTCCAGCGACGGGTAGAACAGCACCTGCTGCAGCAGCCGGGGGCCGCCCCGGCGCTTGGCCAGCAGGGCCGCTGCGGTGGCCAGATTGCCGCCCGCGCTGTCACCGGCGACCGCCAGCCGGGTCCCGTCCAGGCCGAGCTCCTGCCCGTGCTCGGCGATCCAGGCGGTGGCCGCGTAGGCCTCTTCGAGCGCGAGGGGATAGCGGGCCTCCGGCGAGCGGGTGTACTCCACGAACACCACGGCGGCGCCGCTGGCGTGGGCCAGGTCGCGGGTGGTGCGGTCGTAGGAGATCCGGTCGCCCAGCACCCAGCCGCCGCCGTGGAAGTACATCACCGTCGGCAGCGTGCCCGAGGAGGCTTCCGACCGTACGATCCGCACCAGCACCTCACCGCCGGACCCGACGGGCAGCCGCTGTTCCTGGATGCGGACGGGCTTGAGCACCGCCTGGGCGGCGCGCTGGCCCGCCAGGGCCCCGGCCCGGGCCTCGGGGGGCGACTGGCTTTCCAGCGGCGGCGCATCGGCTGCGGCCAGCTGTGCCAGGAAACGCTCGGCATACGGGTCCAGGCGTACGGGCGCGTCGGTGTCCAACGATTCCTCCATGAGGGGCGGGGGAGTGGCGGGGTGTCAGGGACGAGGCCTCGCGGCGTCGGTGGCGCGAGGCTGCGGCGGCGCTGCCTCGGGCGGGATTCGCCCCGCCGGCGGCACCTTGCCGCCGGCGGTGGATGCCTGGGGGCGGGCAAGCGGACGGTCGTCGAAGGACGGGCTGAAGTTCCAGCCCAGCAGGCTGGGCCGCCCGTCGTAGTGGGCCAGGCGCCCGATGGAGGCGGTACGCAGCGCCAGGTGCGCCCCCGCCGCGGCGGACAGGCCGAGCCAGCGGGCGGTCATCAGCCGGATGAGGTTGCCGTGCGAGATGAGGACGACGGGTCTGTCGCCCGCCAGGAGCCGGCGGGCGCAGTCGAGCACACGATCCGCCCGGGTGCTCACCTCCGGCAGGCATTCACCCGTGCACGTTTTGGTGTGGAGGGCGTCGTCCCAGATGTCGTGGTGGCACGGTCCGCTTTGGCAGCGCTCGTTCACGGTGTGACCGTCGGGCAGCTGGTAGCTCCACTCCCGCAGGTCGGGGCTGATGTCCGCGCCCAGGCCCGCCAATTGGGCGGTGCGGCGGGCACGCAGCGCTGGACTGCACAGCACGTGGGCGTCCTGGTAGGCCTGCAGATGCGGCAGGAGCAAGCCGGCCTCGCGCTTGCCCGCGGCGGTCAGGTCGGGATCGTCCTGCCCGGTGTAGTACCGGCGTGAGCGGTTCCAGGCCGTCTCCGCGTGCCGGACGAGAATGATCTGCTGCTGGGGCATCTGCCACCATGCCTCTCCTCGCGGCCCCGGGCCGCTGGTCCGTGAGGGCCAACTGCGCCCGCGGCCGCCTTGCTTAAGAGTTACCGGCGTCGTCCGCTGTGAGGACGGTGTGCTCGATCAGCACTGTGGTGATGGGCGGCGGTGCGCTGAGCAGCCGGTGAACGGGACACCGGCCGGCCACGGCCATGAGCCTGCTGCGCTGGTCATCGTCCAGGTCTCCGTCCAGAAAGATCTCCCGGATGACGGCCGGCTCACGTCCCTGCTCCAGCCGTAGCCGCACCTGTACATCGCGCAGTTCCCAGGAGTGACGGTCGGCGTACATCCTCAAGGTCGCCGAGGTGCAGGCGCCCAGGCCGGCGAGCAGCAGCTCGAACGGGTCGGGCCCGGTGTCGTCGCCCATGGGGGCGTGTTCGTCGGAGATCAGACGGTGGGGCCCGACAGTGATCACGCGGGCGGAGCCTGCGTGCTCGGTGACGTGCACCGTGCGGCCGGGCACCTCAGCCCTCCGCGGGAGTCAGGAGCACGGCGATCCGGCTCTTGTGGGCGATGGTGTCGCTGACGCTGGGGGACAGCCAGGCGGCGAGACGACTGCGGTGGTGCGGGCTGACGACGATCAGGTCGGCGTCGAAGCCCTCGGCGGCTTCCTGCACGGCTGCCGCCACATCGGATACCAGGCCGTCCAGCAGTTCGCCGGCCGCCGGGACGCCGGCCTGCCGCAGGGTTGCGACGGCCGAGTCCAGGACCTGGTGGGCGGTGGAGTCGTTCTCCAGGCCGACGACGGTGTCATACACCACTTCGGAGGTGTCGATGTGCAGCACACGGACCTTCGCGCCAGTCAGCAAGGCCAGTTCGGCGGTGGTACGGACCGCGCTGTGCGCGGCCGGGCTGCCGTCGACGGCAACCAGGATGCGGTGAAACATGGGGATCTCCTTGGAAAGCGGGAGCGTGGTCAGCGCTTGGCGGCGCTCGGGGCGGAGGGGGCGGTCACCGGCGCGTCCTGGTGGTGGTGCTCGACTGCCCGCTCGCGCTGGATGAGGGCGACGGCGGCGGAGACGGCGAGCAGCACGACGGACAGCCACAGGCCCTTGGCGATGCCTCCGGAGGAGTCGGACAGCACGCCGGAGACCAGGGGCCCGACCGCCTGGCCGACGCTGAAGGCCACCGTCAGCAGGGCGATGCCGGAGGTCCAGGCGTGCGCGGGCAGCATCCGTCGGGCCAGGACGGTCACTGCGGTGGGCCCGGCCATGAACGAGCCGCCGAAGATGATCGCCGAGGCGATCGCGGCGCCCATCCCGTGCCACAGCAGCACGGGGAGCACACCGATCAGCACAACGGTCGAGACCAGCGCGGGGGCGATGCCACCGCGCAGCCGGCCGATCACCCGGCCCCACACCAGCAACGTCGCTGCCGCGGAGGCCACGCCGAGCACGATGAAGAACGTGGCCGTGCCCCAGACCTTCATGCCCTGGCTGTGCAGCAGGGCGATGACGAACGTCATGTAGGACACGTAGCCGGCCCCGAACAGCACGTACCAGACAAAGGTGGGCGTCAGCGGCCTGAGGCTGACGCTGCCGCCGCGGGCGGCGCCACTTACGGCCTGCTCGGGTACCTGGCGCGCGGCCCAGGCGGCTGGGCCGATCGCGAGGACCGCGAGCAGACCCATCAGCAGCCACCCGGCTTGCCAGCCGGCCACGCCCCAGGCGGTGAGGGCCGCGGGGACCACCACGCCGGAGAGCACCACCCCGATGCCGACGCCGGCCATATACATGCCGATCAGCGAGGCCGAGCGGGCCTGATGGCCGCCGCTGTGAACGCGGGAGGCGAGCGCCGAGCCGACCACGAAGGTCACCGCAGTGCTCAGACCGCCGATGAACCGCAGGACGGTGAGGCCGGCGAAGTTGCCGGTCGCCCCGGAGGCGAGCAGGGCGAGCGCACTGATGGCGATGCCCCACACGAACACTGCCCGGGCGCCGAACCGGCGTGACCACCAGGCAGCGGTGGCGGCTCCGATGATGTAGCCCAGCGCGTTGGCGGTGTTCATACCGCCTGCCGCCGCGTAGCTCCAGTGCAGCTTTTCGCGCATGGCCGGCAGCAGCAGCGCGTAGGCGAACCGGGTGAAGCCCAGTGCCACCACCGGGCCTGCCGCCAGGCCCAGCGCAACCAGAAACTCCGGCCGCTGCTTGGCGGCGAGAGACGGTGAGGCGGTCATCGCACACGCTCCCAGGCAGTCGAGTCGATCATCACAGGGCCTTTCTCGAAGGATCCGGATTTCAGGATCACGGCGCTTCATTAGCGCCTTCACGGGCCTTCAACCCGTGCTGTGTGTGCTGCCATGTCCGGCCGCCGGGCCGCGCTGCCCACGGATCGGGCCATCGCAAAGCCCCGCGCGCGGTAGACGGTGGTCACCGGGCCGCGCAGTCCGTCACGGCAGGCGCGGCGGGGGCTGGTTGCAGTGAGCTGGGCAGCGGGGGCGCGTGCGGCAGGCGCCTGCGCACCAGGCCGAAGAGCCCGCCGCCCACCAGCGGGGCGATCAGGTACACCCACAGCCACGCCAGGTCATGGGAGAACAGCTCCGGCCCGAACTGCCGGGCCGGGTTGAAGCTTCCGCCCATCCACCTGCCGACCAGCAGGATCAGCACGGCGATCACCGACCCGGCGACCGCCGGCAGCCAGAAGACCAGCCGGGGCCGGGCCGCCACGAAGCTCACCGCGGCGAGCATCAGGGCGGTCGCCGCAGCCTCGGACGCGAACACCGCCGCCCACGGGATGTGTTCGGACGCCCGGATGACGGCGAAGCCGACGGCAGGATCCGCCGTCTGCTCGCCCCACACCAGCCGGCCCACCGCCACCCCCGCGAGGGAACCGGCCAGTTGGGCCGCGGCATACGCCGCCGCATCCCGCCCCGGCAGGGCACCCATCAGCCAAAACGCCAGCGAGACAGCCGGGTTCATGTGGCCACCCGAACGCCGCCCGAACGGCGAGATGATCAGCAGGCCGACGGTGACACCGCTGACCACGGCGTCCACGACCAGCCGACCGCCTTGCGAGGGGATGGCGCGAGCCAGCACACTCTCGGCGTCGAAGAGGTTCCTGAACAAGGTGACCATCACCAGCAGCAGGATCGCAGTCGCGGCGAACTCGCTCAGCCACGCACGCCAGTGGCCCAGGCTGCGCCGGCTCTGTGTTCCCACACCATCCTCCTGATCACCGCGTGAAGGCCCACGCGTAAAAACGGGACGCCCGGTCCTGGCCGGTGCCCGGCTGTCTCCGCGTCCCGCTCACGACCCCAGGCGGACCGATCCGACGAGGGCACCGGGCCGCGGGACGCGAGCGGTTCTGCAGGGTCAACCCGCGCCCCGGCCGGCGACATGTCGGCGGGCACGGACACGTGGCCCACGGATCAGGCCACTGCCGCTGGTGCAGGGCGGCCCGCTCCCGCGGCCGGAGTCGGCGGTCCGCACCGACCGGCAGCCAGAACGAGTCCGCCGGCCGAAGACGTGCCGCTCACGCTTGGTACACGCGGCGGAGGACGCATCTCTGGATTCGCCGCAAGCACCCCCGCACGACCGCTTCCTAAAGCATCCGAACCGGGCTCTCCGCTTTTGGGATCAGGACTTCGGCGCCGTTGTCGCTGACGGGCCGGCCGGAGGAGCCGTGGGCTTCGGCATCTGGATGTCGTACACGTTGTTGGGCGTGATGACGCTGGTGACTGCCTTGGCGAACATTGTGCTCAGCTCCTTGCCCTGGAACGCGATGTCGCTGGTGGCGTGGACCACAAGAGTGGCCTTGGCAGCCGGGAGATAGACCATTACTGTCTGGTAGCCAGGCAGTGAGCCATTGTGCCCGATCCATCCATGGTTCTCGAAAACTCCCAGACCGTAGCCGAGACCCGGCAGGCCCACCGGATTCATCTTCAGCCTCTCGGCTTGAGTTTCCGGAGACAGAAGCGAGCCCTTGGCAAGAGTGGATGCCCAGGACTTCAAGTCGCCCAAGTCCGAAATCATCGCTCCGGACGGACCGGAGGCCGAAGGGAACCAGTCAGTGGCATCAACGACCGAGCCGTCGATAGTCTGGTCGGTGTACCCGTGGGCCCTCGGTGAAGGAAACTCTGCACCCTTAGGCATGAAGGTGTCCTTCAGACCTGCCGGCTTCAGCACGTGCGTCTTCACATAGTCGTTGAACGGCTGGCCGGTGACTTTTGCGACAACCATGGAGAGCAAATGAATGTTGGTGTTGCTGTACTGGAATTTAGTACCGGGTTTGAATGCGAGCGGATGCTTGAAAGAGTAATCCAGCAACTCCTTCGTGGTGAATTTATGGTTCGGGTCGGCCAGGAAAGCCTTGCCGAAGTCCGGGTCATTCATGAATTCGAACAGGCCGCTGCGCATTTCGGCGAGGTGGCGCAGGGTGATGTGGTCACCCTCGGGGACGCCCGGGATGTACTTCGAGATCGGGTCGTCCAGCTGGACCTTCTTCTGGTCGACCAGTTCCAGTAGCGCCGTTACCGTGAACGTCTTGGTGACGCTTCCGACACGCATGTTGAAGTTCGGGGACATGGGAGCATTCGTCGCCTTGTCGGACGTACCGAAGGCACGTACGTACTCGCCCTTCCCGGGCGCCCACAGACCCACGGTCACGCCGGGTGTTTTGGTGGTCCTGAGGACATCCTTAACTGCCTTGTCGAGCTGCGCACGAACTTCTGGCGTCAGCTTTCGCATCACGGATTCATGCGAGTGACACTTCGGGGCGGACTTCGAAACGGTCTCCCCGGAATCCCCGGTCAAGCCCTGAGCGGCAGCCGGGCCAGCCACCAAAAGAACTCCGACAGTAAGCGCACCCCCGATGACGCCGGCGGTGCGACCGCGAGTACCGTGGCGACCCTGGCCATCAATCCAAGTCTTGAGACTCATTCTGCGCCCTTTCGCATGCGAGCAGCCCGTTCAGCTGTCCGATCCACTTCCCATGATTCTTTCTCGCAGCCAGCTATTCCTCTGCCCCAAGGATGCTTTCTCGCCTCCACCGAAAGAATGAGGCGTATGGGATCACATCCCGAGCAGTGGGCTTCCTGACGTCCGGTGGCGGGCCGGCTCAACTGGCCGAAGCTGCGACGGTCATGGGTGATCACCCCGGTAGGGGCCATCGGCGGCCGAGCGGCAGCTCCGAACCTTCAGCAACCTTGATGGGCGTCAGAAGAAATTGCGTCTGTGCGTGGCGAGTTGGAGGACCTTGCGGCAGAGGTCTTCGAGCCGTTCGCGCATGATGATCAGCGTCGGCGAGGGGCAGGTCCACCTGCACGGACTGCTGACCGACGGGCAGCGCAAGGTCGTCGAGCCGATGGCTGTGTCATCCGGCGATCGGAGTGGCGTCGTCCACGGCGGCCAGGTCGATCTCGTGCTGTTCTCCCTGAGCCGTCCGGTCTCGCCGGGACCGGTACCCGATCCGAGTCCTGGACCGGCTGGGGCCGACGGTTTTCACGGCGAGTCCTGCTGGGGGGTCGCCGCAGCGCGCAGGCCGAGTAGATATCCCGCTTGGAAGCGAGTCGTCGCATCCAGTTGTTCCATGACGGCCGCGATACGGCGGCGTATGGTGCGTACCCCCAGACCAAGATGGCGAGCGGCGGTCTCGTCCTTGAGGCCTGCGGCCAGGATTTGTACCAGTTGCAGCTCGTCCTCGTTGAACTGTGCGGGCAGTAGCTCGCTGCCGTGGCCGCCGTACGGAACGGCCTTCTCCCACAGTGTGTCGAACAGGACCACCAACGCGTCCAGCAGGCCGGACGGGCGGACGACGACCACGGCCGCCCCCTCTTCGGTGGCCAACGGCACCAGGGCGAGACGCCGGTCGGCCATCAGCAGCTTCACCGGGACTTCAGGCAGAATGCGCGTCTGCTCGCCGACAGCACCCAGTGTCCGCAGGGTCTCGGCGGCACTGTCCTGCTCCAGGGCCTCCTTGGCGTAGATCACCCGTGCCGGAAGCCCGCCCTCCAGGGCTTTCAACTCCTCGCGGCCAGGAGAGAACCCGTTCAGATACGGGGGACGGCTGAGGACCTCCAGCTGATTCCTGGCCTGGCAGACCAACTGGTCCACGCAGGTGCCGATCTCGCGGCTGCCGCGTATCACCTCCACGATTTCGTCGCTCTGGTCCCGGCGTGCGGCGATTCGGTACCGGTCCGCCAATCCCTCTGTGTAGAGCCGCATGCGCTGCAGCTCTCCCTCCTTCCTCCTGATCAGCGCCTCCAGCGAGAGGTCCGGCGGGATCACGGAGAAGAACGACGAGTCCTCCGGATCCTGTGCCACCAGGCCCAGTTCATCGAGCCGTTGCATCGCCTCGAGCACGGCATCCGGCTCCAGCGCGAGTTCTTCTGCCACCTGGTGAGGGTTCCGGATCTGTCGCTCCACCAGATGCTCGTAGACCTGTGTCTGTCCGGCCGTCAGGCCCAGTACGTCATACATACCCGAATCACCGTTCCTGGAGGACCTTCGTGTGTGCAGGAGGAGAGCAGATCCCCCCGCTGTGCCTTTGTCGAGGGCTTGGCGGCTGTCCCCGTACTGCGTTCGGATCGTCCTGGATTCGGATGCCTGATACGTCGCGAAATTGAGCGAGCGCAGTTACCCAAGCATTCGGCGGCGAGTTTGGCACATAGCTGCCGCTGTCCGAACTGGCCACCTGATGTTCTTCTTTCCTGTGCAGCGACTTGAGATGGTGGCAACTCCCAGTCGCCCACCCACGACCCGGATCTATGTCGGGTGCGGCCTTTCGTTCTGCCCACCCGTTGGCCCAGGAGGTCTTGTTCCGTGAAACACCCACGCCCAACTGCTGCGGTGCTCATCACCGCAGGGGCGCTCTGCCTCACCCCGCTGCCCATCGCCCTGGCCGGTGCCGCCAACGCGGCAGGCCACGTCGTCTCCGTCGTGAAGCAGCGCGGTGTCACGACCAGCAGCGTCACCCTTGTCACCGGCGACCGTGTGACGGTCGGCAAGGGTGCCGGCCGTCACTCCTCCGTCTCGGTGACTCCCGCCGTGATACCCGGCCGTCACGTCGCGTTCAGCACCTGGACCGATGACAAGGGCGACGTCCGCGTCGTGCCCAGCGACATGATGCCGCTGCTCGGGACGGTGCTCGACGAGAGCCTGTTCAACGTCAGCGCCCTCATCCAGGACGGATACGACGACAAGCACAGCACCTCGCTGCCGCTGATCGTCCAGCACGCTCCGGGCGCAGTCCGCAAGGCCGGTGCGCTGGCAGGCCCCTCGACGCATGTCGGCCGGGAACTGGCCAGCATCAACGCCACCGCGGTCGGTGAGATCCGGACCAAGGCCGCCGAAGGTCTCGGCAAGGCCCTGGCGAAATCGGGCAAGGAGGCGCTCGCGCGCCGCGGCAGCGCCGTGACCACCCTTGACGGTGCGATGGCCGGCGTCACGCACGTGTGGCTGGACAGCAAGGTCAAGGCCACCGACCTGGACTGGAACCTGAACAAGATCAACGCCCCCGCCGCCTGGGCGGCCGGTGGCACCGGGAAGGGGGCGACTGTCGCTGTCATCGACTCCGGCATCGACACCTCTCACCCCGACTTGAAGAGCCAGGTCACGGAGTCGGTCAACTTCTCCACCGACACTGACGCCGTCGACCACCTCGGTCACGGCACGCACGTGGCGGGCACCATCGCCGGCACCGGTGAGGCCTCCGGCGGAGCCCGTAAGGGGGTCGCCTTCGACGCCAAACTGCTCAATGTCAAGGTGCTCAACAGTGATGGCTCGGGTACGTACTCCGACATCATCGCCGGTATGGAGTGGGCGGCCCAGCACGGCGCGAAGGTCGCCAACATGAGCCTGGGTGGCGGCCCCAGTGACGGGACCGACCCTGCCAGTGAGGCTGTCAACGAGCTCACCGCGCAGTACGGCACCCTGTTCGTGGTCGCGGCCGGCAACGAGGGCAAGCCTCAGACCATCGGCGCCCCGGGCGCTGCCGACTCCGCGTTGACGGTGGCCGCCACCGACGGCGACGACGCCGTGACCCGGTTCTCGTCCCGCGGACCGCGCATGGACGGCGCGTTCAAGCCCGACATCTCCGCCCCCGGCGCCGGCATCATCGAGGACCGTGCAGCCGGCACCTCCATGGGTGAACCGGTCGGCCAGTACTACACCGCCATGTCCGGTACCTCGATGGCCACCCCGCACGTCGCGGGCGCGGCAGCGGTGCTCGCGGCACAACACCCCGAGTACACCGCCGCGCAGTTGAAGTCGGTGCTGCAGTCCAGCTCGCACACCCTCGGCTGGGAGGCACCGGCAGTCGTCTTCGGCTCCGACCAGGGCGCCGGCCGTCTGGACACCGACGCGGCTCTCGAGCAGCACGTCGTCCCCGACCGGGCGACCTTCGACTTCGGCCGGCTGACCTGCGACGACACTGCGCCGATGACCCGTAAGGTCACACTGTCCAACAACGGCAAGACCACGGCGTCCTTCGACCTGTCCCTGAATCTGACTGCCTCCAACAACCTGGCCGCCGCGCCGCAGGGTATGGCCACGCTGTCCGCCGACCAGGTGAGCATCCCCGCCGGTGGCTCGCAGACCGTCACACTCACCCTGAACCCGGGCGACACCCTGGTGGGCGAGTACGCCGGGGACGTCGTGGCGACCCCGCAGGGTGGCGGTGCGCCGCTGCACCTGGCGATCGGCTTCCAGAAGTCCGACCTGTGCAGCCTGCACGTGTCCGCGATCGGCCTGGACGGCAAGCAGGCCACCGCCGGTGGCTGGTTCGTGGACCTGGACAGCGGTCACCACGACTTGGTGGGGATCCCCACACGCGGAAAGACGATGCTGCTGCCCCGGGGGCACCGGCTGAGTTTCGCCATGACGGTCGGTCAGCAGGAATCCAACGGTCACACCGCCCTCGCGGCCTTCAACGTCCCGCAGGTGGTCGTCGATCGCGGCAGCAACGTCGTGATGGACATGCGCCAGGCGAATCCGGTCACGGCCGACATCCCCAGCCGGAAGGTCGCGACAGCGATCACCGCGCTGACCTCGATCCGCAAGACAGCCGACGGAGTCGGCAACGCCGAGATGGCCCTGCTGTCCACGGACGGTGACACCAGTGTCGACTTCTACGCGGGCCAGACCGGGGACGCTCTCGTCGACGGCACTTTGACGACCGAGCAGTACTTCCGCCTTGTCGATGCCGCGCACGGCACCGACACCGGGCACGCCACACAGGTGTACGACCTGGCCTACCCGGGCAACTCGTTCCCCGCCGATATGCGCCACGTGCTGTCGGCCAAGGACGTGGACAAGCTGGCCCGGGTCGACGCGGACTACCGCAACCTCAACTACGCCGACGAGACGCGGGGGGACTACGAACAGCGCCTGCCTTCCTTGAACGGTCAGCCGGCGGTCATGGTGCGTGACAGGGCGTCGGCGATCGCACTCCCGATCAAGCGGACCGAGTACATCACCCCGGGGGTTGCTTGGCACCACTGGTTCGAGCACTTCTCCGCCAGCAACTGGATGGGCACACAGCTGCTGTCCGCTCCCAAGCAGTACAGCGTCGGTGAGCGCACCCACGAGGACCAGCTCGCCGGCCCGTTCACCGGTATCGGCACCGGTGACATCGACGCGAAGTCGATGACCGTGTGGGTCCGGGACATGTCGGACACCGCCGGCAACACCCTGTGGAACGACAACCCGGCCGGAAGCGAGCCGGGCTGGGGTCAGCGTACCCAGGTGTGGCGGGACGGCCAGCAGGTCTTCGACTTCTCCGACTACGTCGGCGGCTTCGTGGTGAACTCCCCGTCGGTCCCGACGACGTGGAAGGTCCAGCGCGACTACTCCACCCCGGGGAAGCTGACCAGCGGCAACGACACGCACACCGTGTGGGAGTACCGCACCTCGCCGGTGGCCTCCGGCAGCGTGGCCGTGCCGATGCTGAACGTCGCGTACGACATGCCGCTCGACGTCAACAGCCAGGCCAGGGCGGGCCGCCCGCTGCCGATCAAGCTGGCTGTCCGCCGGGCGCCGGATGCTGCGAGCAGCCGGGTCGTGTCCGTGAACGTCAGCTACTCCACCGACGGTGGGGCGCACTGGCAGCAGCTCAAGGGCAATGCCAAGGACGGCCGCTTCTTCGGTGTCCTTCCGGCCAAGGCTCTGGCGGCTGGACACACCGTGGCGCTCCACGTCACGGCGAAGGACGACGGTGGCAGCTCCATCGACCAGAAGCTGAACGACGGCATCGTCGTCAAGTGAACTGACGGCTGATCGCACGCCGGAGTGGGCCAGATCCCCGGACCGCTCCACTCCGGCGTCGCGGCGCGGACGTGCCCGTACCACTACGCCTTCCTGCCGGCGCTGAGCAGGGCGGTGAGCGCGTCGTTCGCGGCGTCCCGCATCTTGACGTTGTCGGCCAGGGTGTTGATGGAGAAGGTGACCTGGCGACTCTTGTCGGCGGTGGTGAAGCTGTACGTGTTGAAGGCGGTCGCCGCCCCGATGTGGCCGTACGCGGTGCCGTACGCGGGATCGTCCTTACGGCTCAGCCCGAGCCCGTACAGCGAACCGTCGTCCAGGGATTTCACCGTCTTCATCTGGTCGAGCAGGTGGGCCGGCAGCAGCTTGCCGCCGATCAGTGCCTTGAAGAAGCTGTTCAGGTCGTCTGTGGTGGAGACCAACGTACCGGCGGTCGACGCCCACGACATGTTGGTGTCCGTGAAGTCGGTATATGTGCTGTCCGGGCCATCCAGGTGCATGTAGCCGCGAGCGTGCGGGCCGTGGATGCGGGTGGTGTTCCCGGAGAAGTAACTGTGGTGCAGCCCGAGCGGCTTGAGGATCCGCTCGGTCATCTCGCGGTCGGCGTTGTTGCCGGTGACCTTTTCGATCAGCATCCCGAGCAGCACGAAGTTCGTGTTCGAGTAGTGCCCGTTGGTTCCGGGGGCGAAGTACGGGTCGTGTGCGGCACTCTCGGCGACCAATTGCTGCGGGGTCCAGGACTTGAACCGTGACGCGTACATCTCCCGGAAGCCCCCAGGCCAGAGGGTGTCGGTGTAGCTGGCGAGCCCGCTGCGGTGGCTCAGCAGCTGACGGACCGTGATGTGCTTCCCGTTGGGGACCAGGCCCGGTAGGTAACGCTCGACGGGGGCGTCAAGCGACACCTTCTTCTCGGCCACGAGCTGGAGCACCGTGGTGGCTGTGAAGGTCTTCGTCACACTGCCGGCGCGGAAGAGCCCGCCGGTACGCAGTTTCTGCGGTCGTTCGAGGTCGGCCTTGCCGCTGCTGCCGTTCCAGACGCCTCCGTGTACGTCCCGAACCTCCGCGATGACGCCAGGCGCACCCGCGGCGGTGATGGCGTCCAGAGCCTTCTGCATCGCCGATATGTCCAGCGAGCAGGGCTCGTGCGACGTGGCGGAGGCGATGGGAGCGTGAGTGACGGGGGCCGCGAACGCGGGAGCGGCCAGGGGGACGGCCAGAGCGACGGATACCAGGGCACCGGTGGCAAGCGCGGGAAGGCGCATCAGAGGTCCTCTCGAATACAACGGAAGGCTGCCGTCTCACTGGTCAGGCGACTCGGTCGTCCGCGGAACCACGGGAGACAAGAATCCGTCCGTGACGTGAGACGGGTCTGGCTGGTGGGCGTGCTTTCTTCGAACTGTGTGCGTGTCCGGCCCCTCGCACAGTGCTAACCCTCGCCGACGGTTTGTCCCTGATCATCACCCGATCGAACTACTTCACGGATCGGCCGACAGGACGAGTCCGAGCGTCGTCTTGCACCAGAAGTAGCCGAGCACGGCCGGCCCAGGCACCAGACGACGGCGAGCCACCCGTTGTGGCCGATCTCGCTGCCCGGCAGCAGCCCGCGCAGGTCTCGATGGCAGGAGTGAACGGCTGGTACTCGGCGATCGGCTGGAACCACCCCGGCATCGCGTCGACCGGGACGAAGGCGCTGGAGAGGAGCGGCAGGAACTCGTCGGCGGCTGCGCGCATTCATGCGTGGCGTGTGGTGCGGAACCGGTCACGGTAGGAACCCGGTGTGAGCCCGAGAACGCGCTGGAACGTGCGTCGCATGGTTTCCACCGATCCGAACCCGCTTCTGCGGGCCACGGAGTCCAGTGGATCGCTGCCGCTCTCGAGCAGGGCCTGCGCGGCTTCCAGCCGGATCCGCTCGACGAACTGGGCTGCGGTCGTACCCGTCTCCGCCCGGAACAGACGGGTCAGATGACGTTCGCTCACTCCTGCCCGTCCGGCCATCGCCGCCAGGGTGTGGTCGGCGCGCGGTTCGGCCGCGATGTCGTCCAGGACCTGCCGGAGTACAGAGTCCGTACCGTACTTGGCGCTCTGCCGCACGGAGAACTGGGACTGCCCGCCCGGGCGGGCCATGAACACGACGAGATGCTTGGCCGCGGCGCGGGCGATGTCCGCACCGAGGTCGGCTTCGACCAGGGACAGGGTCAGGTCGATGCCGGCGGTGATACCGGCCGAGGTGATGAAGCGTCCGTCGCGCACGAAGATGGCGTCGCGGTCGACGTCGATCCCGCTGTAACGCGCCGCCAAATCGGCAGCCAGCCGCCAGTGGGTCGCGGCACGCCGGCCGTCGAGCAGCCCGGTCGCGGCCAGTGGGAACGCCCCGGCGCAGATCGCGGCCACGGTCGCCGACCGGCCCGCGAGGTGCGAGATGCAGTCGACGAGAGGGGTGTCGGAGACCGCCGCCCACCAGTCGGGACGGCCGGGGACCATGAACGTGTCGATCTGGAAGTTGATGTCCTTGAGTGCCAGGTGGGGGACGAGTTGCACTCCGGCGGTGGCCGTCACGGGCAGGCCGTCGACGGAGGCCGTCCTGATCCGGTAGTTGCCGCCGTACTCGTTGGCCGCGGCGTAGACCTCCAGCGGACCGGTCACATCGAGGAGCTGAACACCGTCGAACACCACCATGAGGATCTGGTGAGGCGGCACGGAGGCCATACGAAGCCTTGTCCTTCGGGAAAAGTGTGTGGCAAGAGGACGGCCCGGCTCATGCCGGGCCGTCCGCCGCACGCGAGCGTGTCACAGCAGAGTCCCGCGACAATCCGCCCGGACGGACAGGGACACCACGGATGCGGCCACATCCTCGGGCGCGCCTGCTGCACCTGTTGCGGCTGCGGGTCCGACCGGCCCGATCGGCCGGTCGGACCCGCAGTCCGCCGTCAACCCTGGACCAGCTCGGCCTCCGGGTGCACGGCTTCGGCCCGGTCCCGGCTCTCGAGCCTCCTGCGCAGCTTCTCGCCCTCCACATCAAGGTCGGGCAGCAGCTTCCCCAGCCACGTCGGCAGCCACCATGCGGAACGCCCGAGCAGCGCGTGCACGGCGGGCACGATCGCCATACGGACGACGAATGCGTCGAGGAAGACGGCGACAGCGAGCGCGAATCCGATCATCTTGACGGACTGTTCGCTCGATCCGAGGAATCCGCCGAACACGGCCATCATGATGACCGCTGCGGCAGCCACCACCCGGGCGCCATGCTTGAATCCGGCTACGACGGCCCGCTCGGGACTTTCTCCGCGGACGTACGCCTCACGGATCCTGGTGACCAGGAAGACCTCGTAGTCCATGGCCAGGCCGAAGACGATGCCCACCATGAAGATCGGCATGGTGCTCATGATCGGGCCGGTCTGCTGGACACCGAACACATCGGCCAGTCGGCCCCACTGGAAGACGGCGACCACGGCGCCCAAGGCCGCGCCGACCGAGAGCAGGAAGCCGAGCGCAGCCTTGAGCGGGATGAGCACCGAGCGGAAGACGATCATCAGCAGCAGGAAAGCGAGACCCACGACGAGGGCCAGATAGGGCAGCAGGGCCTCGTTCATCTTCTGCGAGAAGTCGACCTTCATACCTGTCTGCCCGGTCACCAGCGCCTGCGCGCCTGTGGCGGACTCGATCCCGGCGCTGCTGCCCCGGATCTCCCGGACGACCTTTTCGGTCTGCGCGCTGCCGGGCCCGGACGACGGCACCACAGTGATCATGGCCGTGTCGCCGGCCTGGTTGAAGGCCGCGGGACCTACGGCGGCCACGCCGTCGATCTTCTTCACGGTCACGGCCGTCTTTGCGGCCGCGGTCTTGGCGTCACCGCTGTTCTTCGCGTCGACGACGAGCACCAGCGGACCGTTGAAGCCGGGCCCGAAGCCCTCGGACAGCATGTCGTACGCCTTGCGCTGCGTGGTCTCGGCAGCGAGGGAACCTTCGTCCGGCAGCCCGAGTTCGAGCGAGCCGGCCGGTACGGCCAGAGCGCCGAGTCCCACCACCCCGGCCACCAGGACGGGAACAGGGCGCCGCAGCACGAAGCCGGCCCAGCGAACGCCCACGGAGGGCCTTGCGGACGTCGAACGGCGCTTCCTGGGCCTCTTGCCGCGTGCCCGGCGGCCGAGGATGCGCTTGCCGGCGATGCCGAGCAGCGCAGGCAGGAGGGTGAGTGCCACCAGGACGGCGAGGGCGACCGTACCTGCCGCAGCCAGCCCCATCTTGGTCAGCACCGGTATCCCGGCCACCGACAGGCCGGCCAGAGCGATCATCACCGTGAGCCCCGCGAACACGACGGCCGAGCCGGCCGTCCCGAGCGCGCGGCCTGCCGCTTCCTCGCGCTCATGGCCTTCGGCGAGTTCGGTCCGGTAGCGGGTGACGATGAACAGCGCGTAGTCGATGCCGACGGCGAGGCCGAGCATCATCGCCAGCGTGGACGTCGTGTCGCCGAGGTCCAGGGTGTGTGCGAGCGCCCCGATGGCCGACACACCGACCCCCACGCCGAGGAGTGCCGTGATCAGCGGCAGTCCTGCGGCAACCAGGGACCCGAAGGTGATGAGGAGGACGAGCGCGGCGATGACGATGCCGATGACCTCGGTGCCGGATTTCTCCTCGGCCTGTGCGGCGCTGCCTCCGATCTCGACGGCCAGCCCGCTGTCACGGGCGGCGTCCGCTGTCTCCTGAAGCGCATCCTTCGTGTGCTCAGTGAGCGAGGCGGAGCCGACCTTGTAGGAGATCGTCGAGTAGGCGGTCGAGCCGTCCTTGCTGACGGTGTGCGCGCTGAACGGGTCGGCCGCGGAGGCGACCTGCGTCGAGCTCTCCTTCAGGCCGGCGACCGCTCTTTCGATCTCGGCGCGGTAGCCGGGTCGGGTGAGCTGCTCGCCGTCCGGCGCCTTGAAAACCATACGGGCGGTGGCGCCGTCGGAGTTGGCTTCGGGGAAACGCTCGTTGAGCAGGTCGAAGGCTCGCTGTGCCTCCGTGCCCGGCATGGAGAAGGAGCTCGGGGCAGGGGGAGTGGCGGCGGACGCGCCGACTCCTGCCACTACCAGCAGCGCCACCCAGGACAGGAGGACGAAGAGCCGGTGCCGGAAGCTGAACCGGCCCAACTTGTAGAGGAATGTGGCCACGCGGGAGTGCTCCGCTCATGGGGGTGACGGAAGGCCCTGGGACAGGACGCTTGTCCAGCTTCCGGCCGTCCGGCCGCCACTTCGTCAGCACTCATGACGACGTTGCGTCTCGGCCGTTCGGATGAGTCGCTGCGCAGCTCATCCCCGTTGCTGAGTCGATCACCGAGCTCCGCGGAGCGGGCCGCTCCCGAAGATCATCGTCCGTGGAACCCCCATGGGGAGCTGGAGACGACCCGAGATGGCGCTGCGCAGCGCACATTCCAGGGCGAGCAGCCGGGCCTCACCAGAGACGTCCGGGGCGGGGCCGACGCAAGGTAGCCGAGCGTGTCACCCTGGTCGTCTCCGCCCCTCGGCAGGCTGAGCGGCGGAGACGGGCCCCGGCTGCCCAGGCGTCTTGACGTCCCCCGCGACCAGGTGACCTATGAGGGCTTGCGCCCGGGGGCCGCAAGCTTTGCTCCCGTCCTGCGGTCCGGTGCGGGTGCCGTCGAGTCCGATGATGCGCACGGCCCCCTCGCCGGCGAGCGAAGGGGGCCGTACTGGCGGGGCGAGCGAGCCTGGACGCCCGCGCCCCTGCGGGATCAGTGCCGGCTACCGGCCACCGCGTAGGCGCGGATCACGGTCTGGTCGACAGAGTTGCCCGCGGCGTCGGTGGCCAGGACCCGCAGCGAGACGAAACCGCCCGCCGGATTGGCCGTCCGTGCCTGCCACCGGCCGCCGGACTTCTTGTCCAGGTCGAGTGGCATCCAGGTCTTGCCGTCGTCCACAGAGGCCCACGCCTTCATGGCGGTGACCTTCGGCAGCGAGGAGTCGATCTGGTAGCCGGTGAGGTCGAAGGAGAACCGCTTGCCCGCGGACGCCCGGTTCTTCAGGTCCACCGGCACCTTGTAGCCCACCTGCACGAGTGGCAGCGCCGTGACGTCCTTGGTGCTGCCCGAGGAGAAGGACCACTCGGTGTGCGTCCTGGTCCCCACCTGACTCCAGCTCAGGCCCTCCCGGACGGTGTCGTACACGTACCTGTACGCCGCCGGGTCCCGGTCCACGGCGCGGTACATCGCCATGCTCGGATCGAGGTAGGTGGCCACCTTCGTGCCGTCGCGGTACAGCGAGCTGGTGACCTTGCCCAGCATGCCGGGCCCCAGGTGCTCCTGGCCCGGGCCGGCCCCGTCGTCGGCGGCCGACACGGCCAGGCCCATTTCGTCCGCGTGCCGGTACGCACCCGGGTCGGCCGGCTTCGGCTGAGGATCCAGAATCGCCTGCAGGACGGAGAAGGGCGCGGTGTGGGTCGGAACCCGCGGCCTGATCACGCTCCGGCCGTAGGACTCCCGCAGATGCGTGCCGGGTGTGAGGCGGCGGAACTGCCCATGGGTCGATTCGTCGTGGGCGGTGTCCACTGCGAACATCCGGTCGACACTGGTTTCATAGGAGTCGCCGTTGGCCTGGTGCCATTCGTGGATCTGCGCGTTCGCCGGCCGCTCGTACTTGTCCGGCTGCTGCAGCAGGGTGCCGAGCGGGGTCCGCAGTACCCGGAACTGCGTCGTCCAGACGTTGGCGCGTTCGCTGTGGTAGACACGGTCGATCAGCGCGGAGCCGCGCGTCGTCATCACGCCCGTCACGGGTGCGTCCGGGATCCGGTGCAACGTTTGTACCGAGCCGGAGTAGGTGTAGCGCTCCCGGGCGACGGCGTCGAAGGAGAACGTTCCCCGCCCGCCGTCCAACAGACCGACCAAGGCCTGGCCCTCGGAGACTGTCAGCCGGATCACCGGCAGCGGAAGCCCGGCAGCAGGGAGATGCATCGCGTTGACACGGGTGACGCCGATCAGACCGATCGCCCCGAGTTCGCGGGCGCGCCGGGCCACCGGCACCGCCTCGCTCCCCTTGTCCACCTCCACGACGACGACCGCCCCGTGCAGGTCGTACTTGCGCAGATCAGCCTCGGTCCCGGTCCCGACGTGGACCAGCGGCACGGTATGACGCCCGTCCAGGCGCGGGGACTCGATCACATAGTCCGGGTGCAGCCGTAGCCGCTTCCCGGGCTTCCGGCCGTGGCCGGGGATTTCGGCGGCGGCAGCCCCGAACAGAGGCTCGTGTCCCTCCCACCCCATGTTGAGCAGGTAGTCACCCGAAGTCACCGGCTTGGTGGGGAGCGCCGAGACCAGGGTGCCGTGGCCGGGTACCGAGGACTGGAACGCCCAGACGTCCTCGCCGGAACCCCGCCGCATGCTGGTCAGAAGCGCACCGTAGGGATCGGCGGGACGAGGGGTGCGCAGCGTGACCGGGTGCGCCTTGCGGGCGTCCAGGGTGATCTCGGTGTCCTTGGTGAGATCGATCTCCGGCACGTCGGCGACGGTGTATTCGGTGCGGTCGTCCACCGTGCCCGGGGTGCAGGTGTGGATCACGGAGGAGAGGCCGTAGCGGTCCTCCGGGAGCGTCATCGTGATGACGCCGTCCTCCCCGAGGCCCAGTTGGGCGACGTTGCCGTCCATGTCGTAGAGCATGTCCGGCTCCACGAAGCACGGCACGTTGCCGTGGGCGTCCCGGAAGCGGAGCGTGAGCTTGTGGTCCGGCGCACCGATCCGCAGTGCCACGGAGGTGCGGACCACATCGGTGCCACCGCGCTCGGTGGCCACCAGCTGAGTGCCGAACAGCCCGGCGGACCGCCCGGCCGCGGCGGCGTCGACGGTGGCCGTCGCGGTGCCGCCCGCGGGGACGGTCACGGACGGGCTGCGGACGCTGAACAGGCCCGATGGTGCTGCCGCGTTGTCCGCCAACGCCAGGTCGAGGGTGACGTCCTTGTCACTCGTGTTGCGATACGTCACCGTGCGCTCGAGGGGCGGCAGGGTGGTGCCAGGCGCTGCGGGCTTCGTCGATCCGAACCCGACCGCCGCGTCGGCCACCACCCGCTGGGTGATCGCACGCGCCACGTCGAGCCGTCCGCTGCCGCCCGCATACGGCGCGTCGGGCTGCGCCTTGGTGCTGCTGACGAGAGCGTCCTTGAGCCGGTCGGCGGCCCAGTCCGGGTGCGCCTGCTTGAGGATCGCGGCCGCGGCCGCGACGTGCGGGGTGGCCATCGAGGTGCCCGAGAGGCCGATGTAGTGCTCGTCGACGATCGGATGGCCACCGAGCTGGGTCCCCGCCGCCCGGGCGGCGACGATGTCGACGCCGGGCGCGGTGAGGTCCGGCTTGACGGCGAAGTCGCCGATCCGCGGGCCGCGACTGGAGAAGGGGGCCAGCGCGTCCTGCTTGTTGACCGCGCCCACGGTGAGAGCCGAGTCAGCGGCACCCGGCGCCGCCACCGTGCTCTCGGCACCGGCGTTTCCGGCCGCTATGACGAACAGCGTGCCGTACTTCGCGGTGAGGGCATCGACCTCGCTCGACAAGGGATCGGTGCCGTCGGTGGCGGCCCCGCCCAGGCTCATGCTCACCACGGGTGCACCGGTCCGGGCGGCCCAGTCCATGCCCGCGATGATGGCCGAGTGAGTGCCGGACCCACCGTTGTCGAGAACCTTGCCGACATACAGCTGTGCTCCCGGCGCCGCGCCCTTGCGCCGTCCGCCCGAGGCGGCACCGCTGCCGGCGATGGTGCTGGCGACATGGGTGCCGTGGCCGTTGTGGTCCACCGCGTCCGGGTTCGGGCTGAAGTTGCGGGCCTCGACGATCTTCCCGGCCAGGTCCGGGTGATCGGGGTCGACGCCGGTGTCGAGGACGGCAACCTTCACCCCCTTGCCGTCGTAGCCGGCCTTCCACGCCTGCGGGGCGCCGATCTGCGGCACGCTCTGCTCCAGGTCGGCCGTGACCTTGCCGTCCAGCCAGACCTTGGCGACACCTGAGGCGAGACGGGAGGGCGCGGGAGCGTCCGCGGCGACCGCGGCGCCCTTGGCCGGCACCTCGCCACCGGTCAGGGATGCCCAGAACTCGGCCGCCCGGCTCTTGTCCGCGCTCAGCGCCGCTCCGTCGATCCCGGAGAACACCCGGGTCCGGCGGCTGCCCTTGGGCACGGCGGCCTTGGCGGCGAGCTTCGCCCGGCTCTGGGCACGAACGCCCGACAGAGAGCCGTAAGTGACGATCAACGGCAGCGACTTGGTGTGCGCGTCGTCGTAGTCGTACGACGCCAGCCGGGTCACATTGAAGAGCTCCTTGTCGAGCTTCCCGGCCTTGATCAGCGGCAGCGCGGAGTACGGGTACACATGGATCTCGCCCTTGACGGTGGCCGTCATGTGCCCGCTGCTGCCCGGCGCCGGGTGCACGGCGGCCAGTTGCTTGCCGTCCGGTCCGGTGGCGAGTTCCACCCGGTCGCCGGTGATCAGCGTGATCTGCCGGACACGGCCGCCCGTTGCGTCCGCCGTGCTCGCTACGTCGGGCGTACGGGATTCCGGAGAGTGCCCGGAGGCTGGGACAGCACCGGTGGCGAGCAGCGCCACCGCCGCTCCCATGACTGCCAGTCGATGTCTCCACGACATGGATTGAGCCCTCACTTGTGGTTGGGAGTGGTGCGTCACGACCCGTCGGCCGCGGACCGTGACACCTGGCCACGCTCTGCACGGGACCGTGCCGCCGTCCTCCACCGGGGTGCCGGCGAAGGAGCGTTGTCGACGGCACTCGTCAGAAGCTGAGTGGCCGTCAGTCCTGAAGCCTGGAAGGTGATCCGGATCCGGACACGGAGACGCTCCCAGTCAACGCGATCACCGGTTAGCTGCAGGAGCGGACATGAAACCCTCAACTCCAGCCATGCTGCTGCGGGTTACCCCACATGTCCCGCGCCCCGGCATGTCGATCCGATGCGGCTTCGCCGGAACCGCCACGGCGGCCCCGGGGCCCTTCTGGGCGATCGCCGAGTATTACGACGGGAGCGCCGACTTCGTGATCGCCTGCGCCCTTGAGCGCATGCGCCATCTCACCATGGCCCTCGGTGCACAAGGCGGGTCGTGGTAGGCACAGGGGGCAGCGGGCCGCCTCGGGACCGGGCGGGCTACGGGAGGCGGGCCGGACAGGCGGCTTCCGCACAGAATCGGAAGTAGGATCCGCGAGCATCGCTGGTCCGTCCGGGCCGTCAAGTCCTGTGGGGGGACCATCCGATGACGTTCCGGCTGCGCGCTTTGCGCGCGCTTGTCCTATTGGCCGGCTTCTTCCAGATAGGCGTCGTTCTGCTGGCGGCCATGGCGCTGCTCGACTGGTTGCTGGTGACACGTCTGTTCACCGCGAAGGCGGCCTGGTTCGAGGGCGCGGTCCTGACCGTCACCATCCTGCTGGCATTGGCGATCCTGCGGGGCATGTTCACCTTCCTGCGAGCAGGGCGCCTTGGCCCGGTACCGCACGGAGTAGCGGTCAAGCCGGACGACCAGCCCGAGCTGTGGGAACAGGTCCGGGCCGCGGCCGAGGCGACAGGGGAACGGCCGCCGGACGAGCTGTACCTGGTTGCCGAGGTAAACGCCGGGGTCGCCGAACAGAGCCGCCTGCTGGGGCTGTTGCCCGGACGGCGCCGTATGCTCCTGGGCCTTCCCCTGCTCGCCGGTCTGACCGTTCCGCGGCTGCGCGCCGTCCTCGCCCACGAGTTCGGGCACTACGGCAACCTCGACACCCGGCTCGGTGGTGTCACCATGCGCGGCCGCGAAGCGGTGCTGCACACGGTGGAAATGTTCAGCGGGGGCAGTACCCAGCTGCACCAGGCGATCGGCGCCCTGTACGTCAGCTATGCCCACATGTTTCTGCGGACATCGCAGTCCGTGGCCCGTCACCAGGAGCTCGCCGCCGACCGGGTGGCTGCCCAGCACGCGGGCCGTGACGCGACGGTCGCCACGCTGCGC
The DNA here is from genome assembly GCF_053593595.1 of Streptomyces sp. NPDC002206. Taxonomy (NCBI): domain Bacteria; kingdom Bacillati; phylum Actinomycetota; class Actinomycetes; order Kitasatosporales; family Streptomycetaceae; genus Streptomyces; species Streptomyces sp. NPDC002206. Next base: position 48,104 of record NZ_JBSFCW010000036.1, read on the forward strand.
GCCCTTCCGGTCCTCGACGCCGCCTACACCCACTACATGAAGACGTACGCCGGGATGGGCGAGCCGATGGGAGCCCTGCCGCCGGTGGGCGAGGTGTACGGCGGATTCCGGCGACTGCTCGCCGCCCGGCCGGGCGAACGGCTCGCCGTGCTCTTCGCCGGGCAGCGTCCCTCGCGGCCGCACCGGTACGACTCGCACCCGCCGACCGCCGAACGGGTCGCCCTGATCGCGAAGCTGCCCGCCGACGGCCGAACCGACGGCGCTAAGGACGAGCCGGCCGCGCTCACCCTGCTGCGCGATGTGGACGGGGTGTTCGCGGCAATAGAGGCGCGCACGCTGCCGCACAGGGTGGCACAGTTGCGGTGCATGAGTTGGGAGGATCTGGTCATGGCCCGCGCGGTCGTCGACGCCGAGGAATGGTCCCGGCCGCTGCTGGTCGCCGTCGCCAGGGCACTACGCTCCTCAGCGCAAGCCGCGGACGGGGCGGCACCCGCCCGAAAGGGCGCCCCAGCCGGGCAGTTGGAGGACGCCGCATTGCCCGGCCTGGAGCAGGGGCTGGACGCGTTCGACCGCGGCCTGCTGTGGATGGAGGTCGCCGACCGGATGCCCAAGCCTCCCCAGGCGGCGCGGCTGACCGGGCCGTCGGCCCGTAACTTCATCCGGCCCAAGATCTTCGACGGGCTCGTCGGCATGGTCCATCTGCGCCTCGCCCGGGCCGGACAGGCCACCCCCGACATCGCCTGGTCGCAGCGGCCCGGACTCGCTCTACCAAAGGAGTGGGAAAAGGGCATGGACGACGCCCTCGACGCGGCCGTCGCCGACACGCCCGACACCGCGCCCCTACGCTCCCTGCTCGCCGATCTCGACCCCGTGTCCGCGTAACCGCCGCGGAGTTGCACAGACCGCACCCGCCGCGGTGCCTGATCGCGGTGTCGCTGGTCCGGTTCGGCTGGATCTTCCAGGACTGCCCGGCTCCCGGCGCCGCTGCTCCTGGATTTCAAACTCCCGGAGCGGGTTGCGGGTCCGGCGCAGCTGGTACTCCAGCCATTCGGCCGGCGCCCCTTCTTGTCCAGGCCGGACAGGGAGCCGGACACGGCTACGCGGCCTCGTCCGTTCGCCACCGGCCTGGAGAAGGACTGGGACGCCGTCGCCCAGGGCCTGACCACCTGCTGGAACTTGGTCCGGTGGAAGTCTGGGTCAACCACATCAAGATGATGAAACGCCAGATGTTCGGCCGGGCCGAACTCCCGCTCCTTCGCAAGCGCGTCCTCCTCGCCGCCACCCGCCCGCCGGCACAGCCAGTACGAGAGACATGTACCGCTTCGTCTGGACAGGCCGGTTCGGGGCGCCTACAGTCACCGCATTCGAACGGCTGAGACCAGTCGAGACCATTCGTGAGACTTCTGCCCGGTGACGGAGTCGGCGTGGGGTGCGTGTCCCCGCTCCACGCCAGCACTGGACGGTTCCAGGTGACGACCACGGGTCGGTGAATTCCGGACACCGACGACCCCGTGTGGTCCGCCCCGCCGGGCAGCGAAAGGGCCCCGCCGTGCCGTCGGCGACCTACCGCACCGTGCTGCGCACTCCCGGCGCCGCAGCCTTCTTTCTGACCGCCGCCGTCGGCCGCGTCGGCATCGCGATGACCAGCCTCGGCCTCGTCTGGCTGGTGCACGGACAGACCGACTCCTATGCCGAGGCTGGTCTGGTGACCGGCGGCTTCGCCGTCGCCGAGGCCCTGGCCGGGCCGCAACTCGCCCGGCTGATCGATCGCTTCGGCCAGACCCGGGTGCTGCCACCCGCGCTGCTCGCCCACGCCGCGTCGGTAGCCGCGCTGCTGACGCTGGTCGCGGGCGGCAGCCCGAGCTGGCTGATGACAGCGGGCGGGGTGCTGGTCGGCGCGACCATCCCGCAGCTCAGCGTACTGTCCGCGGCCCGCTGGTCGGCGCTGCTGCGCGGCGACCGGGCCGCGGGGCTGCCCACCGCGTTCGCGCTGGAGTCGCTCAGTAACGCGCTGGGCTACCTGGCCGGCCCGGCCCTGGTCAGCGCTATCGGAGCGAGTGGGCATCCGGTGCTCGGCACGGTACTGGCCGCCGTGCTGGTAGTGGCCGGCGGACTGGCCTTCGCCGCACAGCACCACACCGCACCGCACCGCCACCGGTGTCCGCCTTCGCCGAACGCACTCGAGCATGCGGCTCACTGCTGCGGCCCGGATTTGCGGTGCTGGTCGGTCATAACCTCGCTATCGGCGTGTACTTCGGCGCCATGCAGGTATCGGTGACAGCCTTTGCGGTGGAACACGGCGCGCCCGACGCAGCCGCTTTGCTGTTCGCTGTGTCGAGCTGCAGTGGCCTGCTGGCCGGCTGGCTGTACGGGCTGCGCCGGTGGCGCGCGGAGCCGCGGGTGCAACTGGCGGTGGTCATGGCCGGGCTGGCTCTTGGCAGCCTGCTGCTGTTCGCGGCCGGCTCACCGCTCGGGCTCGGGCTCGTGATTGTGTTGACCGGTGCGGCAGTCCCTCCCGTCTTGGTGCTCTTCTCGGTGCTGGCCGAATCTGCCGTCCACCGGGCCGTCCTGACCCAGGCGTTCACCTGGCTGAACTCCGCCAGTGCGGCGGGCTCGGCCGGTGCAGCGGCGATCTCCGGTTGGGCAGTTGACGCATCCGGTGCGCCCGGCGGCTTCGCTGCCGCCGCAACGGCCGCCGCCGCGATGGCAGCACTGGCCGGCATCCGCGCACGGCAGGGTCCTGGTGGCGAAGGAGGGGAACCGCAGTTGCCGCCACTCGGGTGGTTCTGTTCACGAGTTCCGGCTCTGGCTCAACTTCTGTGGAGCAGTAACGCTGCGTGCTGTCGAAACCCCGCTCACCCGACCCGGTCCCAGGTGGCGTCCCGCCCGTCCCGGGATCACCGCAGGTGTATTCCGCCCCACGCCCTCAGCTGCGTGCTTGTTACGAGAGGATGGGGTGGTGATCCGCCACGACCCCGAGATACAGGCCCTATTCCGCCGCTATTGCGCCCCCGCGCGCCGCTACCTGAAGCTCGGCGGAGCGGTACTTCGTATGTCGCGCGAGGAGTACGAGCCGTTCGTTCATGCCCTGGCCGCTGATGCGAAGGCTGTTTCCGACGCCGAGCTCACCATCCTCTTCGAAGGCAGCTGGCGCGAGCGGCGGACCGCGGCATGGCTCGCCGCCGTCTCGCGCCGTGACCACTTCCGCGAGCGTCTGGGAGCGCTGCTGCTGGAGAGCGAGGTCTGCTGCGCGGGTGGGGCCTACTGTGTGGCGCTGGCGAGTTTCGGCACCGCACGGGACGCCGACTTGCTTGCCGCTTACCTGGATCGCTACCTGCGTCGGCCCGACCTCGCCTACGACCAGCCGACAGTCATGGGCGCCCTGGCGTACACCGACTCCGTCCTCCACGGCGACCGGGCCAGCCACTTCCTCCAGGAGGGTGGCCTGTGGCGGCAGTGGTTCCAGGATGCGCCCCACATGCACGGCGATGACGGCATCTCCAACTACCTGGGCGGCATTCGCCTCGCCTGCGCCGTCATCGACGAATGCGCCGACACCTGACCCCATTGGCTTTGTTCACTTCGAAGACTCTGGCTCAACGCTTGTGACGCGGCCACCCTCCGTCACGCCAGTAGGACGCGCTTGCGGAGAAGTTGGAAGCCTGCCCGCCCGAACATCTGGCGCTTGAGCATCTTGATCCGGTTGACATGGCCTTCGACCGCGCCTGAGCTCCAGGGCAGGGTCAATCCGGCGGTGACGGCGTCGATGTCGCGATCGATGCCGGCGGCGAGGGTGTGGAGGCTGGGCAGGTCGTCCTGCCGGACGGCGTCGAGCCAGGCCGGGAGGCGCTCGCCCTGGCGGTCGGTGAGCATGGTCGCGAAGGACCGGACGTGTCGGGTGAGGGCGTCGAGTTCGGGGCACTGGTTGCGGACGGTGTTGAGCTGGAGTTGTTCGGGCTCGGTGAGGGTTTCCGGGCGGCTGAGGATCCATCCGGAGACCGTTCGGGGTGAGGGCGGCCGGGCGGTCACAGGTCGTGGTGAGGTGCGCTTCTTGTGCAGGTAGGCCCGAACGCGCTGGTAGCTGCCCTTGTAGCCGAGCGGCACGATCTCCTCCCACAGCTTCCACGCGTTGGTGAAGCCTTCGTTCCAGCGGTCGTCTAGGTAGGACTTGTAGTCATCGAGGACCGAGGGCCGGTTCTGCCACTGGTCGGTGAACAGGTCCTCTGGCTTCGCGGCGTCGGAGAACCGTTTGACGGTGTGCCAGGCCATGCCGAGCTGCCGCTGGACCGAACGCAGGCTGTGTCCTGCCTCCAGGAGTGCGTGGACGGAAGCGTGCCGGGATCTGGTGCGGTCGGCGAACCGGTGTCCGGTCGGCCAGGGCGAGCCGGACGGTTCTTCTTCCGGAGCGGGTTCCGGCTCGGGTTCGGGGGCGGCTGGGACAAGGGCGCGCAGGCAGCGGCGGTGCTGGGCGACGGCCCGTTCGGCGGCCTCGCTCAGGTTGTGCCAGAGGTGCCACCGGTCCGCGACCTGGACGGCCTGCGGGGCGCCGACGGAGGCGCCTTCTGCAAAGAACGGCGCCCGGTCCCGACACACGACTTCGATGCCCGGCCGTTCGGCGAGCCAGGCCGCCAGGCTGGACGCCTCCCGGTCCGGCAGCAGATCGACGGGGCGGCGGGTCTCGATGTCGATGAGGACGGTGCCGTAGTGGCGGCCCTTGCGGGTGGCGTACTCGTCGACGCCGACCACCCGCGGCGCGGGGATCTCAGGTTCGGGAAGATCGTCCACCAGCCGGAGCACCGCGCTGCGGCTGACGGGCGCCCCGAGAACGCGGGCGATGCGGGCCCCGGCCCGGCCCGCGAGGGCCAGGCCGACTGCGGCCAGGGTGGAGCGCAACCGCTCGGTCCGCTGACCGTGCCGGCGTGTCAGGCCGGGTATCTGCTCGACGAAGGTACGGCGTACGCAGCCCGAGCTCCCGCAGGTGAACCGGCGGACCCTCAGCCGGAGGACAACACGCCGCCCACCGCTCGGCACATCGGCGGGAAACCGCAGGTAGGAACCATGAACCCGGTTCGACCAGCCTCCGCAGACCGGGCAAACGGCACCGTCCGCGATGCATTGCGCGTCAACGCGCACTATCTCGATGTCCACGTCTACCGACAGCACCGCGACGTTCGCGATCGACGGGAACAACAACTCCTTCAACTGGAGCACGACCTCGTCCACGGCCCGAACTGTCAGCCCAGCCGTCGGCTCGACGGGCCGATTTCGGGCGACTTCGCGTACGGCTCGAAGGAGCCTGACTGTCACTCAGAGTGGACGCGTCACAGAAGTTGAGCCAGAACCGAAAATCGTGAACATTCCGACCAGGCTGAGGCCGCCAACCGCCTCCCGAACCGACGTAGAAGTGCTGCCCGGTCTCGTGAACAAAGCCACTCGGGAGACCAGCGGGGCCAGACGCTCAGCCGCTGTGTTGACGTTGCGCGCTCGTGAATGAGTAACCGGACCATCTCTCCGCTGCCTGCCGGCACCCGCCGGTGATCGGAGCCGGTGGCTCGTGCCGCTCCGCCGGCGAAAGCCAGAAGGGCCATCATGAAGGTCGCGGCACGCTGCCTTGGTTGTGTACCTGGGAGCTGACACCACTTGCCGCTCAGAGCGGGGAACGCACGGTTTCGCCGGAGGGCGATGTCTGTGAGTTCTGGCAACACCAGGGGCTTGCGGTGGGAGCCTGGGGCGCTCTGCGGGATTTGGTACGAGCCGCCTGGCGCGGTCGTACCCCGCCTACCGGCGTGTGTGCGAGCTGCTCATGGATTCCCGCGGACCAGCGATCGCGGCGAGCTGCAGCTTGGTCTCGTCCGCGCTGCCGGGCATGGCAGTCATGATCACAATCTTGAGCTCGGAGTCACCGTCGGTCAGTATGTCGCAGTCCACGGTGACCGGACCCACCGATGGGTGCTCGATCGTTTTGTGGTCTTCCCGGTGAGCGGCCACTGCGCCGCTCGCCCACAGGCCGGCGAACCGTTGGTTGCCCTCGCTCAATACGCGGATCAGCTCTGCCAGGCGCGCGTCACGCGGGAAGCGGCCGGTGGCGCGGCGCAGGTCGGACACGACGGCGGCGTCGGTGGCATCCCGGTCCACTTCGGTCACAGGCCACAGCCCGAGGCGAACAGGACCTGCACTTACCGGGAACCTCTCGCGGGCGAAATTGCGCAGCCGCGGTGGCACCGACGAGGGATCGCCGAACAGCGCAGCCCAACTGCGGTTCCACCAGATCAGCTGCCAGTCTGCCGCGAACACGGCGACGGCGACGTCCCCGAGCCGGGTAAGGACGCGGTGAACGCCGGGTGGGATGTAGCCGGAGATCACGCCGTCCGCCGGTGGGACGAGCTGGGCCAGCCGGTACAGATGATCCCGCTCGGCGGTGGACAGCTGAAGGGCGCGTGCCAAAGACGCCACCACCGGTGCTGAGGGCGTCGTGGCCCGGCCCTGCTCCAGGCGCACGACGTAGTCGACCGAGACACCGGCGAGGTCGGCGAGCTCCTCGCGGCGCAGCCCGACCGCACGCCGTGCCCGGCCCACCGGCAGTCCCGCGGCCGACGGGGGCAGCCGTTCCCGCCAGGTGCGGATCATCGCCCCCAGCCCGGCCCCGGGTGTCGTCGTCATGATGTCCATCGTCCCGCATCCTCGGTCATCAAGGTGATATCGAGGGTGGTACTGCTGCTCCTACTGTTGAAGCGTCCCTGGCGGGGTGTCAGGGGCGTACGCACCATGAACGCATGACGATCATCTTCATCACCGGAGCCAACAAGGGGCTTGGCCGCGAGACCGCCCGCCGCCTCATCGAACTCGGTCACACCGTGCTGGTCGGGGCCCGCAACCCCGAGCATGGCGCGGAGGCCGCCGCCACGCTCGGCGCGCGGTTCGTCCCCATCGACGTGACCGACGACGGGTCCGTCACCGCCGCGGCTGCGGATGTCGCCGAGCACGAGGGCTCGATCGACGTTCTGATCAACAACGCCGGCATCCACGGCCCCGCCAGTGATTCCAGCGCCCTCACCGGTGCCGACGCCCTCGATGTCTTCGACGTCAACCTCGCCGGTGTGGTCCGGACGACCACCGCGTTCCTGCCGCTGCTGCGCCGATCATCAGACCCGGTCATCGTCAATGTCAGCAGCGGAATGGGCTCGCTGGCCATCACCCACGACCCGTCGCGGTTCGAGTCTTCTGCCATCGCGCCGCTCTACAGCGCCTCGAAGGCGGCGCTCACGATGCTGACCACCCAATATGCCAAAGCGCTGCCGAACATCCGCATCAATGCCGCCGATCCCGGCTACACGGCGACCGACCTCAATGGCCACAGTGGCCCTCAGACCGTCACCGAAGGGACGGACGCGATCGTCGGCCTCGCAACCGAAAAGCCCGGCGCCGGCTCTGGACGCTTCGTCGACCGAACCGGTGAGATCGCCTGGTAGCGAACCAGGAAGCCACTCGGCCAGCCCCGGCGTCGCAGTGATGTTCAGCTACGGCGCCTGGGCCGGCCAGGGCCTCAGTGGCCTCGTGCACAGCGGCCAGCCCGGGGCGAACGTAGCGCTGCACGCTGCGCAGGCTCTTGTGCCCGGCCTTGGTCGTGATCACGTTCGCGGACGGCCTCGCCGAGGCGGGAGGCCGAGGAATACCGCAGCCGGGTAGCCGCAGCCCGTCGCCGTGGTGAGTGAGCAGGATGCGGGCGCGGTCGTAACGGCATCGCCATCGCCGGCCAGGGCGGCTGGGCCCGCCACTCCCGCTCGATGCTCGGCTACATGCACCGCGAGGATTGAGTGAGACGCGTGGACTCGGTTCGTTGCACTGCACGTCTCGAGGCTAGGACTCGCTCGTTCCTGAGCCGGACCAGACACCGAGGTCGCCTCCCGGCAGAGACACGAAGCGCCATTGCGCTGGGCCCGTGACCTGCCACGCTTCGAAGGACGGATCTGACGAGCAGTTCAGGTGGTGGCCTGTGTCGAAAACGAGACGCAGGGTGCCGGATTTGAACGCGACCGCCGACAGGACCTTCGCTCCGAAGAGTGCGAGGGCCGCTGCGACGTCCTGTGATTCCGGTTTCAGGAGTACGGACGGGTTGGCGTGGACTGTCCCGTGCGAGAGGTTGACGGGTGCTTCCAGTGCGATTTCCCAGTCCGAGTCGAGGACCAGTACGAGCCGGAAGTCCACGCTGATCTTGGTCACGCTCATCCCGCGAAGGCTTAGGACCCACCGGTCGTCGTGTTCGACGGGACTCTCTTCAGTGCTCACCACTGCACCTTGGCCGATTCAACGGTCGAGAGCCATGGGATCCCTCCCATGCGCGGGGTGGGACGTGAGCCGCGCCAGGGCGGCGTGGCGCGCCCAGGTTCGATGAGACAGAGCCCGAACGACTCGGTTCGTTGAGAAAACGACTCGATTGAGTGAGACGAGACAACGAGTCCCACGATGGCCAGCCGATGCTCCATGACCATCTCGTTTTGTCGGTCAAGGTCCGCCGCACCGACGGCCAGTGAGGCACGCTCGCACGCTCCGCACCCTGCTCGAGTACACCGTCGCGCTGTCCGAGCTCAGCAGTGTCTTGTTCAGCCTGAAGTACCAGCTGCCAGTGCTGCAAGCATCCGGCGGCGGCGCGATTGTGAACAACGCCTCCAACCTCGCAATCACCGGAGCCCCCGGCATGGCCTCCTACAGCGCCGCCAAGCACGGCGTCGTCGGACTCACACGGTCGGCCGCCCTCGACGTGGCCGCTACCGGCGTACCTATCAACGCGCTTGTCACCGGCGGCGTCGACACCCCCCTGCTCCGCAACAACATGGGCCTGCCGCCGGAAGAGGCCGTCCGCGTGGCCGGAGCGTTGCACCCGATCGGGCGGATCGCCCAGCCGGACGAGATCGCGGCGTTCGTGGCCTTCCTCCTCAGCGACGAAGCGACGTTCATCACCGGAGCCGCACTCGCCATCGACGGCGGCATGACCGCCGCATGGCGGATGCCAGACGGTACTGCGGGTAAAGCCGCCACAAGGCAAGTGGCAGCACCGGCGCCGACCGCGCCCGGCTGCGATGCGCCGGCTGGTGTCAGTGGGGTGGTGTCAGTGATGGTGCGTCAAATTGATGGGTTCGTGCTGGTGGTGTGAGCGGATGACGCGGGGACACGAGTCTTCCCTCATGCCTGATGTGACGAGTCCGCGTCGAAGTTCGCCGATGAGATGAGCGCGCGGTTGGCCGTCGGGCGGCGCAGCCCGGTCGCGGGGACGGCGGGGGCGGCCCGTCAGGTGCGGCTCGGTGCTGGCTCCGGATCGGAGAGAGGCGCTGCCGCGCGGCGGGGGAGCAGCAGCGCAGTCGCCAGCAGGAGCACGCCGGCCAGGCCGATGGCCGTACGCGGGCCGAGCAGGCTGCCCAGCACGCCCCAGACGGCTGTCAGGAGCGCGGTCGTGGCCTTGGTCGTCACCGCCCAGGCGGACAGTGTGCGGGCGACCCGGTCGGTCGCGGTGCGCTCGAGGCGGTAGGTGGCGCAGACGGGGTTGAAAACCCCGCAGCAGAAGATGAGTCCGAGCTCGACGCCCATCACCAGCAGCAGCCCGCCGGTACCCGGCCCCAGGAAGGCCAGGCCGACGGGCCAGAGCGCGCGCAGCGCCCCGGCCACGACCAGGACCTGGTACTGCCCGAACCGGGCCACGAGCGGCCGGGCCAGCCGCGAACCGAGCAGCCCGCCGATCGAGGGCGCGGCGAAGGCGAGGCCGTACTGCCACGGTGCGAACCCGAGCCGGCCGAGCATCAGGACGGCCAGCAGCGGCTGGGCGGCCATCACCAGGCCGTTGAACAAGGCGGTGTTGAAGAACAGCGGACGCAGCGTCGCGTCGGCGAGGATGTACCGCCAGCCGTCGAGCAGGTCCCCGGCCCGCATGCGCGCCGCCTTCTGCCGCTCGGGCCGCGGCTCGTGCCCGCCCATCGCGCGGATCCCCAGGGCCGAGAGCAGGTAGCTGACCGCGTCGGCCACCACCGTCGCCACCGGACCGAGGAGCCCGATCGCCGCGCCGCCCAGCGGCGGTCCGATGATCGTGGTCGTCCAGGCCGTGGACTCGAACCGGGCGTTGGCGACGAGCAGGTCCTCGGCCGGCAGCAGCGTCTTCAGGTACGCGCCGGAGGCGGCGCGGAAGGTGATGTCGGCCGCCGCGACGACGACCGAGACCAGCAGGAGCTGAAGGAACGTGAGGACGCCGAGCGCGAACGCGGCGGGGATCGTCAGCAGCGCCGCGAACCGCACCAGGTCCATCGCGATCAGCACCGGCCGCTTGCGGCGGAACTCCACCCACGGGCCGAGCGGCACCGCCACGGCCGCGCCCACCGCAGCCCCCACGCAGGAGAGCGCGGCGACCTCGGCCGGTCCGGCGTGCAGCACCTGGATGGCGATCAGCGGGAACGCACCGAAGGCGAGCCACGTGCCGAGCGCGCTGGTTCCGTACGCTCCCCAGAGCCACCCGAACCGCCGCCCCAGCCGATGGCCGAGCAGACCTCCCAGCCGGTGCCCGCTCCTCATACCCGACGCCCCTCGCCACTCGACCCTGCACAACCGATCCGCGTTCGGAAGCATCAAAGCGAGCAGCACAACCAGGAATCAAACAACCACAGAGCCATCAGCCACAACCAACAGTTGTGTCCCTAGGGTGTCTGCATGGATCTCGACACCGTCCGGACCTTCGTCGCCGCCGCCGACGCGGGGCAGTTCCAGGAGGCCGCCGCCGAGCTGGCGGTCACCCAGCAGGCCGTCTCCAAGCGCATCGCCGCGCTGGAGCGCACCCTCGGCGTGCGGCTGTTCACCCGCACCGCGCGCGGCGCCGAACTCACCATCGACGGGCAGGCGTTCCTGCCCCACGCGCGCGAGCTGCTGCGCGTCGCCGAGCGCGCGGTCGCGTCCGTGCGCACCGGCCGCCGTCCGCTGCGCGTCGACGTGATCGCCTCGCGCGGCGCGGCGGCGGGCCTGCTGCGCGACTTCCACCGCGCACACCCCGGGATCGACCTCGACGTGGTGATGCTGTTCGACATCGAGACGGCCGTCGCCGCCATCCGGTCCGGTGCGATCGACGCGTCCTTCCGCGCCGTCGCCGTACCCGGCCGGCCGCTTCCCGAGGACATCGAGTCCGTCCGGGTGCTCGACGAGCCGCTCCAGCTCCTCACCGGCCCCGCCCACGCGCTGGCGGGCGCCCGGTCGGTGCCTCTCGCTCAGCTCGCCGGGCACCGGATCTGGATGCCCGGCATCGTCCCCGGTACCGAGTGGGCCGCCTACTACGACGACCTCGTCGCCGAGTTCGGCCTCACCATCGAGGCGACCGGCCCCAACTTCGGCTCCGACGCGCTCCTGGACACCATCGCCGACACCCCGGCCCTGGCCACCTTCATGGGCGAGCACACCCGCCTGGTCTGGCCCGCCGGCCACGGCCTGCGCCGCATCCCGGTGACCGACCCGACGCCCGTCTACCCGCACTCGCTCCTCTGGCACCGCGACAACCCCCACCCAGCGCTGACCACCCTGCGCGCCCACCTCGCCGCCACAGCGGCCGGCCACGACGCCGCCGGGACCTGGGCACCGAGCTGGGTGATTCCGCGCTGAACGCCGCCGCGTCTTCGAGCATCGTGGCCGGATCGACGCACGGTGACTCGGGGGGCAGGCGTGGCCATCGGCACACTCCGGCTCTGCCCCTTTCGTACGTCTCACCCGGATAACCCTCGCTCTTGATCGGCAGCAGAGGCCGGTGCGTCTGTCCACCGAGCCGCCGAGCGAGCTGTCCCCGCCGTCCGGGCCCGGCACCGGGCTGTCGTCCGCGTCGGTAGTCGGGTGCAGCTGCTCCAGGTACGAGTACTGCGTGCGCTGGACCGCCATCGTCGCGAACAGCGCGGCCCGCAACGTCCATCCGCTCACCACGCAGCTGCTCCTCGCGGTTTTCCTCGCCGACCAGGCGGGCGGGGGTGACGATGGGGTCGGTCAGTTCGACCACCACGATCTGATACCGCGCCAAAAGTCCCCGGGACACGGCCGATGCCGACGACAGCTCATGGACAACGGGGCCGTAGATCTCGGGATCGTTTATGGAACAGGCCGGCTCGCGTGGCAGCCGGTCCCAGCCCTCGAACGGTTCCCCGGTGTACGAAGTAGTCCGGCGCGCCGGACCGGCTGCGTCTGCGCAGGCTGGTGGTGTGGAGTTTCCGGTGCGGGTGGCTCTGGTTCAGGCCGTGCCGAACTGGGGTCCTCCGTGTGGAAGGCGCCAAGTGCGTCGTGTCAGTTCCGGCAGGCGCAGCGCGACGCGGTCTTGGCCTCGGCGACGGTCAGGGCGGAGTCGACGGAGGTCTCGGCCGGGGTGCAGCAGCCGGTGACGCCGGCCCCTGATCGTCCCCGGTCCGGCGGTGCGCAACGAGTCTTGAGACATGCTTTACGCGACGCACGCAACTGCGGCCCGCGCCGTTGCCGTCTGACAGGGAGTCGGGCCCGTCAGGGCTGTGGAACGAGAGAGCGGGGCAGGTCGTGGGACGGCGCAAGGGCGGCATAGGGATCGCACTCGTCACGGGTGTGATGCTGGTGGGCGCGAGTGCCTGCGGCGGGGGCGGCAGCGACAAGGCGGGCGGGGGCGACGCAAAGGCGTCGGGCAAGCCGAGCGCGAGTGTCTCACCGTCACCGACGGAGCCTGCGGGTCCGCCGATGCTGCTGGAGACGATCACGCCACAGACGGGAACCACGGTCGGTGTGGCCATGCCGATTTCGGTGATCTTCACGAACCCGGTCGCGGCCAAGGCGCGGGCCACGGTGGAGAAGCACATGAAGGTGAGCGCCTCGCAGCCGGTGTCCGGCGCCTGGCACTGGTTCGGCGACAAGCGCGCCGACTGGCGGCCGAAGACGTACTGGCCCTCCGGTACGACGGTGAAGATCGACGCCGACATGAAGGGCGTCGGCAACGGCAACGGACGCTACGGCGTGCACAGCTACACGCACACCTTCAAGATCGGTGACGACGTGCGCGCGGATGTCTCGGTGACCGGCCACACCATGAAGGTGACCCGCAACGGCAAGGTGGTGCGCACCCTGTCGATCAATGCGGGCAGCGCCCAGTATCCGACGTGGAACGGCACGATGGCCGTCATCGACAAGCAGAAGAAGGTCCACATGACCTCCTGCAGCGTCGGTATCAGCTGCGACAAGGGCAGCCCCAACTACTACGACCTGACGCTGCCCTGGGACATCCACCTCACCCAGTCCGGCACATACGTGCACTACTCGACCGGCGACCCGAATCCGGGCAGCGGCAGCGCCCGCGGCTCGCACGGCTGCGTCCACCTGTCCCTGTCGGACGCCAAATGGTTCTACGGCCAGGTGAAGCAGGGTGACCCCGTCACCATCACCGGCTCGCCCCGCGCCAAGGCGCCGGCCGACAACGGTTACGCCGACTTCAACCTGGGATGGGACCAGTGGCTCACAGGCAGCGCCTCCGGGGAGGAGCCGACCGCGACGCTGTGACACGCTGCGATGGCGGCGCCGGTCAGCAGGGTGTGATCAGCCGGCGCGCCTCCGCCTTCGTCAGCCGCTTCCGGGGAGCGCGCGGCTCGATGCCGGTGGCCCTGACCGCCTTGGCGAACTCGGCGTCGATGCGCTCTTGCCGAGCGCGCGGCCGAGTTCGCCGGTCCGCGTGCGCGACGATTTCAGCTACGGGCGCGAGGGCGGGGTTCCCCCTCGGCGTCGCTGTTCGCTGTGCTGGTCAGGATCGCGCTTGCGACAACGTCGAAGAGGTGATCGGCGCGTGGCGCGAGCGAGGGTTGATCGCCGAGCCAGGCGAGCGCCGTTACCAGCGCGAACAGATCGGCGCCATCGATGTCGGTCCGCGCCATGCCCGCGGCCTGGGCACGGGTGAGGAGCCGCGCACCGCCTGCGCGCAGGGTGACGCACGAAGCGTGGAGTGCGGACTCGGTGTCGTCGATGGCGGCTGCCATCAGCACGACCACGCCCCGATACTCAGTTGTCCACGCGACGCAGTCGCGTAGCCACGAAACGAGAGCATCGCCGGGCGAGCTGGACGTTTCGAGGGCACCTGCCTTGGCGGTCAGCTCGTCGAAGTTCGTGCGGAGCAGGGCATCGAGCAGCGCCTCGCGCGTCGGGAAGTGACGCAGCAGCGTCGCGAGTCCGACATCGGCTCTGCGTGCGATGTCGCGCAGTGACACGTCGACGCCTTGCTCGGTGATGGCGGTGCCCGCTACTGCGAGCAGGTGGTCGCGGTTCTTCATGGCGTCGGCCCGCATCTGTCCCTCTTGACTATCCGGATCAGTGGTCCATATATTCGGATCAGTGGTCCGTTTATGTGGATCGCTGATCCGAATAAGACTATCCCGCAGCGCGGGCAGGAGAAAACGATGCCGACACACACGATGAGGGCGGTCCGGCTCCATGAGCACGGCGGTCCTGAAGTTCTGCGTTACGACGAGGTGCCGATTCCCGATCCGGGGCCGGGTGAGGTGCTCGTTCGCGTGCATGCGGTCGGCGTCAACCCTCCCGACTGGTACCTGCGCGACGGGATGTCCAACCTGCCTGTGGAGGCGCGGCCGAAGTTCAGCCTGCCCGCGATCCCGGGGACGGACCTGTCGGGCGTCGTCGAGGCCGTCGCCGCGGATGTGGACGGCTTCTCCGTCGGTGATGAAGTCTTCGGTCTCCTTCGCTTCCCCAGCTTCGATGGCAGCACCTATGCCGAGTACGTGGCCGCGCCCGCGGCGGACCTCGCACTCAAGCCGGCCGGCATCGATCACGTGCACGCCGCCGGGGCGCCCATGTCCGGGCTCACCGCGTGGCAGTTCCTGATCGAGGTCGGACACGATCACCCCTCGGGCTTCCAGGCGGCGCAGCATCGTCCGGTGCCACTCGACGCCCACAAGACGGTGCTCGTCAACGGCGCCGCGGGCGGCGTGGGGCACTTCGCGCTGCAGCTGGCGAAATGGAAGGGTGCACGGGTCATCGCGGTGGCATCGGGCGCGCATGAATCGTTCCTGAGCGAGCTCGGCGCCGACGAGTTCATCGACTACACCAAGAGCCGTCCCGAGGAACTCGTGCACGACGTCGACCTCGTTCTCGACGCCGTCGGTGGCCCCGACAGCAAGCGCTTCTTGCGCACGCTCAAGCGCGGCGGCTCCCAGTTCCCCGTGTTCTTCGGAGAGTTCGACGAAGAAGAGACCGTGAAGCTGGGCGTCACCGTCACGGGCACCACGGTCCGCTCGAACGGCGCGCAGCTTGCCGAACTGGGACGCCTGCTCGACGCGGGCACGGTCCGCGTCGCGATCGACAGCACGTTTGCGCTCGCGGATGCCCGAGCCGCACACGAACGCGCCGCCCGAGGGCACATCCAGGGCAAGATCGTGCTCACGGTCGCTTAGGAACGAGCCGTTTCACCGGCGCGTCCGGTGCTCGTCCGCGGGGCACCGGTGGCCATCGAGACGCCGATGCGGAGAGCGTGGGGCGCGTTTGGCGACCAGGCGTCCGCGATGCTCGCTGCGGCGAACCGAGCGGACTGGTTCGGGGCCCGGTTCGCCGCAGGAGATCGCCGAGACGGTCGCACCACGCCCTCGATCTTCGAGCTCCCGCCGACGACCGGCACGTCATCCCCTTCCTGGCGCACCGCATCCAACGCCACGACATTCTCGGCGGACTGATCCACGAGTACCGCGACACCGCCCGACGAAGACGCTCCGGCGAAACACGCAGGTCAGCGCCAGTACGGCACTTCTGGCTCCCAGCACAGGCTGCGCCTGCCTGCGGCGTGCCCCGGAGCCCTGCGGCGGAAGAATCCGCCCACTCCGGTATTGCCGGACCGCCACCCCATCCACTGATAGCTTTGCCACACCCTCCTCTTTCACGCTTTCCTTGCGTACAAGCTAAGTGCCGGATAGGTTTTCCATCAGGCGGCACAGCACCGGCCGCCTCCCCGGCCGTCGCAGCCGGCAGCCCTGGCCGCCAGGGCAGTACGCCGTGCACCCGTTGAACCAGTGACGCACTGGACGCGTGAACACCGGCCTCAAGAAACCGTGAACACGCCTCAAGAAACAAGGACATCCCCATGGATCTGAAACTCGAAATGATCGTGCTGCCCGTCTCCGACATCGACCGGACCAAGGCCTTCTACGAGGCGGTG